>CAWFMB010000013.1:0-326987 GCA_963816685.1 uncultured Prolixibacteraceae bacterium | reverse complement strand
TGGTAATCTATATTCATGGTGGTGGTTTTGTTGGCGGCGATAAATCAAAGTATTTTGACTCGGAAGACTTGGTTCGGTTTCTCGACGCCGGCGTTTCGGTGGCTGTTATTAACTACCGCTTTATGACGGAGGAGCCCTATGGGATAATGGCGAGTTTAAATGACTCCAAAAGGTGCCTCCAATACATTCGTTTTCATGCGGGAAAATATAATGTTGATAAAACAAAGATTGCCTGTTCGGGTGGGTCTGCCGGCGCCGGTACAGCGCTGTGGCTGGCTTTCTCTGATGATATGGCTGACATGGAAAATGATGATCCGGTGCTGCGGGAATCTACCCGGATAACCTGCGCCGGAGCTTTTGCCACACAATCGACTTACGATATTTTTCAATGGAAAGATATTATTGGCGTGCCGGTTGCTGAAACTCCTGAACAACTGCGTTCCATTGCAATGGCATTTGGATTAAAACCTTCCGGTAATCCGGATTTAAAATCAAAATCGAAAATAAGAACAGAGCTTGATTTTCTTGGTAAAATGAGAAAAAGCAGTTCACCGGTTTTTATTTATAATAAACATCATAATGGAATTCCGGTTACGCAGGATGAGTTGAATCATCATCCACTACACGCAAAAGCATTAAAAGATAAAGCAGAGGAAGTTGGTCTTGAAGCAATTGTTTATGCCCCTGAAATTGGTATTGTTGATACATCGGGCAAAGATTTGGTAGAATTCTTTCTCGAAAAACTCAAGGCCTGATACATTATAAATATTCAATTGTGCTGAATACTTATTCAAAATGAAAAGTGTTTTTAGTTGAAACATTAAAAAATTATTCATATTTGCAATTACAAAAACAAGCTATTATGAAAGTTTTAAAATTTGGCGGAACATCGGTTGGTTCGCCGGAGAACATGAGGGCCGTAATGAAAATCATTACTGACGGAGAACAAAAAATTGTGGTGCTTTCTGCCATGTCAGGAACCACAAATTCGCTGGTCGAAATAGCCGGATATCTTCAAAAAAAGAATAAAGATACAGCACGAATTTTCATCGGAAACCTGGAAGCCAAATACAAAAAAGTGGTCACGGAGCTTTTTGAGAAAGAAGAAAATGTACACAAAGGATCGGAAGTGGTAAAAGAAAGTTTCGATACAATAAAATCATTTACTTCCGGAAGTTTTAATCTTGCTGCTGAAAATGCCATTCTGGCGCAGGGCGAATTAATTTCAACACAGCTTTTTACGCTTTTAATGATTGAAAATGGTTTCAATACAAAGTTGCTTCCGGCTCTCGATTTTATGCGTATTGATGAGGATAAATCAGCTGATTTACAACATATAAGAAAAAACATACAACCTGTAATGCAGCAAGTCGGGGATTCGGACTATTACATTACACAGGGTTTTATTTGCCGCAATGCAGAAGGAGAAATTGATAACCTGCAGCGCGGTGGGAGCGATTACACTGCTTCACTAATTGGAGCAGCAATTGATGCAGAAGAAATCCAGATTTGGACAGATATTGACGGATTCCACAACAATGATCCGCGTTTTGTTGACAAGACAAAGAAAATTGAGCAACTCTCGTTTAATGAAGCGGCAGAGCTGGCTTATTTTGGTGCGAAAATTTTACACCCGCAAACCGTACTTCCGGCACGCGTTCAGAATATCCCGGTGCGCCTGAAAAATACAATGAATCCTGATGACAGCGGTACTTTAATTACTTCTGAATCCGATGGTTCGGGGATTAAAGCAGTGGCTGCAAAAGACGGAATTACGGCGGTGAAAATCAGGTCGGGGCGAATGTTGATGGCTTATGGTTTTCTTAAAAATGTATTTAAGATTTTTGAGAAATACAAAACGCCCATCGATATGATTTCCACTTCGGAAGTTGCAGTTTCACTGACTATTGACAACACTGAAAAACTTGAAAAAATAAAAAGGGAACTGGATAAATTCGGAACAGTTGAAGTGGACTACGACATGTCAATTGTGTGCATCGTTGGCGATATTATCCGCGAGGAAACCGGTTTTGCTTCGAAAGTATTTAATGCACTGGATGGAATACCGATCCGAATGATTTCTTACGGCGGGAGCCGGCATAACATTTCGGTACTTGTGCCTAATTCGCAAAAGAAAAAAACGTTGCAGGCGCTGAGCGATAATCTGCTTAATATGAATTAACGATAAAAGGCGGTTGTTTTATTAAAGCAGCCGCTTTTTAATTGTAATCCTTTTGGTTGGAGATATTCTTTTATATAATTTCACAAACATCTGCAGCGTCGAACCGGGAGGTGAGCCGCAATTCGTATTTATTTTGAAGAACCTTTAATGTTTCGAAAGCAATTTCGGGAGTATTGTTTTCTGCCGAAAGATGGCTGAGAAAAACGTGTTTGAGATTCAATCCTGCAAATTCCTGTAAGAGTTTCAACGCCTGCAGGTTTGATAAATGGCCGAAATCCGACAAAATGCGTTGTTTCAGGTAATAGGGATAGCGGCCTTCGCGAAGCATGGTTTCATCGTAATTTGTTTCAAGGAAAAGGGCGTCACACTTTTGCAAATGCAGTTTTACATTCTCGCAGGGTTCACCAATGTCGGTGAAAATACCAATATTTTTACCCGAATATTCCACACGAAAAGAACAGGGATCAGAGGCATCGTGATTCTTTAAAAATGAATGAATTTTGAATAACCCAACTTCAGTTACATCACCCGGTTCAAAAAAACGGGGATAATCAGGTTTCAGGTTGTTGTAAGAGGCAACATAAGTTTTGGCGGTCATATATACCGGAACCCGCAGCTTTTTTGCAGTTACTCGTGCCCCTCTCAGGTGGTCGCTGTGTTCGTGTGTAATAAATACAGCCTTAATTTTTTCGATGTCTAAACCACGGGCTGCCATCCGTTTTACTATTTGCTTGCACGAAATTCCTGCGTCAATTAATACAGCATCCTTCTCATTTCCAACATAATAGCAGTTCCCGTTACTTCCCGATGCAATGGCGCAGATTTCAAGCATAACTAAATTTATTTTGAGGCGAAATTAAAAATATTTTTAGAATGATCTCTGATAATAATAAAACCAGTAGATATTAAATAGTAATTTTGTCGTATATAATCGCCAAAAATACGTATTTTTGGCGATTATATACGACAAAATGATTAGAAGAAAACTTGAAGAAATAATTTTTAATAAATTATTTACCGGAAAAACAATTGTTGTCCTGGGGGCAAGGCAAGTTGGTAAAACAACATTGCTTAGACAAATCAGTGAATCATTAACAAAAAAGATTATTTGGTTGAATGCTGATAATCCGGAAGACAGAACGCTACTGGAAAAAATAAACAGTACAAGGGCAAAGGAAATATTTCCAAAAGGCACAATGGTATTCATTGACGAAGCCCAACGAATTGAAAATACAGGTTTATCTCTTAAAATCATACATGACAGTTGCAAGGATATTCAACTTATTGTTACAGGCTCCAGTTCGTTTGAACTTACCGATCGGTTAAAGGAATCGATGACAGGCAGGAAATGGACATACAAGCTGTATCCTGTTTCTTTTCAGGAAATATTTCAGCACTATGGTATTGTGCAGGTGCTAAGTAATCTTGAGCAGCGTTTGATTTACGGTTCTTATCCTGAAGTACTTAATCACCCGGGAAATGAAAAGGAAATTTTAATGGAGTTGATTTCTGATTATTTATATAAGGATATTTTTGCGTTAAAGGAAATACGAAAACCTGATGCAATTGAAAACTTATTAAAAGCTTTGGCTTTGCAGGTTGGAAATCAGGTTTCGTTTCGCGAATTATCGCAATTGGTTCAAATAGATAAACAGACAATAGAAAGATATATTCTGATGCTGGAAGAAGCATTTATCATTTTCAGGTTAGGTTCATTTTCGCGAAACCTTCGAAATGAACTTAAATACTCAAAGAAAATTTATTTTGTTGATTTAGGAGTCAGAAATGCTTTGTTAAACAAGTTTTCACCTTTAAATTTAAGAGAAGATACAGGTGCGCTTTGGGAAAATTATTTGATAGCAGAGCGAAGGAAAAAAATTGAATACAACCGTTTATTTTATAATACCTATTTTTGGAGGACAACCCGTCAGCAGGAAATCGATTATATTGAAGAGCATGATGGGCAGCTGGATACATATGAATTTAAGTGGAACAAAAATACCAAATCCCGGTTGCCGAAAAGTTTTTCAACTGCTTATAACAATTCAAATTTTAAATTAATCACTCCTGAAAACTACATGGATTTTATCGGGTAACCGGATGCAGGCATTAATAATGAATTCAGTGACCCCAAATTATTTTACCAGTTTTGAAATTGCACGGAATTCAGGAGCTCCCGAAGTTCGTGTTAATTCAAATAAAATAGATTCGGCAGAAGTCATCAAAATATTTTCGAAACGAAACCGTTCTTTTGCAATTTCAAGATTCAGGCTGCTCCGCGATGAAATACAATCAACCACCACAACAGGATTAAAACCTGCTTCCTTTAAATCGATGGCGGTTTGCAGCACACAAACATGCGCTTCAATACCGCAAACGATGATGTTCCTGACACTAATTGTCTGTAGCTTTTCAAAAACCGATGGCTCATCGCAGCAGCTAAACGATCTTTTTTCAATAAACGAAAAATCAGGTATTGCATTGCTGATTTCATTGATTGTTTCTCCCAGACCCTTTGAATATTGCTGCGTTACAACCAGGGGAATTGTTAATTCGTTCAACCCCTGAATTAAAACCTGACAATTCTTCAGCAATTTTTCTTTCTCCCACATCACCGGGAACAATTTTTCCTGGATATCAATGATAAGTCCTGCTGAATTTTCTTTTGTTATCCGCATATTTTTACTCTTTATTTTCTTCTTTGTTTTCAGTTTGACTTTGAACCTGGGCAAGCAACGAACCTGCCTGCAACCGTGATTTATCTCCCAGGTAACCTCCGTGGTGCCGTTTGGCATAATCACCGCTTGAGAATTCTATCTTTTTCATAAGCGATATTACCAGTGCATCACCGATTACGGTCATTACTGTGGTGGATGTTGTGGGTGTTAAACCAAGCGGACAAACTTCGTCGGGATTACCGGTGAAAATAAATGCATCGGCGCTTTTGGCAAGTAAACTTTCAGGATTTCCGGAAATGACAATCAAAGGCAATCCGGGATGCAGGTTTTCAGCCAAATCCACCAGTTCGAGAATTTCCCTTGTTTTGCCGGAATTCGATATTAACAATAAAATATCATTTTCCTGAAGCACGCCCAAATCACCATGTTGTGAATCGCTGGGATGAAGAAAAACTGACGGTGTACCTGTTGAGCTGAAGGTTGTTGCAATATTTTGAGCAATTTGCCCTGCTTTTCCCATTCCACTTGCCACAAGCTTCCCCCGCTTTTTATGTACCTGATGGTAAATCAATTCAACTGCCTGAACAAACTCACTGCTTACAGGAATATTTTTAATTGCTTCTGCTTCCTGTTCTATTACTTTTCGGATGATTTCTTCCATTTTAAAATGAAATTTGACGCAAATCTAACGGAAAAAAATGATCCTTTTACAATTTCGAAAAAACAACATCGGATTTGGAAATTGTGCAAAATTAAAGTTGGTGAACTCTTGTTCTTGTTCTGTACCTGTAAAATGTCATGAAAAAAGGCAGCTATTTATGAGTTTAAAATTTTTATAATTGGTATTTTTGCCGATTATATTTTTACTTCTATATTTTAAAACATTAAAATGAAGATTCACGAATATCAAGCCCGAAATTTATTCAGGAAGTACGGGATTCCTGTCCCTGATGGTGTTGTTTGTCACTCGGTGGAAGAAGTTGAAGCAAATGTTCCGAATGACAGCAAGCTGAGAGTTGTAAAAGCCCAGGTACATGTGGGTGGCCGCGGAAAAGCCGGAGGTGTAAAACTTGCAAGAACAAAGCAGGAAGCGGTAGAAAAAGCCGGTCAGATTCTTGGAATGGACATTAAAGGTTTAAAAGTTGAAAAAGTACTGGTAGCAGATGCAGTTGACATTCAGAAGGAATTTTATGTGGGTTTAATCAACGACCGCAATTCGAAGTCGGTCACTTTAATGGCCAGTGCCGAGGGTGGTGTGGAAATTGAAGAAGTGGCCCGCGTTTCACCTGAGAAGATCATTAAATTGTCCATCGACCCAACAATGGGATTAATGGACTGGCAGGCCCGCAAGATTGCCCTGCAACTTTTCAAAGGGCCGAAAGAAGTACGCCAGGCTGCTTCAATCCTTGTAAAATTGTACCAGTTGTATGTTGAAACCGATTCTTCGCTGGCTGAAATCAACCCACTCGTGTTAACTCCTGATAACCAGGTTTTGGCAATCGACGGAAAAATGAACTTTGATGACAATGCATTGTTCCGCCAGCGTGAAGTTTTAGGCATGCGCGAAGTTACCGAAGATGAACAAAAAGAAATTGATGCAAACGAAAAAGGACTGTCATATATCAAATTGGATGGAAACATCGGGTGCATGGTGAACGGCGCCGGACTGGCAATGGCAACCATGGACATGATTAAATTGTATGGCGGCGACCCGGCAAATTTCCTGGATATCGGTGGTTCTTCGAATCCGCAAAAAGTAGTCGATGCCATGAATATTCTGCTGAGTGATAAAAATGTTGAAGCAGTAATGATTAACATTTTCGGAGGGATTACCCGTTGCGATGATGTGGCCCGCGGACTTGTAGCAGCCATGAAAACCATTGAAACAAAAATCCCGATTGTTATCCGCTTATCTGGAACCAATGCAAAAGAAGGCCTCGAAATTATTAAGGAATATGGATTGCCAACCGTTTCAACCATGAGCGAAGCTGCGCAAAAAGCAATCGAGCTGAGTAAAAAATAGTTCAGAGTCCGGAGTTTAAAGATCAGAGTTTAAAGTTTAAAGTTCAAAGATTAAGAGAATGAGTATATTAATAAATAAAGAAACCAAAGTATTGGTTCAGGGAATTACCGGTCGCGACGGTGCTTTTCATACTTCAAAAATGAAAGATTACGGAACCAATATTGTTGGCGGAATCTCACCCGGAAAAGGGGGAAGTGATGTTGGTGGAATCCCTGTTTTTGATACAGTAGAAGATGCAGTTAAAGCAACCGGTGCAAATGCGTCTGTAATTTTTGTGCCTGCACCTTTTGCCGGCGATGCAATTCTTGAAGCAAGTTATGCCGGTGTGGAACTGGTGGTTTGTATCACTGAAGGCGTTCCGGTTCAGGACATGATTAAAGTAATGCCTGTTTTAAAGCAAAACGGAACAAAGCTAATTGGCGCCAACTGCCCCGGATTAATTACCCCCGATGAATGTTTAATCGGAATTCTTCCGGCAATGATTTTCAAAAAAGGGAATGTGGGTCTGATTTCACGTTCGGGAACATTGACCTACGAAGTGGTAAATATGTTGACTGAAAACGGACTTGGCCAGACAACCTGTGTTGGAATAGGCGGCGATCCTGTTTCGGGATTGTATTTTATTGATCTACTTGAAATGTATGAAAATGATCCGGAAACCGATGCTGTAGTGCTGATTGGAGAAATTGGCGGCGATGCAGAAGAGAAGGCAGCAAAATACATCAAGGAAAATATGACTAAACCGGTGGTTGCATTTATTGCCGGACAATCGGCTCCTCCCGGAAAACGAATGGGACATGCCGGTGCAATTATTTCAAGCGGCTCAGGTACTGCAGAAGAAAAAATCAAGGCATTTAACGAAGCCGGAGTACCGGTAGCCAAAGAACCCGGAGAAATTCCAGGACTGGTGAAAGAAAAATTAGGATAGGCTCCTTATTTGCTTGAAGACAAAAATGAGAGCCCGGAATTTACCAAAGTTCTGCGCGAATAAAATAATAAAACCGGTTGCTGAAAAGTAACCGGTTTTTTATTCTGTGGCTTTCATCCTACCAACAGCTTCAGCCACAGGAAGGATACAGGATAATCAAATTTTTATTTCCCTTTATATTCAAACCAGTCGTAACCGGCTTTTGCTTTTGAAACTGTGCCATTTCCGGTAGCATATAATCCAACATACACTCCTGCAAACCATCCCACTGTTTCTGTGCTTAAAAACCGGGCATCTGCTTTTTCTATTGTTTTAAAATCTTTTCCGTTTTGGCTGAAAGAGAAAATAAATTCAGGACCTGTACCCTCAATTCTAAGGTCAACCGCACCGGGTTTCAGTGCAATTTCCTCCGACTGATAAAGTGTCTGCCCAAACTGAAGTTTCACTACAAGGTATCTATGCCCTTTTTTTGTTGAAACCAGTAAGTCGAAGTGAGAACCGTTGTTCAGCAGAATGATTCCTGCTTCCTCATTTTCATTTTTTGGGTTGAAGTCAAGACGTGTGGTGGCAGAGAATTGAATATCGGTCAGGCGGCGGCCAATAAATGCCGGATTGCCGTTTTCTCCGATTCGCAAAGCCGAACCATTCAATGTTAGCTTTCCTTCTTCAGGATTTAAGTCAAAATTATTATCATTTGGTGGTTGAATGGTGTTCCATTCCATTCCCGGTTCTTCTTTATCGAATTCCGTACGTACAGGTTTGGGATCGAAAGCAACCTGTGGCAGGGTAGGGACGGTTAGTTTTACCGGTATGGTACCGTTGCCGTTAACAATCGGCCAGCTGCCTTCAGGCCAGCTCACCGGCACCAGGCAGGTTTCACGGCCAAGGATGTGGTGCGGCGGATAACCTGT
Organism: uncultured Prolixibacteraceae bacterium; assembly: GCA_963816685.1. GTDB lineage: Bacteria > Bacteroidota > Bacteroidia > Bacteroidales > Prolixibacteraceae > CAVYUC01. The sequence goes on along the minus strand of CAWFMB010000013.1, from coordinate 318,265 downwards.
TACACTGCGATAACCGTGGATAACCATCCACCAGCTGCCGTTATGTGCCTGCACTATATCAGCATGACCAACACCCTGAATGGGCAAACCCATTCCGGCTACATTGGCATGGGCGGCAATGGGATTGGCAGGATTATTAACATACGGGCCCCAAATGGAATTGCTCCGGGAAATTGTAACGGAATGTGCTTCCTCTGTTCCACCTTCTGCGGCCATCAGGTAGTAAAATCCATCTTTTTTGTATATGTGCGGTGCCTCAGGATAACGCCCGCCGGCACCAAACCATACTTTTTGTTTCTCTCCGATTAATTTTCCTGTTTCCAGATCAATCTCAGTAAGTTCAAAATTGGAAGAAATAACATAGGTGCGGCCGTCATCATCGAAAAACAGGTCAGGGTCAATACCTTGTACATCAATCCACACCGGGTCCGACCAGGGGCCGGCAGGATCACTGGCAGTAACATAAAAATTACCCTTTGTTGAAACATTGGTCGTGATCATATAAAAAGTGCCGTTGTGGTACCGCAGAGTGGCGGCAAATATGTTCAGGTTTTCAGGTATTTGTTCCTTTCGGTGAATGCAGTGGCCGATTTGTTCCCAGTGAATTAAATCCTTGCTGTGAAATACAGGAACTCCCGGATAGAATTCAAATGTACTGGTGATGAGGTAATAATCGTCACCAACCCTGCACACACTCGGATCGGAATAAAAGCCGGGTATAACAGGGTTTGTATAAGTAACTTCCACACCGGGTTTTGGGCTCATTACCCATGGATTTGGATTGACTTGCTGCGAAAAGAGGGGAAATGTTGTAGCAAAAAAGATACAGGTAAGCAGGTACTTCATTTTAGAATTTTTAAGTTGGTTTCATTTTTTTGATGAACGGGAACAAATATACAAAGCAAATTCAAAAATTTTGCTCACATCAATACATAAAGAGTTTGGTCAGGCCGGGGTTTTTTAAAGAAAATATTTCTGTCAAAGATTAGAAATAATCTTAAAATATAAAATTCCTGTTGGTTTTCTGATTCCGGGAATACAATATTTAGTCTGGTGAATTCAGTTGATGAAATATTTTGTCATTATGGATTGCAATTCTTCCTCTTTTATGGGTTTTGCGAGGTAGGCGTTGCAACCGGCCTTTAATGCCTTTTCTTTATCGCCCCGCATGACAAATGCAGTCTGTGCAACAATTACAATATCTTTATTGAAAGTGCGGATTTCCTGTGTTGCTTCATATCCCGACATGCCGGGCATTTTTATATCCATTAGGATTAAATCGATATCCGGATTACGGCGAGCCAAATTCACAGCTTCTAATCCTGTTCCGGCATGCAATATTTCGCGGCTTATACCCTGAAGCATAATTTTTAAAAGAGTGTAGGAAAACTCATCATCTTCGGCAATCAGGATTTTCAATCCTGTAGCCATGTTCAACTGATTTTCTTTATATTCAATTATTCCTTCCGGATGTTTATCTTTTTCAGTTATTTGTTCAGTATTGGACGGAAGTGTGAAATAAAAAGCTGAACCTTTGCCTTCTTTACTTTCCACCCAAATGGTTCCGCCAAGCATTTCGATGTATGCTTTGGAAATAGACAATCCCAATCCTGCACCCTGCCGTGCCTGCTTATCAGAAACATCGGCCTGAACAAAGCGTTCAAAAATGGCATTCTGCCGATCCTTGGGGATTCCAATTCCAGTATCTTTTACATAAAATTCAATCAGTTGTGCCTTTAAGGAATAACCAAATTCTATTGTCCCGGATTCAGTATATTTCCATCCTTTGGTTGCATCTGTCCCGCCATATTTCATTTACATTTTTTAATTGCCCATTTCTTATTGTTTCAATAAATTTGTTGTATATACGGGACTTAAAAAGATGCAAAAAAATTACCGTTAATTTCCAGACTGATGTACAGATTGCTTTTTTATACCTGGCTTTTGGAATGAGTGTAATTTTTTAATATTCCGACTCTTACAAATTCCTTTTTATCGCTTAAAAATATTTCATCAATCACATCAGGATGAATGTCGTAGTACTTATCGTAGCAATATTTTTTCAGCTGCAACAGTTCAACGGGTTCACACCAGTTTGCAATTTTAATTAGTTCTTTACGGAATAGCTGTTTCCAGAAACTTACACCCCATAAAACGATTTTGGCATATTCAATCATTGGATTCATGTTTAGTACTACAATAAACTATTTCCGGCGCTCATGCCAAACGTGTGCCATTAAATATATGCAGGTTGCAGAAGAATTAATGATTTACTGTTAAACGAATTACGAAGTGCAGGATAAAAACCATCCTGATTTTTTTTGTAGAAAACAGCCACAATCTGATACACACATTTCCACAATTTTCATCAACCGGCTGGTCTGCACATAGCATGGACAAATCCCGGAAAACCGGAAAAAAAAATGCACCGGAGCCTTGGTATAAACGAATAAATGGTGCATCACCTGTTTCAAATTAATTCAGCGAAAAAATGGGTCCAATTCTAAACCATAGCATCGCCGGATTTCCCAAATTCCTGTTGTCATTTATTCAATATCCGGGATATACCATCCCCGTACCAAGGCTATAGTTTATTCGCATTAAATTCGGGGTTTCTTCGCAGTTCATTCGCGAAATCGCGAACCAACTGCGAAGATACTGCGAATTAACTCCGAAGTTAACTGCGAATATGTACCGGTGAAGGTATAGGGATGATCCTTTTGAGAAAGGTTCATGTTAGAGCAGGTCCGATGTGGATGTAAAGGGAGTGCAGGGGAAGTGTAAGGGAATACAATTTTAAGTCTCTGTGGAAGACTTTGTAATCAGGCAGCAAAGAAAAGATTTGTATAGCCGGGGATCGAACAGGAATTAACTTTTTCTTTCGGGAATATAAAAATCGCCTGCAGTTAAATTGCATTTTTTAGCAATTCGTTTGCAAAAAGCAAGTCTGCCAACATTGTTGTTTCGCGAATCAGAACCAAAGGTAAATTTTAATCCGGCTGCTTTGGCTTTCAGTATAAATTCCTCATGGGGCGTGTGTGCCATATCATTAATTTCGATGGCAATATTGCGTTTTTTTGCAGCCGAAATAATTTGCTGCATCCGTTCATCCGTCCATAATGCGTAATAATCACGGGCGATGCAAACCGGCAAAAACAACGGCCAGGCAAAAACATTTACCGGTTCATGGTTTAGTATTTCGAGGGAGTAATCCATGTAGCGCTTCATAAAATCTTCTGTATTGTCGATGTAGGTGTCGAATTGCCAGATTTGCCAGGTTTTGCCGTTTCCCTGTGGTACCATCTGCGGGTCCATCAGAATATAATCCACCTGTGCCAGCAGCTCTTTTGAATAATTTTTGCTCCAGCCCGGGTAAGTTGGCTGGAGCCCTACATATACCGGGTATTTCCTGAGATTGGTAATGTAATTTTCCAAATCACGGTCATTTTTCAGTGCCCAGGAAACCGGGTGGTCTACAATGCCAAAACGGGTGCCGGTTTGTTTTCCGATTTCCAGAATTTTTTGGATGGTGAATTCCGCAGTTGTATGTACATGCAAATCGATTAGCTGAAAATCATTTTCAGATTCATTTTCTCCAAAACCTACCGACGGAATTGTAAGCAACACTCCTGATGTAATCACTGAATTTTCAATAAAAGTTCTTCGTTTCATGGTTTTTATTTAAAGTTGAACGTGCTCGTCTTTATAGTTTGAAGTTCACCCCACATTCTTCAGAATTTCCGGACGAGCATAAAATTAGTTGCAATGCTGATGAAATGCAATGTTTAAAGTATGCTATACGACATCAAAATAAAGAAAAGGCTTTAGTCACATTTTTATAAATGTATCTAAAGCCTTTGCTTCTTTAATTTTTGGACATTCAGGTTAATCCAGTTTCAATACGGCTAAAAATGCTTTTTGGGGCACTTCCACATTGCCCACCTGTTTCATTCGCTTTTTCCCTTTTTTCTGTTTCTCCAGGAGTTTGCGTTTCCGGGTGATATCGCCACCGTAGCATTTTGCTGTAACATCCTTGCGCATCGCTTTTACAGTTTCGCGGGCAATAACTTTCGCGCCAATGGCTGCCTGAATTGCAATGTCAAATTGCTGGCGTGGAATCATCTCTTTTAATTTTTCGCACATCCGGCGGCCGAATGAATATGCATTGTCGAAATGGATTAACGTTGAAAGTGCATCCACCATTTCACCATTTAAAAGGATGTCGAGCCTGATTAATTTTGCAGGTTTATAGCCGCTCACATAATAATCGAATGAAGCATATCCTTTTGAAATACTTTTTAGCTTATCGTAAAAATCAAAAACAATTTCTCCCAATGGCAGGTTGAAAACCAATTCGGCCCTTTCCGCAGTGAGGTAATTCTGACTGACAATTTCGCCTCTTTTATCCAGACATAAATTCATGACCGGCCCTATATATTCGGAAGCAGTAATAATGTTTGCACGGATAATAGGTTCGTCAATAAAGTCAATACTCATTGTTTCGGGCATTCCTGATGGATTGTATACCCGTTCTGTCGTTCCGTCAGTCAGATGTACAAGGTAAGAAACGTTTGGTACAGTAGTAATTACATTCATGTCGAATTCGCGTTCGAGGCGTTCCTGAATAATCTCCATGTGCAAAAGACCAAGAAAGCCACAGCGGAAACCAAAACCCAGTGCTGCCGAAGATTCGGGTTCAAATGTAAGGGATGCATCATTCAGCTGAAGTTTATCCATTGCTGAACGCAAATCTTCGTAATCATCAGAATCGATGGGATAAATTCCTGCAAAGACCATTGGTTTAACTTCCTCAAATCCTTCAATCCTGCTTTTACATGGATTTTTTACCTGAGTGATTGTATCGCCAACTTTTACCTCTTTTGCTGTTTTTATTCCGGAAATGATATATCCAACATCACCTGCATATAAAACTTCGCGCGGAAATAACCCAAGTTTTAATACGCCTATCTCGTCGGCATTGTATTCTTTTCCGGTAGCCATGAACTTAATCAAATCCTTTTTTCTGATTTGGCCGTTAACAATTTTGAAGTAGGCAATAACTCCGCGAAAGGAGTTAAAAATTGAATCAAATATTAAGGCTTGCAAAGGGGCTTCTGCATCTCCTGAAGGGGCAGGTATTTTTTCAATGATCCGATCCATGATTGTTTGAATCCCCATTCCTGTTTTGCCACTTGCATGAATGATGTCATCATGACTGCAACCTATCAAATCAATAATTTGATCTTCCACGACTTCCGGCATTGCGCTTTCCAAATCCATTTTATTCAATACAGGTATAATCTCAAGGTTATGCTCAATGGCGAGGTACAGGTTCGAGATTGTTTGTGCCTGTATTCCCTGGGCTGCGTCTATGATAAGCAATGCTCCTTCGCAGGCAGCAATTGACCGCGACACCTCGTATGAAAAATCAACATGTCCGGGTGTGTCAATCAGGTTGAGTTTATATTCAACACCCTGATGCAAATAGTCCATTTGAATGGCATGGCTTTTAATTGTAATGCCCCGCTCCTGTTCCAATTCCATGCTGTCAAGTACCTGGTCGTGCATGTCCCGGATTCCGATTGTATTTGTCATTTCCAGGAGGCGGTCAGCCAGGGTGCTCTTTCCGTGATCAATATGTGCTATTATGCAAAAGTTGCGAATGTTTTCCATTTATAATGTTCCTGTATTTTCTGTTAAATTCCTTTATTTCAATTGGCGCAAAGATATTTATTTTTTGAATTCCTGTATTGTGTTATTTTTAATGGGATGATAATAAAAAAATCGTTCCTTTTTTAAAATATTAATTTTTTCCGGAATAAATGGGTATTATTATTTTTTTTGGCATGCAATTTGTTTTACTCATATTAGTCATGAAAATAATTAAAAAGACTTTCAAAGTTTTAATTTTCATGAGTTTTATTAGAAATACTTCACAGCAGTTTGCTGTTTTTTCATAAGTTTGGTTTAGTTAGGTTTAGTTTAAATCCCGGGACAGAGGTCCCGGGATTCTTCATTTTATACTTCCTTGTTTTTAAAATATTCAACTTTGCCTGTTAATGCAATATCCCTGACTTTATTAATAAGTGCAAGTCGCTCCTGTTCCGAAAGTTTTGAAAATGAACGTGCAAGTGTGATTTTTTCACGCATAAATGTTGCATTTTCATTTCCTGAAATTAAAACGCTGACAGGGAGTGACCATACAAAATACATTGCATCTTTAATGGACAAATAATTTGGAATCAGCGGATCATCAGATGTCCATTTTGCCTGTTCTTTTTTTGCAAAAAAGCGGCCGTCGGCCAACGATTTGATGGCCAAAACACCCAGGTTCCGGTCCAGTGCTTTTGGTAAAACATTTTCAGTAAAACTAAAATAAGAAGGATCCAATACATTCACCGGCATTAAAACTGCATCAAAAATATCGCTGTCCCGGGTTTTATCCAGCATGTGTGCATGTGCGTATGGATTTTGGTGTCCTGTAAAACCAATATGTCTGATTTTTCCATCCTGCTTTGCTTTTTGCAACACATCCAGAACTCCGTTTGCTATCCGGTTGTCCACATCTTCGGGTGTGCGGATGGAATGTACCTGGTACAAATCAATATGGTCCACCTTTAACCTGCGCAGTGAACCTTCAAGATGTTCCTGTACAGTTTTTGCATCCTGACCTGTGGATTTTGTCATCAAAAATATCAAATCGCGGTATTTTGGCGTCAGATATTTTCCGTATCGCTCTTCACTTCTGCCATCCGAATAACTTTCGGCTGTGTCAAAAAACCGCACTCCGCCTTCAAGCGCAGCTTCTATAACTTCCTGTGCATCATGCTCTGTAGTCCAGCCAACGTGGTATCCGCCGGTACCAAGCATGGTGACATATTCACCTGTTTTGCCCAGTTTCCGTTTGGGTAAAATTTCCCCAACCCGGTCAGATGATTGTTCCTGTGCAATTGCAACATTGCCAATTGATAAACCTGCCGTAACTCCGGCCAGCGATTTTAAAAATGTTCTTCTGTTTGTCATGATTTCAAGTTTTATTAATTACTACAAATCAGCAAAGACTTTGTTCGTTTGTATTCAGTAGTTTATGGATGATAATTATTTGAATGAATAAATTTATCAATTTCATTACTTTTACATAAATAATCAATTTGAATAATTCATTCAAAATGCAATTGAAAACAATATTCGCCATTTTGGTTCCAATTCTTGTTTTTTCTCTCAATACTGCAGGTCAATTCCAAAAAGAAACTGATGATAAATTGATATACCATAACGTCATCGTGGATATAAATAACCACATAGAGCCCTGGTATTCACCTGTTCCTGGAATTGCTTACAGCCATGTTATTCACCTCATCTGGAGTTTCTGGGAATCTATACGCACCGACAGTAACGGTTTGCCCTATTACATGAACCACCAGGTGTGGCACAGCGATTTTAACGACCGGCGGGGAATTGGCGGTGATCAGTTTTCGATGGCACTTTCGTCATGGAATTTGTTATATGGCTATTCCGGAAATGAACGGGTGAAGGAGAATATGAAATTTATTGCCGATTATTATCTTTCTCATTCGCTTAGCCCCTCTGATGCTCAATGGCCGGATATTCCGTATCCTTATAATACATTGGTGTATTCCGGAATTTATGACGGGGATATGATTCTGGGAAAATACTTCACCCAACCGGATAAAGCAGGTTCTTTTGGGCTGGAACTGGTGAAGCTTTATAAAATAACAGAAATGCATCCGAATACAGATGTTACAAGCGAAGCTTATCTGGAGGCTTCTGTTAAAATTGCAAATACACTTGCAAGGCATACAAATGCCGGAGATGAGGAAAATTCACCACTTCCGTTTAAAGTAAATGCAATAACCGGTGAAACCGGAATATTAAAAGATGTGTGGAATAGCGACCATGGAGATCAACTCAGCAGTTATACCAGCAATTGGGCACCGGCAATGGAACTGTTTCTGGAGTTAATCCGGTTGGGAAAAGGAGAAACGGAACTTTACAAAAAAGCTTTTCAAATAATGCTTGTCTGGATGAAAGAGTATCCTTTGAAAAACAATAAATGGGGGCCTTTCTTTGAAGATATTCCCGGCTGGAGCGATACTCAAATCAATGCAGTTACTTTTGCGCAGTTTATGATGAATCACCGGGAATATTTTCCGGAATGGGAAATGCAGGTAAAGGGAATTTTCGACTGGGTTTATGATGAACTGGGAAATGATGAATGGGAGAAATACGGGGTAACTGTTGTCAATGAGCAGACAGCTTATCAGACGCCGGGCAACAGTCATTCGTCACGCCAGGCATCTGCCGAACTTCAATATTCAATGCTTACCGGAGATAGTTCTCTTGTGAGCCAGGCCATCTTAAAATTAAACTGGGCAACCTATATGGTCGATTCTGACGGTAAAAACCGCTATCCACGCGATGATAACTGGCTCACTGATGGCTATGGTGATTATGTCCGTCATTATCTCCGATCGATGGCCGTATTCCCTGAACTGACACCACCGGGAGAAAACCACCTGCTCAGTTCAACCTCGGTCATTCAGTTGGTTCAGTATGCTCCGGCTATTAATCCCCATTACGTAACGGATGAATTGCTGAACAGAACAATGTTGCATTACCGCACTTTTGACAATGAGTCTACAGAGGTTCTCCGGCTGAATGTTAAACCGTCTGCCGTCCTTGTAAATAAAAAGGAAATACCTGAATCCGAAGATTTTATTGAAAAATGGGCGTGGAAATCACTTCCTGAAGGTGGAATTCTTACGATAAATCATGCCTCAGGAAATCAAATTATTATCCTGAAAGAATAAAAGATTACAGGGAAGAATATTTATCTGTGAGTGCTGGATGAACTTCAACAATTCAGGGAATGATTTTTCTTTTTCTGATTTATTCATTGGTTTTAACTTGTACGTACAAGTTGTTTTTCTATTTTTGTCCGGATAATTTAAGCAATGGCTGAATCAAAATATAAACGAATCCAATACTTTCTGAAAGAACAGATACAGCAGGGAGTTTACCAGGTGGGCGATTATTTGCCGTCGGAAAATGAATTGTGCATTCGTTTTTCAATCACACGCACAACGGCACGAAAAGCACTTGATGAATTAATGCGCGAAGGATTTATCAAAAAACTTCATGGAAAGGGAAGCCAGGTGCGGGAGCGCAGGAAATCACTGGGATTGCTGACGGTAAAGGGTTTTTCGGAAGCTGTTGGCGGAAATATAAAAACAACTTTTCTTCAAAAACCGATGTCAGGAAAATGGAGCGATGAAATTGTTTTACCGGTTCAGCAAAACGACAGCAGTTCTCCGTGTATATTTTTTGAACGGCTGCGGTTTGTAGGCACAGAGCCTGTGATGCTTGAGAAGAACTGGTTTCCGGAAACAGCATTGCCCGGATTTCAGGGAACAGATTTTACTGAAGGTTCTTTTTTCAAAACACTGAGCAGAAAATATTTGATTGAAATTACCGGTTCGAGTCAGGAAATAAGGGCCGAGTTTGCCGGTGAGAAACACAGCGAATTACTAAAAGTGGATGCACAGACTCCTGTATTGCACATTTCGGTCAGATTTTCAACCAGTAGTCCGATGTTGAACATTTACAGCGAATTATATTGTGTGACCACTACCTATCCGGTAGGTAACAGCTATTATCTTTAAGCCGAAAAACAATAAACCATGAATAAAAAGCTTTCATTTTCAAGACGCGATTTTATGAAAACCGGGGCAGTATCGGCAGCAGGACTTGCCGGAGCTGGGATACTGTCTTCATATTCTGTTGAAAAAGGTAAAAATAAAGGGTCTGTTTTTAAAGGAAATGGCTGGAATACGGCTGACGGTCCTGCCGGAATGCTTTTCTCACAGGTGGGTTACGAATTGGGATGGCCGGTACGAATAATTGTCCGCCTTCCAAAAAAGGAAATGCTGCCGGAAGATGCAACCTGTATTTTACATCCGTCAGAAAAAGAAAGCGGGTATGATACCACTTTGAAATACTGGGGTGAGATTTGGAAAAGTCACTGGTGGGTGGCCGATTTCAATAATATCAGGGAAACAGGAAACTGGTCGGCAGAAGTCGTTTCCGGCGGGAGATTACTTTTTGCTGATGATGGTTTAAAAGTGGGTAGAAATATTCTCTGGGATTCCACCATCGAATGGTCGTCGGTGGATATGCTGGAGCGGCGGAGTCATTTTACCGGGGTGGGAGCAGGCTGGCAGGATGCCGGTACCAAATGGGTGGAAAGCCCGGCGCAAAGTGCCATGATAATTGCCCTGGAAGAATTGCTGGAGCTGAAGAAGGATGTATTCGAAAAAGAATTCCCTGACAGAATTTGTACACAGATAAAAACCGGATGTGACTATTTGGTGCTGACACAGGAAAAGGCAGAAGAGCTTGGATTTCCAGGAGGTTCCATGTCGCATGATGTAATTGGGCACGAGCGCGATGTGCTGCCACACGATGCCATGAAAGCTGTTGTTGCCCTTGCTAAAGCAGTTCAGTTGCTTCCTGAGAATTACGCAAAAGAAAAACTTAAATATGAAAAAGCTGCCCGGCTTGCTTATCATTGGTTGCTCAATACTGCAACTCCAATGGGGGAATATGGTTACAAAAAGATGCAGCGCGGTCTGCCGGAAACTGCCGGCATTCCGGTAAATGAATGGCCAACGCGTCATCTGATGCTGATGTGCCGGATGGCAATAGAAATGGATCGTTTGAATGTGGCCGGTGCAAAAGAAGACGCTTTTAACTTCGCCAGACAGGTGATGGAACGTCAAATTCCGGAATCAAAAGCCATGGAAGGATTTTATGGTCATTTTTATGAATTCACCAGCATGGATCATGCTGAGCCGTCGTGGGTGCATGGAATTGTACCTGTGGATGGAGGTTCGGAATTCGGAGCCGATATGGGTGGAATTTACCCGAATTATCTGATTCCGGTTATTCATCTGCTTAAGGAATATCCCAATCATGAAGATGCACAAGAGTGGAAACAAATGCTTGTTGATTTTGCCAACGGCTATTTAATACCGGGTTGCGAGGCCAATCCGTTTCTGCTGGTACCCCAGGGTATTTTTAAAGATGAAGGCGCCATTTGGTTTTGCGGAACTTTCCATGGAACAAATGCAATTTACGGATATACTGCTGCCCTGGCACTCGAACTGGCAGAATTGCTTCATGAACCTAAACTTAAAAATATTGCCTACGGAAACCTGCAGTGGCTGGCAGGATTAAACGGTGGAATTACCAGCGAAAACGTGAAGCAGGGTTGTGTGGTTTTTAGTACAGATATTCCGGAGGGAGCTGCCCTGCCGGCAAGCATGATTTGCAATATCGGAAACCGCTGGGCCGGAACATGGTTTCAAACACGCGGAGTCATTTGTAATGGGTTTTCCACAGGTAAACAATTTGTTTATGACGTTTCACCAAAAAATGAAAACGACGGACCTTTTTCATTAACCGATGAGGACTGGATTCCTCACAGTGCAGGTTGGTTAACCGGTTTAATGCGGTTGAAGTAATAAGAGATTCAGGGTGTTTGTTTTTTTACATTGGGATTTAAGTGTCTTCGAATAAATAATAGTACCTGTTTCATCAAAACAATAAAAACTAAAGAAACATGAATAAAATAATCATTGTCATTTTTGCAGTTCTCTTTTTAATTCCTTCCCAAATGTCTGTTGCGTTTGAAAAAGAAAAGGACCGGAAAGAAAAGGAAGCTGTTATCTGGAAAGTTGGGTATCATAAATTAAAAAATGCTGAACCGGATGAATGGTATTCAGCAACTGTGCCCGGAGCAGTTCAACTGGATTATGCCAAAGCCAAAGGCTGGGGGGATTATAATTATGCCGAAAACTGGAAGGATTACGGTTGGATGGAAGATGTGTTCTGGACATATAAAACAAGCTTTGCAAAACCGGCCCTTGAAAACAACGAACATTACTTTTTTATTTCCAAAGGAATTGATTATGAGTTTGAAATACTATTGAATGGTAGTATTCTGCTCGCGCAGGAAGGAATGTTTAAACCGGTTGAATTGGATTTAACAAATGCCTTGGAAGATAACAATGAGCTGGAGGTCAGAATATATCCTGTTCCCAAACTTGAAGGTCGCCCTGCTGACCGGTCGCAGGCTGCCCAAAGTGTAAAACCTGCCGTCAGCTATGGCTGGGACTGGCATCCGCGACTTGTACCAGGCGGAATATGGGATGAAACAAAGTTGGAAGTAAGAAAAGAATCTCATTTTCAGGATGTGTACATTCACTACACACTAAACGAGGATTACTCCAAACTCAGTTTAAACCTTGAAGTTGAAGGTTTGCATCTGAATAATAATAAATATGAATGGGTTTTGACTGACCCTGATGGAAAAAATATCCTAAAAAAGACGGGGCTGATTAGTGATTTAAGCACAGAAGTTTTTAATCTGGATAATCCAAAACTTTGGTGGACACATGACCATGGGAAACCAAATATGTATTCATCGAAGCTGTTGCTGGTAAATGAGAATGGAAAGATACTGGATGAAGATAACCAGAAAACCGGGTTTCGAAGGATTCAACTGGTGATGCATGAGGGAGCATGGGAAAATCCAAAAGCATTTCCCAAGGGTCGGAGCAATCCACCAGTAACATTGGAGCTAAACGGGAGGCAAATTTTTGGAAAAGGTTCGAATTGGGTGAACCCTGAAATATTCCCGGGCATTATTACCCGCGAACGGTACAACGGATTGCTAAACCGGGCGCTTGAAGCGAACTTTAACATTTTCCGTGTCTGGGGCGGAGGAATTGTAAATAAGGACGATTTTTATGAGTTATGCGATGAAAAGGGGATTTTGGTATGGACCGAATTTCCTTTAGCCTGTAACAATTATGTGGGGACACCGCATTACCTTTCGGTGTTAAAGCAGGAGTCGGAAGCAATTATTAAACGGGTTCGCAAACATCCGTCCAATGCAATCTGGAGCGGGGGAAATGAGCTCTTTAATGCATGGTCGATGATGACAGACCAGTCATTGGCACTTCGTTTATTAAACAGCCAGTGTTATTTGCTTGATCCTGAAATTCCGTTTATTCCAACTTCGCCAATAATGGGAATGGGGCACGGGAATTATGTTTTCAAAAACAGCGCTACAGGAGAAGAGGTTTTTCAATGGATGAAACGTGCGAATTCAACTGCCTATACCGAATTTGGTATGCCCGGTGCATCGCCGGCAGAACTGTTGAAGAAAATTATTCCTGAAGACGAATTGTTTCCACCAAGGCCCGGTACAAGCTGGGAGAGCCATCATGCCTTTAATGCATGGGTTGGCGACACCTGGCTGATGAAAGATGTTTTAGCTGAATATTTTGGCGAATCTGACAATCTGGAAGAACTTGTTGAAAGGAGTCAATGGCTTCAGAGTGAAGGGTACAAATGTATATTTGAAGAGGCACGGCGTCAGAAACCAACTTGTTCCATGGCGCTCAACTGGTGTTACAACGAACCCTGGATAACTGCAGCCAACAACAGTTTACTGAATTATCCCAATTTACCCAAACCTGCTTTTTATGCTGTTTCAAATTCATGCAGGCCTTTTCTTGCAAGTGCACGGATTCCAAAGTTTTCATATGCAGAAGGAGAGGTCTTCTCGTGCGATATTTTTATTTTAAACGATATGTATGAAAATATTCCAACAGGAACAATGAATGTAAAAATTAAAACAAATACTGATGAATTATTTCTCCTGAGCTGGGATTTTGGTAAAGCCGGACCAAATAAAAATATTGAGGGCCCAACAGTGAGGAAAACACTTCCGCACTGGGATGCCGGTTCGTTTGAATTGATATTGGAGGTTGAAGGAAAAAAAGAGTTATCTTCAAGTTATAAATTACATTACAGACCGAATAAGCAAAGTCGAAGAATCAATTCAACAAGAGCATTAAATCAATAATCAAAAATAAAACAATAACAGTATGAATAAAGTAAAGGAACTCGCAAAAATGATTGACCACTCCATTCTTCATCCGACCATGACAGATGAAGATTTGAAACGGGAGTGTGAAGTGGCTAAAAAATATGATGTTGCATCAGTATGTGTTAAACCATATGCAGTAAAACAGGCGGTGGAGCTGTTAACTGGAACCGATGTTCTTGTAGGGTGTGTGATTGGTTTCCCTGCAGGTAATTCTGCTGTTCCGGTGAAGGTGTTTGAGGCTGAAAATGCATGCAATGACGGTGCAGTGGAAATCGATATGGTTATCAATATCGGTAAAGCGCTGCAGGGCGACTGGGATTACATTGAAGAAGAAATTGGTGCAGTGACCCAAAAGTGCCATGAAAATGGTGCCATTGTGAAAGTGATCTTCGAAACCGACTACGTGACGAAAAAGGAAGATATCGTCAGGTTGTGTGAAATCTGTACGAAAGTCGGTGCCGATTATGTGAAAACTTCCTCCGGTTTTGGCTTTGTAAAAGGTGAAGATGGAAAATATTCCTACACCGGTGCTACAATACCCAACCTGAAACTGATGAAGGAAAGCGTTGGTCCGAAAGTGAAAGTAAAAGCTGCAGGCGGAGTACGTTCCCTTGACGGATTAATTGAAGTTCAGGAAGCTGGTTGTACACGCTGCGGCGCTACTGCAACAGTCAGTATATTGGAAGATGCAAAAAAACGTTTTGAGTAGAAGCCCCCTTTAATTCCCCCGAGGGGGGAAAACAAGAATGAGAGAAAGAATGAATAAAAAATACTAACCAACTCTCTTATTTCCCCCTTCGGGGGGACCAGGGGGGGCTAATCTTACTATCATGTACATCGTCGATTCTTATTCGCTCGCAGTGGTGTTTTGCATAATCACCATGCTGGGCTGGGGCTCCTGGGCAAACACACTTAAGATGACAAATAAAAACTGGGAATTCCCGCTGTATTACTGGGATTATTCCATTGGCCTGGTGCTGACCACCCTTTTGTTTGGTTTCACTTTTGGAAGCATCGGAAATGAAGGCCGCAGTTTTGCTGCCGATTTATCGCAGGCTGATTTTTCGGCACTCTCTTCAGCTTTTATCGGTGGTGTTGTTTTTAATATTTCAAACCTGTTGATTGTAGCTGCAACTGCAATTGCAGGAATGGCGGTGGCTTTCCCTATTGCTGTAGGACTGGCGCTGGTTATCGGAGTTGTTGTAAATTACATTGCCACACCGCTTGGCGATCCGTTTTTACTGTTCCTGGGACTCGGACTGATTGTTGCTGCTATCGTTGTGGATGCATTGGCTTACCGTAAACTTCCGCAGGAGAATAAAGGTATTCAGAAAAAAGGGATTCTGATTTCGATTATATCGGGTATCCTGATGGGATTTTTCTACAGGTTTGTTGCAGCATCCATGGCAACAGATTTTACCTCCCCCGAAGCAGGTATGCTTACCCCATACTCAGCGATGTTTGTGTTTACCATCGGAATTTTTCGTTTCCAATTTTATTTTCAACACCTGGTTCATGTATAAACCGGTGGATGGAAAGGCAGTTGGTTATAAGGATTATTTCAGGCTGGGAACGCCTAAAATGCATGTGATTGGAATTCTCGGCGGATTAATATGGTGTGCAGCAATGGAATTCAACCTGATTGCCTCGGAACAGGCAGGATTTGCAATTTCATACGGACTTGGCCAGGGAGCTACAATGATTTCGGCAGCCTGGGGCGTTTTTGTGTGGAAGGAATTTTCAAAAGCCCCTAAAAGCACTGACCGTTTGCTGGCTGCCATGTTTGCGTTATTTATTGTGGGATTAACGTTAATTGTTGTTGCACGGTTAAATTGAAAGGAAGCCCCCTAAATCCCCCATTGCGGGACTTTTAGGAAGGCTCTGTGTTTTAACTATTGCTTGTTCTTTAAATATAAATTTAAACGTTTTTAAAGTCTCCCCAACGGGGGAGATTCAGAGGGGGCTTTATATGAAAAAAATAGTTGTTATTGGAAGTTCGAACGTCGATTTACTGATGAAAATGGATCATCTGCCCGAAAAGGGCGAAACGGTAACTGATGCTGTTTTTATGCAGGTGTATGGTGGAAAAGGTGCAAACCAGGCGGTGGCGGCTGCCCGGGCCGGAGGCGATGTTGCATTTGTAAATTGTGTGGGCGAAGATGCCTATACCCCGCAAA
Organism: uncultured Prolixibacteraceae bacterium; assembly: GCA_963816685.1. GTDB lineage: Bacteria > Bacteroidota > Bacteroidia > Bacteroidales > Prolixibacteraceae > CAVYUC01. Next base: position 302,110 of record CAWFMB010000013.1, on the reverse strand, counting down.
TGGTGCAGAATTATAAAAACGATGGCATTGATACGAAGTATGTATTTCACGAAAAAGGGGTTGCAAGCGGTCATGCACTGATAATGATTGGCGACAAGGGAAACAATTACCTCTCCGTGGCCCCCGAAGCCAATTACAGGCTGACACCCGGTAAAATTGATGAGGCACTTCCGGTTATTGAAGAGGCTGCAATCATTGTCATGCAGTATGAAATCCTGCCGGAAACCATTAAATATGTTATTGATTTGGCTAACCGGAAAAACATTCCGGTGATGTGGAACTTTGCCCCTGCCCGTGAATTCGATCGTTCTTACATTCCAAAAGTAAATATATTGGTGTTGAACGAAGTGGAAGCCGGTTACCTTGCTCAAATGCCTGTTGAAAATGAAAAGGATGCAGAAAAAGCTGCCCGGCTGTTAATTGGTCAGGGTGTCGAAAAGGTAATCATCACCCTTGGTTCGAAGGGAGCATTTGTTGTTACCAGAGAGGAAAAAGTGAGTGTGCCGGCCTTTAATGTCGATGCAGTGGATACAACAGCTGCCGGAGATACATTTTGCGGAAGTTTTGCTGTTGCAATGGTTGAGGGTAAATCGTTAAAGGAATCGTTGCGGTTTGCAAGTGCTGCAGCTGCAATTTCGGTTACCCGCATGGGAGCTCAGCCTTCGGCGCCGGCACGGACCGAGATCGATGAATTTTTGAAAAGCAACTGATTTAATTTCCTGGTGGTGCAGGCTGAGTGGATAACAAATTGAGCAGGAAAAATTCATTCAGTTGAAGCACAATGAAATCAGGATGCTGCATTTGTAAGAAAGAATAAAAAACCTGATGAATTAAAATCGTGAATACTCATTTGAATTGTTTCCATTTAATGTTGCTGAATCGAAACATTTTCAGAGTATTGGGAACCAAGAAAACGCTGTGCATTGTTATAAAGGATATCACGCTTTTGCTCTTTCGTTAAAAACGGCGCGTGGTTAATTGTTTCAATCGCTGTACCTATTTTTTCCGGCCAGACCATCTGGTCAGAACCAAACATCAGCCGCTTTCCAAGACCTGCATGAATGAATGCTTCCAGATAATTGTAAAAAGCTGCACGAGGAATTACCCATGTAATTGTTGAAACGTCAGCATAAAGCTGAGGATATTGGTACATCATCGCGATCATTTCTTCCTGATAGGGAAATCCTGCATTCTCAACATAGAGCCGTAGCTGCGGATGATTCACCAGTACTTCCTCCAAAAGCAGGGGGTTACCCGCCGCTGAACGAAAGTGGGGCATATAAGGACCGATTCCTAAAGTATGAATAAGTACCGGCAGATCGAATTCTTCTGCCAGGGCGAAATAGGGTTCAAGCTTTGGATCGTTTGGCGAAATCCCCATGAGCTGAGTTCCGATTTCTCCCATTCCACTGAGTTTACCCGATTTATATTCCTGTCTGAGCTCGTTTGGGGCAGGGTTGCCTGGATTTAAAATAAAAGGAGCAGCAATAAATCGTTCCGGAGCTTTCTTCTTCCATTCTTTAACAATGGAAAGATCTACTCCGCTGACAAAGCCTTTCACAATGTTGTACCTGTCCATAATCTCCAGTGTTTTCTCCAAAAGTGCGGTGGGATCGACTGTTGCAGGGACATCACCATCACATGGTTCAGGCCGGCAGAGAGATGGTGTCCCGGCCGGCACCTCATGTGGCAGTCCCGTATGCATATGCATATCAATGATGGGTTGCTGATTCCCGGCTTTGGTATCATCCTGGCAATAAGCATTCACTCCCGTTAATACAAAGAGTAAAACGAATAGATATTTCATAATGCTGATATTTAATTTTGTTCGACATTAAAAGTGACGGATGTCTCTTCACTTTCGATTTTATTTCTTACCTGCTGTTTTGTCCGCTGTTCAATCTGTCCGGGTACGCCTGTTTTTAATTTTTCTTCGGATACAGAACGGTTGGAAGCAATATGCCCTGCAATATAACCTGCATCCCTGCCAACGCCTAAGAGCAGTGAGGAACTCAGGGTTCGCTGAAATGGCATTCCAATAAAGTACAACCCCGGCTGGCCATCCACAACTCCACGTTTATGTACAGGAAATCCAAAGTCATCAAAAACGGGAAGGTCAATCCAGCTGTAATTTGTCACAAATCCGGTACACCAGATGACGTTTTTTACTTTCAGTACCCGTCCGTCTTCAAGCATCGGGTAGCCATTACTTGTTCCGTTTGTGCGAACCACCCATTCAACGCCGGCCATTTTCAGTCGCTTCCTTGTGCCACCAGCCCGGGGGATACCTCGTCGCGGATAAAAGAAGTGCTTACGCATCATTCGTCCAAGAGGATTGGCTACGTTCATTACTTTTGTTGCGGCAAAAACCATAATTGAAGAGATGATACGGCCTGAAAAATTATCCCGAAAGGCAGGTTCCTCCCCAACATCCCTGCCTGAAAGCCAAACCTTATGGTCTCCGGCCAAATCAAGGGCGATCTCGGCTCCTGATTGCCCTGCCCCAACAACGAGAACCGGGCCATCCTGAACCTGGGCCGGTGTCTGGTATTCTGACGAATGCATCCGGACAATCTGTGGGTCCAGCTCTTTGGCAAATTCGGGAATACGGGGGTGATGAAAAGGTCCGGTTGCCACTACCACATTGTGGGCAATGATCTTTTCATTGTTGGTTTCAATATGATAATGATCTTTTTCGGCACTGACCCCAACTACTTTCACACCGGTTCTTACAGGAAACCCAAACCTTGAAGCATAAGCCTCAAGATAGTCAGCGATATCATCCTTGCCCGGGTGCGATCCGGGAGGCCCGGGGTATGACATGCCGGGCAGATTATCATAACGGCCTGGCGTAAACAGGTGGAGTGATTCCCATCTTTTCCTCCAGGCTGCTCCAACTCTGTTATTCTCATCCAGAATCACACACGGCATATTTTGATGGGTAAGATGCCAGGCTGTTGCCAGCCCTGCCTGTCCACCCCCAATGATAACTGTTTCGTATTGTCTTGTATTCATCATATTCAGTTTTATTGATTACAAAAAAGATTACCCTGTAAAATTAAAGCAATGAAAAGCATGATGCATCGGTGTGATTACCCAATTACACAAAAGACTGAAAATGGGTAATATTACCCACAGGATAAAACAGTATGAACAGGGAAAAGGAATAAAGAGCGATTGCGGCGGTAGAATGCCGGTCTGATTTAACTAAATACCATTATCAAACATTTGATTTCTGAGTGCAAAAGAAGTTGCCTCCACACGTGACGATATGCCGAGTTTATTGAAAATATTACTCACATGACGGTCTACTGTGCGCTCGCTGATAAATAACTCACCGGCAATGGATTTATTTGTTTTACCTGATGCTACAAGACGCAAAACCTGGAGCTCACGAAGTGAAAGTCCATGGGTTTCGGGATTGCGATCGCTGTTCAGCATACGATCGATACGTTCCAGATCCGGTATGGCCCCCAGTTGTTCATACACCCATTTGGCAGCTATCAGCTCTGCCTCCGAATTGTCCTTATCATTCAATTTCATATAAACCAATCCCCTCAGTTCTCTTGTGCAGGCAGATTCATACGGAAGATTAAGGGAGTTCCAGAATTTCAATGCCTTTTGCAATTGTTCCAGGGCAGGCTGTGCATTACCTTTTGCATGCAAAACTGTTCCCTGGCAATATGCGCACATGGCAAGCAGATATGGTACATTAAAATCCCTTGCAATACCACACAATTCCTTTGCAGCTTCAAGTGCTTCCCCCGGTTGATTCACTGCGGTGAGAATGCTTACCACTGCAGGGAGAAGCTCCGCACGTCTTTTTTGATCTTTTGTCTCCAGTAAAGTATTTGTAATCGAAATTTCAGCAGTTTCCTTTTGTCCCTGCGCCAGACGCTGTAATGCAAGGCCGGGTTGTGGATTTCTGCCTCTTTTTGCAGCTTCACGGTAGCACTCTTCCGACTTCCTGTAATTTCCAACAAGGCGGTGCAGTTCGGCCTGGCGGTAATATGCCTCTCCGGCTGCCTGTTTGCCCTGATTTTGAATCAACATATCACATGCATCCATTGTTTCTTCCAGGGCTTTTAGCCATTCTCCGTGAAACTGAAAGATTTCAGCCCTTCGCACCAGGCACTCCCCTCTAAAAGGAACCAGGTCCGGTTGAGAATCGCACCAGCGGGTCAGGACTGCCGTCCACTCCTGTGCTCTTTCAAGGTCCCAGACTTTGCGGCAGGTTTCAATGACTGCACAATAGACGATCCCGTTCACAAGTGGAAAAACTTCTTCGGTTTCCACGCTTATCATTGTTTCATCCAGAAGCGTTAATCCTCTTGCTGTTTCTCCCTGCTGAATCATTGCCTGTCCCAGCCCCAGCCGACCGAGCACGATTAAATCGACGTTGTGATATTGTTCCCCTGTTGATGCAACAGTTTCAAATATCCGCTGTGCTTTGGCACCCTGTCCTGCAGAGAGTTCTCCCAATGCCTTTGGAATCAAAAGCAATCCCTTTTCTGCACAATCCTGATTGTTTAATTCGCTGAGAAACCGTTCACCTCTTGCAAACCATCCACCGCCCCTTACTCTTTCACCTGCATTCACGAGCATTAACCCCAGCCAAAAAGCACATCTTACAGCTTCTTTTGTATTTTCCTGATCCAGATACCCCTGGTGTGCACGTTCAAGAATCCTGAAACTCTCATCATCCCTTCCAATCAGGTATGCTGCAAGAGCCAGTCGCTCCATTTCTTTTGGCTCAAGTGCGTTTTCCTTATCAACTTTTAACAATTGTACATAAATATCTGTCCAATTTTCAAATCTTTGCATCTCAGCTAAATTGTTAAAATCAAGTTTATGTTTTTTTGACTGACCAGTGTTTCCGGAATTGCTGCGGCAACAGGTTATTACTTTACTCTCAAATGCACCAATTCGAAATTTCCTGCCCATTCTGAACCATATCCCTGCCAGTACATAGTGTCGTTGCTTATACCCACTTTCCATTTGCTGTCATCTTCCGGTCCTGCATCGCTATCCAGAAACAATGTTTTATCTCCGGAACTAAACAGATATCTGCCGGTATTTTTACCATAAGGTGCGCCACCGCTTTCAAAAGTGCTGTCACTTTTCAAAATCAGGAACCTGTCGTTGTTAGGATTATGTTCCGATGTTACATCCTTTCCATTTTGTATAACTTTGTACATCCGCCATTTCCCGGTGATTTCATCTGTTGTATTTGATGTACAACATACCATGAATGCTACCGTAAATGAAACTATAATCTTTTTCATCATCCTGTATATATGTTTGAATCACAAGTGTCTGTTCATCTGTACAAATTGTTAAAGCTGGCAGGCATATTTTCACCCGATTGAACTCACATGCTTTTTGTTCATGGTTATTGAGTTAATCTGCAAACATGTTCGTTACCTATATATAATACCTGAAATAAGCTTTCTTTGTTTTGGAAGGAGGTTGGAAATTCAAATCTCTTATTTCGTTTGCAGGGGTATGGCCGGGTTTCACGATTAATTTGCCAACTGAAGCTTTATGATAGAATTTTTACAATGAGTGTTAAAATAGTATACATTTATCTGCAGTTTGTACTATACAACATCTTTTTCTATTTAATTTTCAATTCTATATTTCATATATTGCGGCACAAACCAACTGAATAATCATGGCCATAAAATTTTATTCCAATACGGAACTAAGATTTAATTATTACAAAGCAGAAGGAATTTTATCTCCAAATGATATTTCAGACTTCCTTTTTGAAAATAAAATGAATCCATCCTATAAGAGCGACCACAATATTTTAGTTGATATTACCGATGCAAAATTCATTAATATGTGGGATGAACTGGAGCAGTTTGCACAATATGTAAGGAATGATTCGGATAACTGGACCACATTTCGCAAGTGCGCCATTCTTACTTCAAGTCCGGTTGATTCGGTTAATGCTCAGCTTTTAAAATATAAAGTTGATAAGCTGCAACCACGGCTTGTTATTAAAATCTTTTCAACGGAAGACGCAGCTTATAACTGGCTTTCTATATATTAAATTCTGTTGCTGATCCGGTGGAATTAACGGCTCACCGGCAATCTGTTTACTGTTGGTTTATATTTAATCAGAACAGGTTTTTATTATTTTAAATGACAACTTACCCTCCGTAAAACTGTAGCTGTAAATTGTTTTTCCACCTACATGTCCGTCCTCATAGTATGCAATTAAACACCCTTTACCAAGGAGTTTAATCTTTGAGAATTTCATTTGTCCGCCTAAAACGGAGGCTAGCGGTATCAGTTCCGGCTTTTGTTTTAAAGAATTGATAATGTATTCCTCAGGATTATTAATCCCTGATTTTAATAATTGCCTGCCGTCAACGTTATTCCTAAACCAAAAGTCCGATTCTTTAACCAGCGAGTCAATTTTACTTCTCAGTTGATTTTGAAGATGAATTAAACTGTCATTTTCATTTTCAAGTGAATTCATCTTTGACTGTTGTTCTGTTGTATCAGATTTGTTGACACAGCTTATCAGCACGATCATTATCAGGAATGTGAATGCTTTTTTCATTTCGTTGTGTTTTTAAATGATTGCAAATGGTCTTCAACAAAAATAGTTATTAAACAAGAATGATATCTACCTTAAACGGGTTGCTTTACATTGACCGGAAATTATGAACACACCTTCAGGATGAATTCTAATGTCAATATTTCTTAAAAGATTTCATCAGCATCAAAACCATGTGAGTATTTGATTACTTTTGCCTCATGGGATTTAGTAAGAAAAGTACTGGTTTTATCATCGTGTTCATCATGGGCATGTTATTGAGCTATAGTATTTATTTACAACATGGTGAAATTTCTTTAAATGTAAAGGCAGCAACTGAAAGTAATTCAACAGCAAGTTGTTTTGATTCTGATTCCGAAGTACATCAGGATGATCAAATCATCAGCAGGATAGAGATTCAGTCCGCTGATGACAGTCCTGTTCAAGCCAATTCTCTTCAAGTGACTGATAAGTTATTCCGCCCTCCTTTTATTGTCTGGCAACCGCCAAAAATTTGTTAGTATTCAATTTTACCCTGCACGTCTGAAGTTCTCAGACTTTCGATTAATGCTGCCTGCAGGCTGCATTAAAGAATTGATGAATATTAACACAAATAAATAAATTACAATATGATACAACATAGCAGGACAACTGCATATTCGCATTTCACTCAGAAGATTGAGTTTACTGAACCGGTATTACAAAATCACAAGGTTTTACTCTTTTCTGAAGGATACAGCATTTAAGGGTTTTGTGGTGAGCGTAATTTTTGTTGCAATTCTGCTTACACTTGAATACTTTTTTTTAGACTTCAACTCGCTCCTGAATCATCTTGTTGCAAGCTATTCGGCGCTGATAATCTTTGCTTTTTTTCTCCTTTCAGAGACTGTTCTTGGGTTGATTCCACCTGAAATATTTATTGCATGGGCTTCAAAAGCTGCATCACCCTGGTTGTTTTTATTTCTGCTTGCAAGTGTGTCCTACCTTGGTGGAATTATTTCATACTTCGCCGGAAGAGGCCTGTATTTAATCCCTGGCATTAAAAACCACATCGAACACAAAATAGCTAAGCATATTATAAACCTGCGCAAATGGGGAGGCCTTTTCGTTGTATTGGGTGCAATAACTCCAATTCCGCATTCATTGGTGAGTCTGGCCTCCGGGGTAATCAGCTACAACTTCAGGCAATACTTGTTGTGGGCCTTATCCAGATACCTGAGATTTGCAGTTTATGCTTTTGTAATTTTTCAAATCTTTTAGCTGACCATACTTCAGCAGGTTATAAACCGGTGGGTAGTTTTGAAAATCCACCCCTGCTGCTGTATTCATTGTTTAGTGTGATACAGCTTTTAATCCAACAACGGATATAATCAGGGTGGTAAGAAAAAACAGTCTCAAAAAGGTTGTTGGTTCCCTGAAAACAAAAATTCCAACCAAAACTGTTCCGGCTGCACCTATTCCTGTCCAGACAGCATAAGCTGTTCCGATAGGTAATGTTTGAGTGGCTTTAACCAAAAGTGCCATGCTTAGAGTAAGGGCCACAAGAAATCCTGCATACCACAGGTACATTTCGTTTCCTGTTGTCTCTTTTGCTTTCCCAAGGCAGAAAGCAAAAGCAACTTCAAATAATCCTGCGATAGTTAATAGTATCCAACTCATTTCAAAGTTCAATTTTTATTTTCACCTGACCATGCCCACGAAATGGAATGTGGTTCAAACCTTTCACACCTGTCCGGAAAAGGTATTTTATTTGTTAATCGGTGGTGCATCCTTCTGAGGCGGTAGTCACCGAGTTTATGTATTTTTTTAATATCCCTGAAGTGGCGTTGTAAGGTGGTTTTTTCCATGTATTTCTACGGGCTGTAATTTCTGTTTCACTGAGGCCGGCTTCCAGACGGTTGTTGACTGCATCGATAGTAATGATGTCACCGTCCTGCAATAACCCAATCAGCCCCCCTTCGGAGGCTTCGGGGGTGATGTGTCCCACTACAAAACCATGAGAGCCGCCGGAAAATCTGCCATCGGTTATCAAAGCAACATCTTTTCCCAATCCTGCGCCCACAACTGCACTTGTTGGTTTTAACATTTCAGGCATTCCCGGGGCGCCTTTCGGGCCGGAATAGCGGATGACAATTACATCTCCTTTATTCACGCTGGTTTGAATACCTTCAATGGCTTCAAATTCATTGTCGAAGACTTTGGCGGGACCGGTAAAAAGTTCGCCTTCCTTACCTGTAATTTTAGCCACAGCACCTTCAGGGGCAAGGTTTCCGTACAGTATCTGAATATGGCCGTTCTGTTTTAACGGTGCGTCAAAAGGTTTGATGATTGTTTGTCCTTTTGTAAGTGCTTCAACTTCTTCAAGGTTTTCCCCCAGTGTTTTTCCTGTCACCGTCAGACAGTTTCCATCGAGATATCCCTCTTTTAAAAGGAGTTTCATTACAGCGGGAACTCCGCCAACATTGTGAAGGTCTTCGAACAAATATTTACCGCTGGGTTTCAAATCGGCAAGGAAAGGAGTATTGTTGCTTATCCGCTGAAAGTCGTCGATATTCAGCGGCACGTTTACTGATTTAGCCATTGCAATCAGGTGAATTACCGCATTTGTCGACCCGCCCAGTGCCATTATTAAAGTGATTGCATTTTCAAATGCCTGGCGGGTCATAATATCGCGGGGTTTTATATCTTTTTCAAGAAGGTTTTTTACAGCGCGGCCAATATCGGCGCATTCAAGTCCTTTTTCCCTGCTCAGGGCAGGATTGGAAGAAGAGTAGGGTAGGCTCATTCCCATGCATTCAATTGCTGATGCCATGGTATTGGCGGTGTACATCCCCCCGCAGGCACCTGCCCCCGGAATGCAGTTTCGTATGATGCCCTGGTAATCTTCGTCTGAAATGTTGTTTTTGATTCTTTCTCCATAGGCTTCAAATGCAGATACGATATTCAGATCCTCGCCCTTCCACCGGCCTTTTTTTACAGTGCCGCCATACAGCAATATTGCGGGCCTGTTGACACGCCCGAGGGCCATCATTGCGCCAGGCATATTTTTATCGCAGCCAACAATCGGAATAACAGCATCATAGAACTGGGCGCTGACAACCGTTTCAATGGAGTCGGCAATTATCTCCCGTGACGGCAGTGAATATTTCATCCCTTCTGTTCCGTTGGTAATGCCGTCGCTCACTCCAATGGTATGAAAAATCAGACCATACAATCCCTCCTGACTGTCCACACCTTTTTTTACTGCATCTGCAAGATGGTTTAAATGCATGTTGCAGGGGTTTCCCTGGAATCCGGTACTCACAATTCCAACCTGACCCTTTTTAAGATCGTTTTCGTTCATGCCAATTGCATAAAGCATTGCCTGTGCTGCAGGTAAGGTATCGTCCTGTGTAATTTTTTCGCTGTACTTGTTTAATTTTTTATCCATAGTAAGTTTTACTGATATGCCTGTTTTAAATGATGCTTAAAAATAACGGACGGCGTGGGGATTTGTTTAGAAAAATATTTCGGGAGAAAATTTATTCATTTTATTCCTGCAGAAATTGCAGCACTTCACTTAAAAACAGTTCAGGATTTGTATCCATTGCGATATGCTGCTGGCCGGGAAGGTTAACGACAGAACTTCCCGGCAATGCGGACTTCAGTACAGCAACAGCGTTTTGGAAAAGAGCCGGACTGTCGCCTCCAAGCAGAAGAAGAGTGGGTACCTTGTAATGAGTGAATCGATCTGGATTGAACTGATAGGTACGGTCAATTGCAAGCTCTCTTGGAATTGTTGGTGCCAGCTGAATCCGGCCCTTCCACATGGGCAGTTGACGGTACCTTTTCAGTTCATGTTCAGGCATTCTCACCACTTCCCGCATAAACAATTCAAGAGCCGCTTCAAGGCTGTCCTTATCAATAAGAGCCTGCATTCTTTCAGGAACCTGTTCAGGATACATTGGAATTCCGGTTGGAATTGGCGGTTCATAAAGTACAAGGCGGCGAATTTTATCCGTTAACAGCGTACTTTCCAGCGCGCATACAGCGCCGTAGGAGTGGCCAAGTACAAAAACCGGTTCACCTATATCCCCGACGACTGCTGCTATATCTTCAGCTTCATGCACAACAGCATACTGCTGAGCGTCGGTACTTGCACCGCGGCCCCGGCGATCCATTGCATACACAGTGAAATGTTGTTCAAGGGTTGGCAAAATGCCTGCCCACCTCCTGTGATCTGCTGTAGTGCCATGTACAAGTAACAATGCCGGACCCGATCCGCTTTTCCTGAATCCTATGATTGTTCCATCCTTTGAAGTTACCTTCTCCATCTTCATTTGTTCTTCCATGACGTTTGTATTTTGTGCGGTTAAACCTGAATTGTTAAGCAAAGCAAATAGAAATACGAGAAGTGGGAGTGCCAGACAAGCAGAATAATGGTGTTGAATCCTTTTCATTGTTATTTATTCTGTTAACAGGATAAACAAATTCAATATTGCAAAGTTCAATTCAGGTTGAAAGCTAAAACTTACGGTGCGAGGATGTTTGCGGTCTGTTGGACAACCTCCGCGCCGCCACTTTATGAGAAGGGACAGCCGTGGGATAACTCCCACGCCTCACTTTTTGAAAAGACAGCCGTGGGATAACTCCCATGCTCCACTTTTTGAAAAAGGAAGCCATGGGATAACTCCCACGCCTCCACTTCTTGAAAAAGGAAGCCATGGGATAACTCCCACGCCTCCACTTTTTGAAAAAGTGATGGTCGTGGGATAACTCCCACGTCCCACTTTTTGAAAAATTGGTCGTGAGAAGCCTGTGTTTTTTAATTATTATTTAAAAGTTGGAGGCAAATTCATGGAATTTGGGTTGCCGGGAATTCTTTTGGAGGCAAATTCGCGGAATATGAGCTGCCGGGAAATCTTTTGGAGGCAAATTCACGGAATATGGGTTGCCGGGAATTCTTTTGGAGGCGAATTCACGGAATATGAGCTGTCGGGAAATCTTTTGGAGGCAAATTCGCGGAATATGAGCTGCCGGGAAATCTTTTGGAGGCAAATTCACGGAATATGAGCTGTCAGGAAATCTTTTGGAGGCAGATTCACGGAATATGGGTTGACGGGAAATCTTTTGGAGGCAAATTCACGGAATATGGGTTGACGGGAAATCTTTTGGAGGCAAATTCATCCTGTTATCCGTCGGTGATTTTGAAAATAAGGGAGCAGAGGTGCCCGGAAGCTTCCTGGAACGGTAAATCCGGAGTTGGAAACTCCGGCTCCTACGGGGTATAAACCAGTTTCCTTGTCACAAAATTTTTGTCTGATTTAAATGTCATCAAATACATTCCTGCTTTAATGTTTAACCGGCTCAACTGAATCAGTTTTGAATGAACACCGGCCGGAACAGATTCATTAAACAGGGAATACAAATAGCGGCCGTTAAAATCGGTTAACCCGATTTCAATATTTTCATTTGCTTCAAGGGAAAAACTTACAGTTACAGATGATGATGACGGATTTGGATACACGTTCAAATTAAAATCATGAACTGTAAAAACCGGAGCAGCCGTTGGAACTGAATTTCCATCATCTTCATACGGAGAACCGTTTAACTCTTTTGAAGTAGTCCAGTATTCTGAAAGGTTAGGATCTCCGTGCGGGTTTGTTTCCACCGAAACCAATGAATATCCATCTCCGTCGGCTTCCACCGGCCAGGGTTCATCGTCGGAAAAGGTAACAGAGATAACGATGTCATGGGCAGCGGTTTCCAGTACCACTTTCTCTCCACTGTTTGAAAGGCTTCCCGTATATCCGAAAGCGGCAGGAAAACCATACAGGGCATTGAATTCATCCATGTTGGAGGCTATCACAACAAATGCACCCGGGCCAATTGTTGTGCCTTCGGGAAATGTGAGCGTAATTCCGTCGGTAAATGATAGTCCCGATAAATCGAGCGATGCAGTACCGATGTTTTTCAGCTCAAGAAATTCAAGTTCCTTATCATCCACTTCTCCCTGATCGGCCGGATGGTAATGCAGTTCGGTAATTTTGAGATTATCAAACAGACCTGAATCTTCAATAACCAATTCGTGCAGTGCACTCCATTCATCGCCACTTTTTATCCGGGTCATCACATGATTTCCGGGTACAACAGAGATGCTTTTTAAATTACCACCATTCAAAGCAGTTTCGGATACGGCGCCGCCGGTTTTTCGCGGATCAGTTCCATCAACAGTGTAAATGATGGTGCCTCCCTGATTTTTATTTAAAAGGGTGAGGTTGTATTTTCCGGACAAAATTATTTTGTTCTCAATAATTTCATTTCCGTTTTCAGTAAAAACAGGCGGGTCCAAAGCGGGATACAAATTCTCCTGTTTCAACTGGTTTAATACGATTTCTGTGCGGTAGGGCATGTAATCATTAATCACCCGGTTAACAGCCGGCAGCCAGTCGTCGGTTTTGTTTTTTGGTGTCCAGCTTCCCTGGTCTCCCCACCTTGCTGATTCGGCAATGATTGCCAAATCAAGTTGGTCGGAAGTTTCCCTGAACCGCGAAATGCAGGAATCGACAGTGAATGCGCCATTGTTAAAAAACCTGCTGTATACATGGTCGGCAAACTTTATGCGGTATTCCTTGTTTTCCGACAGCTTAAAATGCAGCCATTGCGGCTGAAATTTCTCAAATGAAGTTACATTCATCCGGGCATTCGAAATTGTTCCAATGTTCACCCTGTTTTCCTGCAATCCTATTCCAGGGCCAATCGGATCGGTGAGTAAAGTATGCTCTGCATCGTGAATGAGGAATTTGAAACCCTGGCGTTTATCCTTTCTGTTAAAAACGGCAAAGAAATTATTGGGATTGTAATTATTTGAGAATTTTGAAACAGGAGCATCGAAGTTTCCTGCATAAAAAATAGTGAGCATGTAATCGATGAGGTTGTCCACATCCACCCAAACCGTTTTTGAGGTATCCGCTTCACCTGAATAATCCCTGCCCAATAGTTTAAAATAATTCAGGTTTGAAGTAAATCCGCTCTGGCACATCTTCCAGACTTCCTCCCAGGCCTCCAGGTTACCGTCGGTTGCCTCCACTTCATACACATCCCAGTCTTCTCCGATATCCACTTTTACAACATCGTAATCGTCTTTGTCGCCGCCAAAATAAGATTCGGCAAAATCGGCTTCTGCACGCTCCTGTGTTTGATAAATTCCCCAGTACACTCCATTCAGATACAGGTGGTAATAACTGCTGCGGGTATACGGCCGGTTCATATCTTTCTGGCAATCGCGTGAAAAAACGTCGCGGTTCATTGTGTTATGTTGGGCCTCATTTCCTCCGTTGGCCCAGGAGTAATTCTGGCTGGTACGCAGATCAATTTTATCGAATTCATCAACTCCTTCATCGCCAAACAGTGGGTAATCCAATTTCCCTTCGCCATAAATTGAGCGGAAAAAAATACGGAATGCATGTTTTGGATAATTGCCGTGTCGGCTCCAGCCCCCGCGTATCCGGATACCGGCATCGATATTAAAACCAGGGGTTCCGTCGGGATAAATTAATTCGATGTTGGCCGGTCGTTCCCATTCCTGGCCATGGAATTGTGCATTCACATAAATTCCATTTTCAGGGCCAAAAAGATGACTGGGATCTGTGGATACTGAAATGGTTGGGATATCCAGCAGCGAAGAGGACATTAAATCCTTGTACCTGGTGTCGTTTGTAATATCGGGATCCATAGTCAAATCAATCACCTGGCCGTTAACCTGTCCGTTTGGCCATGAACCGCCCGGATATTGCTGCGTTTTTACCGTTTCAACAAAAATATAATTCCGGGTCACCGGTTTCGCCGGAGCAAAACCTTCCTTAATTTGAGTTGCACGCAAAATTACACCGCCTGTTTTTCCTCTTCCTCCTTCAGTACTGTTTGGATCAACAGTCACATTTACCTGAGAAGGGCCTGTTATCGCGGTAGAGGAAATCCGGGGATCGCTGCCGTCAAGCGTGAACTTTATTTTTACGTCCGGTTCGGTGGTGCTAATTTTTGCTGTAAAAGGATTATCATAAAACCCACTGGGCGTATCGATTGTAACAGCATCGGATTCGGGCAGTGCAATTATCCCTTCCAGTTTCATGTTCAGATAAAAATCGGAACTTGTATTTGAAACATTGAATACCTGGACAGCAATTGTGTTTGTCCCTTCTGTCAGTTCAAAATTGTTTTTTTCAAGAATGAAAACTTCAATATCTCCTGATTCGTGATTATCTGGAGCAGTTTGATTGTATGCCAAATTTGCGGGTGCATTGTTTTGAAGAATGATTTTGCCGTTGAGCCAAACAACCAATCCATCGTCATAATTTAAAGAAACAATTAACTGATCGATACTGTCCGGATTATTTACATTGAATTGTTTCCGCAGAAATAACGTGGTGTAGTTGTTTTGCATGTCCGAAAGCAGGGTTCCGCTATTTCCGTCGCCATACCGAAAAGGGGTGTTGCCAACCGGCCAGTCTGAAATGTTAAATTCAGGGTTTACCCAAAGTGCAGCCGGACTGGAAGGTTCAGCTGTCCCTTTAAAATAGGACCATGGAGAATTCATCTCAACAAATACTTGTGCCGAAATATGGATGCTGATTAGCATCACGATAAAAAAGAGGATACTGATTTTAAATTTGTTCATCGGTAAAATTGATATTGCCGGTTCTGATTACTCACCGGAATTCCGGTAAAAATAGGAACATTTTAGGTTATTGCTGAAATATGAATACTGATTCGTCCTGTAAACAGCAACTATTGTTTTATGATTGTTTGGGAATAAAATTTATTTCCCTGAGTTATTTTCACCACGTAGTTTCCAGGTTCCAAATTATTCATATTGATGGTATGCACTGAACCATTGAAAGATTCACTTTTAACCACCTTGCCGGAAAGACTGATTACCGAAACCCGGCTTTCTGCTCCGGAGGACGATGTTTGAACCGTTAAATGATCCATTGCAGGAACAGGGTAAATTTTTACATACAGGTTTTGTTTTGTTCTTTCAGCGCTGGTTGTATTATCCGGATCGATTAAAACCATCAGTCCGAAGTGATCTGCATTTTTATACATGTCGTTGGACGTTGATTGTGTCATTACCATTGACCCGATAAAATTTTCACGTGCATTGGTTTCATCGTTGTCGCAGTAGGCAATGGCAAATCCCATCTTTTTATTTGCCTCCAGCTTTACGCGACTGGCTTCCGGATTGTTAATGTTGAAGGAAGCATCGTAATTTTTAATGGCGAATTCCCACAGGTAGGTATTTTGGTCAACCGTATCCATTTTAACTTCGATGTTGTTTTTGTAATTGATGCCCTGCCCGGAAGAATTTAAATCCACAGCATCGTAAAACAAACTTGTATGGTAGGCAAAAGCATTGTTGTTACGTTCATGATTGCCCATGGAACGGTCTTCGTCAATGAAAACCTCCACGCAATCATCGTCCCACCAGTTTTGAAGCGGATTAGTATGATCATCAGAAAGCATATCATCCACCACTTCCACCAGCACATACAGATAATCTTCGTTCCAGGCCACCTTATAGCGGCCTTCGAAATCGCCTGCTTTCATGGTGGCATTCCATGGAATCCAAACCTGATCGATGGCATACCATTCCGCATTTGCCCAGCATTCTTCTGTGGCCTGCCCGTCAATTGTAACCGGCGTTTTTGCGAGGTAGCTGAAAATCGTATCCTGTTGGGTAAGTCCGTGTGCCGATTTCAGGTACTTCAATTCAATTCCTTCTCCGGTTCCCAGGTTCCGGGAATACTGGCGGCTGACCGGATTGTTCCAGTGCTCGAAAACACCCAGACTTTCAATTGGAGTTCCGTCGCCTTCCGGATCATAAGTGATATCGTCAGGCCAGAAATCGCTGCTTGCGCACTGCGAAAGGTAATCGGCGATTTCAGTTTTATACCGGATGGGATAATCCTGTTTGCTGCCGTCTGCATCATATTCATGGAACAGCACGTCGTAGCAAACTGATTCCAGTGCTACCGGGTCCTGACCTACAAAAATGGAGTTGGGGTAATCGTTGTTGAACGGAGCCGATTTAAATTTTTTAATCCAGCCTTCCCAGCTTTCGCCGCCCCAGATTCCATCCACAATGTAGAGCAATCCTTTACCGCCGGTATCTTTGTGTCCCATATAATCAACAGTGTGTCTGTATTTCCTGCTGCCACGGCTGTTTGCCGGTAAACAATAATGCATATTTATCGCGTACTGGCTTGCCGGATCATCTCCTTTTTCGAGGAAGGAACCCTGGTGGTTTTTGGCAATCAGTGTAATTCCGCCTTCGTTGTGCGATTTCAGGCACGGAATATTAATCAGATAAGTTGCATCCAAATATTGCTGCGGCAGTGTCGATTTGTATTTTTTATCGCTGAAAACCAACACTTCGTCTTCTGAAGGTACAGTTTTATGTACTCCCTGACCGCCATTCCCGTCTACATAATATACATCCGGAAATTCGCGCTTCACCAGGTAGTCATATTCATGCCTGAATTCACGGTACGGGTCGCCCATAATGATATCGCTTTGTGCAACGCCGGCATTGTCAACCAATTCATGCAGGATTGCATTTAAAAGCTGAGGGGCGACATCCATACGCATTGGCCGTTCACTGTCGCTGCTGCCCTGATTTGTAAGGTTTATTTTGAAGGCGATTTTTTCTCCTGCTGTATATCCAACTTCGCCTCTGCCATGCGATTTATTGAAGGCTTTAAAAATTGCATCCCATGCATCCGAAATGTTGCTGGTGCCTGCATATTCCTTTATCGATTGAGACAGCATTTTTTTTATTACCTCTTCATCAGCATTCCTGTCAGTGTACCAAAAATCAACGCTGTTGCTTTTGGGGGCATAGTTTTCATTGGTCGCCTTCGGGTCGTGCACCCAAACCACACGGCCCGGAAATAATCCCTGCGCCACACCCACCGGTTCGTTCGATGCAACCGGGAAAGTGTTGTCAACCGGATTTAATGCATCCGCCACTGCTGTTCTGTTTTCATTCAAAAAGATGAATGCAAAGGAAACAACTGCCAAAAAGAGAAACAGCGACCCTAACAGATATCTTGAATTATACATTGCATTCTTGAACCTGCGGAAAGAAAAAACAGCGCCGCTGATTCCAAGTAAATAAATGATAAACGACGACATTAAAGGCGCTGCAGCCTGCATGCACGGATAATGGGCGCGACTGGGTTTTTGAATGACACGGATTAAAAACCAAAGTGTGGCAGATAAACCGAGAATGATAATATACGTTTTGGATGATTTGAATTTTGACCAGGTAAATTTCATCTTCATAGTATTGGTTCATTGAATTCGGGTTGTAATTATAGCCATATTTTATTTGTTGTGGAAATATTCGTCCTGTTCATATTTTGTACCGGTTTATTGTATTTTGTAATTCAATACAGATTTCTTAGCTTATGAAATCTAATTAAACGTTGAAATGAATGGGTTGAAGAAGTCAGAAAAAGCTGGTAACCGAAAGCACAAGCTTCTTTTTAAGCTGATTGCAGCTATTGTACCTGTTTTTATTTTTCTTAAAAAATAATTCACGAATAATAAAGCATTTAAGCAGATATGAAACATAAGCCCGTAAACAGGCAAGTTATGCTGTTTAAGTTAAATTGTTAACCATGTTTTTTATGTTAATTGCAGGAGCGCCAGGGTTAATAAATACTTTAAGTTTTTTTTTTTACAATAAATTCTTACATTCGTAAGCTAAGGATTTAATGACTTTAGATAAAAACAGGATTGCAAAACACAAGATTTCATTAACTATATACTATTCACTATCAAACAAATATTAATTTAATTATTCACTAAAAAAAAAATTATGAAAAGAATCTTTACTTTAATTTTAAGTGTATTATTTGCCTCAGCGCTGTTTGCACAGCAAGAAGAAGGCGTAATTATTCAGCTTCCGGAGGGATCTGATGCCCCTGTTGTTGACGGGATGCTGGATGATGTTTATACAGAAGCAGGAGCCAATGTGTACAACATTGCAAAACCATTCGGCACGGAAACACCAACTGTTGGTGTTGAAGGTGAAACCACATGGCAGGCTTTGTATACTAATGACGGTATGTATGTTTATGTTACCGTTGCTGATGATGTATGGATGCCGTTTTATGCCGGTACAGGTGCTAATGAATGGGAATATGACAAAATTGAGGTTTATTTTGATGTAAATTACAATTTGGAAGATGGTGGTGGTGCTTCTGATGATCCCGGTCATTATCAGTTTGCTTCCAGGCCTGCAGATGCCAGCACCATTGATGGCACTCCAACAACCAACGACAATGGTGTTGTATGGGCTTTTTATGTTGAAGATCCTGTATATCATGTGGAATATTTTATTCCATGGAGTGTACTTGTGGATAAAGATGGTTCCCAGGTGACTCTTTCTCAGACAGTCGGTTTTGATGTTAGCATTTCCGACAGGGATGCTGATGAAGGTGGAGCCCGTAATCGTATGGTTTGGTCGAATGATGGATCTCTTGGAGCAACTACAGGTGAAAATTGGTCAAGTATGGATGGTGCCGGATGGATTACTTTTGACGGCGCTGATGCTGCAATTGACGTGGATGATATTATCTTAACCGGTGGCAACATTACCGAAAACGGTCAAACATTGCAAATTGCGGCTGAAATTCTTCCGGAAAATGCTACAAACAAAACATTAAAATGGACAATTACCACTCCCGAAGGAAGTACAGGAAGGGCTACAATCAGCGCAACCGGTTTAGTTACTCCTGTAATGGATGGTACAGTGGAAGTTCAGGCCGTTTCGGCTGATGGATTCATTTATTCAAATGTAGTGACGGTAGAAATCAGCGGTCAGATTCCTTCAGTAATGGACCTGAATGTAATAAAGAATGGTGACTTCAATATGGTGGAAGAAACAGGTACTGCTACTTACTGGAGTGGCTGGGGCGGAGACGCCGGTTCACCTTTACCACAGATTATTGATGGAGTTGCTGTTGCTACACCCGTTGAAACTGAACAATTTTGGCAGTACCAGTTTAACCAAAATAATCTTCAGGCTATACCTGATATTCCGTATATATTTAAGTTTAAAGCCTGGGCCGATGATACAAGGAATTTCATTGCAGACTTTGAAGATACAGCAGCTAATGGTAATAACCGTTACGGAGCAAGTACAGATCCAAGGTCTGCTAATGGCCGTGCAGACTGGACTTTTGATGTCACTACTGAACCAACCTGGTACGAGTTTGACGTTGTTTTTGATCAAATAATTGAATCGACCGACCAGAAAGTTATGTTTATGCTTGGTACATCTGGCGTTGTTGCTTACATCGACAGCGTAATTCTGATTAGCGAAGCCGATATGGAACTGATTGATAATTCTACAGGAATTGCACAGAATAAAGTTGAATCTTTCAAAGTGTATCCTAATCCTGCAGTATCTGTGCTGAATGTTTCTCTTTCTACTCCAAATGCTGTTGTTGCAATTTACAACAATATTGGTGTGAAAATGGAAGAAATCAGGGTTAACGGAACACATCATGTATTTGATGTAAGCCGCTATTCAAAAGGATTGTATTTTGTAAAAGCAAATGACACTGTTGTCAAGTTTGTAAAATAGTCCTTTTAAGATATTTTTAATATGAAGGCTGTCTCAAATGAGACAGCCTTTATTTGTAATATCTTACGTATTCAACTGTTCTTTATTCTCTTTTGACAATGGATTTCAACCAATTTGAAAGCACCTTTAAAATGATCAGGACGTTTTTGCCAAAAGGTCCGGATGTTTTGCCAAAAAGGTCCTGATGTCTTTGCCAAAAGGTCCGGATGTGTTTGCCAAAAGGTCCTGATGTCTTTGCTAAAAGGTCCGGACGTGTTTGCCAAAAGGTCCTGATGTCTTTGTCAAAAGGTCCGGATGTGTTTGATGCAGCGTTTCCTCATTGCTACCATACCATTTCTTCGTCCCCCTTTGCCACCAGTCAATGTATTGGAATAGATTTCAATAAACTCAAAGGGGGAAGCAGGGGGATTTAAAATAATATTCAATTTTAAAATAATATTCCAACTTAATTTCTTTCCAATCCTCCGGTCTCCTTCGTCAACCACCTCCTTTGAGATTGTATATGGTTTTCCAATAATTGTTATCCTTCAAAGGAGGACGCACTTCGAAGCAGCATTTCTTCGTCCCCCTTTGCCACCAGTCAATATTTTGGAATAGATTTCAATAAATTCAAAGGGGGAAGCAGGGGGATTTGGAAAAATATTTAATTTAAAAAAATAATATTCCAACTTAATTTCTTTCCAATCCTCCGGTCTCCTTCGTCAACCACCTCCTTTGAAATTATAATTGGTTTTCCAATAATTGTCACCCTTCAAAGGAGGACGCTCTTTGAAATAATGACCTGTGATCTTAAACGTAAAATTGTTTGACATTTTGAATTGGAATAAAAATAAAAAGGCTGCCCTTTTGAGACAGCCACTTTTTTTATTCTGCAGGTTATTTTTTTGGGAAGGAGCTTCTATTCGAATGGCAAATACCAGTTTTCAGGATTCATTAATTTGTTGCGGACTGCTTCGTAATTACCGTTCCCCTTGTATTTCTCTGCAACTTTGTCGGCAAGAAATGACGGGTCATTCCTTCGTTCGGCAATACGAACCAAATCGAACCAGCGTTTTCCTTCATAAGCCAGTTCCAGCGCTCTTTCTGCAACTATTGCATCCTCAATTATTATAATGCGTTCCTGTAATGGAATACTATCTCTTTCAGGTACTTCTCTTGAACTTAAATAAGCCCGTCCCCTGATTCCAAGATTTCGTGACCATCTTGAAAATTCTGCAGGCTTGGGATTCGTGCTGTTCACACCCTGGTTCAGCAACATGAGCGCATATTTCTGCGATGTTTCATCCCCCATTCGGTTATAAGCCTCTGCCAGCAACAAGTGCAGGTCTGCAGCACGGGATATAATAATATCCGAACTGAATGGATCATTTTGATCAACTGCATATTTTCTTACTTCCGGATTCAAATAAACTAAAGCAGAGTCAACTATCGCCATCTGGAAACCCAAAGTGAATGCAGCACGGTATAAATCCAGGGTATCTCCGGCTGCATTTACCTGTGCGAAAAATGAATCAATTACAATAGAAGTTGGCCGGGCCATATAGTCGTAATCAAAACCAAACCATTTAGGTAACGGATTATATTGATCCTCTGCACGCGAGTATGGAATTACAGAAATATTTTCCAATCCGTTTGATTCGGCATTCAGAAAAATAGCACCCCACGCTTCGTTCTGGTACGATCTGTCAACTTTGTACAGAGACGGATCATTCAGAAAACTTTCGCAGGCAAGTTTCAGATATCGTGCAGCTTCAGAATAATTATTCATTTCAAGATATAACTGGCCTAAAAGCGCTTTGGTATTCATGTAGTGCTCGATGCTGTATTCAACAAGATCGGCACTCGATTCCTCCACGTAAGGCAGCAACTCTTCAATCAGCATCGGTATTAATTCGTTTTTACTGATTCGGGTTTGAGAAGAATTACCGGGTATGGATGACATGTTACCGTCAATCATGGCTACATTGCCATATAAACGGGCAAGAGTAAAATAGCTCCACGAGCGGAGTGTAATCAATCCACCTTTTAAGGCGGTTGCTACCAGTTCGTTGTATTCCCTGTCTCTCTGGGAAAGAACGTCGATATTTGCCAGAATTTCGTTCACATTAATTATTACTTTGTACAAACCTGAGGGATCAATAACCGGATTATCCTTCGATATCGACTGGTTATAAATCTCATTGAAATAGGAATTTGTATTGGGTGTAACTTCCAGCATATCTGATCGCAAACCATCGAGCATAATCAGATTGGGCATGACATCCTGTAACAATGCAATGGGGCCCTGAGTGGATACTGACGCATCTATCATTGATTGATAATGCTGTTCAGGTGTAATCCTGTCTCCTGCCTTTTGTTCAAAAAACTCATCTTTACAACCAAATGCAGTCACAAGGAGAATACCCAAAATAGCCTTAAAATATATTGATTTAATCGATCTCTTTTCCATTTTAAACATGTTTTAGCTATTATAAATCTAAGTTTAAGCCAATGATGAACGTTTTTGTTTGTGGCATTTTACCATAATCAACTCCCATATAAAAAGGAGAATTCATATAAATAAAATCCGGATCGTATCCTGAATAATTGGTAAGTGTAAACAGGTTAGTTGCTGTAAGATAGATGCCGATTCCTTTTACAAAACCCTGAATGGGCGGAATATCATAACTTAATGTTAACTGACCAAGGCGCACATAGGATGCATCCTCAATCCAGCGGTCAGAAAATACGGTATTTCCTGTAGGATCACCATATGCCATTTTTGGAAAGATTCCTCCGGTATTTGAAGGTGTCCAGTGGTTGAGAACCGCAACCGATTGATTTGCATATGAATCCATTGCTTCAGTTTTATACCTTACATAACTGAATGCATCGTTTCCGACGGAGTAATTTATCATTGCCGATAACTGGATATTCTTGTAGGAAAGAGAAGTATAAATACCTCCGAAAAATTCAGGATTCGGATCGCCGATTATCATTTTATCGTCGTCGTTAATAATTCCGTCGCTGTTTTTATCCACAAATTTTATGTCACCTGCCTGCATTGGGACTCCTTTCGGGCCAATTACAGTACCATCACTTTCAGAAATTAATCCGTTTGTTTTGTACCCGTAGTATGCATTAACCGGATTACCTTCAGAAGTTACAAATTCAGCAACGTCAAGCGAGGTAACAATGTTATGCATATCAGGATTGATAAATGACAAACTGTTTACTGTTGAAATAACCTGACTTACTGATGCTCCAAGGGTCCAAACCAAATCCCGGATGTGTAAACGTGTATCCATCGACACTTCGAATCCTGAAATATCGAGTTTGCCGCCGTTGTTAAAATAACTTGTGTAACCATAAGTAGCAGGAAGTTCCTGTTTGATGATCAGGTTATCGACCTTTGCATTATATACATCAACATGAAAATTAACCAACTGCCGGAACATTGATAAGTCGAGACCTGCGTTTACAGTGCTTTTCTTTTCAAGCTCCATATCTTCATTCGGAATTGATTCCCGGATTAATACACCCGTTCCGTTTAACCGGCGATCGGTATAGTACAATTTTGAATTATCGTAAACTGAGCTGTACATATTACCTGATAACGAATACGATGCCCTTAGTTTCAGTTCTTCCAGCCAGGTGGATTCATTCAGGAACCCTTCTGATGACAAACGCCACCCTAAACCTACCGACGGATAAAGATTGTACCTTGTATTTTCATTCACAGCAGAATTTCCATCATAGGAAACTGTTGCATTCAATAAATATTTGTTTCGGAAATTATAATTTAAATCTCCGTAATAAGATACCCACGATAATCCTCTGTTATCTCCAATTGTAGAACGAAGGAAGCTAAACTGTGAGCCTTGTCCCAAACTTTTAAAATCATCGGATGGTGTATTGAGGTCAGTACTTAAATTGTATTTATAGCTGTTTTCCAGGTACCTGAAACCTCCGGTTAAACGGATGGAATGACCCGAAGGCGTACTTGTACTATAAGTTATATTTGAATGATTTTGTGTTGAACGCAGTTCATAAATAAAATCTCCCGGGCTATTGTAAGCCGAGTCAATTTGCACTATTCCCAGATCAGGCAAAAAGATGTTTTCACGCGAATTATTGAAGTTGATACCCAATAATGTTGATATGGTAAAATGCTCGTTAAACCTGTATTGAGCAGTAATTGAACTCAGGAAATGGTAATTCCGGTTTGTTCCCTGTGCATTTGAAATAATCGCTTTTGGATTGCTTACACCAAAAACTCCTACATCGTCAAGATAATCCAATTCGGTACCTGTGATTTCGTCTTTTGCATAGGATGCCATTAAAGGAGATTTCAGCAACGATGCCAGAATCGGGTTCTTCCAGGTGCCTGGGCCCTGATTGGCTACTTTACTGTCGGCAAGAGACAGTTTTGCATTGGGAATAATGGTGAATTTATCGGAAATATTAATCTGCCCGTTAATACGCAGGTTGTACCTTGAATACGATGAATTTTCGTAGATTCCCTGGTGAGACAGGTACCCGGTTGAAATGTTATAAGTAGCGATTTCATCCCCTCCTTTCAGGAAGAAGTGGAATTTTGAAACGGTTGCCGGTTCGTATATTTCATCCTGCCAGTCCGTATTGTTGTTGTATCTGTAAAAATCTTCAGAAGATTCATCGCCGTTTAACCAGGGATACATGGAGTTGATTTGATCGCCGGCATATCCACGGGAATTCAACATTTCTTTAAAATAATTTTTGAATTGGGAAGCATCCAGTAATTCCTGTTTTTTTGGCATCATGGTAATACCGCCATAGCTCGAGAATTTCATTATGGTACTTGCTTCACTTTGCTGCTCTGTATTAATATAAATAACCCCGTTTGAACTGGCAGAGCCAAGATAGGAAGCTCCGTTTTTAAATACCGAAATATCCTTTATATCATCAATATCCAATACATCGAAAGGGTTAAGTGCATAACCTTCCATCAAACTGTATCCTGCATAATTGTAATCGTATATCATACCATCAATCAGCAGGAGCGGTTCGGAATTGGCGTAAATAGAAGAGACTCCTCTTATATTCATAAATGTTCGGTGCCCGGGCATACCCGATTGCTGGGTGACATTCAAACCCGGAACTTTTCCCTGAAGAATCTGGTCAGATGAGGTAACTGTAGAATAGGATAACTCATCACCGGTGAGCGACGACACAGCATAAACCGTATTTTTAATTGTTGATTTGCCATTTGGTGAACTGTACGAATCATCAAATGAGCTGTACTCTTCTGAAACCAGCGCAACTTTGACGAACTCCCTTTTAAGTAAAAAGATATTTCGTCTTGTGTATCCCGGATAATTAAAAATTAATTCTGTGTTTAAATCGGGGACTGCTATTGTAAATTCTCCGTTTTCGTCTGTTTTTGCAACATTTCCGGTACTTGCAACAGAAACCGAAACTTGTTCCAAAGGCAAACCGGTGCCCGACTCCGTTACAATGCCTGTTATATTTAATTCAGATGTTTGGGCTACCAAAGGTTGTGTACCTGTGATAACAAAAAACATAATGATTAGAGATAAGCAGGTTGAATATAGGTTTCTTTTTGTCATTTTCAAATCTGTATTAAATGATTTAACAGGAGTTGAATTCGTTTAATTATTAGGTGTAAAAATTATTGTATCCCAGAAAAGTAAACCGGGGCTGGTGGCCACTATTTTTACCTTGTGGGTTGTTGTTTCTTTCCAGTCAAATTCTCCCCAACTGGTTGTATTTGACGGGTCCGAACTTTTTACCAAAGCTGTATTTACCCCATCTACGTAAACTGCATAATCAATTTGGCCGCTCCAGATGTTACCCGACATGGTATAGCTGCCTTTCATAATTTTTGGTGTTGTAACTTCTATCCACCACCAGCCACTCATGGCAAGACAATCCCAGTTTTCCTGTACAACATCTTCTTTATAATAATACAGCAGATAATCGCCTTCCCATTTAATATTGGCGAATGTGTTTTGACCGTCAAACCATCTTTGATATGTTTTCAGGTAGTAATCACCCTGTTTCAAATCAAAATGATCGGTTGTTTCCCACACAATTGTAGTTGGTTTGGGTTGAAACACAGGTAAGAGATCGGTAATCGTATGAACCGTGCCATTTTTTCCCGGAATATTTGACGTCTCAATATAAAAGGAAGTATAACGGCCATCGTCGCGCGGATTAATTTTATAATCGTCGGTAATGGTCATGGTTAAGTTGTTATCGTGAGAAAGAATAGGATACAATTTACTGGTGAGATCACTTAAATAATAGGTTTCAGCCATTAAGTGGTACTCGATATATCGGTAAAAACCATCACTTTTATAATTTATACTATCGGGTGAAGTAGAATACCTGGCAATTAAATCCTGCACATTGTTAATTCCGAAACGCTGAAAAGTAGTATCGGCAACTGCAAGCACTGTATATCTTGTTCTGGCAATTCTGTTACCAAACGGGAAGGTGATAATCTGAAGGGTATCTTTCAGATTAGTCATTTCCAGACCTTTTGTAAATATTGAATAACCTGGGTTATCTGCCAGCACTTCGTAAACACTTTTGGACACCGGCTCCATTACAGTTCCAATTAAATGCACTACACCATTCGATGCCCGGATATCCCTTTTTATAATTTTGCTGTCCTTATTCAGGATAATGTCTGCTCCATCGAATTCGCTAACAATGTAATCGCCAATTGCGTTTACTTCGCGAATGGCACCCAGTCCTATATCACCGGTTTCAATTTGTGCCAGAATAATATGATTTAATACAAGTTGCCTCTGAAATTCAGGAGTGAAATCGGTGTAAGAACCGACTCCTTTTTTTGCATAAAAGGCATTCATCTGTTCATTGGATGGCAGAAAAAGTGTGTAAGGTCCACGCACTGCCAGCAGGCTGTTCAAACCTGTACTTTCCAGCAGTCCGTTGAATTCCGAGAATTCAGCATCTTCGGCAACGAATTCTGAGATTACCTGCTGGGTTGATTTAACATCCCACAGAACCGGTTCTTCATTGCAGCTATTTAAAAGCAAAACTACCAACAATAATTTGCTGCCTCTGATTATATTATTCAAAATTCTGTTTTTCATATTCAATTCCTTTCAATTTTACCTGTTATAGTAGGGATTCTGCTCCAGGTTCTGGTTGTAAATTAACTCACGCTCAGCAATAGGTAAATAGTAACTTAACGTATCATAAACTTTTGTTTTCAGAATAGCCTGTTGCTTGATATCGGCACCTGCAAGAATCATATTAATGATGATTTGTTTGTTGGCAAAGCCATCGCGTTTTGCAGCCCGCAGAAGATCAAACCAACGTTTTCCTTCCAGAATAAATTCTCTTCCTCTTTCATCGCGTAGTGTTTGTCTTAACTGTTCCTTATCAAAAATGGGGTTATAGGCTATTCCTGCACGTAAAACGGTTTCCCGTATCAGGTTATTTGCTTCTTCAAGCCGGTCGAGTTCGATTAAGGCTTCAGCTTTCATTAAAAGAATATCGGCAAATCTGTAAATTATCCAGTTGGCATCACGTTCGGAAGTTGTTCTGGATACCTGTCCGAGTGCATCTTTTCCAATATATTTCCAAACAGCTCCTCTTCCCTGGAAATTCCTTGCATCTTCCCTCTCAAGCAGAAGGCTTGTATTTCTTGTATCCAGTGTTACCTGCGCGCCTCCGTTAACAGGAATCAGGTTATTGTAAATCGGGTTTTCCTGATTGTCCAAATCGTCATCAAACTGCAATTCAAAAATACTTTCCGAAGCAGAGTTGCCGGGATAATAAATGGTGAACCAGGTTTCGTTATTCTCCAAAGCATATAATCCGGAGTTGATAATTTCATCGCAATACTGAATACATTTATCGTACTGTTCATTCCATAAATACACATCGGCAAGCAGCGCCGTTATCGAAAATTTGTTTGCTCTTCCGTAGAAATAATCACTTCCCATAAATTGGGTGGTATATGCCATGTCTTTGGCTCTTAACAAATCTTCCGTTATCTGTTTTATAATTACTTTTTCAGGACTTTTGGGAAGGTACAGATTGGTTGTATCCGAAATGGAAGGTTCCAGTACCAGCGGCACATCTTTCCATAAACGTACTAAATAAAAGTAAGACAAAGAACGGATGAAGAGTGCTTCAGCATCAACCGCATCCAAATATTCTTTCGTAAAAGTTTTGTCTTTTTCAAATACCTGCTTATCGTAATACATGAGTGTATTTGCAAGATTAATTGCTCTGTAATAGCTTCCCCAGTTAACAACTCCATTTGTGGGACTGATATTACTTTGGCCAATCCGGGCATAATCACTAAAATCTGAACCACTGAAATTGACTAAATCGGCACGAACTTCTCCCAAAATCAAAGATTTCAGGCTATTATCCCGTAATGCATTATATGTTGCTGCAAGTGCACCGTTAACGTCTTCTCTTTTTGTCCAGAATTTTTCTTTTATTAAGTCGTTTTCCGGCGCCACAGTCAGGTAATCATTACAGGACGTAACTGCAATTGCTGCAAAAAGCAGTGCAATTATTACCAGGCTATATTTATTGAGCTTTTTCATTGAATTAATTTTTACGAATTAAAAGGTAACATTCAAACCAAACATATACTTTCTGCCTGGTGGTGTTTTACTGTAATCTTTTGGCAATTCATCTGGTTTTGCAGGTGGAGCAACATCAGGATCCTGTCCTGAATACGCTGTCCATGTAAACAGGTTATAAGCGGTTGCAAAAAGTTTTAAATCTTTAAGCCTTAGCCAATTAGTAGTTCTTTTATTAAAATCATAACTAAGCGACAATGATTTTAACCTGATGTGTGATCCATCTTCAACAAAACGGTTGGAACCCAGCCAGTTAAAGCCTTCATTGTATAGCGCCCTTGGCATATCGGTAATATCTCCCTGACGTCTCCAGCGCCAGTTGGTTGCTAAACTCTGATTGTCGTAATTATACATTTTTTCCGTGTCCATGCGCGTTTGGTTAATGATTTTCTGGCCAACCTTAAAATAGAAAAAAGTATTGAGCACCAAACCCTTGTATCCTATACGAAATCCGGTGCCACCCATCAGTTTGGGGTTAAGGTCGCCCAGGTATACGAGGTCCAGTTCATCGATTTTTCCATCATAGTTTTGGTCTTTATATTTGGCATCGCCACCTTCAAATACATAACCTGAAGGACCTCCCATAATCATTGAGAGGGGTTGTTCCTGTCCGGGAGCAAAAACAGGTACACCGTTAGCATCCACAACAATTGCATCTTCATCTTTTGCATAAACGCCTAAATATTCATAACCAAAAAATCCTCCCAGGGCTTCACCAGGCGTGATACTGATTTTGTAATTTCCGTTTTCCAGCATATTACCGTACTCCAGGCTGTAATTTTCAGGCAAACGTAAAACCCTGTTCTGGTTGCTGGAAAGGTTAAGGTTAAAACTCAGGTTAAAATCTTTATTTCTTATCACTGTATAGTCGACAAGAAATTCAAAACCTCTGTTTTCCATTTCACCGTCATTGCGGTCAATATCTCCAAAACCTGCGCTGTTTGGTATTCCTGAATTTTCGAGGTAGAGATTCAATGTTTTTTTTCTGTAAACGTCGATTTCGACATTCAGGCGGTTATCCAGTGCGAGAAAGCTCAAGCCCGGATTAATCTGATCGATGGTTTCCCATTGCAGGCTGGTTAATTCGATGCCACTGGGCTGAACACCCTGCATATCCATATAGGAATAAATAGCTCCGGCCTGATAGGTATTGAAATATAAATAATTGTTGGCCGGTGTGTTTCCACTCTGTCCCCAGCTGATACGGAGTTTTAAATCGTCAACAAAATTTGAATTTTTCAGGAATTCTTCACCTGAAATACGCCAGAATCCGGAGACAGTCGGAAACCAGCCCCACCTGCTGTCTTGACTGAATTTTGAATTTCCTTCATATTTCGCGCCCAGCATTATGCTGTATTTGTCCATGAATTTGTAACTACCGGTTATATAAAACCCGAGTGATTTAAACTCCGTCAGACTTGAACCAAAATAATTCAGGTGTTTATCATTCACCGGTTGATTAATGTATGGTGAGGCAGATTGACTTGATTCAGTTTTATACCATCTTGAGCGTGAGGTTTCGGTATCAACCTGGCCCATCACAAAAACATCGTGCCGCGGATCATTAAATACCGGTCTGAAAATTAACTGGTTGAAGGTAAATATTGAACTTTTCTTTGAGAATTCATTAACAGCCAGGTTTGTTATTTCATCCGTGTAATTATATCCGATAGCTTTGTACGGAAGAAATTTCTCTCTTTTCAAATCAAATAAATCAAGAGTAACTGTACCATTCCATGTTAACGAAGGAATAATATTCCATTTGGCTGTAAACAATGCCCTTGCATTATCTTTGTAAGTTTTTTGTGAGCCCAGGTTAGCAAATGCAACAGGGTTGTAATTGTCTTTGGCATTTCCCTGAAGTGTACTGAGGGGTGTAAAATATTCGCCGTAATGCACATTGTTTGTGTCGCGATCAAAAACAGTCAGGTTGGGCATTTTCCGATAGGCAACTGCACGTAAAGATCTCCAGGAATTTCCGCCGGTATAACCCGGATCATCAACATCATATGTATTATCCTGGTCATAACGGGTATACATTATATCGGATTTGAACTGGATTTTAGAGGACAAATCATAGTCAAGCGAACTGCGGAGGTTCATTTTTTTAAGATTATTTCCGATAGTTGTACCACCTTCATCAATCAATCCCATTGACATGTTGTACCTTGACTTGTCTCCACCACCACGAACCGAGAAATCATGCTGGTTTGTATTTGCAACCTTGGTTATTTCTTTCACCCAGTTGGTGTTTTGCGAATAATTATGGTATTCTTCCCATTCAGGATCGAAAGCAATTTCCTGATTGAAAAAACTATTGTAGTCCACATTGTAATGTTCCTCAGTGATTAAACGGGCATAACCGGCTCCGTCGAGCATTGGAATGGGATCGGGTTCGTGGGATGAAGTAGTTTTAAAAGTATATTCAAAAATTGGTTTCGATTTAATACCCCTCTTTGTTTTAATCATTAAAACTCCGTTTGATGCACGTGATCCCCAAACAGCTGTTGAAGCTGCATCTTTAAGTACTTCAATCGATTCGATATCTTCGGGAGAAACGTCTATTAAGCTACCAAATCTTTCGATATCTGCACTTGCAAAATCGAAACCTTCTTCGATATTTGCATCGTATGGAATGCCATTAATTACAATAAGTGGCTGGTTACGCGCATTCAAAGATGCTGTACCGCGGATGCGAATATTCAACCCCGCTCCAGGGTCACCCGAAACGGAAGAAATGTCAACGTTACCTAGTCGGCCCTGCAGCATGTCTTCAACCGAGGTTCCCATAACCGTTTCCATACCCTGAAGTTCCATGCGGGTTATCGCTGTAGCACGGTCGCGCACAGGCACATAGCCATCGTTACCCATTTTTGTGCCGGTTACAACGATATCGTCCATGGCTACTGATTCGGGTTCCAGTTCAATGTCAATCTGTTTCCGGCCATCAATAGTAAAAGTTTGTTTCTTATATCCGATAAATGAAACCTGGATTTCGTTACTTGCATCGGTTACTTTTAAAACATAGTTACCATTTAAGTCAGTAATTGTTCCACTGATAAACCTTCCGTTCTTGTCCATTTCTACAATATTTACAGACATCAGTGGTTCTTTTGTTTCAGCATCGGCAACTTTACCGCTGACAATTGCAGACTGAGCCTGTACTTTTGTAAATCCTGACAGAAGGCAAAGTAATATTGCCGAGAATAGTATGGTTTTCTTCATTTTAGATCTGGTTAGACAAATTTGTACCTTATTCACGATATCTAAGTGCTGTGTTAATTTTATGAACAACACCTTTCTGGACAAGGATATTTGCACTTTCGTGCTCAACTGTTACCTCCTGCCCGGTAATATCTGCTATGGTAAGATTTTGTGGTTCATTAATAATATTAAGCTTTGAATTTATTTTTGTTTTTCCATCTTCATCCAGATATGAATAATTGGTATCAAATGCTCCGGACAATTCACCATCATCGAAAACTACGGTGTTCACCAAAAAGTGATTCATTATAAAGTTATCAATTGAATCTTTGCCTTCAGTACTTAAACTGTTATACCACGATACACCTGTACCATCAGGAATAATACCTTCTGCACGTGCTTTTTCCATCGCTTCGTTGGTTGGTATAAATGCTGTCCAGTTATCAGCTGCAGCAAAAAACTTCAGATTCTGAATGACTTCTCTTGTAATAGGGTCCCTGTACCTGACATCCAGCAGACGGGTTGATGTCAGCAAACCTGTAAATTCTGAAACATCCGGATCATTAACCAGATACTGGCCGATAACCCACCTTGACTGTACCGGTTTATCTACTTTAATCAGAAAACCATTACGTTCGTTTTCCTCGACTGAAACAACAGTTCCCGGCTCACCTTTCATCTGGTTCTCTGATGATTCAACTTTATTTGCTGAATAATGAACATAATTGCCCGATGCAAGTTCTACATAACCACTCCCTGAAAAATCTGACAGCGGTCCGTTAATTACCTGGTCCTGGGCAAAATTAACCAGATCTGAATTTCTCATGGTGTTCCACTGTCCGTTAACCGGACTTCTGAATTCAACAACCGCATCCGTTTCATTGTAACGTATGCCATATTCTTCGAGTTGTTCATTCGTCGATGCAAATAAAGTTACATCTGCATCAGGATTTGAAAGCGTGGAAAGCACATTTGCCTGGCTTAATACATACAGCAGAGTTGTATACTGCTTGTCGATGAACAATATTCCCGGCACACAGGTAAACACATTCGGTTCAAGAACCTGGGTGGTTTCAAATACTGGTCCGTTGCTCGTCATGTATCGTGAAACGATATCAGATAAATTTATAGCTGTTTTATCTCCAAATGCATTGAAATAGTTATTCTCCATTTTGGATTTGATGACCAGTGTTCTGGAAAGCTGTGTTTGCAGAATGTAGTACAAGGTTACCCTTGGCACACTGTCAAGTGATGAATAATTTTTTAAAACCGTGTTATCCAAATAACTTTGAAGCGTTGTATTGTTTGGTATGAATGCCGACCACATGTTTTGTGGCGGAACTGCCGTGTTAGTCGATGTTCCTCTTTCTTCAGCAAGGTTAAATACCATGTCGTAACCTTTTCTCCACATCACTCTGTCCTGTTCATCTACAGTTGAACTTCCGTATGTGGCAAAACGTTGAAGTATATCATAGTAAACCCCGAACCGGTCAGGGTTATCCCTCATATATTCCTCGATGCTTGGCATAGGCGGAACAACGCGATCAATAAAATAGATAAATCCACTTGCCGTACGCACTTCCAGTTCATCCGGAATTTCAGGATTGGGAATTACCATGGCATTGTGCCAGTTTAATGCTTTCAGGTTTGAAGTGTAACCTTCTTTCCATTTACTGTCGGGATACAGGTACAAATAATCGCTGCCATCCTGTAAGCCGCCGTAATCATGAAAAAATTCTTCACTAAATAACGGTACATTTTTGTCGCCGGTATAAATAAGTAATTCTTCTCCAACTCTGCCCGGAACATATTTAATGGTTTCTTTGTACGGAATTGAAGTACTTGGCGTTGGTTTTCTATGAAATAATGAAGCATATTCTCCCATTCCTCCCTGATCGGGTCCCTGATATTCGCCCCATGCAAATTCGTATATCAAATTACCTCTCGAGCGTGGGTTCCGTAATACATGCAAAGTAAAAAGCTGAACAGCTTCATCTTCTGTTAAGTCGTCAACTGAATTGATGCCTGCCGATTTAAAATACGCTCTGAAAGCATCATCATCCGGCACAAACAAAGTAAACAACTGTTTCGAAATCGGCTCCGTATAATTAGCCTTCTCCATCAGCTCCAGAAAGATGGAATAGTTTCCACGCTCCTGAAGTGTTTCAATACTCGAACCTCCCAGCCATGGCGGTACCTGGTATCTTTCATCAGAAGGATCTTCACATCCTGCAGTGCCAATTAACAAAACAGAATAAATACCTATAATTAATAGTCGAGTTTGCTTATTCATAGTTTGTATTATTTTCTTGAGGTGTCAAATGTAAAATTTTTATTAAATAATGCCGGTAAAAATTTTAATAAAAATTAACACGGATAATTTGGAAAGAGATGCTTTTTGACATATGCTAAACATAAATTTTAATTTTATTACTCAACATAAAATTTTGATGTTAAGGGCATATTTTTACTGTTCTTAATTTCAATAAAATACATCCCTCTTTTTAATTCATTAACAGCAATGTTCATATGAATTTTACCTGCTGAATTTTTAATCTTGACGATTTGCCCCAGTTGGTTATAGATTTCAATCCGGCATGGACTGCCCAAATAGGATTCCGGTAATTTAACGGTGATATACTCGGTTGCCGGATTTGGATAGATTTCAACCGCGCGTTCCTTTAATGGTGTTATACCAACAGGTGCCGCGTTTACTACCTGAAACCAGTTGGTATTGAATTCACCGGATTTCACATACATCCGTATGGTGTACCTTCCTTCTTCAAGATAAACAGTGGTGGAAACTGTTTCCCAGTTTTGCCAGTCGCCGGTGGGAGTTATGGCAACTGTATCAACTGGTGTAAACGAATTACCTTCACCAACCCGGATAATCAACTGATTGTTGGACCGGATGGTAGCCACCCTGAAATGAATGGTATAATACCTCGATTCGGGAACATGTACCAGGTAATCCAGGTAATCTCCCGGAGCCGCATAACCCATATCCAAACCACCTCCTGTGTCTTCACAGGCTTCACTTACCATTCCGTTGTTGTAAAAGAAGTCTTCGGATTGAATTCTGGCCGGGAAGGTATAC
Source organism: uncultured Prolixibacteraceae bacterium (assembly GCA_963816685.1). GTDB lineage: Bacteria > Bacteroidota > Bacteroidia > Bacteroidales > Prolixibacteraceae > CAVYUC01. The sequence continues at coordinate 267,011 of CAWFMB010000013.1, read as the reverse complement.
CGTACCGGCAACATATTGGTGACCATCATACCGGAGAATGCCGACAGTGGCTTTCCGGAACTGAAAATTGAATTTCCCTGGTAGGACAATTTTATCGTCCCTCCATAGTATAAAGGTTCTTTGAGCTGAATTATAATTTCATTCTGATTTTCGTTATTTAACGAAAGGGAATTGATTTCAGCCGGGACATTATTAATAGTTACCGTAAAATCAGAGAATTGAATATCTCCTGTGGAAGAAGTAACCGGTTTGTTGAGCGATAAAAAAACAGCGCTGCCATCTTCAGAAGATACAGCAGTTAAGTTTTTAAACTGAATACTGTCTGCACTCACCGGGTTTGAAAACTGAAAGAAGTTGAAGTTTGAGCCTCCTTTGTCAAAGATAAATTTAAACTTATGGGTTCCTTTTACTAGCGGCACTCCTGTAACTTCAGTTGTTTTCCAGTTGTACCAGCCCGAAGTACCGGGTAAATTTATGGTCTGTGTAATAACTTTACCGTCCATTTCAAGATGCACTTTTGAACCGCCTGAACCGGAAGCTGAACGTATGCTTAAAGTATAGGCTGCAGTAGAATCTACTGCAACTGTATATTCCATCCATTCGCCGTCGCCTGTCCATCCAACATTGAACCCGTTGCTTGCAAGCATGTCAATGCAGGGTTCAATATCGACACCGTCGTTACGGTAATTCCAGCCCTGATTCCAGTTGGTAAACACATCGGTGCTTCCGTGGAAATCACAGGTGTCATTATCAAAATAGGCAAATCCGTTTCTTCCCAGATTGTAATCCGAAGCAAAAATTGGTTCACCGGTACGATATAATTTGTAAGGAATCGTTTCGGTGGATTTTGGTTGCCGGATTAATGCATCCACCACATCTTTCTGAAAGATACAGTTTTCGAGGCGGTGGTTTTCGGCAAACTGAAGCACGGCTTCAAATGCTGCATCAGTCCCCGGATTGGATGCGCTTCCTTTCCAGTAATTAATCAGCCGGGTATAATCACTGTTCACAATTACCTTCAACGGGTTATTGATGTCGGCTTTTTTTACCGGCCACCATGACCAGCCAATCCTGTTTTTTTCGCAAAGTGTAACCAAATTGGTAAACCAGACGTTGGAGTTTTCTCCGCTTTCCCCCAACCATATGGGGACATTCCGGCTGTTGCGCAGGTTAATCATCCAGTTCAGTGAACCTGCATCATTATACGACCAGTATTTATGAAAACTTAGTGCAAGATTATTATCCCAGATAACCGGCAGTCCGCTGTAATCATTCGCAAACCAGTTGCCTTCGATAAAGATGAGATGGTTTTCATCGACTTCGCGGATGGCAAAAGTTATTTCTTTCAGCAAATCCCAAAGTGGTGCATTTCCGGACGAAAAGCTCCAGTTGGTTTCATTGATTAAGTCATATCCGCCAATCCAGGGTTCATTGCTGTACCGTTCTGCCAGTTTTTTCCACAGAGCAACCGTTTTGTCTTTATTGGCCTGGCTTTCCCACAATGATGGTTTCGAAGAATCATAATCCGAGATATTGGATTCTTTTCCCTGTCCTCCGGGAGCACCATGCAAATCGAGGATAAGGTACATTTCATTGTCGCTGCACCAGCCAAGAAGTGAATCCATTAAAGTGAATCCTTTTTCAATCCAGGTAATTTCACCCGGTACCGGTTCGTCCTCAATGGGTGGAGTAAACCATTTGTAATGCATGGCCACACGGATGCTGTTGAAACCCCATGATTTCATGGAATCGACATCAATTCTGCGAAAGTGTGATCCGAGCCAGACGGTATAAAAACTATCTGTTTTTTCTTCGCCTATGGTTGCAATCAGTTTGTTTCTGAATTCATGCTGTGTTCCGGCCACACCTGAACTTTTCATCATATAACCTTCCTGAATCATCCAGTTGCCGGTTCCTATTCCCCGAAGAATAACTTCATTGCCCGAACCGTCAAATATGTATTTTCCTTCCCGGTGAAGGTAGCCTTGTGCTGAGAGAAACTGCGCACTAAAAAGGAGGAGTATGACAAAAATAATTCGTGTTTTAAATATTCTCATTGTCAAGGTATTAGGCTGAATTTTGCTATTTCGGTATGACAAATATAACAATTGGATGGAAAGCCCCAATAATTATGACTGATTTGGAATCGTTCTAAAACTTGTGACGGTTTGAAAAGTAGTGTTGGAAACTGTACGAAGTACCTGGTTGTTATCTGTTAGAGTGGTGGTCATTCAGGTGGCTTAACCAGCCCCCTGGTGGAGACCTTTATCCGACTTAATTGCGAAATTCGGGAAACCCGACAAAACTCAGGGAATGGACTATCCTTTAGCAGCAATGAAGTTCCTGATATGGGAGTGGAACAAAGGTGACAGCTATTATTTGTTTCATTTTGCCAACTTTTCGAAGGATGAGCTTATCTTTGAATCTTTGAATCAGATAAGGGAAGAATCGCAAGACGGGAAACTGGCAGGGAAACGGTTCTGAGAGAGGGGAGAAGTGAAATTCCTTCTCATACCCGATCAGAAACCATTAACGCAAATGGTGATATGAAGAATAAAGAATGTATAAAAAATTGAAAAATATTACAATCCGTATCTTAAAGTCAACAAATCAGATATATAAAAGCAGTACTCAACCAATTCCAATCATGTTCGCAAAAACTTATAACTACTAATCTCAAAAAATGAATAAACCGATAAAGCGTATTTTTGTATTTCTGATTGTCAATTGTTTTCTGTTCTTTTCTGTGACCCTTGTCCTTATTGCCTGGCCTGTTCCTGCAAAAAAGAATATTGAAAATTATAATTACAGTTCCATTGATACAACTTCCACTAATTCACTCCTGTCAGCTAAAGAAGTATGGGTTAAAACCAGAGACGGAGAACCACTATTCAACAGAATTTATTCCGGCAATACCCGAACTGCCGTAATACTGATTCACGGCTCTGGTTCAGAAAGCAGATATTTGGCTTATTTAGCCAACGCCTTATCGGGGAACAATAAACCAACCGTAATTACTCCGGACTTAAGAGGTCACGGAAGAAATATCTCAAACGAAGCGGATGTTGACTATATCGGACAATTAGAGAATGACATCGAAGATATCGTTCATTATGCCCAAAAAGAGATGGGAGCAGAAAAGATAATTTTAGCAGGTCACTCCTCAGGCGGAGGTCTGGTTTTACGGTACATTGGAAATACCAAACTCACAAATGTAGATAAAGCCATTATGATTTCTCCTTACTTAGGTCACGATTCCCCTGTTGTAAAACCGAATAGTGGAGGTTGGGTTACTGTAGCAGTAAAAAGATGGGTTGGAATATCAATGTTAAATCATGCAGGAATAACCTGTTTTAATAAAAGGCCCGTTTTGTTTTTTAACCGACCTGATGCATATGATGACACCCTGCAGGTTGATTCGTATTCTTATCAAATGGCGGTAAATTTTGCCCCAAAGAATTTTGAAAAGGAAGTAAGACATCTGCATACAATGTCCCTGGTATTGGTTGGAGAAAAAGATGAAAGCTTTTACCCCGACCATTTTGAAAAAGTTTTTGAACCCGCAAAAAGTTTGGTGACTGTCAGTATCGTTCCTGAAGCCAATCATTTGGGTATTGTGAAAAATGATGAAGTGGCAACAAAAATAATGGATTGGATTTCAAAGTAACTTAAATTAAATTTATAATTACCGAATATATTGTTCATCAGTATTATCATGCAACCAAAACCAACTTGTTATGAAAGTCAAAATCAGTTTAATTTTACCCGTACTTTTGTTATTTGTGTTCCTTGATGTTTCGGCGCAATCCATCGATATTGCTGCTACAATGACAACAGGCAATGCCGGTTTTTATAAAAATGTTCCCGGTATACATATTGGTTATACATATGACCTTAAAAAGCAATTTATTTTTATTGAAGCAAACATGTCACGCAAAAGCAATAATGATTATGCAGAATATTCCAGATATTTGACTTCAGAGGAATCCTATCTGATACAATTAAAAAATGGCAGTTTTTCAACTGCCGGTATAAACCTTGGAATAGCACAAAAAATAGTTGCCTCGGAATGGTTTAATTTTTCGGCAGGGGTAAAAGGCGGACTGAATTATTATCAACTGGAGAACGATGTTCAATACCTTAATTTTCATGCCGGACAAAACGGAACCTATTCCACGGAAACTGAGAAAGAAATAAGAAAGAACAAACCGGGAATTGGAATATTACTGGATATGGAACTAAAACGGGTTATTATCAATAAACTTTCCTTGTTTTCACGAATCGATTTGTATCATTCCGGTTACAGCAACAAACATGTGGTACTGGATGATATTGTAAAAACTCATACAATAACCAGCTTTGGATTTAAAATGGGCCTTAAGCTAAAGATTTAAAGGAGCCGGAGTTTCCAAATCCGGATTTACCTTTCCCGAAGATTTCCAGGGCACCACTTCTCGGGTGTATCTGCCTCCAAATAACCCTCCAACAGAATTGTTCAAAAAACATTTATAAATACAATCGGGTGAATGATTTTTGATTTTTAGTACATTTGTATTATGAGAGCGATAAAAAAAATAGAGACAAAAATAAATCAATTAACCCCTGATTTGATCAACGAATTGGATAATTATTTGGATTATTTAATCAATAAACGGTCAATTAAAAAATTAGGAAAATTGACTCAAAATTGGGCTGGCGGTTTAAAAGGAGAAAATTTCAATTCCGTTGATTTACAAAAAAAAGCATTGGAGTGGAGACAAAAGTAAGATACCTTGTCGATACAAATATCTGGTTGGAGCGGTTATTGGATCAAGATAATTCAGCTATCGTTTCTAAATTCCTTGATACTATTCCCCTGGACCAAATTTTTATTAGTGATTTTGCATTACATTCAATCGGAGTAATTCTGTCAAGACTTAAAAAACTTGATATACTGGATAAATTTGTGAATGATATATTCTTTAATGGCCTAATTGAACAATTATCACTTGGTTCTCATAATTTTGCAGATGTAATTGTAAATATAGGGAAATATAAACTTGATTTTGACGATGCTTATCAATTGACTATATCTCAAAAATATGATTTAACAATAGTGACATTCGATAAGGATTTTAATATAGATGGGATTAACAAGATGACACCTGACGAAATAATTGAAAAATTGGAAATAATGGTTTTGACAAACATTATCATCGCTGCATACAGGCTCTCTATAATTCACCCGCAACTTCTGCTATCCCCTGTATTTTCCAACTCCTTTTAATCATCATCATCGTCATCATCCTTTCCGCTGAATTTGGCCGGGTAAGGCTTTTTGCCGTTGGAGGCAAACCAGATGATCCGGTTAAACAATGCATCATTTCCTGCATCCACATGATCAAACTGCGGGTCCATGCTTTTTTTTGCATAATGCAGCGCCGGTCCTTTTAGCTGCGATAGGCTTTTGTTCATTTCATCCAGCGGGATTTCATTCGGAACAGCAACGTAGGGACTGTACTCGGCATTCTGAATGAAACAATCGAACATAGGCATTGCAGTGGCATCCTGAATGTTCATTGGCGGGATTCCAAGAATCTGTTCCATTGTCCGCACCATCGACACCTGGTTGTAGTTGGTGTGGTTGGTTTCATCAAACCGCGTATACGGGCTGATGACCAAACCCACAGTACGGTAGGCGGAAACATGATCCCAGCCCGACTGTGAATCGTCTTCAGTGACAAAAATGGCTGTATTGTTCCAGAATTTGCTTTTGGTGATGGCTTCAATAATTTGTCCCAAAGCCACATCGTTGTCGGCTACCATTGCACGTGGAGTCGGGAATCCGGGGCGTGTGCCGGCCGTATGATCATTGGGGAGGGCAACCACAATCAATTCCGGCCAATGATCACCATCCTGATTCTCATATTCATTTAATTCTTCAATAAAAGTTTGTGCACGCAAAACATCCGGAAATTTATGGCTGTCATAACCCGGATAATTTGGGCTTAAAATATTTTTAACCGGATCGATGGTGGTATGGTTTTCAAATTCCACTTGTTCACCCTTTTTAAATTGATTGTATATCGATTCCCAGGTGGCATCCCTGTCGAAAACAGGAACACAGGCTTCCCCGTAAATCCGCACGCTTTTCCCGTGGCGGCGGGCATTGTCCCAGATGAAACCGGTGGGAGCGTAAACCAACGCATCTTCCTGCACATGCGGATAACTGCGGAACCAGGCGCGCACATTTTTCTCGATATAATCGGTCACAATGGCCATATCCGTCCACTGATGCCCTTCAGCCGATGACTTTCCGGCAACATAAAAATTATCGAGCAGTAAAAAATCATCCACCAGTTTGTGCGTATTGGGTGTCACTTCTTTTCCGAATATGCACAGCGATGGCTCGCCGTCGCCTGCTGCAACATCGCCTAAAATCTGATCGTAGGTGCGGTTTTCCTTGATGATGTAAACCACATGTTTAAAAACCGACGGTTCGCCTATCCTCGCTGGAACAGGGACAGGGGTTGCATTCTTCCGGGGAAGTTTTTTTGACAGGGCTATCCTGAAAAACTGATTGGTTTGCTGTACCTTTTTGGTATACTGCTGCAACTGGTTTTTACCGGGAACCGGGATAACAGAAACCGATGCCATTTGCCGGTGGCTGTTGTACGATGTCATTCCCGTTTCTTCGGAAACTGTTGGAATACGGGCTCCTTCTGCTTCAATATTTGCAACGTATAACCGGTCGTCATTAAAAACACAAACCGCCCCGGGGTAGGCGCCGGTTGGTATAAATCCTGAGATTTTGCTTTTACTGCCTGTAGCTGCTGCCGAAGCTTTTTCACCTAAATCAACAACTGCCAATGCATTGTCCATCCCATTGGCAACATACAATGTTTTACCGTCGCCCGAAATTCCCAACCCATTGGGAGAATCGCCAAAGTATGGATTTTCTTCCTCACCCAGCCTGACTGGAATGGTTTCAACAATTTCATTCGTTTTAGTATTGATTACAGACACTGCATCGCTGTTTGCATTGGCTACATACACAAAACTTTCATCCGGGCTTGAAATGATGTCATTGGGGTGCAGTCCAACTTTAATTTCCTTTAACAAGCTTCCATCAGCTGCATTGAAAACGGATACAGTTCCCTCGCGTGTCGCGCCGGTTTCGGGATCAACTTTTGCTCTTCCCCAGGGCACCCCGGCTACATTTTTATCATTTTCATCAGGAATGGCGCCGGCCCAGTTGGTGACATAAATTTTGCCGGCAGCTTTTATCACTCCAAAAGGCGCTACTCCGGTTGGAACCGACCAAATGATTTCTCCCGTTTCTGCATTGCCTTTTACCAGCTTATTGTTTCCGTTGAGTACCACAAAAAACACCGGAATTTCATTTTCCGAGGCTACAATTACTTCATTGGGAAGGGCTGTTTGGGCTGGCGGTTCTGCTTTAAATTCGAAGGTATCCGCCAGTTTTAGTTTGCGTCCGTTCCATATTGCTTTCACAACATATGATTTGTCCCCCGAAACGCTCCAGTACAATTCATAATCATCGCCTGTTTTCCTCCAGCTGATTCCCGAGAAAGTATTCATCGCACTCTCTTTTAGTAAATCTTTCAGGGGGACTCGTTCCACAATTTTATTTGTTTCGGCAGAAAGCAGTACAATGGAATAGCGTCCTTCCACAGCAATCCATTTTCCGTCGGGCGAAGCCGCACAATCGAGTGCATGGTTTTCAAGTTCCTTATCGCCAAAATAAATCTGAAAACCTGCCGGTGAAATCCAGCGGTTGTATGGCATTAAAACAGGAAGATTATTGTCGGCAAGTGTCTGCTGTTCGTATTCTGTAAGATATTTAACCTGTTGCATCCGGTTCTTTTTAGTTTGGGCAAAACCGGATAAGCAGCACTGTACAATCAAAATGACAATAAAGATTCGACTTATGGATTTCATATTCAACGTTTTTACTACAGGATGAAATAAAAAAACTCTTTCAAAACCGAAAAAATGAATATTCTTCAATTTTTTATAAAGATAAAACATACAGTTAAAAATATTCATCCTTGTTGAGTTTAAAAGAGGTTGAAGGGCATAAGCTAAATCATTACCAACCAGTTAAGCAGCTTTTAAATTCACCTGTTTTTACGCGGCGCTAATATTCCATGAATTTGCCAACTAAAATTTCCGTGACCTGTTTTCCGCAGACAATGCCTCTAAAAATTTTGCCCCCTGATTTCCCGGAAAACGGCTTCTGGAAATTGCCAAAAAATCAAAGGGATTAGGTAATGGTTAGACAGGAAATCGCTTTGAAATGCCAAAACGAGATTTACGGCATAAATAATTATGATTATATTTAAATATCAAATGATAGTATCAGAAAAACAAACTTTGAGACCACCCTGCGAAATGACAGGTAAAATTTTAACTTAATTGCTTCTGCAATGCGCAGTGCCGAGCGGGTTGTCCTGCCGGTCCTGGGCAAAAGTTCGAAACAGGTGGAGGTAAAATTTCAGGATTTATCTTTTCATGAAGTTTCAGGAAAGCATCTTCCCGCGCTCATTGTTTTATTATCTATTTAAAATCAGTTCTTTTATGTTTGAAGGGAGGGAAACCGTAAAAAAGGGAAAAACAGATGAAATTAACCGGGATTGAAAATGGAATAAATTCAGTTGCCCGAAACCATCAGCTTTTTAACCAGGATTTTATTTTCTGTTGTTATCACCTGAATAAGGTAAATTCCGTCGGGAACATTTTCAAGCTGCATTTCATATTTGCTTACTCCAAAATCAAATTTTTTTAGAAGCACTTCTTTTCCAACAATGCTCACCAAATGAATTTCTGCAATTTCATCAGTGCTCATTTCAAGGTTAACTTTCTGAATTTTTGTTGGATTTGGATATACTTTTAATTCAAGCTGATTTTGTTCTTTAACTGAAAATTTTGCAGGACTGCTGATTGCTGACGGCTGATTTTGCGAATAACCGGCAAATATAAATGTGATAAAAAATAGTATAAGTATAATTTGTTTCATGCTTTATCTGTGTAATAATTCTTTTTGCAAAGGTTGCAAATAATATGCCTCTTTTACTATATCGACAATTTATTTTTGAAATGGTTGCAAAAAATTAATTTATTTCAGGTTTTCATTCAGAAACTTTACGGCTGCTTCCAAATCATCAGGCGTGTCAATTCCAATGCTTTGGTGTGTGGTTTCCGCCGTTTTAATTTTGAACCCGTTTTCGAGCCACCGCAACTGTTCGAGTGATTCTGCTATTTCAAGCTTTGTGTGCTCCTGTTTTGTAATTTCATGAAGCACCTCTTTTTTATATGCATAAATTCCAACATGCGCCCAGAATGTATTTACCCTGAGCCAGTAATTTTCTTCCTCACCTCTGACATAGGGAATGGGCCAGCGGCTGAAATAAATAGCGTTTTGCTGGTTGTCGAGAACTACTTTTGGCCGGTTTGGATTAAAAAGTTCTTTTGTTGAATCGATTTTTTTTATCAGCGTTGCAATTTTTACCTCTTCAGTGAAACATGACTTTAGCTGTTCGATTTGCTCCGGAATGATAAAAGGTTCATCTCCCTGGATATTGATTACCACATCGAAATCAATGTTTTCGGAAAGTATTAATGCTGCTTCTGCGCTGCGGTCGGTGCCGCTTTTATGAGTAGACATTGTTTTAACCACATTCCCGCCAAATTTTTTTACCGTTTCCGAAATGCGATCGTCGTCGGTAGCCACCCAAACCTGATCGAGCGCTTTGGCTACATTTTCATAAACCCATTGAATCATGGGTTTGTCATTAATCATTGCAAGCGGTTTGCCCGGAAAACGGGTTGACTGATATCGTGCAGGTATTATTCCGATAAATTTCATGACTTAAAATATTAGTTTTAAAACGTACTCCCATTCTTTAGAGGGATACCTTTTAAAAGGGTTTTCTATTCACTGATAATTTCACTGCGTTAAATATAATCATAATGTAGTTTGAAAAGGGCAGTTCGGTTTTAAAATAATTTCCGGCAGCTTATCTACCCTGATGAACATGTTTTCGGAGTATGAATATTAAAGCATAAAAAAGGTTAATTCAAATTCAATAGGAAATAGTGCGGTGAAAAATTGTAAATTTGTGCTTTTATTGAACAGAATGGACTATGGAAATTCAGGGAATAAAGCAAAGGTTTGAAATTATAGGAAATTCCCCCGGTTTAAACAGGGCAATTGAAGTGGCCGTGCAGGTGGCGCCAACCGACTTGTCTGTTTTGGTTATTGGTGAAAGCGGAACAGGTAAAGAGATATTTCCGCAGATAATACATCAGTTTTCCAGCCGTAAACACGGGAAGTATATTGCCGTAAACTGCGGTGCAATTCCTGAAGGAACAATTGATTCTGAACTTTTTGGACACGAAAAAGGGGCCTTCACCGGCGCACTTTCCGACAGGAAAGGCTATTTTCAGGAAGCAGACGGCGGTACCATTTTCCTTGATGAGGTAGGAGAATTGCCGCTTTCCACACAGGTGCGGCTGCTCCGGGTTTTGGAAACCGGCGAGTTTATAAAGGTGGGTTCGTCAAAAGTGATAAAGACAAATGTAAGGGTCATCACCGCTACCAATATTGATATTGCAAAAGCAATAGAAGAAGGAAAATTCAGGGAGGATTTATATTACAGGCTGAATACTGTGCCAATTACGGTTCTTCCGCTTCGTCAGCGTCCGGATGACATCTATTTGTTATTCAGGAAATTTGCAAGCGATTTTGCCGAAAAGTACAGAATGCCCCCGTTGCGGCTGGATAATGAAGCCAAAATTTTGCTTATGAATTACCGCTGGCCCGGAAATGTCAGACAGTTGAAAAATATTACCGAACAAATTTCAATCATCGAACAGGAAAGGGATATTTCAGGCGAAGTACTGAAAAGTTACCTGCCCGTGTATTCAAAAAACCTTCCTGCACTTTTATCTAAAAATGAAGAAAAATCATTTTCAAACGAACGGGAGATTCTGTATAAGGTATTGTTTGATATGAAACGCGATATGACTGACCTGAAAAAACTGGTGCTCGATATTATCGAAAACCGGGATATGCCAATTTCGGGAGACAATGCGCAGATTATCCGGAATTTATACAATGACGAAAGAAGTACAACTCCGGCTGAAGTCACTTCGAAACCGATTCATATTCCTTCCATCGATCGCGAAAATATCCAGGATACGGAAGAGTTTGTGGAAGAATCATTATCACTTGAAGACAAAGAAATTGAACTGATAAAAAAAGCGCTCGAAAAGCACAAAGGCAAACGCAAATACGCAGCGCAGGAACTTGGGATTTCGGAACGGACGCTTTACCGGAAAATCAAAGAATACGATATTAAAGGATAAGAATGAAAAGAGTTATTTTTCTTGCTTTACTTCTGATTACTGCCGGGTATATTTTTTCATCCTGTAAAATTTCCTATTCGTTTACCGGAGCGAATATCTCACCCGATGTGAAAACATTCTCGGTTTACTATTTTCCAAACCGGGCACAATTGGTAAATCCGACGCTAAGCCAGGAGTTTACCGAATCGCTGCGTGAAAAACTGCAACGACAGACTTCACTGGACGAAGTACAGGAAAATGGCGATCTTGAATTCGAGGGACAGATTACCGGTTACGAAGTGCGGCCAATGGCCATTCAAAAAGAAGATTTGGCAGCTTTAAACCGGCTGACAATTACAATAAAAGTGAAATTCACCAACAATAAAGATACGGAGCAGAGTGTGGAACGGTCTTTCTCTGCATTCGAAGAATTTGACAGTACAAGTTCACTTGCCGATGTGGAAGATGGTTTGGTTCCCGAAATCCTTAAAAAAATAAACGAGGATATTTTTAATGCAACAATTGCCAACTGGTAAAACAGGATAATGGAAAGAGCTGACTTTTATAATTTACTTGAACATCCTGAATTATTTAATGCTGAAACTTTAACCGGCTTAAAGGAACTTACAGCAGAACACCCCTGTTTCCAGGCGGCCTGGGTACTTTATTTAAAGAATCTTAAAATTACAGGCGATCCCCGTTTTGAAAAAATACTAAAAAAAGTAGCCGTCACAGTTCCCGACCGGAAACAATTACACCATTATTTAAACAAAAATTCATTGGCAGAATTAAACTTCCGGCAACAGGAATTTCAAATTCCTGCATTCGATTTGGGGAATGATGAAGGAGCACATTCAGGCAATTCGTTAATTGACAGGTTTCTTTCATCGAAACCATCAACCATTCGTTTTGAAAAAAATACAGGAGACCATTATAGTGAAGATTCTGATAACGAAGTAGTTGATAAGTCGGTAAGTGAAAATGATGAAATTATTACCGAAACTCTTGCAATGATTTATCTGGAGCAGAAGAAGTACGATAAAGCGCTTGATGCATTTCAAAAATTAAGTTTGAAATATCCGGAAAAAAGTATTTACTTTGCAACCCGAATTGAGGAAATTGAAAAATTGAAGAACATTTAATTAGTACTGAAATGTATACATTAATAACAGTTTTAATATTTATAGTTTGTGTTCTGTTAATTCTTATTGTGTTGGTACAGAATTCAAAAGGCGGTGGTTTGGCAAGCAATTTCCAATCATCGGGGCAGGTAATGGGCGTACGCAAAACAGCCGATTTCCTTGAAAAAGCAACCTGGGTTTTAGCTGGTTCATTACTCGTTCTGGCTATTTTAGGTTCAGCGTTTATTCCACGTGAGTATGTTGAAGAAAAGTCACGTGTACAGGAACAAATCGAAAATGCTGTAGATCCTACACAGGTTCCCAATTTCCCGACCACGCCGCCTGAAACAGCACCAGAGCAAAATACTCCGGCTCCTGCTTCTGAAGAAGGAAACGGACAATAAAATAAATTCACGACAGTGAAGGAAAAGCCATTTATCCGGTAAGCCGGTAAATGGCTTTTCCTTGTTTAACCAGCCTGATGTAACCCAAACAGAACATCATCATACACTGATTAACGGTACAGGGATTTTTCGTTTTCCTGTTTTTTCAAAATTGACGGTACTTTTAAATGGTGTCCTGCGTTGCAATGACCATGTAAAATTTACTTGTCGGATTTCGTCCCGTTTCTTATGTCCCCGGGATCATACCAGGGCCATCCTTATTCTTTCGCCGTATTTAATTCGTATTAAATTCGCACTAAATTCGCATTAAATTCGCAATTTTGCGAATTTAATGCGAATTTAGTGCGAATTTAGTATGAGATTACTTCGAGTATGATATAGAATTGAACCATGGTTGAACAGTCCTTTTTATATCTGGTTTTCATTAGTGTTTCAAGGAACTTTTTATCTGTCAGTTCGAAATGGGTTGAGGGTGTAAAATAAAGCCTGTCCAATAATTTTAATTCTGCTACAAATATTTGTGTGGTGTAGCCGCTTAAATTAGCTGCAGTACAGCGAAATATTACAAAAGTAATTTTCATGATATTTTACCCAGACAACAATGATATTTTTTATACTCCTGTAAAAAGGAACATTAAGGATTTTACCTCTTTCACCTGTATCTGACTTCCGCAAACTGAATTCCCCTGTCAGCCTGTCAGAATAAGTGTCATCATGATTATAGGTTTGAATTTCATTGTCTTAGTTGAAGTTCTGCTCAAAGCTGATTTAATCAAAATGCTATTTTGTCCAGTTTTTAGACCGGATTCAGGGTTACCGTCCGATGGCATGGATTATGATACACGAGTGTGTCGATTTTTGAAAATATTAAAATGTTTAATTGAATAAAACTGAACAACTATGGCAGATTTAAAAGGTAAAATTCTGGCAGGCAAAATTTTGGTTCAACCACAGGCCGCCGAAGAAAAAACATCAAGTGGAATTATTATTCCCGATTCAGCAAAAGAAAAACCTCAGGCAGGAAAAGTAGTTTTAGCGGGTGCAGCCAAAAAAGATGAGCCCATGGAACTGAAAGTTGGAGATGTTGTTTTTTACGGGAGATATTCCGGTACAGAGTTGAACATCGAAGGAGAAGATTACTTGTTAATGTCACAAACTGACGTTTTGTACATCGCTTAATTAAAATCAAAAAAAAGTAAATAGTATGGCAAAAGAAATTAAATTCGACATTGAAGCCCGCGACAGGTTAAAAAGCGGCGTTGACCAGCTGGCAAATGCTGTAAAAGTAACGTTGGGACCTAAAGGACGAAATGTTGTTCTCGAGAAAAAATTTGGTGCACCATTAATTACAAAAGATGGTGTTACAGTAGCAAAAGAAATTGATTTAGCCGACGCCTACGAAAATCTGGGTGCTCAAATGGTTAAAGAAGTTGCTTCAAAGACAGGCGACGATGCAGGTGACGGTACCACTACTGCAACTGTTTTGGCGCAGTCAATTATTAATGTTGGCTTGAAAAATGTCGCTGCCGGTGCAAATCCTATGGATTTAAAACGAGGTATCGATAAAGCTGTTGAAACAGTTGTAAAAAGTATTGCTGACCAGGCGAAAACAATTGGTGATGATTTCGCTAAAATTGAATCGGTTGCCAAAATTTCTGCCAATAATGACGATACAATTGGTAAACTGATTGCTGAAGCAATGCATAAAGTAAACAAAGAAGGTGTAATTACCATTGAAGAATCAAAAGGTACCGAAACTTATGTTGATGTAGTGGAAGGTATGCAGTTCGACAGGGGTTATATTTCGCCTTATTTTGTTACTGATGCCGAAAAAATGGCTGCTGAACTTGAAAATCCATACATTCTTATTCACGATAAGAAAATCAGCACAATGAAAGACCTCCTTCCCGTTTTGGAAGCAACCGCCCAGGCAGGACGTCCGTTAATGATTATTGCAGAGGATGTAGATGGAGAAGCATTGGCAACTTTGGTTGTTAACCGGCTGCGTGGTTCGTTAAAAGTTTGCGCAGTTAAAGCACCCGGATTTGGTGATCGCCGTAAGGAAATGCTTGAAGATATAGCAGTGTTGACAGGTGGATCGGTTATTACCGAAGAAAAAGGGATGAAACTTGAACAAACTACCCTCGATATGCTGGGTGTAGCTGAAAAAGTTACTGTTGATAAAGAAAATACAACAATTGTAAATGGTTCAGGTGCACCGGAAACTATTTCTGCCCGTGTTGGACAGATTAAAAAACAGATAGAGACAACAACTTCAGATTACGATAAAGAAAAATTACAGGAACGTCTTGCCAAACTGGCCGGAGGTGTTGCAGTAATTTATGTTGGTGCTGCTTCAGAAGTTGAAATGAAAGAGAAAAAAGCCCGTGTTGACGATGCTTTGAGTGCAACCCGTGCAGCAGTTGAAGAAGGAATAGTTCCTGGTGGTGGTGTTGCTTATCTTCGTTCTTCTTCTTCGCTTAACGACCTGAAAGGCGACAATGAAGATGAACAAACCGGTATTGATATTATTAAACGCGCGATTGAAGAACCACTTCGCCAGATTGTTGCAAATGCAGGCAAAGAAGGTGCAGTTGTAGTTCAAAAAATTAAAGAAGGGAAAGATGATTATGGTTACAATGCCCGTACCGATAAGTACGAAAACCTGTATGAGACCGGAGTAATCGATCCTGCCAAAGTTACCCGTGTGGCCCTGGAAAATGCTGCTTCAATTGCAGGGATGTTCCTTACAACAGAAGCTGTGATTGTTGAAGAAAAAGAAGAAAATCCACCAATGCATGGTGGCGGTGGCCCCGGAATGGGTGGAATGGGCGGAATGATGTAAAACTTGTCATCCCAATAAAATTCATTGGCTCTTCCTGTTATCAGGAGGGGCCTTTTTTTGCTTCCTAAAAACTGACGATTGTCAGATTCTGCTTTTTAACATCTTTTTTTTGAATGTATTCTTCTGAATATCAATGTTTAATTAAATGTTGAATTATGTAATTAAAATTATTTTTTAAATTTTAAGTTATCTAAATTTGACAAATTATATTTAAATGAAATCAGGTCAGTAACATTTCATGATTCCCCGGGGCGAGTTTTGGCGGACAATGGAGGGCAAAACTGAATTGTTACATTTATATCATTGGAAAACAAATACATTTACTACAATTTATTCAGATGAAAACAGGAATAAACGAATTTATTTCAAATCTTGAAAACAGAACTCCCGGAGAAAGAGAGTTTCATCAGGCAGTTGAAGAGGTGATTGAATCAGTTTGGGATTTTTATGTAAAAAACCCACGTTACGAAAGTGCCAATATTTTAGGCCGGATGGTGGAACCTGAACGCGTAATCATGTTCAGGGTTCCATGGACTGATGATCGAGGAAATGTTCAGGTAAACCGTGGTTACCGGGTGGAATTTAATTCTGCTTTAGGGCCGTATAAAGGGGGTTTACGTTTTCATGCAAGTGTAAATTTGAGTATTCTTAAATTTCTCGGATTTGAGCAGACTTTTAAAAATAGTCTGACAACTTTACCAATGGGTGGAGGAAAAGGGGGATCCGATTTCAGTCCAAAAGGAAAAACAGACGCTGAAATCATGCGGTTCTGCCAGTCTTTTATGTCTGAATTGTATCGTCATATTGGTCCAAATACTGATGTTCCGGCAGGTGATATTGGAGTTGGCGGCCGCGAAATCGGATATTTATTTGGTCAGTATAAACGATTGAAAAACGAATTTACGGGTGTTTTAACCGGAAAAGGGTTAGGCTGGGGGGGAAGTTTAATCCGGCCTGAAGCTACAGGATTTGGTGCCGGTTATTTTGCACAACACATGTTGCACCGGATGGGAAAAGACATGGAAGGGTTGAAAGTTGCAGTATCAGGTTTTGGAAATGTTGCCTGGGGCGCAATTACAAAGATAAATGAGTTGGGGGGCAAAGTGGTTACCATTTCCGGCCCCGATGGATATGTTTATGATCCTGAGGGTATCAAAGGCGACAAAGTGGATTATCTTCTTGAATTAAGAACCAGCAACAACGATATTGTTGAACCTTATGCCCGTGAATTCAAGGTTCAGTTTGAGTCCGGCAAGCGGCCATGGTTAGTTCCGGTGGATCTTGCCATGCCATGTGCTACCGAAAATGAATTACATCTTGAAGATGCAAAGGAACTGGTTAAAAATGGTTGCTTTCTTGTTGCTGAAGCATCCAATATGGGTTGCACTGCAGATGCAGTGGAATTCCTGGGCGAGACGATTGAATATGCTCCCGGAAAGGCGGTAAATGCCGGTGGTGTAGCGGTATCCGGGCTTGAAATGTCACAAAACAGCATGCGTATCAACTGGCCGCGCGAAGAAGTGGATGCCCGGTTGAAGCTGATTATGAAAAATATTCACGACACCTGTGTTAAATTCGGTACCGAAGGAAACAATGTTGACTATGTAAAAGGTGCAAATATTGGCGGTTTTGTTAAAGTTGCCGATGCAATGCTTGCCCAGGGAATTGTTTAATCCATTGACCGGGTGTTAATGAGATGTGAAATTTAATCTATTGATAAAATACAAACCCGCATCAGGATAAAACACTTTTATACATTTGTCGAAATTAATATTTTGACATGCTGATTGATACACACGCTCATATTTACTCGGAAGAATTCGTGCAGGATATTGATGAAGTAATTCAACGGGCATACGACAACGATATAAAAAAAATCATTCTGCCGAATATCGATTCAGGTTCTGTAAAACGGTTGCTTGATTTAAGTGATTCCTATCCTCATTTATGTTTCCCTTTGATGGGGTTGCATCCTACTTCTGTTGCCGATGATTATAAGGAAGAACTTGAAGCGCTTGAATATTGGATGGACAAGAGGAAATTCTATGGTATTGGAGAAGTTGGTATTGATTTGTACTGGGATCGTACATATATACACCAGCAGGAAGATGCATTTCGTTACCAGGTAAAACTTGCAAAATCAAATCAGCTCCCGCTGGTTATTCATATTCGAAATTCATTTAAAGAAGTATATAAAATAGTAAAAGAGGAGCAGGACGGCACTTTGAAAGGAATATTTCATTGTTTTTCGGGAAGTCAAAAGGAAGCACAAAAAGTTGTGGATTTGGGATTTCTTTTAGGGATTGGAGGAGTGGTTACTTTTAAAAACAGTAATCTTGAAGAGATGATTAAAAATGTGGGAATGCAAAATCTTGTTCTTGAAACTGATGCACCCTATCTGGCACCTGTTCCTAAAAGAGGCCGCCGCAATGAAACTTCATATTTGGTATATACTGCCCAAAAATTAGCTGAAATCCTGGATGTTTCAGTGGAAGAAGTTGCCGATACTACTTCAGCAAATGCAAGAGATCTTTTTGGAATTTAGTGCAATACATAGAAGTATGACTTTTACACCGGACAATTTGTCAAAAGCCGATAACCTGAAAACCTCAATCTTGATAATTTATACAGGAGGCACAATCGGAATGGTGCAACATCCTGAATCGGGAACTCTTGGGCCGGTTAAGTTCAACCAGATAAAGGAAGAAATACCAGAATTAAATAAATTCAATTACAACATAAAAACGATTACATTCGATCCACCTCTCGATTCGTCAAACATGAGTCCTTCGGTTTGGATTAAGATTGCCCGGACAATTGAAAAGAACTACAATCTTTTTGATGGTTTTGTTGTTTTGCATGGCACCGATACGATGGCATATACTGCCTCGGCATTGAGTTTTATGTTTGAAAACCTGGATAAGCCGGTGATTTTGACCGGCTCACAATTGCCAATTGGAATATTAAGAACCGATGGAAAAGAAAATCTGATCACTTCAGTAGAAATTGCAGCAGCAAAAAAAAATGGAGTGAGTATGGTCCCGGAAGTTTGTATTTTTTTTGATTATAAATTGTACCGTGGCAACAGAACAGTAAAACGCGATGCAGATCAATTCAGTGCATTTCATTCGGTCAATTATCCTTCACTGGCAGTTGCCGGGATTGATATCAGGTTTAGTACAGAATACATTTATTATACCGAAAATAAGGGAATATTAAAAGTAAATCAGGATTTTGATACAAATGTGGTAATCTTAAAAATGTTTCCGGGAATAAGCAGGAATGTTTTTACGTCCATCCTTAATATCCGGGGATTAAAAGGTGTAGTACTCGAAACGTTTGGTTCGGGTAATGTTCCCACATCAAGGTGGTTGATAAACGGGATTAAAAAGGCAATTCAAAAAAATATAATCGTTCTGAACATTACTCAGTGTGAAGGTGGCCGTGTTTCGATGGGTCAGTATGAAACAAGCCTTGAATTGCTGAATGCAGGAGTAGTTTCAGGAAAAGATATGACAACCGAAGCAGCAATTACCAAGCTAATGTTTTTACTGGGACAAGGCTTACCGAACGACCAGATTAAAATCTATCTCAATAAAAACCTCAGAGGGGAAATAAGTGTATAGCATTATTTTTTTTTCGTAATTTTTTATTATTTTGCAGCCCTTAATTTTGGGCATGCCAGAAAAACAGGAGAGGTGCAGGAGTGGCTTAACTGGCACGCCTGGAAAGCGTGTGTTCCGCAAAACGGAACCGGGGGTTCGAATCCCCCTCTCTCCGCTATTAGAGAGATTTGGTTCATAAATAATTGGTATATTTGCATTATTGTGGAAAAGACGTATTATCTTGCAGAAAAAAGAATTGAAGAATTCGATAATAAATAAATCAAAACCAAGAAAATTATTAATTAAAAATTAAAATTAATTATGAAAAGACTATTCGCGTTAATAGCAGTATCAGGGATGCTGTTTTTTATGGCATCCAATGCTGTAGTTGCACAAGATGCTGCAGCTGCACAAGACACAACGGCGGCAGAACCTGCCCAACAGGTTGAAATGGCAGCTGATGTACAGGAAGAAGCCGCAGCAGCTGCTGAAGAAGGTCGCTCGTTGCACAGCGAGTTGAAACAAATTTTTATTGAAGGAAACCCAACATTTATGTCATTCGTATTAATTACATTGATTTTGGGACTTGCTTTTGCAATTGAAAGGGTACTTTACCTGAACCTTGCAACCAGCAACACCAAAAAACTGTTGGTCAGAGTTGAAGAAGCTCTTGATAGTGGCGGTGTTGAGGCAGCAAAAGATGTTTGTCGTAAAACCCGCGGTCCGGTTGCAAGTATTTTTTATCAGGGACTCGACAGGGCTGACCACGGACTCGAAGTTGTTGAGAAATCAATTATTTCCTATGGCGGTGTTCAGGCTGGTTTGCTTGAAAAAGGATTGAGCTGGATTGCTCTTTTCATTGCTCTTGCACCGATGCTTGGTTTCATGGGAACAGTAATTGGTATGATTGGCGCTTTCGATGCTATTGAAGTTGCAGGGGATATTTCTCCCTCACTGGTTGCCGGTGGTATTAAAGTCGCATTGATTACAACAGTGGGTGGTCTTGTTGTTGCAATTATCCTTCAAATTTTCTATAACTACTGTGTTTCAAAAATTGACAGTATTATCAACAACATGGAAGATGCATCAATATCACTCCTGGACTTGTTGGTAAAACATAACTTGAAAAATAGATAAGAAATGTTTAAAACAGGAAGAATAGTTACTATTTTACTGTGGGGCCTGATAATAATTTCAGCCATTCTTGTAGTTTCGCTGATGGTTAATATAAGCGAAAATGATCAGGATCCTACAATGGCGGGTTGGGTAAATACCAACATCATCTGGGCCTACATACTTTTGGCTATTGGAGCCGGAATCGCAATCATTTTTGGCTTGATACATACATTTTCTGATATTAAATCGGCCAAAAGCACATTGATCTCACTCGTTTTTCTTGGTGTGGTGGTTCTTGTTTCCTATTTACTTGCATCCGATGCAATTCCGCAATTCATGGGTGTACAGAAATTTATAAACGATGGAACCTTAACCCCACAAGTAGCCAAATTAATCGATGCAGGGTTGATATTGACATATATAATGCTGGGCCTTGCAGTCCTTGCAATTATTTTATCGCCCGTAACCAGATTATTTGATTAATTTAAATACGTGGTAATTAAACAGGAAATAAAATATTATGGCTAGAAAAACACCAGAAGTACCATCAGCATCTTTAGCAGATATTGCTTTTATGCTGCTCATCTTTTTCCTGGTAACAACCACGATGGACGTTGACAGCGGATTGGAAAGAAGACTTCCACAATGGCAAGAAGAACAACCTGAAGACGATCAGCAAATTAAAGAACGAAATGTTTTTGTTGTTAACGTGAACAGGAATAATGATTTACTTGTGGAAGGTGAGTATGAAAGTATCGATAACTTAAGGGAAAGAGCAAAGGAATTTATGGCAAATCCTGCCAATTCAGAAGATTTGCCGGAAAAAGAACCTGTTGAGGTACCTTACTTCGGAGAAGTAATGGTGACAAAGGGTGTTATTTCCCTGCGAAATGATGTTGGTACAAGATACGGTACATACATCGCTGTTCAAAACGAACTGGTTGCTGCCATTAATGAATTAAGGGACGAATTAGCGAAAGAAAGATTTAATAAACCTTACGATCAGCTGGAAAGTGAACAGCAGGAGGCAATTCGCGACATTTATCCTTCAAGAATCTCAGAAGCTGAACCTAAAAAGGTAGGAGGTTAATAATTATGAGTAAATTTAGAAAAAAGGGAGGTAAAGAGCTTCCTGCAATTTCAACAGCTTCGCTACCGGATATCGTGTTCATGTTATTGTTCTTCTTCATGGTAAGTACTACCATGCGCGAAGTAACTTTAAAAGTGCAGGTAAAGCTTCCGGAAGCTACTGAATTAAGTAAGCTGGAGAAAAAATCACTTGTAAGTTATATTTATGTTGGTGAACCGTTGCAGCAATATCAAAAAACGTTTGGTGTTGCACCAAGGATACAGCTGAATGATCAATTTGCAAGTGTTGGCGATATCACTGATTTCGTGATTGCTGAAAGAGAAGCAAGGGCTGAAGAGGAAAGACCTATGATGATTACTTCTCTGAAAGTGGATGAAAATACTAAAATGGGTATTGTAACTGATATTAAGCAGGAGCTTAGAAAAGCAGCAGCATTACACATTAATTATTCGTCAAGGAAAGCCAGAGAAGAATAGAATTTACAGCTCTGAAAATACAAAAATGGGAAGCAGAAATGCTTCCCATTTTTGTTGATACCAAAATTGGAATTATTACAAATTACATTTTAGAAAATAAATTAAAAGGAATATTTTAAATTGTGTTAAAAGAAAAGGGCAGCTCAACAGCCGCCCTTCATTAATGTTAACCCCCAAACACACAAGCAATACAGAACGTATTGCCTTACAAATGTAAAATTAAAATGTAATATTCCCAAGATATTCTAAAAAAAATTTTATAATAATTATTCGGAGTTTATTATTTTATTGAAAATTAGATAAATAGTAAATGCTGCTGATGCATTTTAATTTTTCTGGTTTTAAAAAAGTTTTGGAAAATAAGGATGGAGATCAAGTGAATCATTCATTTGCTTTTGTTGTTTTTTTAATCGAATCGCCAATGATTCCAACCGGGTGGAATATTCGGTGTAATATGCAAGATTATTTAGTTCAAGCGGGTCTTTTTCCAAATCAAACAGCAAAAGAGTTTTGGCTTTTGGATATACAATTAGTTTATATTTATCTGTTCTAATCATTCGTTGAAGATTCATATAGGCTCCATAAATTTCGGGGTATTGAATTTGGATATTTTTATTTTTAATCAGTGGTAATAAACTGTTAAATTCAATATATTCAGGTTTGTTGATTTTTGCAAGGTCCAGCGATGTAGCCATTAAATCCTGTAAATAAACCTGAACATCTCTTCTTTCATTTTGAGGAATATCCGGACCAACTATTATACACGGAACTCGCATGCTGTGGTCGTACATATTTTGTTTTCCAAAAAGTCCGTGATTACCAATGGCAAGTCCATGATCTGCAGTAAATAAAATGTAGGTGTTTTTATCTTTTCCGGTTTTCTTCAGATAAGAAATAATCCGGCCAATTTGCTGGTCCATATGAGTAATAATAGCATAATATTCTTGACGATGGACTTTGACTGCATATTCTGTACGTGGAAATGGAGCCAGTTTTTCATCACGTAAATCAGGTCCGCAACCAATGCTATCCTTGTATGGGTACATTTTTGCAAATGATGCAGGAACCGAAATGTTTTCAATTGGATATTTTTCAACAAATTCTTTCGGTGATTGGCGGGGATCATGAGGGGCATTAAAGGCCAGGTACATAAAAAATGGATTTTTGCTATTTTTTGTCTGTGCCAAAAATCGAATTGCATCATCTCCTACAACCTCACTCCAGTGTTTGCCACCTTCCCAGTATCCTCCGTTTTTTTTGTGCCAGGGCAGCCAGGCTGTATCCCCGGGAGAAACAGGCCGGTTGTAAGCTTCTTCAACAGTTTCCGGCATTCCCGGGCGAATGTTTGATACCTGTTTGAAAATAGAATCGGCTGGAAAATTTACATGCCATTTTCCACTCATGTAAGTTTCATAACTGGCTCTTTCCATTATTTGCGACCAAAACAAATATTTTTCCGGATAACCGGCATATCCATTATCAGCAGCATCTTTCGAATGCCATAGGAATCTTCCTGTATTCAGCATTGCACGGCTTGCCATGCAAACTGCTCCGTTCCACGCTCCCATATTGTAGGAATGTGTAAATGTTACTCCTGAATGAACCAGTAAATCAAGATTTGGGGTAATAATTTCAGTGTTACCAAAAGCATGTATTCCCTGATATGTTTGATCATCTGCAAAAATGAAGAGAATATTGGGTTTTTCTTTAGTTTTGTTTTTATCGGTGCAGGCAAATATTAACAAAAGTAAAATCAGTGACTGAAACAATTTTATCTTCATATTTTTGTAAAATTAGTTTCTGTAAAAATATGATTCAGCAGTTATTGAATACAACAAATCAGAAATTAAATCCAGACAAAAAATAGTCTCTGTTAAAGCTTTGCTTTATTTATTTGTTTTGAAATCTGTTATTAAACCTTCGGTGAGCCAGTTGGCAACTGCTTGTCTGTTGTTGGTTACAATAAAGCGTTTTTGGTCGCGCAGGTGATTAATGTTACCTAATTCGATATAAATTGCAACAGGATAAGTATTTTTAACAACATATAAATTTCGGGTAGAAACAGTACCATGATATCCCCGTCCCGGTTGATGGATATCGTATTTATCCTGAAAAGTTTTTTGAAGAATTCTTGTGGCTTTTTCCCCTGTTTCACTGCGTTTGTCATGATAGAAGAAGACATCGATATGTTCTCCCCGGCTTCTTGAATCAACATGAATGGCAACCATCCGCTGAAATGTTCCTTTGTTTTTTTGATACAAACTATTTACCGCATCAGTTCGTTGTCTTAATCTTTTTAATTGATTCAAAGGAATAACCTGGTCGAAATAACAAATCTCATCTTTATCAGCTTTCAAATAACTTTCGTCCCTGATTCCGTCATTCGGATCCCGGGTTATCATATAAACGGACGCCCCGTTTGAAATAAGATTCCGGGCCAGCCGGATAGTTACATCATAAGCATATTCATCTTCGCATAAAAGTTGATTATTGTATTTTGCCACTGCTCCCGGATCCGGACCTCCATGTCCTGCCATTAAATAATATACGGCTCCTTTTAATTGAGTGCTTACTATTTCAACATCTGCATATTTTTTTCCGAAGATATCAAAATGCATAGTTGAAGCTGTGCCTGTTGCGGGAGTCTCAGAATAAGTTTCTTCCTCTGTTACCGGAAGTTTATAGGTAACTCCGGCAAGCAGTGAATTATCTTTGCCTAAATTTTCTTTATTCAGTTCAATAAAAGATTTTAAACTGGAAGAGACATCCAATCCGTTTCTTGTTAGCAGCCGGTAAATTCCTTCGCCTTTTTCGGCAACAACTTCCCTGTTTTGCGCCAGGCTTTGCAGTGGAATGAATACACCGGCTAAAAAAAATGTTAAAAAAAACGTCGTGAATTTTTTTATATGTAAGTTTGAACCGAACATGCTTAAATCAGACTTTTTTAGTTTGAATTTGTAAGTTGACACTAAAATAATTGTTTGTTTTTATTTTAACCAATGCTTATGCAACGAACTTTCAGCTATATGTTGTTGATAACTTATATTCTTTTTCTGTTTTCCTGCAATCCTCATTTTGTTCAGACTGACGTTAACGCCGCAAATATTGAGGTTTCCGATAATATTAACGATATCGACAGCGGAATTGTACAAATTTATCTTCCATATAAAAAAACGATTGAAAAGGACATGTCCAGGGTAATTTCTGTTTCAGAAAATGAAATGATAAAGAATAAACCTGAAAGCAGCCTGACTAATTTTTTAGCTGATTTGTTACTGGCTGAAGGGAAAAAAGAAACAGAAAATTCAGGGTTCGGTTTTCAGCCCGATGTTTCGTATGTAAATTACGGAGGAATTCGAACTTTTTTACCCGAAGGTGAAATTACTGTTGGTAAAATTTATGAACTCATGCCATTTGAAAATGAAATGGTATTTCTAAAACTTACAGGAATACAACTTCAGGATTTTTTAAATATTATCGCTGAAAGAGGCGGCGATAGTGTCGGGGGAGTTCAATTTGTAATTTCTGATAATAAAGCAATTCAGGTGAAAATAAATGAAATCCCATTAAATCCGGTTGCTGATTACTGGCTGGTTACAAATGATTATGTGGCAGGCGGAGGCGACGATTTGGAAATCCTGACCAGGCGAAGTGAGTTGGTTGAAAGTGGTAAAAAAATCAGGAACGTTATTATTTCTTTTATGGAAAATAAACAGCAGGATGGGGAAATGCTAACTGCCAATGCTGACGGGAGGATTGTATATGAATAGGAGAAATTTTGTTCGTACGGTTAGTGCCGGAGCGGTTGGTATTGGTGCTGGGTTTTTTCCTTCCAATCTTTTTGCCGGTGAAGATAATATAACGATTACAATTTTACATACGAATGATATCCACAGCCACATTGAACCTTTTACAGGAACAAATCCAAAATATGCAGGAAAAGGAGGAATAGCTAAAATTGCAGAATTGGCAGATCAGTGCAGGAAAGAGAATCCAAATACCCTGCTTTTCGATTCAGGAGATATGTTTCAGGGAACGCCGTATTTTAATTATTATAAGGGAGAACTGATTTTAAAACTGATGAGTGCCGCCGGTTACAATGCAGGAACAATTGGAAATCATGAATTCGACAACGGACTTACCGGGATTTCAGAGGCGCTGTCGTTTGCACAATTTCCACTTGTCATCTCGAATTACGATTTTTCGGATACAATACTTGCCGGTAAATTTAAGCGCTGGGAAATTTTTAACCGTTCGGGAATTAAAATCGGTGTTTATGGTTTGGGAATTGAATTGAAAGGATTGGTAGACAAAAAGAACTTCGGAAACACAATTTATCTTGATCCTTTACATGTGGCTGTAGAAATGGAGTCGTTTTTAAAAAATGAAAAAATGTGTGATCTTGTTGTTTGTTTGTCTCATCTTGGATTGCATTATGAAGAAAGTAAAATAAACGATTTAATAATTGCCGCTGAAACTTCTTCTACCGATTTGATCGCAGGCGCTCATACACATTCTTATTTGGAAGAACCACTTTCGGTAAAAAACAAATCCGGAGGGCAGGTAATTGTAAATCAGGCATGGTGGGGCGGATTGGTTGTGGGAAAAGTAGATTTTGTTTTTGAACCGGCAAAGAAAAGGAAGAAGGCTGTTTTTGCAGAAAAATCAATATAAAATGACTCGTATTTTTCGTTTGTTTCTGTCTGTTTTTTCAGGAGTACTTTTAAGTCTTGCGTGGTTGGGATTTCCTGGCTGGACATTATTTGTTGCATTTATTCCACTGCTGTTTCTTGAACATTTCTTTACTGAAAACAAAAACAGGTACCGAAGCATTGCTTTTTTTTGGTATGTATTTTTGGCGATGATAACCTGGAATTTAATTACAACATGGTGGATTGCCTATGCAACAGTAATCGGAGCAACTTTGGCAATTGTAGCCAATTCTGTTTTAATGTCTTTAATCTGGTGGCTGGCACACCTTTCCCGGCGGATTTTTAAAGCTGGTTTGGGTTACCTGGCACTTGTGGTTTTCTGGATTTCTTTTGAATATTTTCATTTTCACTGGGATATTGAATGGCCATGGTTAACCCTTGGAAATGGATTTGCAAACAATGTAAAAATCATCCAGTGGTTTGAATTCACAGGTTACCTTGGAGGTTCGCTATGGGTTTTATTGATGAATGTATTAATCTTCAGATTGGCGGTTAAAGTGATGGATAAATCAGGAAGTCTGCAGGTGATATTTCAAAGCGCAATCATTTTGATTTTTATTGTTGTGCCGGTTTTAATTTCAGCCTCTCTCTATTCGAATTATGAAGAAAAGGAAAATCCCCGGAATATTGTTATTGTTCAGCCCAATATAAATCCTTATTCTGAGCGATATGATGAAGCAGCCGAAAATGAAAAGCTTGAAAAATTTGTAAGCCTTGCAGAAACAAAAACAGATGATGAAACTGATTATGTCATTGGTCCTGAAACAGTTTTTGAACGCTACCCCGACTGGAATGAAAATCAGCTTGAAAGTAACAGGCAATATCAGCAGTTGGTAAACTGGATGAGGGATTATAAAAAAGCCCAACTTGTTTTTGGTGTCTCTTCAAGTAAGATTTATTCGGATCGTAAAACTGCTCCGGCAACATCGCGAACCCGAAATAATGTCACGTTTGATGTGTTTAATACTGCAGTTTTTATTGGAAGAAATGGCGAACCACAAATATATCATAAATCGATACTTGTACCTGGAGTTGAGAAAATGCCTTTTATGAAATATCTTGGTTTTCTTAGAGAAATCGTAATCGATATTGGTGGAACGTCGGGAAGCCTGGGGCGACAGAAAGAACCGTCAGTTTTTGAGGCAAGTGACGGAACTAAAACTGCACCTGTTATCTGTTACGAATCAATTTTTGGCGAATACATTACGGAGTATGTTAAAAAGGGAGCACAACTTATTTTTATAATTACAAATGACGGTTGGTGGCGCAATACCCCGGGATATAAACAACATATGTCGTTTGCAAGATTACGGGCAATAGAAACCCGCAGAAGTATCGCACGTGCAGCAAATACCGGAATTTCCTGTTTTATAAATCAACGTGGAGATGTATCGCAGGCAACCGGTTGGTGGATTGAAACAGCTGTAAAAGGGAAAATCAACGTAAATGACAAATTGACTTTTTACGTAAAATATGGTGATTTTATAGCGCGAATTTCGCTGTTTATGAGCTCATTGCTTGTGTTGCTTCTCATTTCGAAAAGCTTCACTAAAGGATAAAAAAAATCCGCATCAATTCCGTTTGCGTAAAACCCCTGATGAACAGGATTTGAGCGCCTGGCTGTTCAGACTTCCAGTGGTCTTTCGACTCATTCCGACTTTTGTCGGAACTACGCAGGCCTGTCTTAGCAACCTTTGAGCTAACTCGGTTTAATAAAAACTGTTGAGTTTACCAACTGTTGAATCGATGCGGAAAATATTATTTATTCAATGAACTTTCATGTTTATCCTCCAAATTTAACTGTAACTGGCTTTATTTGCAAGTTTTTTAGACAGTTTAAAGTGAGTTCCAAAATAAGAACCTCAATTGCAGAGAATTAAAATTAAAACTTTTCTTTAATTTCTTGTGTCCGCATTTTTTCATTTAACAGTACAATTATATCGTTGTGTTTTTTGATTGGAACTGACTTATCCATTCCTTTAAATTAGATTATTTATAAATTGGAGAATTTCAAATAAATCCTATTTCTGGCATGTCTGAGTTTAAATAAATAACTAAATTTGCAACCTGGATATAGCAAAAATAAGGTTTACGAAAACAGACATCAAACATAAGGCATTTGTTAAGGAAGTTGATGGAAACTCGATGATAGTGACAGTTTTGAATGAATCGGCATGTTCTTCATGCCATGCTAAAGGAGCTTGTAATATGTCTGATTCAAAAGAAAAGGAGATTGAAATTAGTAATTTCAAACAAGATTATTTGCCGGGACAGGAAGTAACTGTTGTATTTCAGGAATCGCAGGGATTTAAGGCGTTGTTTTATGGTTACGGACTTCCATTTGTTCTGGTATTTTCCACATTAATCATTGCTCAGATTATTACAGAAAATGAAGCAAAAGCAGGATTGTTATCTTTGTTCATTCTTATTCCTTACTATATCACGTTATATTTTTTTCGTCATTATTTTAAAAAGGTATTCAGGTTTGAAGTTGAAGAAAGAGGATAGTTTATGAGTATGACAGTTTTATATACAATAGCCACTTTAAGTGTGATAGGTACCGCTGCTGCAGTGATATTGTACTTTGTTGCACAAAAATTCAAAGTGTTTGAAGATCCACGGATTGATTTGGTTGAAGCAGCTTTACCGAGTGCCAATTGCGGTGGTTGTGGTTTTGCCGGATGTCGCGCTTTTGCTGAGGCAACAGTGAATTCAACGGAGCTGGCTGATCTTTTTTGTCCGGTTGGAGGAAACGAAACAATGCAAGGTGTTGCCGAAATTTTAGGGCTCGAAGCGGTGAAGCAAGATCCTCGTGTTGCATTTATCCGGTGTAACGGAACCTGTGACCACCGGCCAAAAACCAGCAATTTCGATGGTGCATCAACTTGTGCAATCGAATCATTGGTTTATAGCGGAGATTCTGATTGTCAGTACGGTTGTCTCGGACATGGCGACTGTTATGATGCCTGTGATTTTGGTGCAATCGATTTGCGTGAAGGTCTGGGAGTTCCATTAATTATCGATGAAAAATGTGTGGCTTGTGGTGCATGTGTTGAAGCATGTCCGAAAGACCTGATTGAATTGCGCAAGAAGTTCCCGAAATACAGGAAAGTTGTTGTTGCCTGTCGTAATCAGGATAAAGGAGGAGTTGCACGTAAGGCTTGCAGTGTTGCATGTATAGGGTGCGGAAAGTGTGCTAAAGAATGTAAATACGATGCAATAACAATAGAAAACAACCTGGCTTATATTGATTCCGACAAGTGTAAATTGTGCAGGAAATGTCCGCCGGTTTGTCCAACAAATTCCATTCTCGAACTGAATTTTCCTCCAAGGAAAATAGCGAAAGAAGAAAAAGAAGAGTGTAGTACAGCAAATTAAATCAGGAATGTTAAAAACGTTCAAATTGGGAGGAGTACATCCTCCCGGAAATAAATTTTCAGCCGGAAAGCCAATTGAAGTTTTACCGCTTCCAAAATCAGTATTTGTGCCTGTGGCTCAGCATATTGGTGCACCTGCATTACCAGTTGTTAACCGGGGTGATTCGGTTAGAGTTGGACAACTGCTCGCCAAAAGCAGTAGTTTTGTTTCAACAAATATCCATTCTCCGGTTTCAGGAAAAATAAAAAAGATTGATTTTTCTGCTGATAGTTCGGGCTATCCTAAACAGGGTTTTTATATTGATGTCGAAGGTGATGAATGGCTGAATGAGATCGATCTTTCAGAAAAAATTGTAAAAGACTTCAATCTTGATGGGCAGGATATCATTAATAAAATACAGGAAGCTGGAATTGTTGGGCTTGGAGGTGCAACTTTTCCTACGCATGTAAAACTGGTTCCGCCTAAAGGAATGAAAGCAAATATACTTTTAATAAATGGGGTGGAGTGTGAACCATATCTTACAGCTGATCACCGGTTAATGATTGAGAAACCGGATGAAATTCTTGTGGGAACCCGGCTTTTAATGAAGGCACTTGGAGTTGAGAAGGCAGTTATTGGAATAGAAAATAATAAACCGGATGCCATTCAACTTCTTTCGGAAAAGACGAAAGAATATATAGGATTAAGTGTAGTTGCTTTAAAAGTTAAATATCCGCAGGGTGGAGAAAAACAGTTGATTAAAGCAGTTACAGGAAAGGAAGTTCCTTCGGGTGGATTACCAATTGCAGTTGGTGCAGTTGTGAGCAATGTTGGGACAGCTTATGCAGTTTATGAAGCAGTTCAGAAAAATAAACCCCTGATTGAACGCGTGGTCACAGTGACAGGAAAAGGTGTGGCAAAGCCGTCAAATTTTAAAGTCCGTATTGGGACTCCAACCTCAGCATTAATTGAAGCGGCAGGAGGATTGCCGGAAAATACAGGAAAAATTATAAGTGGCGGACCAATGATGGGACGCGCTGTTCAATCTGCCGATGTTCCGGTTACCAAAGGAACATCAGGAATCCTGATAATGCAGCAGGAAGATGCAAAGCGCAATGAGCCAATTACCTGCATCAGATGTTCGCGGTGTGTTACAGTGTGTCCAATGGGGCTAGAGCCTTATCTTCTTAAAAAATTATGTGAGAAACAAATATTTGAACAAGCAGAAGATGAGCGTGTAATGGATTGTATTGAATGTGGATCGTGCAGTTACACCTGTCCTTCGAACCTTCCTTTGCTCGATTACATCCGGTTGGGAAAAAATAAAGTAGGCCAGATGATTCGCACCAGAAAGAAATAAATACAAAATCAACAATAAACTTTAAACCGAGGATGAGTAACTTATTAACTGTTTCACCTTCGCCACATATCCATTCCGAAGACTCTACCAGGAAAATTATGTACAGGGTGGTTTATGCAATGATTCCGGCTTTACTGTGGTCGGTTTTTGTTTTCGGATTAGATGCCTTAAGAGTTACTTTAATTGCAGTTGCTGCCTGTCTGGCTTTCGAATATATCATTCAAAAATATTTAATGAAGGTCCAGCCATCGGTTTCTGATGGTTCTGCTTTGGTAACAGGTATTTTATTGGCATTTAACGTTCCTTCGAATATTCCGTGGTGGATTATAATTATTGGAGCACTTGCAGCAATCGGAATTGCGAAACTTTCTTTTGGAGGTTTGGGAACAAATATTTTTAACCCGGCACTCGTAGGCAGAGTGTTTCTTTTGATTTCATTTCCGGTACAAATGACCAGCTGGCCGGTTAACCGTCAAGGTGCGGTTGACGGGGTGACTGCAGCAACCCCTCTAGGGATTATTAAAGAAGGGATAAACAACGGTTTACCTATTTCTGAGATTTCTGAAAAGTTACCTGATACTGCCGATATGCTGGTTGGTAACATTGGAGGCTCATTGGGAGAAATATCCGCCATTTTGCTTATTATTGGTGGTATTTACATGCTCTACAAGAAAGTCATTACATGGCATATTCCGGTAGCTGTTATTGGTTCGGTTGCATTAATTGCAGCTGTTTTTTGGGTGGTGGACCCACAGAATTATATTAATCCTGTCTATCACATATTAAGTGGCGGTTTAATGCTCGGTGCTATTTATATGGCAACCGATATGGTTTCGTCGCCAATGACTCATAAAGGACAACTTATTTTTGGTGTTGGTATTGGAGTTATCACCATTTGTATCCGCTTGTTTGGTGCATATCCCGAAGGAATTTCCTTTGCTATTTTAATCATGAATGCGTTTACACCGCTCATTAATAATTACGTGAAACCTAAACGATTTGGGAGGATTTAAAAATGGCAAAACGTGAATCGACTTTTGCAAATATGGTAATTACCCTTTTTTTGGTAACATTTATTGCTGCAGGAACACTTGGTTTTGTTTATGATTTAACCAAAGATGCCATAGAGATTGCAAAACTAAAAGCGCAGAATGAAGCCATTGAAAAGGTTCTGCCGGCATATGATGAATTGGGAGAATCTTACAAAGTCGCTGC
Organism: uncultured Prolixibacteraceae bacterium; assembly: GCA_963816685.1. Classification (GTDB taxonomy): domain Bacteria; phylum Bacteroidota; class Bacteroidia; order Bacteroidales; family Prolixibacteraceae; genus CAVYUC01. Next base: position 234,361 of record CAWFMB010000013.1, on the reverse strand, counting down.
TGAAAGCGGTGCGGATAGTCTTGTAATTTTTCCTGCTTATAAGAATGGCCAAAAAGTAGGAGTAGCAGTAAAGACCTATACTAAAAAGGGGTTTAGCGGATTTATTTCGATTATGGCAGGAATTGACAATTCAGGCAATTTTACAGGATACGAAGTTTTGGAACATGCCGAGACTCCCGGACTTGGATCAAAAATGGGAGTGTGGTTTAAGAATCCGGATAAACCAAAACAGAATGTAATCGGTAAAAGTCCGGGGAACGTTAAATTCGAAGTTTCAAAAGATGGTGGGGATATTGATGCAATTACTGCCTCCACAATAACATCCCGTGCTTTTTTGGATGCATTGGTGCGGGCCTGGAATGCATACGAAGGAAATGAAGAAGCAACTTCCGGAATCTCCGGAAATTAAATTGAAAGTTATGAGCCAGTTGAATAATTTTTCAAAAGGATTACTGAAAGAAAACCCGGTATTTGTGCTGTTACTGGGAATGTGCCCGACTCTCGGGGTTACTTCATCAGCTATTAACGGATTGGGTATGGGATTGGCCACTACTTTTGTTCTTGTAATGTCAAATCTTGTTGTTTCGTTGGTAAAAAATCAGATTCCGGATAAAGTACGAATTCCAGCTTTTATTGTAATTATTGCTGCCTTTGTTACTGTGGTTCAATTAACTATGCAGGCTTATTTGCCAGCCTTGTACAAAAGTTTGGGTATTTTTATACCGCTGATTGTAGTAAACTGCATTGTATTGGGGCGTGCTGAGGCATTCGCTTCAAGAAATACCCTGTTCAGTGCGGTTATTGACGGATTGGGAATGGGGCTTGGTTTTAGTTTTGCACTTGTTACACTTGGCAGTGTCCGCGAAATCCTTGGAAGTGGTAAACTTTTCAATTTTACGATTTATTCAGAGAATTATGTAACGCTTCTGTTTGTTCTGGCACCCGGTGCCTTTATTGTTTTGGGATACCTGATTGCCATTATTAACCGCATTAAAAAAAATTAGGAGGATAAATAATGAATTACTTTGTTATTATAATCGCTGCCATACTTGTTAACAACATTGTGTTAATGCAGTTTTTGGGAATCTGCCCGTTTCTTGGCGTTTCAAAAAGAATATCAACAGCAACCGGAATGGCTGGAGCCGTTGCTTTTGTGCTGGTTTTAGCAACCATTGTAACTTATCTGATCCAGGTTTACATACTCGAAAAATTTGGTCTTGGTTTTCTGCAAACAATAGCGTTTATCCTCGTCATTGCTTCGCTTGTTCAGCTTGTTGAAATTATTCTTAAGAAAGTGAGTCCTTCTCTTTATCAGGCACTTGGGATTTTTCTGCCTTTGATTACTACCAATTGTGCTATTTTGGGTGTGGCAATTCTTACTGTACAAAAAGAATTTAATCTTGTTGAAGGTGTAATTTATGCGTTTTCAAATGCAATTGGATTTGGATTGGCGTTGGTGCTTTTTGCCGGAATCCGTGAACATCTCGATTTGCAGGATGTACCTAAAGGATTAAAAGGAACACCGATTGCATTGATTGCTGCCGGTATTCTGGCCATGGCTTTTATGGGATTTTCAGGGTTGGTTTAAACAACCATTCTAAGGTTCACATTTTTCATTGTGGCTGGATTCGTACTCGAACTGAATGGTAACATGTTCAATTTCAAATTCGTCGTGGAGGATTTTACTTACTGAATCAATAATTTTATCTGTTTCGGAAACACGTAAATCTTCTTCCAAATCAATATGGCATTCAAAATGAATGAGCTTATCGGTAAGATTCCAGACATGGATATGGTGAATATTTTTCAAATCAGGTTCCTGCATCAGCCTGTTTTCAATATCAGAAATTTCCATACGAACAGGAGTAAGTTGCATAAGGATTGAAACAGATTCTTTTAATAATTTAAGCGACTGGACAAAAAGATAGATACTGATTAAAATAGTGACTACAGGATCAATCCAGGATATATCGAAAAACCAGATTAATGCGGCTCCTGCAATTACTGCCAGTGAAGTTAATGCATCGCCCAGCAGGTGCAGATAGGCAGCTTTAATATTAATGTTTGTATTTCGCTCTTTTTGAAGGATGAAAACTGAAATTCCGTTGGCAACTAATCCAAGCAAACCCAGCCAGAACATCCATACTGCATCTACTTCCTGCGGATTTTTTATACGTTGCACTGCCTCGGTTACCAGGTAAACAGAAATTACTATTAATGCAACAGAATTAATGAATGCAGCCATTGTTTCGGCTCTTTTGTAACCAAAAGTTGATTTTTTACTTACAGGTTTTCCGCTTAAAATCTGGGCAACATAGGCAAGAACTATCGATACTGAATCGCTTAAATTATGTATGGCGTCAGAAATCAGTGCAAGGCTCCCCGAAATTAAACCACCCACAATCTGAGCTACGGTAATAATCAGGTTTAATATGATGGTAAATAAAAGCTTTTTTTTGGAAATTTGGTTTGTATCGTGAGAATGTGCCATTCTTTTTTCTTTAACAAACATAAAAAATTCTAAATTGGTTTAAATATTGTGGTAAATGATATATTTACAATAAAAAACTACTAAAATGAAAAACTTATTCTTTACTCTTCTTTTTCTATTTCTTTTTTCCTGCATTTCGTTTTCCCAATCACTTTATGATGTTAAAACAGCTGCTGATTTTTACGATTTGAACAGTTATCAGCGCAAAATGGAAATGAGCACAGGAGTCAGGGAAAGCAAAGTCCAGGGTTCGCCTTATTTGAATGAAGAATTTATTCAAGGTTCGGTTTATACAACTTCAAAAACCCGGTTTGCTGATGTTCCGCTCCGTTACAACATTTATAATGATAATATTGAATTTAAACTGAGCGATAATCCAGTTCAGGAGTTGGCTAATCCCGAAATTGTTGAGAAAGTTGAATTTGGTGATTATAAATTTGTTTATATTCCATACTCGGATTCAAAGAAAACTGAAAAAGGGTTTTTTAATATTCTTGAAGAGGGAAAAGCAACACTTTACCAAAAGCCGCTCGTAATTTTCGAAGAGGCAAAAGCAACAAGTCCTTATCAGGATGCCAAACCAGCTCGCTTCGACAGAAAATCGGATGAATATTATATCCAGGTAGCAAATGAAGAAGCATCAAAGGTTGATTCTAAAAAGGATTTACCCAATCTGTTTCCTGACCATAAAAAGGAGGTGGAAACATTTATTAAAAAGAAAAAGGTGAAACCCAATAATGAAGAGTCACTTGTTGAGTTGGTTAAATATTATAATTCGCTTTAATAAATTTTACGAATAAATACTTGTAGTGAGGGCACAAATTGAAATTTGTATAATTTCAGTTTGTGCCTTTTTCTATTTCTGTAAATAAACAAAAAATTATTTTCAAGCGTATGCAACATTGAATAATTGCAATCGTCATTGAAACAGAATTGAAAATTAAATTGGAAGCACTATACAAAAATATACATCAGGAGGTAATTGACAGGTGCATCGAAGGAGATCAGAAAGCACAGTTTCAATTGTATAAATTGTATTACAAATCGATGTTCAGTGTGAGCTTACGGATTGTCAACAACGATGTGGAGGCTGAAGATGTAATGCAGGAAGCTTTCCTGAGCGCCTTTAAAAAAATAAAGACCTATAAAGGTGAAGTAAGTTTTGGAGCATGGCTGAAAAAGATTGTTGTAAACCGTTCATTGGATTATTTGAAAAAAAGAAGGGTGAAGTTTGAAGAGGTAAACGAGCGGACAATGGAAATGCCCGATTACCAGATGGAAACCAAAGATGTTGATGTGGGGGCAATTAAAAAAGCTATCCAGGAATTACCAGATGGTTACCGCGTTGTACTCAGCCTTTATTTACTTGAAGGTTACGACCATGATGAAATCAGTGAAATTCTTGGAATCAGCAATTCATCATCGCGGACGCAGCTTTTAAGAGCTAAAAACAAGTTGAAGGAATTATTGAAAGGAAAAGAAATATTTTCATTTAACTGATAAAACAATCAGGATAAACAATGCGAATATCAATAAAGAAAATGAAAGAGAAAGACAACATAGAAAAGATGATTTTGGATAACCTGGATGAATTAAATGACAATGAACCCAGAGAGGGGCATTTCAACAGGTTTGAACAGAAACTGGCACAGCAGAATAAAAAGAAAATCATTTCACTTAACCTGGTTTTAAAAGTTGCTGCGGTGCTTGTTTTTGCGCTGCTTGTTGCCAACCAGACATTCATTTACTTTTCATCAGAAAATCAGGCATCCATTTTTACTGCACTCAACAAAAGTGAAAATAAAAAAGCAGATGATGTTACTCTGGCTTCAGTTTCTCCGGAATATGAAGAAGTTGAATTTTATTACAGCAATGCAATAAATGTAGGATTGAACCAGTGGGATAAAATGATTGAACAGGGTCTGATTTCAGAAGATGAACAGAAAATGATGAATAATGAATTGAGTGAGTTTGAAAATGTGTACGATAAATTACAGAACGATCTTCAAACAAGCCCCAATGATGAACGGGTGATAAATGCAATGTTGGAATATTACCAGACTAAGCTTAGTGTTATAAATATGGTTGTGAACAAATTAGAGGAAGTTAAACAAAAAAGAAATACAAATCATGAAACCGAAATGTAAAGTTATTGCAGTACTTTTTGTTCTTGCAGCTTTGATGGCAGCAACTGCCTCAAATGCTGAGGAAAAAACAAAAGAATACCACGAATCATGGGCTGCAAGCAGTGTGCAAACATTGAAAATTGACAATAAATTTGGCGAAATTAAAATCGTCAACCGCGGGGGAAGTGAGGTTACTGTCGATGTGGTGGTGACAGTAGAAGCTACAAACGAAGCCCGTGCTGATGAACTACTGGGGAAAATTAATGTTGATTTTGGCAAATCAGGAAATACTGTAAGTGCCGAAACTTCAATTGCATCCGATTTTAAAAGCCGTCAGCGTTTTAGTATCGATTACGAAGTGAATATCCCATCTGACAAAAACCTGGATATTTCAAACAAATACGGAAATACAATTGTAGGTGATTTAAATGCGAACGGAATTTTCAATATAAAATATGGCAACTTAACTGCAAATGAACTTAATGCACCCGAAAGCGGAAACATGGAAGTGAACCTTGAATACGGAAAAGCAGACATTAGTGCTGCCGGTGATATAAATGTTGTCGTCAAATATTCCACCATGAATTTTGGAGAAATTGACGATCTGGTTTTAGATTCAAAATATACTGTGGTAAATATAGAAAAATCAAGTTCCGTTTCTGCAGATTCAAAATACGACACTTTTGATTTTGATGAAGTGGAATCAATTACTGCAGAAACAAAATACAGCCACTTTAAAATCGGCGAGCTTACCAAAAGCCTAAGAATTGATGCTGGTTATGGCGGTATAAGGATTGATGAGGTGGCAAATGGTTTTGAATCTATAAACATTACAAACAGCTATGGACAGATTTATCTTGGCCTTAACGAAAGCAACTATATGCTTGATGCCAGTTGCGATTATTGCGGAATAACTTATCCCGAAGATAACTTTGCCGGCGACAGAATGAGTGAAAACAATTCAAAAATTGTGAAAGGTAAAGTTGGTTCAGGAATGGGTGGAACAGTAGTGTTAAATAGTCGTTACGGTAACATTAAACTGAAAGAGTAATCAAAACTATTTCAACATTAAAAAAACCGCGTAATTACTTTTACTTTACGCGGTTTTTTAATGTTGAAAAGTAACACAGTTTGTACATATCGAAAACAAACAACGATGGCCTGTTACCCGTTAGGTTTTTTTCCATAAATCCATGAAAATTCAGGAATAAAAACCGGAGTATCGATTCTGGTACAACCTTAATGACTTTTGAATATTTATTCAGAAATTTTACCTGACGACAAAATACATTATCATTCTTCACCAGGTTTTCAGAAATCAAATACAGATTTTCAAGCGCAACTTTCGTTTTATCCAAAAAAACCATTGAATTTTCCAATCCGGTATGTTCCACCGGATTATCGATATGAATTATTTCAATTCCCTTCTGCCATAAATCATACCCCAGCAGCGTATCTTCATGACCATATTTGGTAAGGTTTTTTCTGAAATGCGTTTCTTCAAAAACCTTCTTTTCAATCATGAAGTTGTTCGAAGTAATAATAAAACCTTTATCGTGGTTTTTTTGCTGCGCCGGGATTGCTTCTCGCCGGGTGCCGTATACCCATCGCAACAATTTACTGAAATCAGCCGGCTTTTGTGCGTTATAGGTTGTGCCGCCACAAATTACCGGTGCATTTTCCACATATCGCAGGTAGAAGGAAATGTAATTATCAGTTATAACTTTAGAATCAGCATCAATAAAAAGCAGGAACTTGTATTTTGAATCCCTGCCCATTTTGTTACGAATTGAGGCTCTGCCTAAATTCTCAGGTAATTCGATGTAAGTTACATTTGGAACATCTTTAACTTTCCGGTTTTCAATTTTAACAGGTATTTCAGAGCCGTCGTCATAAACCCTGATTTCATGTTCAACTTCCAGTTTTTGCAACTGTTCGGATAACTGTGATACCAAAAAAACGACTTCAACGTTGTAAACTGGAATATTTATTGACAGCATCTGCTTGTTTTTATAAACCATTTAATATTATGAAAGTAGCTGAATTAAATGATTTCAGTGGCATTTTTGGATTTAAACTTTAATTTTGAGAAAATATTTTAACAAAACAGAATTTGAAATGGTCCGTATAAAATTTCTATTCATACTTCTGATTACTGCATCAGCATCAGCATTTGGACAGGGACATAAAATTGAGGTAAATTTGAAACCGGCTGCAGGCAAGGATCTGATTCTTGCAAATTATTATCTTGGAAATATTTATGCAAAAGATACTATTCATCTTGATAATAACGGGCATGGTGCTTTTGCAGGTGACACCTTACTTCCGCAGGGAATATATAAAATGTTTGTTGATCAGGATGAAAATTTCGATTTATTGCTTGGTGCCGACCAGCAGTTTATAATTACCAATCCCGAATTCGAATCCCAAACCATGAAGGTTGCCGGTTCAAAAGAATTGGAAGCATTTGCAGATTATATGGTTTTTCTGAGAAATCTGCAGAATAAAGGTGCTGAATTGCGCGAGAAATTGAAATCAGCCAGCGGTGCAGAAAAAGATAAACTTCAGAAAGAAATGGAATCGCTGACACCGCAGTTGCACGATTACTGGGCTAAAATCGAAAATGAACTTCCGAATTCTTTTCTTGCAAAATTTGTAAAGGCCAATTATGTGCCTGCACTCGATGTTTCAACACTTCCGAAAGAAATTCAGAATAATGATTCTTTGTTACTGTTGGCCAAATTTTACTACCAGCGCGAACATTACTGGGACAATTTTGATTACACCGATGAACGGTTTTTGTACACACCATTTTATAAGCCAAAACTTGAAACCTGGTTCAACAAAGTTTTGTACCAGAGTTATGATTCGGTAAAACCCTATGTTTTTAATTTTATTGAAGAAGTGCGTCCGCACAAGCGCATATTCCAGTTTGCTGCATCATGGTTTCTAAATAGCAGTATCAACAGCAATATTATGGGAATGGATGCTCTTTTTGTTGACCTGGCGCGGGAATATTATCTCTCGGGTGAAGCATTTTGGACAACCGAAGAATCGATGGATAAAATTGAGGAGAATGTGCTTTTTTCTGAAAAAAACCTGATTGGAATGACGGCTCCGGATTTAACCCTCGAAAGCGTGGATGGCGAATATTTTAACCTGCATCAGGTTGATGCACCATACACCGTACTTCTTATTTATGAACCAAATTGTTCTCACTGCCAGATATTTGTTCCCGAATTTCATGAAAAGGTTTATGAAAAATATAAAAGCAAAGGCTTAAAAGTCTACTCTATTTATTCCATGGATGACAAGGAGGAGTGGGTAGAATTCTTAACCAAACACGATATGTACGACTGGATTAACGTCTGGGACAAAGATCATATTTCAAGGTTTAAAATATTATACGATGCCCGCAAAACTCCCGGAGTTTATGTGTTGGACGAAAACAAAAAAATAGTGGCGAAGAAAATGACAGTTGAACAGCTGGATAAATTTATGGAACAGAACCTGAATTAGATTAGTTTTTGATTTAGGTTCTTTCTAGCAACAGTTTTTCAGCACCTGCAACCGCCAGTTCAAATGAGCTGTAGATGTTTTCAGGGTGGGCAAGTTCATCCAGCTTGAATTTCACTAAATCCTGTCGCACGTTTTCATTTACTCCCGATAAAACGATTTTTGTTCCTGAATCGGAAAGGATTTTCAACGCTTCCTTAAAGTTTTGCAAACCGGTAGAATCAACAAAAGGGACATGCCGCATCCTTATTATCATTACTTTTTTACGAACTCCGATTGATTTCAGTACTTCGCAAAATTGTTTTGCCGAAGCAAAAAACAGGGGTCCGCTTATTTCATAAATGCCAATGTTTTTATTTAAGTTTGAATAATCTTCAATCACATCGGAATCAACACGTGCTGGTATTGTTTTTCCCAGGTCCGCCATTCTCTTCATAAATAGAATGGCAGAAAGCACCACGCCAACTTCTATAGCAACAGTAAGATCTACCAAAACAGTTAAAATGAAAGTAGAAAGCAGTACAAGAATATCGAATACAGAACCTTTAAGGATGGACCGGAATGTCCGCCATTCACTCATATTGTAAGCTACAGTAATTAAGATACCTGCCAGACAAGCCATCGGTATAAGTTTTACCCAGCGGCTGAAAAACAGCATAATCAGCAAAAGCGTAACAGAATGGATAACTCCTGCAATTGGTGTTCTTCCTCCGTTTTTTACATTTGTTGCTGTACGTGCAATTGCACCTGTAGCAGGTATTCCGCCAAAAAAGGGTGTGACAATATTTGCAATTCCCTGTGCAATTAACTCGGTATTCGAACGGTGATTTCCGCCAATCATTCCATCGGAAACCACTGCCGAAAGTAGTGATTCGATGGCTCCGAGCAAGGCAATGGTTAAAGCCGGCTGTAAATACATGCCAATGTTTGCCCATTCAACTTTTGGCAATTCAAAGGAAATAGTCCCGTGGATTTCTCCAAAGTAGGTTTCAATTGTATTAAGCGGCAAATCGAATACCTGAACTGCAACAGTCCCCAGGATTAATGCAATTATGGAACCCGGTATTTTTTTGAAGAAATGTTTGGCGAACACTACTATTAAAATTGTACAGACTGTAAAAATTAAAGCATACACATTTACAGTTTCGATTTTAGTAAAATAAACCGCCCATTTTTCAAGAAATCCCGGAGGAAGAGATTCGATGTTCAACCCAAGGGCATCTTTTACCTGCGTGGTAAAAATAACAACTGCAATACCACCTGTAAACCCAACAATCAGCGGATGAGGAAAGTATTTTAACAGGGTGCCCAGTTTCAGCAATCCAAAAGCCACTAAAATCAAACCGGCAAGAATTGTCGAAATTATCAACCCGTTTATTCCGTATTGTGCAAGGATGCTGTACACGATAACGATAAATGCACCGGTAGGTCCTCCAATCTGTACGCGGCTGCCTCCCAAAAGAGATATAATAATTCCCGCAACAATTGCTGTTGCCATTCCTTTTTCCGGTGAGACTCCTGAGGCTACAGCAAATGCAATAGCCAGCGGAAGTGCTACTACTCCAACTACAAGTCCGGCCAAAACATCCGATGAAAACTGCTTGCGCGAATATTTTTCCTTAAGTACAGTTAGTAGTTTGGGTTTAAAAATGTGATCCACTTTAATCCTGATTTTAAAATAACGCGCAAATGTAATTGCTTTTCAATTTCAGGAACCTTAATAACAAAGATTTATTTTAATTCTTTCTTTTACGTTAAACCAAATCTTTGTTTTGTGGTTCTTGTTTGATTAGAAAAGGCAGTTAAACGTTTAGCTGCATTTAAATTTTCAGGAGTGGTTTAAATTTTATAATTTGACCCGGAAAACGAAAAACTCAATATGGCGGGACATCTTACTAAACATGCCGTTCGCAGCGCACAAAAGTTATGGGGCGACGGAATTATTAAAATTGGTGAATACTTTTCGAATAAAAAAGACTATGCAAAACTCACCGAAGAATTTATAAACAAACATTACGGATATAAAGAAGGAATTGTTTTGTTTAAACCAACACTTGCTTCTGTCGAACAGTTTCGTGATACTTACGAAAAAGCACTTTCCTATTTTATTGCCGGAAATCCAAAACACCCCGAAGACCAAGGATTTGCATTGCGCCCTTGGGTGAAGGTGAAATTTAGAAATGCAGGAATTATCCTGATTAAAAACCATGCAGTCGCCATGGGAAACTATTATTTTACCGATGCAACAGGATATAAAGTGAAAGTGGAATACACCTTTGGCTATTTCGTTAATAAGGATGGGGATATTAAAATTCATTTGCATCATTCCTCTTTGCCTTATTCAGTAAATCAATAATTAATTGGCGCTTTTCGGTGGATTAAATGTTTTTTATAGATTTACATTTATAAACTTAATAGAATTTAAAAATGAAGAAGCTAACCTTATCAACTTGTTTTATTTTTGCTTTAGCCGTAATTGGATGGGCACAAACTGCAGCCGAGCTGGCAAAGGGTGTAAGTTTTCTTGAAACAGAAACCTATTCACAGGAAGAGAATCTTGAATTATTAAAACTGTACGAAAATCTTCGTGTAGCCGATGTATCTGATGGGATGGACATGGTGGGCCTGCCCAATACAGGCCTGGTTGATCCTGCAATTCATCCGGATTGGGTCGATCGCGAAGATTTGTCTCATATTATCCGTGGTGTTGCTGTTACTGCGCGTTATGTGCCCACACAGCGTCCTGATCGTCCTGAGCCGGATGAAGATTTTGCTGCATGGGAAGGCAATTTCTACAGTACCTATTCAAATGAAGCATTTGCACAGGTCATTCAGAAAGGATCTGTTGTTGTTCTCGACGACGTGGAAGGAAAAGATATTGGTTCCATTGGTTCCAATAATATTTTGTCGTGGGTAAAAGCCGGAGCCGTTGGTGTTGTTACTGATGCAGGCTCACGCGATACCGATGAAGTGGCTATTGAAAAAGTACCGTTGTACCTTCGTCAGAAAGGCCGTGGAATCCGTCCGGGGAGAAATGAACTTGAATCAGTTAATCGTCCGGTAGTTATTGGCGGTGTATTGGTCCGGCCCGGTGATGTAGTAGTTGCCGATGGTGACGGTGTTGTTGTGGTTCCAAGGAAAGTCGCCAAACAGGTCGCACTTTATGCTCAGCAAATACTTGAAAAAGATAAGGAAGGTCGCCGCAGCTTGTACAAAAGCCTTGGTTTGCCGATAGATCAGACTGTTGAGTAGTTGATGCCAATGCTTAAATGCATGAATGCTTAAATGCTTAAATGCATAAATGCATGAATGCTAAATGCTTTGATGTATGAATGCTTAATTGCTTAATTGCTTAAATGCATGAATGCTAAATGCATGAATGCTAAATGCTTAAATGCATCTTAATCTGTGCAAATCCGTGAAATCTGTGGTTGATCTTTCTTACCACTGATTCACAGATTTCCATAGAATTAATTCCTTCCTGCCTTCCTGTATTCAAGCATTTAAGCATTTAAGCATTTTCAACCATTGAATCTTTATCTGTATAAATCTATTCATTAATTCCTTCCTGTTTTCCTATATTTAAGCATTTAAGCATTCAAGCATTCAAGCATTTCATTTTTCAAGAAGAAACTCTAAAACCGTGGCTTCAGATTCGGATGTATTTATTTTTTCACCCTTTGCATCAACAGGGTTTATTATTTTAATCAAACCAGCAGGCAACAGTTCTTCCAAATCAGACAAATCATAAAAAGGCAAACTTCCGGGAATCACGTCGTAGGCAAGTTGTGGTTTGTAGAACTCTGTTTGAATCAGATTTTGGTTTAACTCCAGCGAATTTACTGATGCAATTTTAGAAAACGGATTTTTAAGTGCCGCGAAGTGCAGCACAGCTTCATTCATTCCACCTTCTGCCAGTACATTTATTTTTATACCGGGAAAATGCTTTCCAATAAACTGCATCAATAAATCAAGCGATTCGGCTCGTATTCCTGAAATGCTTTTCCCCACCAGGTTGGCGCCGAAAGTATAATTAAACGGAACTCCGTCTATAAAACTATCACCATGAAAATCCGGAGAGGCTAATTCTCCAATGCCAGGCAAATCAACAGCAAAGACAGTAAATTGTGCCGTTAATTTTTCAAGAAGACTTTCCTTTAATACAGCGCTTTTTCCCTCCGGATGCAGCCAAACCAGAACCTGTTGAGTTGCAGTTTCCGGTTGCTGAATTACGTACAGCGGCAATGCAAAATCATTTCTATCATTTTCAAGGAAGTACTTTTCAACATCAAAATCATCAGTCGTAATCTTTCCGGTGTAAACGGCAGCGCTGAGGTTCCGGTTAAATTCAATTCCCGAAACTTCCCTGATTTTTGATAGAAGTTCATTTTTACCGGAATTTGATTTTGAGAAATGTTCAAGGTTTAAATCAAAAACAGTTTTTCCGTTGAATGAAGTCTGCACCTGTCCTGTTTCAGTAACCCAAAGTTCTTCAGGTTCGAAAGGTTCAATGCTGTAATCGGCAGAATTACCGGGAAGACCTAAATGGTTCTGAAAGAAAGCATATAATGTTTCACGGTTTCCTTTTGTTGATTCATGAATTCCGAAATCTTCTGTGAATTCTATATTTTCTGAATGACCTAGTGCATCATACGATTTTTTTACTTCTTCAAATGTTTCACGGGCTCCTTGCTGACTGAAAAAATCATGTGTGGTAGTTATAATAAGTGATGGTTTTGGTGCACGCAAATGCAAAAAATCAGGATGGTCAAACCCCTTTTTAATTGCAAAATAAGGGTTTTGTTCTGCATCCTGCGGACCTATCGATTGAAGTAACCGCTTAAAGTTTGTAATGTAACATTCTGGTGCAGCGGCATAAATCCGTTCGTCGAATGCTGCAATCAATGCAGTTTGAGTGCCGCCACCAGAGCGCCCGGTAATTCCAATCCGTTCTGCATCAACTTCTTTTCGTGTTTCAAGATAATCAATCGCACGAACACCATCCCAAATGAAATAATCTGACAATGAAGTTCCGGTAAGCAATGTCTGAACTCCGGCATACGAATGTTCATTTGTTGAGCCACCCACTTGCGATTTTCCGGTTTGCGGATTCACATATTGCAGTCGCTCGCCTTGTCCGATCGGATCAAATGCAAAAACAACAAATCCTTTTTCAACCAGATTTATAATTACCTGCTGATAGGTTTTACTTCGGAATCCAAATTCGGTGTGGCCTGAACAATAAATAACCGCCGGTGCAGGCTTCTGCAAATTTTTCGGAATAAACAGACCGGCAGTAACAAATAAACCAGGTTGCGATTCAAACAGAACCTTTTCAACTTTAAAATTTTCCCGTTCAAGTATTCCGGTTATTTTGGCATTCAGCGGTGTTTTTTCAAACGTTGAAAGCTGACCGAACATCTTTTCCCTCATTTCGGCCTGGTAATTTTGCCAGTCTTGTTTTGTTTTTAATTGCTCTGTTTTATGCTTTCGTTTATCAAGCAATATCATCGCTTCATTCAGAATAATTTCATACAATGCATCCTCGTTGTTTTGAAATGCAATCCATTTAGATTGCCCTCCGCGGTGCGCATCAAAAACTGAGTACTTATTTTCCTGAGGTTTTGCTGGTGTTGCAATTAATATTAAAAGTAAGGTGAACAAATTAATACTGTATTTCATTGATGTAGAAGTTGAGTTGGATGTCAAAGTTAGCAATTTGTTTTTTCAGATTGACTGTATAAATTGTTCAGGATTTTAATACTTGGCAAGAGATGAATATTTTATATTTTTGTGCCGGTTTATTATTTGGAAATAATTTTAATCATTGGGGAATCATAAAGTAATAGAAATAAGGCACCTGACAGATTCAACGTATGTTTTACGGCTGGAGCGGAATGCGTTGGAATTTCAAACCGGGCAATTCATTATAATTAACCGGGAGAATTCAATGGACCAGCGGGAGTATTCGGTATACAGTGGCGAAAGAGATGAATTTCTTGAAGTTTTGGTTCGGGAAGTGACAGATGGAAAGGTTTCGCCTAAGCTGAAGAATTTGAAGGAAAGTATGGTGGTAGAAGTTGACGGGCCTTTTGGATTTTTCAAATTTAATCCCGAACAATTCGCTGGTAAAAAGTTTTTGTTTATTGCAACAGGAACAGGTATAAGTCCGTTTCACAGTTTTGTACGCACTTTTCCACAATTGGAGTACAGGCTAATCCATGGAGTTCGCTACGAAAGTGAAGCCTACGAACACCACGATTTTAATAAAGAAAAGGTTATATTGTGCACCTCTGGAGAAAACAACGGCTGCTTTTACGGCAGGGTAACCGATTATTTAATCACTCAAAAAATTGAACCCGGAACCAACTGTTTTTTATGCGGAAACAGTGAAATGATTTATGAAGTATTCGATATTCTGACTGCAAAAGGAATACCTGTATCAGATATCTATTCGGAAGTATATTTTTAGAAGATTTAAATGCCGGTGATTTTAATTCACCTGCCCAATAAAAGTTTATCAGGTGAAAGTTATAATGGCGAAAGTTAACAGAGATAAGAAGGAAGGGAAGGAGAACAAATGAAATATCATTTAATTACATTGGGATGCCAGATGAATTTGTCGGACAGTGAGCGGGTAATTTCAGTGCTGGATGAAGCCGGATACACATGGACCGACAATGAAGATGAAGCAGGACTGATTGGGATACTGGCATGTTCGGTGAGGCAAAAAGCTATCGATAAAGTGTATTCGCGAATTCATAAATGGAACAAATGGAAAAATCATAAAAACCTGGTGACATTCATTTCAGGTTGCATGCTGCCAACCGATCACGAGCGATTCTTAAAGCTTTTCGACATTACATTTCAGATGAAGGATTTGCCGAAGTTGCCGGAGTTCATCAGCAAGTATGGAGTGACAACACCGGTTCACCTGAAAACCGGCATTGATCCGCACAACGAAAATATCGAGCGGTTCTGGAATGTCCAGCCTTCATACAAGTCGGAATTCGAAGCTTTTATCCCGATTCAAAACGGCTGCGATAAATTTTGTACATTTTGCGCAGTTCCCTATACTCGCGGGCGTGAAGTTTCGCGGCCTTCGAAAGATATTTTATCCGAACTTGCATTGCTGGTTGCCCAGGGGTACAAATCAATTACCTTGCTCGGGCAGAATGTAAATTCTTATGGACTCGACAAAAAAGGGGAGGAGATTCCTTTTCCGGAACTCCTGCGGCAGATTGGCGAAATGGGAAATCGTCTTAAGAAAGAATTCTGGGTGTATTTTACCTCACCGCATCCGCGTGATATGACCGATGAAGTAGTGGAAGTAATTGCGCAATACCCTGTGCTCGGGAAACAAATTCACCTTCCGATGCAAAGCGGCGATGATAAGGTGCTGATGAAAATGAACCGCAAACACAACATGGAAAAGTACCGTCACATTGTGCAGACCATTCGCCGTTTAATTCCGCAGGCAACGCTGTTTACTGACATCATTGTGGGATTTACCGGGGAAACCGCAGAGCAGTTTGACAATACACGCAAGGCGATGGAAGAGTTTAAATTCAACATGAGTTACACTGCGGTTTATTCCCCACGTCCCGGTGCAACCAGCCACCGTTGGGAGGATGATGTTCCGCTGGAAGAAAAGAAACGCCGGCTGCACGAATTAACAGAAGAGTTACGCAAACATACCATTCAGTATAATGAAAAAATGGTTGGCAAAACAGTCCGGGTACTGGTGCGCGGCTCCGACCGCAAAGATGGTTTTCTTTCCTCTTTAACCGAAGGAAAACTTATTGTTCGCTTTGCATCACAGGATGAACGTTTAACCGGAAATTTTGCCGATGTGAAAATTACTTCAGCTTCCGATTTCTCAATGGAAGGCGAACTGGTAAAAGTCCAGGAACCCGCTGAGGTTTAACATTCTCTTTTAAATAATAAATCAGACGGATTTACGTGTATACTCCCTCCGGCTGCTTCTGCGACTTTATCCGGGAGCAGTTTAAAACAATCCAACAATCAATTGTATGACCTGATTAATTCAGGGGAGGACAAGAACAAATCTGTCTGTTTTTTTGTCTGGTTCATCCCTATACCTTCTCTGGTCCAGCTGTGCATTAAATTCGGATTAAACTCGGATTAAATTCGCGGTTTCTTCGCATTAAATTCGCGAAATCGCGAAGGAACTGCGAATAAACTGCGAATAAACTGCGAATAAACTACGAAGAAGGTACGGAGAAGGTACGGCGAGAGTGCGAGGAAGTGTCAGATTATTTTTTAATAGGTTTCACAAAAAGAATTTGCCACAGATTTTATGGATTTGCACAGATTAAGAAGCTAATTTTATGGAAGTCAGTAATCTCTTGCCACGAATAACATGGATGGACATGAATTATTAATTTATCCTCTTCCTATCCGCGTTTATCTGTGTAATCTGTAGTCCGTAATCTTTTGCCACGAATTACACGGATGGACATGAATTATTAATTTAATCCTCTTCCTATCCGTGTTAATCCCTATAATCTGTGGTTCGTATTCTTTTGCCACGAATGCCACGGATGGACATGAATTAATAATTTAATCCTCTTCCTATCCGAGTTTATCTGTGTAATCTGTGGTCCGTATTCTTTTGCCACGAATGACACGGATGGACACAAATAGTTACTAATCGTTTTAATTACAGACAAACAGTAAAAAGGGAAAAGCAGTGATAAATGCTATTTTTCTTCCAGCCAGTTTATTACTTTTTCAGAGGTGGGCGATTCTTTGGGTTCAACAATGCCGACGATTTTTCCGTTTTCATCGATCATGTACTTCTGGTAATTCCAGGCTACTTTCGTATCCATCCCGCCATTTAAATCTTTACTTGTAAGCCATTTGTACAAAGGATTTTCATCGTCGCCGGTTACCGATGTTTTGGCCATTACCGGGAAAGAAACATTATAATTTTTTTCAACATAATTTTTGATTTCTTCATTCGTCCCCGGTTCTTTATTTCCGAAATCATTGGATGGAATGGCTACAACCACAAAGTTTTTATCCTTGTAATTTTCATAAAGTTTTTCCATCTCGCTGAATTGCGGAGTAAAACCACATTCAGTCGCAGTGTTTACCAGCAGAACTTTTTTCCCCTTGAGCTCACTCATATCGAAAGTATTGCCATTGATGTCAGTTAATTTATAATCATATATGGAATTGGATTGCTGGGCATTAACCGAAAATATTGACATTACAGACAACAGGACCAGTAATAATTTTGCTTTCATAATATTGAATTTTAAATCAGTTAAATGATTTGAACTAACTGATAAAATGAAAACAACAATTGAAACAAATAGTTTATTAGGCGATTCTGAACCCATAACAGAGATATAGCCGGGTTTCTTGAAATCATGATGAAATAAGGGTTGGATCAAAAAAGAGCAGTCGTTTCTTTTCGAATCGACTGCTCCCGGTTTTTTAAACCTGTATCAGATTAAATCATACTTTGATTTAGAAAGTTTTAAGAAATCCAACCCGGACCGAAACGTAATTGTAGTTCAAATCTGTTGAAACTTCATTGAAATCAGTGTTTCTTGAGAGTGCGTTGAACTTCACACCGGGAGTAAAGCTCCAGTTTTTGCCAAGTGGAACATCAAATCCACCTGCCAGTTGAAATCCGATGCCATGGCCGGTATCATTGATTACATCGCCGTCTGAATTTTCTGTTTCAATGTGGTTGTACAAACCGCCTGCCCGCAGGTAGTATGAAACGGGCGAATTGTTAAACGCATGTTTGTACTGCAGGCCAAGTACGTAACCGGTTTCTTCAAAATTCACATTTGTGCCTGCAAATGAATCATCGGCTCCAAAACTGTTCCAGCCCCAGCCGGCATAAACTCCCAGGTGCTGTAAAAACCGGTAATGCAAAATTCCTTCGAAACCAAAACCTGTATTCAGGTTTGTTTCATTGAGCTTGCCTGTTGCAAATGATGCTCCGCTGCTGAGTTCGATGCCAAAACGTTTTTCATTTTCCTGCGCTGTGGCGCTTAAAGTGGCAATAACAAGTATGGCCAGTAAAATTGTAACTTTTGTTTTCATGTTTCTTTTTTTAGATTTAAAAATTGTTTTCATGTCCAAAAGTATATGGCGGATGACCTTCCTGAAACTTAAACCTGACGAATGCGCAAATTTCATTGATGAGCCGGTTCTACAGGGGAATGAGTATTATGAAAAACGAATTTGATGACGAAAAGAATAAATGTATCAGCAGAAAATCTTCTGTCGTTGAATGCAGACATTAAATGCAGGCAATGCATTTAGTAATACATCGCCCCGATATTAAAATTTATCAAAGTCAGTAATGACCTTCATCTAAACTGTTACCAAAAAATGACAGGTTTTACCACCCCGCCGCAAAGATTCAAGAATATTTACCTGAACTTTTTGATGAAGTGCTGCCTCAAAAATGGATTGATGTGTAGCTTTTGTGCATTCACAATGCAAATCATCAGGCTTTGGAGGCAGGTTTTTTACCACCGGGCAATAACATTGGGCTGAGGTTTCGCCATAACGAATATGAATTCCATCACCGGCTTTCCATATTTCGAAATTGGCTTTATAGGCTTCTATCAGCTGGTTTACATCGCCTTTTCCATTAGCCGCAATATCCTGTTTAAACTGATGCCTGTTGTAACAACCGCGGCCGCAGCCTTCAATTATTTTAACCTGCGTTTCCCTGTCAACTGTCGCTTCCATTGAGCTTAATAAATCCGAAAGCCAGTTTTCGATAAACGTTGGTTCTTCAGTTCCGGCGTTTGCAGCAGAAATGACTTTTGGTAATTCGTTGGTGGAATTCATGCTTCCCGCGAGGAAAGGGCACATTCCAAGGGCAAAGATTGATTTGGTAAATTCATTCCTGTTCATGATTTTCAATTTGAGCTACATTTACAACATAATTTTTGCCGTACTTTTTTGCACATTTGGGGCAGGTGGTGTACCAAAGGTAATTCTTCAGGGCTTTATATCCGCCTTCGGAACAATAAGCATCGAAATCCTTTTGCCAGTTCGAAATCTCTCTGTACGATCCTTCATACACCTTGCTGACAAATGTTCCGTTAATCATTATATTTTCTGCGTCAGGGATTTCCCTGTCAACTGCAACATAAACATCCATGTTCCATTTCGAAGTTTGATCGGAAAGACAAAGCCAATCCGGATTGCCGGCACTGGCCTGTTTTAACTTTTTATCCAGCCGGCTCATTGTGCTTCCGAAATTAACCGGAATGTAAAAGAAAGTGCGGACGTGGTCTTTTATGAATCGTTTGTTTTTCCATTCTGTGAGTTTTTTGTCCCAGGGTTCCGGATTGAATTCCGGGCAACAGATGTCACCGGTTTTCGTTTTCTGTTCCATAATATTAGTTTTTTTTGGTTTTTACTTTTGAAGTTGAATCAAAGTTAAATATAAAACTAATACACAGGGACATATGGAATATGAAAGTTGATACTGAACTTTATTTTTTTACTTTTTCCACCGGAATTCCGTCTGCATCGATAAGTTGAATTTGCTGCCGGGGATAAACAGGGATAATTTTAGTTTTGTATTCGGGTTTATTGATTTCTTCAGAAACTTTAAGCAGAAGATAGGATTTCCATTTTCGCCGTTCACGTGCACCTACAAGATAACGGATAATAATATCGGTCCAGGAATCACTTGCTGCGACAAACACCTGCGGTTTTTCGGGAACTTCATCGTCGAGACCGGCTTTATGTAAGATTGCAGAGTATTTTCTCGCCGGTTCGCGCATATAACTTCCAAGAACATCCGTGGCTGTTTTATCCAGTATTTTCATGGCAAACGGTACATCTGATTCATTTGCAACCACCACATCCAGTTCGTCCCAGACAAACGGGAAATCTCCGGTAAGATTAATTACAGTTCCGGTTAGAATTTCGTTGTTGGGGAAGGTGACAAGTCGTCCTGTAGGTTGTTCGGCGCTCACAAATCCTGGTTGGTAGGGAGAACCTATTTCCCACACAGTGGTGGAGAGGAAATCAATGCGGTAAACATCGCCAAAAACATCACCCACACGAATGCGGTCGCCCACCTTGTAATACCTGCGGAAGGTGTTCAGCAGCCAACCGGTAAAACTTTCAATTGGAGTTTGCAGTGCCCACGAAAGCGCCAGACCGATGAGGCCAAACGAACCAATTAATGCGCGGATATCGCCCGCAACTACACTGAAGACAACTCCTATTGCCAAAGCCCAGATGATGATAGCCACAAGCGTTGTGATTCCATCAATACTTTTTAACCGCCTGAATGAACGGCGCAAAATCAGTTTTATGAGCCAGGTAAGCAGCCATGCCAGCACCAGACAGGCAATCGCTATAAGGATTTTTGGATAGTTGAAGGTAAAGCTGTTCCACATGTTTTGTAGGGCCCCAATGGCTTCATCTGTGGCTTTTTCAGTTTCTGTGCCGGGCCCGGTTACTGTTGCCGGTGTTTCGATGGTGTCATTTTGGCTGACAAATGCCTGTTCTTCCATCGATGATAAGTCTCCGCCTGAAAAAAGGAGGAGAATAAAGCCAGTTACTGCAACTGCAAGTACAGTGGATTGCCTGAATTTTTTTAACCGGTTTTCTGCACCTTTTACCACTGCACTTTTTCTGAAGCCGCGATTTTTTTTTCTTTGGATTTCTCTTTTTTTAAATGTGGATTTGAAATCGTTTTCAGGCTTGTCCCATCTTGTTTTTCGGTTGTATTTTTTTCTGACGTTCATTTCAAAAAATTCTGTACATCAGAAGTGTAGGTTCTGACTTATTTTAAAAACAGGGGTAAATTGCAAAGGTTCATTATTACCCGGCGATGTATTGAATAAATTTTTCCTGAACGATTTTAATCCGGATTATTCATAAATAATCTCTGTCTCCGACAGCGACTAAGATTACGTAAAAACTTTTAAAAAAAGTTTAACTTCATCTAAGTCAGGATTAACCTGAACTTTATTCATATTTTTGAAAATTTATGAATAGTTCAGGTTAAGTTATTATCTGTGTGAAACCCAAAATATATCATGTTTGTTTTAATCCTTTTTCCGAACTTTGAATGACTTTTAGAGAATGTATGATATGGGAAAATTATCTGAATTAAAACCACAGCCGTTGTTTAGCTATTTCGAGGACATTTGTGAGGTTCCGCGGCCATCAGGGAAGGAAGAAAAAATAAGGCAGTTTTTGCTTGATTTTGCAAAAGAAAACGGATTGGAAACCAAAAGCGATGAAGTTGGAAATCTTCTTATTTTGAAACCGGCAACACCAGGAAGGGAAAATTCGCCAACAGTAATATTGCAAACACACATGGACATGGTTTGCGAAAAGAATTCGGATAAGCAATTCGATTTTGATAACGATGCCATTGAACCACAAATAACCGGAAGTTGGGTAAAAGCCAGCGGAACTACTCTGGGAGCCGATTGCGGAATTGGAATGGCTGCACAGATGGCTGTTCTCTCCTCAACTGAAATCAAACATGGTCCGCTTGAATGCCTGATAACAGTGGATGAGGAAACAGGACTAACCGGCGCATTTGCCCTGGAATCCGGTTTTATGAATGGTGAAATTTTGCTGAACCTTGATTCGGAAGACGAAGGTGAAATTTTTATTGGATGTGCCGGCGGAGTGGATACATTGGCTGAATTCAGTTTTCAGAAAGAACGGGTTTATGAGGAATCGGTGGCGCTGAAAATAAAAGTTTCAGGTTTGCTGGGGGGTCATTCAGGCGATGATATTGATAAAAATCGTGGAAATGCAAATAAAATTCTTACACGTTTTCTGTGGAATGCAGTCCGGGACTTTAATATGCGCCTGTCAGGTTTTAATGGCGGAAACCTGCGCAATGCAATCGCCCGCGAAGCGACAGCCATAATCCTCCTTCCGGGAAATGACAAGGAATTGTTGCTTTCCTGTTTCGAAGAATATGCTTCGGAGGTAAAGTTTGAATATGAACGTAATGAACCAGGTTTAAAACTGGAGGCTACAGAAATTGAGAAGCCGGATTTTGTTCTTGACAACATCTCGCAAAATAAGTTGCTGGATTCATTGTTGGCTTGTCCGCATGGAGTTCTGGAAATGAGTACCCGCATGGAAGGTATGGTGGAAACTTCTTCCAACCTTGCCTCGGTGAAATTTCAGGGCGACGACAGGATAATTGTGACAACCAGTCAACGCAGCGAACTTGAAAGCCGGAAAGTGATGGCTGCCAAAATGGTAAGATCAGTGTTTCATCTGGCCGGTGCATTCGTGTTGCATTCTGATGGTTATCCGGGCTGGACTCCCAATCCGGGGTCAAAAGTTTTGGAGATAACCGTTAATTCCTATAAAAAGCTTTTTGGAGTAAAACCAAGGGTGCGGTCCATTCATGCCGGTCTGGAGTGCGGGCTTTTCCTTGAAAAATATCCTGAACTCGACATGGTTTCCTTTGGCCCGACAATTAAAGGCGCCCATTCGCCCGACGAACGGCTGGAGATTTCAACAGTGGATAAATTCTGGAAACATTTGGTGGATGTACTGGAGAATATCAATTGAGATTTATATAAACTTGTTTTGGTAAGCCAAATAAATTAAGGTGAGCATTCCAAATGACAAAAAATAGATTTGCTGCAGATAAACCAAAGGAATTACTTACTTAAAATGAGTTTTGTTTGCATTCATAATTGCTTGCTTTTAATTTTTTATGGAACGTAAAACTACGGTTTCTCAGGTAACGGTAGCCAATTTCAAGAAGGATTGCACAGCCAAATATGACAAGTAATCCGAAAATGGCTGAGCGCTGATTTTGAAATTGAAAATAAATCAGCAATCCTAAAATTACAAGTAATACGAAAACATTAAATCCAAGGATCAGACGGTTTCCACCCACATTTTTTCTAAGCCGGTAATGTGAGATGACTACGAAAATATAAATTACGGTAAAAATGGAGCTGGTCATTGACGCGATTCCGTTAATGTTAAAAATCAGAGCAATGGCCATGCTCAGACCAGCGGTTATATAAAGTCCTTCTACTGATTTAAACCAAATTTTCCGTTCAAAAAATTTTGGTAACTCCCCGTCTTTTGCCAATGAATAAGCGATATTGGCGCCTCCGTACAATGAAGCATTCAGCGCAGATGAAATGGAAAACACTGCCCCGATTGAAATCAGAAGAAAACCGGCATTTCCCAGAAAGGGTTTTGCAGCAATGGCCAACGCATTTTCTTTTGCCTGAATTAGATCTGGAACCGATAAATTTCCAACAGCAACAAGTGCGACCATCACATAAATAAACATCACTGCACCAATACTGATATAAATGGCCCGCGGAACATTTCTTTCCGGATGTTCAATATTTTCCGATGCATTGGTAATCAATCCAAATCCCATATAGGAAAGGAAAAAAATTACTGAAGCATGCAAAAGGCCGGTAACATGTGTTGAATCGAAAGAAGGTTGGGCATAACTTGATTTTATGGACATAACTCCCAAAATAATAAATACGCCGAGGATGGAAAGTTTTATCAGTA
This sequence comes from uncultured Prolixibacteraceae bacterium, assembly GCA_963816685.1. Taxonomy (GTDB): domain Bacteria; phylum Bacteroidota; class Bacteroidia; order Bacteroidales; family Prolixibacteraceae; genus CAVYUC01. The sequence goes on along the minus strand of CAWFMB010000013.1, from coordinate 210,682 downwards.
CAATCAGGGATTCCGCTTTTCCTACAGCTTTCGATCCGAAAAAATTCAACACCATAAAAAATACAATTACTGCCACCTCGGTTACCGAAGTTGCGACAGGAACTTCAGGAAGATGCACCAATGGCAGAAAGTATCCGGCAAATCCCTTGGCAAAAAGTGCAATGGAAACAACATAAGTAAACCACATCAGTACGCTAAGGGCACCGGTTATTATACTGTCGCCGATACCTTTTAAAATAAATGCAATTGGCCCTGCATTTGACACAAATTTTCTTCCCAGTTTTGCATAAGAATAGGCAACAATCACTGCAAATATGCCTGAAACAAGAAATGCTTCCGGCAGATCTTGTTTTGCAATTTGTGCGCCTACTCCGAAAATGGAGAATATACTGGCGCCAATCATGGTTCCGACAGCCATTGATACTGCCGCCCATAATCCCATTTTACCTGAACCTTTTTGTTTCGCTTGAATTTTCATCGAATTATTCTTTATTGAAACAAAAGTTTGAAACAAAGGTTTAGGATGAGCTTGCAGTTTAACGATTGTTTAAGATTGAGGAAAGCTCTATTATCAGTTTTTCAATATCTTCTTCATTATTAAAGAAGCTGGTGGAAATTCGCATCCCTTCACCCCGGGCAGAAACGATAATGTCTTTTTCCAACAGCCGGCTGACAACTTCCTTTGGATTATCCACTTTGACGATAAGAATTCCCGAGCGGTGTTTGTCCTCTTCCTGACAGATTACCTTCAACCCCAAATCAGTCAGTTTTTTTTCCAGCAGCCGGTTGAGCTGAATTACACGACTGGCAATATTTTCGGGGCCAATCCGGTTAAACATATTCAATGCACCGCCCAGTGCAAATATATTTGGAAAATGAGGACAACCCGATTCAATTACTGATGCTTCGTTTTTCAATTCAAGTGCAAGGTTATCCATTTTTTCGGGCGATTCAACGCTGCGCCAGCCTGCAAACGGAAAATTATCCGGCTTTAACCATTTTTTGTTTACATATAATCCGCCGATACCGTAACCTGCCGTTGCCCATTTTAATCCTGTAAACACAAGGAAATCGATGTTGCATTTTTTTACATCAACAGGGAATATTCCAAGCGCCTGTGTGGCATTCACTACAAAAATAAGGTTGTTTTTCTTGCAAAATTCTCCGAGTACTTCCAGATCCTGCCTGAATCCGGTATTGTATTGAACATAGCTTGAAACGAGAATTTTCACATCTGAAGTCAGTGCTTTTTTTATAGCTTCAAGAGGATAGGTATGATTAACCGGCTCCACAAATTTGATTTCTGTCCCCTGGTTGAGCCACGGAAATGTGGTCGAAGGAAATTCATCGCGCATGGTAAGCACGGTTCCTTTATCTTTCAGCATGTGGGCAACAAGGTTCATGCCGTGCGACGTGTTGGTGGTAAAACCGATTTCTTCGCGCATGGCGCCAATGAATTCAGCCAGTGTCCTGCGAACGTTCTCTGTCCTTTTCAGCCAGGTTTCCCAATAGGTGTCGCCAAATTCGAGCATTTCGTCGTAAAACCGTTTTCCTTCGTTGGCAGCGCTTTGTGAAACCGGCGAACCACCGGCAGGGTTCAGGTACACATATTTTTTGCAAACAGGGAATTCATTTCGTACTTCGTTCCAGTCAACCATAATAAATCAGTTTAAAGTTTCGGGTTTAAAGTTCAAAGATCAGTGATTTCGCTTTAAATTTCAATAGTAAATGTAAAAAGTTAAAAAAGGGAATCATTTCTGATTCCCCTTTACTTTTCATACAAATTTGGTTCAAATCCAGTTGATTTCTTTTTTTATAATGAATCACCAAAATCTTCCTTGAATTTGGCAATTAATTTTTGTGGCCAGTCGCTGTTCGGTTTTAAAGTTCCCATAAAGAAGCGCAGCAGTGGCGGTTCCTGCACCCACTCCAAACCACCAACCAATTCACGGTTTTCGTACAACCATTTTACACGGTCAACAACAAACATGGTTTGTGACAGGGTGAAAACGCGGCGCGGGAAGGCCAGGCGCAGCAATTCAACATCGGCAAGAATATCATCGCCGTTTTCGTCACGAACGCTGGAAATGGTTCCACGCTCCATTCCGCGAATTCCGGAAATGATGTAAAGTGCCGAGGCAAGTGCTCCGGCCGGATATTGCTGTTGTGGTACATGAGGCAGGAATCCTTTTGCATCGATATGGCAGCCCAGTGCCCCGGCTGGTGTAATTACAGGAATTCCACCGGCATCCAGATTATTTACTGCATACTCAATAAATGAAGGAGATTGGCTGATTACAGTATCATCGCAGGTTTCTTTTAATCCAACTGCCATGGCTTCAATTTCGCGAACCGACATTCCACCATAGGTAAGAAATCCTTCGAAAAGCACCAGCAGGTCACGCATTTTCAGGTATAAATCTTCACTGTTGACAAGTATGCCGCCTCCGCGGGTTGAACTTACTTTCCTGCTCGAAAAGTAAACCAAATCGGCATAGCTGCACATTTCAAGTAAGATATCCTGAATATTTGCATTTTGAAATTCTTCCTCCCGTTTTTTAATAAAGTATGCATTTTCTCCGATTAAACTTGCATCGAGTACCAGCATGGTGCCATGTTTTTCGCAAATTTCTTTTACATCGCGCATGTTTTGCATGGAAAATGGCTGGCCGCCAATCAGGTTGGTTGAGGCTTCCATACGAACAAAAGCAACACCTTCTGCGCCGTATTTATCGAAAACTTCATTTAACTTTTTGATATCTATATTTCCTTTAAAGGGAATGCTGCTTTTAATTTTAAGTGCTTCGTCGGTATAAATTTCGAGAACTTTACCACCGTTCAATTCCATATGTTCCTTAGTGGTGGTAAAATGGTAGTTCATTGGAATTACCTGGCCTTTTTTAATGAAAACCTGCGAAATGATATTTTCGGCAGCGCGACCCTGGTGAACCGGTAAAACGTAATGTTTTCCGAAAACTTCGCGGGCAGCTGCTTCCATTCTGTAGAAACTTTGCGATCCGGCATAAGCGTCATCAGCCTGCAACATTGATGCAATTTGATTATCACTCATTGCATTTGTGCCGGAGTCGGTAAGCATATCCAGAAAAATATCTTTAGTATTTAGCAGGAATGTGTTGTAACCTCCTTTTCCTATGGCTTCCAATCGCTCCTCAATAGGTTTTAAAAAAAGTTTTTGAACCATTCTCACTTTGTGCAGTTCCACCGGAATTTGCTCTCCGCTGTGAAACTTAATTGTAGTGCCATTTTGATTTGTCATTTTTCTAAGGTTTATAGTTTCAATTTAAAAAAAAGCTAAAGATAATTTCTTCAAATTGAAAACAAGGGATTAAGTGAAGGTTGTTACAGGTTTTTCCGAAATTTAGATTTAATCAAAATAAAGTTGGAATTTAGGTAATGTTCAAAACATGAAGGATAAAGAAATAATCAATTGATATCATATTCTGCATGTACCAGTTTAAGAATTTTTTTCAACCATTTTGCATCAGTTTCAGAAAATGATGCTTTTTCTTTACTGTCAATATCCAGAACACCAATGATTTCGTCATTGCGGTTTTTGAATGGAACCACAATTTCAGAACTGGATCGCGAGTCGCAGGCGATATGTCCCGGAAACTGGTGAATGTCATCAACAATTACCGTTTCTTTTTTGTTAAAAGCAGCCCAGCAAACACCTTTATTTTTTTCAAGAATCTGGCATGCCACCGGCCCCTGGTACATATTTACTGTCATCTCGTCATTTTCAATCAGATAAAATCCGGTCCAGAAATAATATTCCATTTTATGATGCAATACTGCAATTATTGTAGCCATTCGGGCGGTATCGCTATTGCTTTTTAAAACGAGTTTTTCCAGTTGTTTGTATATTCTTGAATATCTTCCTTCTTTCTTAATATCATCCATTTATTTGTTATTTTTCAAATTAAATGCGAATAAACAAAAAATGCTTAATTTAGTTGAAGTAAAAATCAATAAAACTATGGAAAGAATAGTCACAGATTCGGATGAGAAACAATGGGGCATGTTTGTCCACCTTGCTGCTTTAGTCACTTTAATTGGTATTCCGCTTGGAAATGTAATCGGGCCGCTGATTATTTACCTGATAAAAAAAGATGAATACGGATTTGTTGCTGAGCAGGGAAAAGAAGTATTGAATTTTCAGATTACCTGGTCGCTGATCTTTATGGTTTCAGCAATTTTGATAATTATCGGAATTGGTGTTTTAATGTTGATTGCTTTTGGAATAGCCTGGCTGGTTTTGGTTATTGTTGGTGGTGTGACTGCAAGCAATGGTAAGACTTATCATTATCCGTTATCCATTCGGTTTATAAATTGATCGATTATTTATTAATTTTTTAGTTTCGAAATCATTTTCCTTATTTTTGCCCCCTAAAATTTTTACAATGGCACAGAAACCTTCTATACCAAAAGGTACCCGCGACTTTTCGCCTGTTGAAATGGTGAAGCGAAATTATATTTTTGATACAATAAAAGAGGTCTTCCGCTTGTATGGCTTTCAACCCATTGAAACTCCGGCTATGGAAAATCTTTCAACATTGATGGGGAAATACGGGGAAGAAGGAGATAAGCTGTTGTTTAAAATTTTGAATTCCGGCGACTTTATTTCGAAGGTTTCCGATCAGGTATATGATGAAAAAGATTCGAACAGGCTGACTTCATGGATATCTGAAAAGGGGCTGCGTTATGATTTAACTGTTCCGTTTGCACGGTACGTGGTGCAATACCGCAACGATATCACTTTCCCGTTTAAGCGCTATCAGATTCAACCGGTTTGGCGTGCCGACCGTCCGCAAAAAGGACGTTACCGAGAATTTTACCAGTGTGATGCGGATGTTATTGGCAGCAACAGTCTGCTCAATGAAGCAGAATTGATTCAGATGATTGATGATGTATTTAGCCGCCTGAAAATTAATGTGCTGGTGAAAATTAACAACAGGAAAATACTTGCCGGAATTGCTGAAATTATCGGAGAAAAGGAACGGTTGGTGGATATTACTGTTGCAATTGATAAGCTGGATAAAATCGGACTTGAAAAAGTGAATCTTGAACTGGCAGAAAAAGGGGTATCAAATGAAGCAGTGGCAAAACTTCAGCCCATTTTAGCATTGGAAGGTAATACTGCAGCAAAGCTGAACCAGCTTGAATCGGTTTTAAAAGCTTCTTCAACAGGTTTAAAAGGTGTGGAAGAAGTCAGGGTGCTTTTTTCATACATCGAAAGGTTTGGGCTTCAAACTGAAGTGGAACTGGATTTGACACTTGCCCGCGGCCTCAACTATTACACAGGGGCAATTATTGAAGTGAAGGCCAAAGATATGGAGATGGGTAGCATTTGCGGTGGTGGCCGCTACGACGATTTAACCGGAATTTTCGGTCTTCCGGATGTTTCAGGTGTTGGTATTTCGTTTGGCGCTGAGCGGATTTACGATGTACTTACCCAGCTTGGATTATTCCCTCAGGAAACACCGGAGAATACTAAAGTAATGTTCGCTAATTTTGGAGAAAAGGAAGAATTATACTGCCTTCCTGTAGTGTCGGAATTAAGAAAAAAAGGGGTGAATGCCGAAATTTTTCCGGAGAGTGCCAAAATGAAAAAACAGATGAATTATGCTGACAAAAAGAATATTCCATTTGTTGTTTTGGCTGGTGAATCTGAAATGCAGGAGCAAAGGTTTACATTAAAAAACATGGAAACCGGTGATCAGAAAAGTTTGTCTGCTCAGGATTTGGTATCTGTGCTTTCGGATAATTCAAAATAAAAAAGCTGAAAGTAATCAACTTTCAGCCTTTTATGTCGTTTTTTGAAAAAATGGCAGAATGATAAAATCCTGAAAAGCAGCACTAAATCGATTCGGTTTCCACTACTTTTGAAAGGATGTCAGCATACGGAACCAAAAGGTATTTTTTATCACCAAAATCGATTTCCGTTCCTGAATACTTTTTGTAGAGAACCTCATCACCAGGCGCTATTTCTGCATTTTCGATGTTGCTTACTGCAACAACTTTTGCAACTTCCTGCTTTTCTTTTGCAGATTCGGGAATAATAATCCCGGAAGCGGTTTTTTGCTCGGCTGTATCTTCCGACAGCTCCAGCAAAACATTTTGGTTAATTGGCTGTAATTCTTTCATTTTTACCATTCTTGATAATTAATAATTAATAAATTAATTGGAGGTCAGCAATATCTTGTCGATGTTATCCTTGAACATCTGTTTAGTCTGCTCTTTTGAACGTGCAATTCCGGAAGTCATCACCGGTTTTCCCTCTTTCGGGATGTACAGAAATGCAGGAATTCCGCTAATTCCAAATACCGATGCCAGTTCCTGTTCAGTTTGTGTATCAATTTTATAAACTGTTATTTGATCTGCATATTCATTTGATATTTCTTCCAATATTGGAGATGCAATTTTACAGGGTCCGCACCAATCAGCATAAAAATCGATAATTGCAGGTTTTTCACCTTTATAGTTCCATTCCTGCGGTGATTTTTCAAAATCCCAGACTTCTTTTAGAAATATTTCCTTTGTAAGTTTTACCGAACCACCTTTTGCACTGTTATTTTCAGCAACAGTTTGAGAATTTGCAGTTATGTTGGTCCCGTTTTCGCCGCTTTTTTTGTCTGTCTGGCCTGCACTGCAGCTCTGCAACGATATTACTGCAATTGCCAGTATAAAAAGTAACTTCTTCATATTCAAAATTTTTAATGTGGGTAAATGTAAATTTTAATTTATTCCTAACAACATATTTATCTTTGTTTTGTCGTATCCAACAACAACCTGTCCATTTATATCCGTTTGGGGAACACCTTGTTGTCCGCTTTTTCTTACCATTTCTTCAGCAGCTTTTTGATCGGCTGCAACATTAATTTCGCGGTAACGTATTCCATTTTCATTTAAATATCTTTTAACCGTTGTACACCAAGAGCAGGTTGGTGTAGTGTAAACTGTTACATTTTTTAAAGCTTTATTATCATTATTTTCAGGAGCAACAACTGCTGGTTTAGTGAAAATTGAACTAAATTGTTCAGGGGTGTAACATCCTTTTATAACATTTTTTAATTCCCCTTTTTCAAAATGAATCAAAGACGGAACGCTGGTTATTTTATATTCCGGATGAATTTCACCAACCTCATTTACATCAGAATGACAAAGAACAGATTTGTCAGCTTTTGTTTCTGCTTTTAAGAAATTTTCGAAGGCGCAGTTACTTTGTTCTGAGCCTTTTTTGTATAACAACAACCAAACTGAATCGTTTGACTTGATTTCATTTTTCAAGGTTGCTAATGATGCAATTGTTTTCATTGTAATAACTTCCTGATTTGTTAATTTTCAAAAGTATGTAAATATCTACATATATGAAAATTTTAAATACAATTGGTGTGCCAAAAATGGTTTTGATTCATTTTGTCACTTAAGTATTTTTTAAGGAAAAGTTTAATTTTTTATTGAATTACGCAACCTTTTAAATTGCTTATCAATCTTAAAAAGTGTAACAACTAAATATTAATCTTTAAATAGTGAAATAATTATGAAAAAGTATGTTTTTGGAATTTTGATGGGATTGATGGTGACCGTAACCGGATGCCTTGAGGATGAGGATGGATATTCTTTAGACAAATTTTGGGTAGGTTTTGGAATTCTCGAGCAGGTAGAATCAGATTCCCTTGAATATAATATCATCATGGACAATGGTGATGTTCTGGTACCTGTTGCATCAGGTTATTATCATCCATGGTATTATCACGGACCGCATGATTCGCATTCAACGTTAAAAGATGGCGACCGGATTTTGGTGAATTATACTGTTTTAGGTGATGACCAAAACAATGGAGGCGACATTTCGGAATATTACGTAAAAGTGAATTCCGTAAAGAAAATCCTGATGAAAGAAGTGATGGACATTACCGAAGAAAACCAGGACAGTATTGGCAATGATCCGATTATTGTAAAAGATGTCTGGATGTCGGACAGTTTGCTCAACATGGAAATCAAATACTGGGGCGGTAATAAAATGCATTACATCAACCTGGTAAAACAACCCGGACAATTAACTGCTACCGACCAGCCAATTGAACTTGAGTTAAGACATAATGCCAATGATGATGTCGAAGATATTCCATTTGCATCGTACGTTTCATTTCAATTGAAACCAATTCAGATTAGCGGACTTGATTCGGTAAGTTTCAGGGTTACCGGAACCGATTATGACGGAGAAGAATTTGAATATGAAGGTGTATATCATTATGGTGAAAACAATTAGGTGCTGAAATTACAAAGCGTTGAAAGGTGTCTCTTATGGGGCACCTTTTTTATTTCTGTTGGTTTGTCATTGAATTGGCTGCTCTGTTTTGTAATTTTGACGTTTTAATTATTCATTCAAAGATTATCTGAAATGAAATTTGTTTTTGTTTTTTGTCTTGTTTTACTTTGGTTTGACTGTGCCGTTACAAATTCGCAGAATTATTTACCGGAAATGCCAGAATTGAAATCGGATGTAATGACTCCGGAAATCCTATGGTCCTTCGGCCGGCTGAGCAATGCACAGGTTTCTCCCGATGGGAAAATGGTGATTTATACAGTTACCTGGTACAACATCGAAGAAAATAAATCGTACCGTGACATTTATATCCTTCCCGTCACGGGAGGCGAGCCCCTGAATTTAACAAATACACCTGAAAATGAATCAAACGCAATATGGAGGCCGGATGGCAAAAAAATTGGCTATTTATCCTCAGCATCGGGAACCACACAACTGTGGGAAATGAATGGGGATGGAAGCAGCAAAAAACAAATTTCGGATATTGAGGGTGGAATTACAGGATTTAAATATTCACCCGGTTTATCAAAAATATTTTATCTGAAGAATGTAAAACTGGATAGCAGCATTCATGATTTATATCCAGATTTGCCAAAAGCCGATGCCCGAATTGAAACCGATTTAATGTACCGCCACTGGGATACATGGCACGAATATAACTACAGCCACATTTTCGTAGCAGATTATACAGATGGCAAAATTGGAAACGGGAAAGATATTATGGAAGGCGAACGTTATGATTCGCCAATGAAACCTTTTGGCGGAACAGAACAGATAAACTTCAGCCCGGATGGAAAGATTCTGGCTTACACCTGTAAAAAGAAAATCGGTAAGGAATATTCACTTTCGACCAATTCTGATATCTATTTTTACAATATTGTAACCGGGGAAACTTCCAACTTTACTGAAGGAATGATGGGATACGACCAAAATCCCGTATTCTCTCCCGACGGTCGCAGAATTGCGTGGGAAAGCATGGAGCGTGAGGGATACGAAGCAGATAAAAACAGGCTGTTCGTGGCTGATTTGTCAACGGGCAGAAAGACCAACTATTCAAAAGGATTTGACCAAAATGCTGCTTCACTGAGCTGGAGCAACGACGGCGAATTCATCTATTTTATCAGCGATATTCATGCCACTGACGAAATTTACAGGCTTGGACTTGCCGACGGCGCAATTGTGCGCCTGACAGATGGAATCCACAATTACCAGACAGTGGAACAGGCAGGTGACAAACTGGTGGCACAAAGGGTTTCCATGTCACATCCGGCTGATTTATATGTAGTAGATCCTACAGGTGGAAATGCAGAGCAATTGACTAAAATTAACGATAAAATTCTCAACCAGCTGACAATGGGGAAAGTTGAAAAGCGGTGGATGGAAACCAGCGATGGAAAACAAATGTTAACCTGGGTGATATATCCGCCGCACTTCGACCCGAATAAAAAATACCCTGCACTCTTATACAATCAGGGTGGCCCACAGGGAACTGTCAGCCAGTTTTGGTCGTACCGGTGGAATTTCCAGATGATGGCTGCCAATGATTATATTGTTGTTGCGCCAAACCGAAGGGGCTTGCCGGGATTCGGGCAGGAGTGGAATGAACAGATATCGAAGGATTACGGTGGACAAAATATTCAGGATCTGCTGACCGCGACTGATGTAATGGCAAAAGAACCATTTGTAGACAAAAACCGGTTGGGAGCAGTGGGGGCAAGTTACGGTGGTTATTCCGTGATGTATCTTGCAGGAAACCATGAAGGTCGCTTTAAGGCGTTTATCGCCCATGACGGGATTTTTAACTTCGAGCACATGTATACCACCACCGAGGAAATGTGGTTTGTGAACTGGGATTACGGCGGTGCTTACTGGGATACATCGAATGCTGCTGCTCAGCGTTCCTATACTTTTTCGCCGCATAAATATATTCAGAACTGGGATACCCCAATTTTAATCGTACAGGGACAACAGGATTTTCGGGTGCCTGCCGAACAGGGCCTGGCAGCTTTTAATGCAGCAGTTTTACGTGGTGTACCGGCAAAACTGCTTTATTTTCCGGAAGAAAATCACTGGGTGCTGCAACCGCAGAACGGAATTCTCTGGCAAAGGGTATTTTTTGATTGGCTTGATAAATGGCTGAAATAGTTCTGATTGAATATAAGAAAGAATGCCATTTATGGGATGAATAAGCACGGGTGGCATTCTTTTTATTTATCGTTCATATTCTGTAATAATTTTATCGACTGTTGCATCAATTCCTTTGTCAACTACCTGCCACTCAGGATTATTTTTATACCAGGCTATAATCTCCTTAACTCCTTCTGAAAACGGTATCTTGCATTGAAATTCAGGCACAAGCTTTTTGATTTTCGAATTGTCGAAAATTACAGAGTGTGCTTTGTCTCCCATTAATCCGGCACCGTAAACCGGTTCCTGTTCTGCAATAAAAATGGAAGGAATATGCACTGCATTTAGTTTTACTCCCAGTTCTGTTGCCATCATCTGGTAAATCTGGTTCCAGGTGAGCAGTTCGTCTGAAGTAATGTGATAAGCCTGTCCAACTGCTTCCTTTTTCCCTAACAGTCCCACAAATCCTACGGCAAAATCACGGTGGTGTGTTAAAACCCAAACCGAAGTTCCGTCGCCATGTACAATCACCTTTTTACCTTTCAGCATGCGGTCAAGAATCGTGTATCCCCAATCAACTGGAATTAAAGTATTGTCGTAAGTATGGGATGGACGTACAATTGTTGCCGGAAACTGTTTTGTTTTGTATGCATTCAGTAAAATCTTTTCACAGGCTGCCTTGTCGCTTGAATACTGCCAGAAAGGATTTACCAGCGGTGTTTCTTCAGTTATCGGCAAGTGTGGCACCGGCTTTTCGTAAGCTGATGCTGAGCTGATAAAAATGTAATGATCTGTTTTACCGGTAAAGATTTCGATATCCGCTTCCACATGTTCAGGTACAAAATTAATCCAGTTTACCACTGCATCGAAATGATAATCCTTTAGCGTTTTTTTAGATTCTTCCACGTTGCGGATATCCCCTTTTATGTTTTTAACGCTGTCTATTCTCCGGTGGCTTTTTCCCCGGTTAAGATGGTATAAATCGATTCCCTGTTCAACTGCCAGGCGCGAAACTGCAGAACTTATAATACCTGTTCCGCCTATAAAAAGTACTTTCATTTTAGTAATTAATTTCAATTATAAATTTCCTTCTCAATTTAATCTGTCATTTCTTCAACTGGTTCAAAAAGAGGTTGAACAGATTTTTTGTTATAATTAAATATATTATCATAATCGCTTTTTTTGACGCCAGTCAAATAATTCCGATAATAATATACTCTGTGTTTTTTCTTTCATAATTCAAAGTTAATAAATTGAAATCACAATTATTACGGTGGGTTTGATTTGCGGCAAGTACATCAAAACACTACTTTTGTAACCGTTAAAATTCTTTTTATGCAAAAAATACATATCGGGTTTTTGGGGGCAGGCGGCATAGCCAGGGCACATGCCTATTCTATTCAGTCTTTAAAATATTACTACGATGATGTTCCGGAATTGATAATGGAATCGGTGGCATCGGCCAGGCAGGAGAGCCGGGAAAGTTTTGCGGCAAAATATGGTTTTAACAACGCCCCATCGGTGGAGGAGTTTGCATTGGACAAAAACGTGGAGGCTGTATTTATTCTGGGTCCCAATAATGTTCATTTTGAACATTTTAAACTTGCATTGGGAATGCAAAATGTAAAATACATTTACCTTGAAAAACCGGTGTGCGCGTCATTGCAGGAAGAAGAACAAATGAAGAAGCTTTTAAAACAAACCGGGGACAAGGTAAAGATTCAGGTGGGATTCCAGTATTTGCAGACTTCGGCGGTTCGCGAAGCGCTGAAATTCTGGCAGTCAGGTACATTAGGTGAACCCGTACATTTCGATTTGAAATATTATCACGGCGACTATTTGCAATCATCGTACCGTAACAAACGAAAAACACGCCTTACCCCGGCACCTGACGGAGGAGCAATGGCCGATTTAGGATCACATGGAATCAGCCTGTTGATGGCATTTCTGGGCGAAGAATTCCGGATAACAGGTGCTTTACAAGGCGGCTCTTTTGATGATGTACCTGCTGGTTCTGATTTATTTAGTTCGGTTTCGCTGGTGGAGCCGAATACCGGAGCAGTGGGCAATCTGTCGGCCAGTCGCATCAGTTCAGGTACCGGCGATTTGGTTTATCTCGAACTTTTTGGGAAAAAGGGCGCTCTTCGCTATTCTTCAAACAATTCAGAATTATTTGAATATTACCTGGAAGGAACCAACCAGTGGGTAAAACAAATGGTGGGAAGCAACTACAAACCTGTAACCAGCTTTCCGTCGGGGCATGTACCTGCAGGATGGCTGCGTTCGATGGTGCATGCGCATTATGTTTTTTTTACCGGAAACGATGCAGATGCATTTCATGCCGGACTGGAGCATGGATTGGCAGTGCAGCGTATAGTGCGTGAGACAGCTGACCATCTTGAGAATTTCAGAAGAAATTTCAGAAAGGATTAAAAAACTGACAATCTGAATGAAACAAAATGTTAATCTGGTGTTGGATATAAAAACGCCTCATTTAAAAAAGTACAGGAATGACTGAACGCAGCAGTGGAATTTTACTCCATATATCTTCCCTCCCCGGAAGGGAGGGAATTGGAACTCTTGGGGAAAATGCTTTTCAATTTGTGGATTTTCTGGCAGAAACGAAGCAAAAGTTGTGGCAAATACTGCCGCTTGGACCTGTTGGATACGGAAATTCTCCCTATCAGTGTTATTCGGCTTTTGCCGGGAATCCGCTTTTAATTGATTTGGAATTACTGATTGAAGATGGACTTCTCACAGAGGAGGATTTAAAAGATATTCCTCTGTTTTCGGGACGAAAAGTGGAGTTTCAAAAAATAGAGGAATGGAAATACCCGGTTTTACGCAAAGCTTTCGAAGTTTTTCAACTGCAGCCACCGGAAAAGCTTATTGCTGAATACCATATTTTCCGGAATGCTAACGCATGGTGGCTCGATGATTATTCATTTTTCATGGCCACAAAAATACATTTTGGCAATATAATCTGGATGGAGTGGGAGGATGGCCTGAAATTTCGCAATAAAAACAGTATGGCTGAATACAGGCAAATTTTGGAAAAGGAAATCAATTACCGCCGGTTTTTGCAGTTTATATTTTTCCGACAGTGGTCACGGTTAAAAAATTATGCCAATTCCAAAGGAATCCGGATTATGGGAGATTTGCCGTTGTACGTTTCTACCGACAGTGTAGATGTATGGGCAAATACTGATATTTTTGAACTGGATGAAAAACTGAAACCTTTGCATGTAGGTGGTGTGCCGCCCGATTATTTCAGCGAAACCGGCCAGTTATGGGGAAATCCGGTGTTTAACTGGAAGCGGATGCACGAGCGCGATTACGACTGGTGGATGGCGCGGCTGCATTTTAACCTGAGCCTGTTCGACCTGGTAAGGATCGATCACTTTCGCGGATTGCAGGCGTTTTGGTCGGTTCCGGCTGATGAAAAAACTGCAATTAATGGGAAATGGATACCCGCCAAAGGTTATGAGATGCTAAAGAAACTAAAGGAACAAATTCATGAACTGCCTTTGGTTGCAGAAGACCTGGGCGTGATAACACCTGAGGTGGAACAGTTGAGGGATATTTTTGAGCTTCCGGGGATGAAGGTGTTTCAGTTTGCTTTTGGTTCTGATGCGAAAAACAAAAACCTTCCGCATAATTACACCCGCAATTTTATTGTTTATACCGGCACGCACGATAATGATACTACGCTGGGATGGCTGCACTCCATCCGGGGAAATACAAGAAAGCAAATGAAAAGATATCTTGGTGAACATGGTAAAAAAGCATTAAGAAATGCGATAGAGATGACATGGGCATCATCTGCGGATACTGCAATTCTTCCGCTCCAGGATTTGCTTGAACTGGGGACACATGCCCGGATGAATAAGCCCGGAACTGCAACCGGCAACTGGGAATGGCGCTTTAAATGGAGCCAGTTGAAAAACCACTACAGGAAGAATCTAAAAGACCTGACAGAAAAGTACAACCGGTATTAAAGATTTTTGTCTTAAAAAAATCATCACCATCAACCTGAAGCTAATGTGATTCTTCAACTTTTCATAAGTTGAAGTCTGAACTAAAGATAAAAAAAACAGTTATCTTTATTGAATAATAAGCCAGTACGTTCAAATATTTTGCAATGTTGTTGCAGGCAGCTATTTATCTGAATTTTATAGTATCAGGAGGAAATAATTGCTGGCAATATTTTGCAAAAACAGGTATCGTGGTTTGTAATTTTAAACTGCTTCATATGGATTATAAGGAAAGTTTTGCAAAAATGGATCACTTTTATTCATCCACTGAGCCCAAAAATGAATGGGAAACGGTTGAGTTGAAAGAGTTAAATTTTGAATCGCACTCATACAAAATCCTTCCGGGAACAGAAAATTATCATTGTGATTATCATGACCAGAATTTAATAAACACATTTTCATTCTATACTGATGTGGGTACAATAAAGAACAATGTCCATATTAAGGATATCGAAGTTGAGGAAAACCGGAAGTTCACCTATCAGATGATAATGCCAAAGGGACAGGAGAAAGCTGAAAAACTTACTTTTCTGTTTCATGGATTCAATGAAAAGAACTGGAACAAATATTTGCCCTGGGCAAAGGCAATCTGTGAGGGAACAAAAAGTGCCGTAGTATTGTTTCCCATAGCTTTTCATATGCAACGAGCTCCCAAACACTGGAGCAACAAAAGGGAAATGTACAAATTAAGCGAATCCCGAAAAAGGAAATTTCCTCATATTGTCAACTCAACGCTGTCGAATGTTGCGATTAGTATGCGGCTCCATTCCATGCCACAACGCTTTATCTGGTCGGGCTTACAGACATTTTATGATGTAATTCAGTTTGTCGAAGAATGCAAAGCGGGCAACCATCCGTATATTCATCCGGAGTTCGGATTTAATATATTTGCATATTCAATTGGCGGCTTTCTTGCACAAATTTTGAAGTTTACCAATTACAATAACTATTTTAACGATTCGAAAATTTGCCTGTTTTGCAGTGGCACCACATTCAACCGGTTATCACCGGTCTCAAAATTTATTCTCGACAGTGAGGCCAATGTTGCCTTGTATTCATTCCTGGTTGAGCATTTCGGGAAAATCCTGAAAAAGGATAATCTACTTGCCCATTACATTAACGGGGATCATCCGGAAGGAAAGATTTTTTACTCCATGCTTGATTATCAAAAAATGAAGGATTTCCGGGAGAGCCTTTTGAAAAGGTATGAACATCAGATATATGCACTGGCCCTCAAAAAAGATTGTATAATCCCATCATTTGAAATTATGAACACCTTGAAAGGGGCGTACCGCGACATAAATATTGGGGTGGAAGAGCTGGATTTTCCTTATGAATATACGCATGAAAATCCTTTTCCCCAGGGAGATGATCACCTGAAGCAGGTTAACGAAAGCTTTAATCTTGTTTTTGATAAAGTATGCAGCTTTCTCAACGGTTGAAATTAAATGGATTTACATAGTTATCCGGTGAAAATAAACTGGTTTTTAGGGATACAAAGAAGCAATCATAATAACCACATACTTCATTGAATTGAAAAGAAAGAACATGGAGCCGGCAGTGCACTGTCTCCTGAACCAAATATAATTATGACTTCCCAAAAGAGAAGGTTCGCAAACGTTTTCCCTGCTAGCCTGACTATACCAAAACTATACCTGCGATATTAAATCGCGAACCAACCCCGTCCCTGGTATATCGAAGGTATGGTGAAAACCGGTAGAAAACTACTTTGGGAGGAAGTTCAAATCCTGTTGTTAAAAAAGCATTACCCTTTACATCATTATACCAATTCTGCACTATTATTTATACAAAGAAACAGGTAAGGTCTTTAACAAAACCTTTCAGAACTGCTGAAAGAGGAGTTTGTTTTATTCTGTTTTTTTGTCCGGATAAATAAAGATTGAGGTATAAAATATTTTTATTCCATCCGGAAATTGAAGTGATCCGTTATAGCCCGTGCGTTCCAGGGGTTAATGAAGTGCAGATGTAACGGGGGCTCAAAAATGAAAATTTATCCGGACACTAAAGCTATAAATAACAGATTTCGGGTGTGCCAGTATTGCACAGGCCGGAAAGAATGCAGTTTCAGCAACAAAGTAAAACCGCTTTCATAAACTTTTTTGGTTGTTCTGCATGGAGCCAGTGGCCGGCGCCGGGGATATCCACTATACGTGCATCAGGATAAATTTCGTGTATCAGGTTTTTGTCTTCATCCTGAATATAATTCGATTCGAGGCCGCGGATGAAAATTACCGGATAACTGGTTATTGGTATTCTGTCTTCAAACCAGTTCCGGTTTACCCCACCTACAATTTCTTCCAGGTATTCATACAGCACTTCCGGATTTAGCCTCCATTTGTAGTGTTTTGTTTTTTTATCTTTTGCCACACTTTTCAGGAGGAACTGCCGGATACGGGCGTTATCAATCTTTTCCGCCAGTAAATCATCCACGTCGGTTCGTTTTTTAACCTGCGTAAAATCGATTTCCTGCATTGCAAGTAAAATATTTCGGTGCAGGTGATACTGACTGTCATCTTTTAGCTGCAGGTAATCCTTTGGTGCGATATCGGCAATAACAAGCTTTTCCACTTTTTCAGGATAATCGGCAGCAAACCACATGGCAGTTTTGCCACCCATACTGTGGCCAAGAATTGTTGCTTTTTCAATGTTGTGCTTTTCGAAAAATTCAGCCAAATCGTCGCGCATGTCGTTATACGAATTTTCGTTAGCGAAACCCGAGCGTCCGTGATTTCGTTGGTCAACGGCATAAACGGTGTATCGTTCAGCGAGTTTTTTACCAATATTCAGCCAGTTGTCCGACGAACCGTACAATCCGTGAACAATTACAAGCGGTGGTCCGCTTCCTTCTTTTCGGTAGTATAAATCCATTTATTTGAGGCAATTGAGATATTTCTGTATTGTTTGTTCCAGACCCAGGTAGAGCGCATCTGCAATCAGTGCATGGCCGATGGAAACTTCGGCAAGATTTGGAATATTTTTACACAGGTAATTGAGGTTTTCAAGATTCAAATCATGTCCGGCATTCATTTCGAGACCGGCTTCATCTGCAACTTTGGCAGCTGCAACAAATGGTTCAACAGCTTTGCTCCGGCCCAGCGGATAAAGACGTGCATATGGTTCTGTGTACAGTTCAATTCGGTTGGTTTTTGTTTCTGCTGCACCTTCAACTGCCAGTGGATCAGGATCTACGAAAATTGATGTTCTGATTCCATTTTCCTGCAACTGTGCTATCACATCTTTAAGAAAACTCAGATTTTTCCAGGTGTCCCAGCCATGATCGCTGGTTAATTGAGCGTGTGTATCGGGAACCAGGGTTACCTGATCGGGTCTTACTTCGGTCACCATTTGCAAAAAGTCGCTGCCGGGATATCCTTCAATATTAAATTCGGTGGTAATTACTGTTTTAATTTCGTAAACATCCTTGCGGGTAATGTGTCTTTCGTCAGGTCTGGGATGTACTGTTATTCCTTGTGCTCCGAATTCCTGGCAGTTAACAGCTGCCATTTTAACATCAGGAATATTCCCTCCCCGGGAGTTTCGCAGTGTTGCAATTTTGTTTATATTTACACTTAGTCTTGTCATCAGAACTCAAATTATTACGCAATTTACAATTTTCAGTTTGAAACCTTAAATAAAAAAAGATTTGCTGGCAGAAAAATTAATATCAGATGTAGTACCTTCGATAAAATGCACCGAAAAGGGTCAAAAGGCATTAAACTGGATGGATGTGTTTCGGGTTTCGCATTTGCCTGTGGTTAGAAATACTGAATATCTTGGTTTGGTCTCGGATAAGTTGATTTACGATTTAAATCTGACTGATGAGCCTATTGAAAAAGTACTCGATAAATTAAATACGGCCCATGTTCACGAGCAGCAGCATATTTTTGAGGTTGCAATATTAATGTATAAACTTAAACTCAGTGTAATTCCTGTGCTGGATGACGATCATTATTATTTGGGAGTGATTACACTTTATGATTTGGCCCGTCGCTTTGCAAGTTATTTTTCGCTGCAGGAAATTGGCGGAGTAATTATTCTGGAAGTAAATGAAATTGATTATTCTCTTTCACAAATAAGCCAGATTGTTGAAAGCAATGATATCCGTATACTTAGCTTTTTTATGGATCGGATTCCTGGATCCAGTACATTGGATGTAGTACTGAAACTGGACAAAGAAGATTTATCATCCGTCATTCAGACTTTTTTGCGCTACAATTACAATATCAAAGGTGTTTATTTTGATGATTCAAAGCTGAGTGATTTATATAAAGACAGGTATGATCAATTCATGAAATTTATGAACATTTAAAAAAAATCAGTGAAAGTCGCAGTTTTTGGAACGCAGGTTTCTGAAGAGTTCATACCAGTGTTGGAAGAGTTTTTCGGATTTTTAAAAATAAATAAAGTTGAAGTACAGTTATTTCGTCCTTTTTTTTCATTCCTGACAGATAAATTAAATCACCGGCCATATTATACTTCATTTTTTGAATCACATAAGGATTTTGATCCAAACAACCAGTATATTTTCAGTGTTGGCGGAGATGGTACATTTCTGCATTCAGTAATGAATATCCGCAATTTCGATATTCCGGTGATTGGTGTGAACAGCGGACGGTTAGGTTTTCTTGCAGATATTTCACAAGATCAGGTAAAAGATGCGCTCACAAATATCATGAATAATAATTTTTCGATAATGGAACGTACCATGCTTCAGGTTGAGTTTGAAGGTCGCCCAAACCTTGAATTTAATTTAGCATTGAACGAAATTGCGGTACTGAAAACTGATTCCTCTTCAATGATGAATATTTCGGCATGGCTTGATACTGAACTACTCAATAATTACTGGGCCGATGGCTTGATAATTGCCACTCCAACAGGTTCCACTGCATACTCACTTAGTGTGGGAGGCCCAATTCTGACTCCCGACTCCGAAAACTTTGTAATCACTCCGCTGGCGCCGCATAATTTAACCATCAGACCTATTGTTGTTCCCGACAATTATGAAATTACACTAAAGGTGGATGGACGAGGTTCCAACTTCCTTACTTCCCTTGATTTCAGATCGGAAACTGTCGAATTTTCTACTAAAATAAAAGTTAAAAAAGCAGGTTTTAAATTGAAAACACTTCAGCTGCCTGATCAGGCATTTTTTAACACTCTGCGAAACAAACTTATGTGGGGGTTTGACAGGCGCAACTAATTATTCTTAAAAGCTTAACAATTTTTAATCTTTCTTTGGGTTTTATAATAACATTCAGGCATGTTATTTTTAGAATTATATTACTTTTGTACCTCTTGAAAGCTGGGGTAATTTAAAAGTTAGCAGGTTAAGTTCATTGATATTCAGTCTATTGCGAAGTGTTTTTCCGGTAAGTTATCACGATAAAAATATTGTAATATAACTTCAAAACGAGGTAGTTTTTAGCTGCAGGATAACACGTAAAATTCTGAAAAATGGTGAACACTGATTTTGCCTGAAGCCAATGTTAAATAAACTATTTTGAATACCAAATGAAAAAAATTGTCTTGGTGTTTGCAACAGTTATGATAACTGTTTCAGGCTTTGCCCAAAAAACAGCTGATATTGGGTTATGGGGAGGAACATCAACTTATTGGGGCGATGTCCGTGTACCCCCCATACAAACGTTCAATCCAAATTTTGGAGGATATTTCAGGTATAATTTCAATAAGAGAGTAGGCTTGCGGGCTATGTTTCTTACCGGGAAAGTTTCGGCCGACGGATTGGCAGAAGATGTTCCGTGGATATTTGAAAAGAATGTGCAGGATTTTTCACTGCAGGTAGAGATTAATTATTTGAAATATGTTCTGGGTGAGAGGAAGACACCATTTACTCCATATATTATGGGAGGAATTGGAATCATGTATTTTCCATATAATCTTGACCCGGCGCAACTTTCAGCAGTCAATCCGGATCATGTTAAAGGAACGGCGATTGTGAAAGAGTCGGTTATTACACCGGCAATACCTTTTGGATTTGGCGTGAAATTTAATTTGGGAATGCGTTTGGGAATAGGTGTTGAATATCAGTTAAGGAAAATATTTTCGGATAAGCTGGATGATTTGGATGATCCTTTGGCATTCAGGAATGAAGAAAACCAGTTGACTGAATACACCAGCTTAATTCACAATAACGACTGGCCGGGATTTTTGGGAGTTCATTTAACGTATAAAATTTACATTGGTAAAAAAGCTTGCCCGGCCTACGATAGTAAAAATTAATAATGGGATCGTATAAAAACAGTCTGAATAAAAATAAAATTCCGCAACACGTTGCTATAATCATGGACGGAAACGGACGATGGGCTGCCAAACATGGCAACGCACGGGTTTTCGGTCACGAGCAAGGTGTTGAATCAGTGCGGTCGGTGGTGGAAGGTGCCGGCGAAATTGGTATTAAATACCTTACATTATATGCCTTTTCCACTGAAAACTGGGAACGTCCGCAAACCGAAGTGGATGCATTGATGGGGCTGCTGGTACAAGCTATTGAAAATGAGACAGATTCGCTGATGAAAAATAATGTGCGTCTCCAGGCAATCGGCGATTTAAATAAACTTCCCGCCAAGGTGCAGGGCAAGTTAAATGAATGTATAAAAAACCTGAATTCAAATACAGGGCTTACTTTAATTCTTGCTGTTAGTTACAGTTCGAAATGGGAAATAACCGAAGCGGTTAAAAAGATTTTGAAAGATATTCAGGAAGAAAAAGTGATCCTGGAAGATTTAAACGAAAAGCTTTTCGAAAATTATCTGTTAACAGTGAATTTTCCAGATCCGGAGCTGCTGATACGTACCAGCGGAGAGTTCAGGATAAGCAACTTTTTGCTTTGGCAAATTGCCTATTCAGAATTGTACTTCACTGAAAAATTGTGGCCGGATTTTAGAAAAGAAGATTTATTTGAAGCAGTTTTCGATTTTCAGAACCGCGAAAGAAGATTTGGAAGAACAAGTGAACAGATATTTAGTTAAATTATAATGATCAGAATGCGAAAGCCAGTTATATTCCTGTTGTTAATGTGTGTATTATTTGTCTCCAATGCATTTGCGCAGGTTTCAGACAGTACCAATTTTTCAATTTATTATTCGAGCCCTAAAAAATATACCATTGCGGAAATTGAAATATCCGGAATACGTTATTTGGATGAAACTGTGCTTGTGCAGCTATCAGGACTTAAGATTGGCCAGGAAATTGAAGTGCCGGGAGAAGCCATAACCGAAGCAATTAAAAAATTGTGGGGGCAGGGGCTTTTTTCGGATGTTAAAATTACTGCATCAAAAGTAGCCGGTGATCAAATTTGGCTCGACATATACTTACAGGAACGACCGCGACTTGCAGATGTTAATTTTTACGGCGTCAGTAAATCAGAAAAAGATGATATTACCGAAAAAGTGCTTTTGCTGAAAGGAAGTCAGATAACCGATCACCAGGTAAACAGCGCACAACGCACTATTAAAAATATTTTTCTTGAAAAAGGTTTTTTGAATACCGAGGTGAATGTCATTCAACGAGACGATACTACTCAAAACAACAGTATCATTCTGGATATTTATGTCGATAAAAAAGAAAAAGTAAAGGTTAACGAAATTATCATTCATGGTAATAAAGAAGTGAAAGAAAGTGTTCTGGAACGTGCAATGAAAAAAACCAATGCACCCAAACTCCGGAATTTCTTTAAAACAAAGAAATTTTTACGTGAAGAATATAAAAATGATAAAGCGAATCTGATTGCAAAATATAACGAGAGAGGTTTTCGCGATGCTGTAATTGTTGAAGATACTGTTTACCAGGTGGAAGTTGGACGGAAGAACAAACCACGTGTAAATGTTGAGCTTACTGTTGAAGAAGGTGATAAATATTACTTTGGGGATATTGACTGGGTTGGTAATACTGTTTATCCCTCTGAT
This sequence comes from uncultured Prolixibacteraceae bacterium, assembly GCA_963816685.1. Lineage (GTDB taxonomy): Bacteria > Bacteroidota > Bacteroidia > Bacteroidales > Prolixibacteraceae > CAVYUC01. The sequence goes on along the minus strand of CAWFMB010000013.1, from coordinate 188,225 downwards.
TATTTAAATACTTATCTGGGGATAAAGGAAGGTGATGTATTTAACCAGAAAACACTGGACAAAAGATTGTTCGATAATGATGAAGGTTTAAATAACCTTTACCTTGATAAAGGCTATCTCTTTTTCGATTTGCAGCCTGTGGAAGTTAATATCGAGAATGATACTATTGATTATGAAATGCGTATCAGGGAAGGAAAACAGGCAACTATCGATAAGGTTTTAATTTCGGGAAATACAAAAACCCACGAGCATGTTGCCCGTCGCGAATTGAGAACTTATCCGGGGGATTTATTCAGCAAAACAAATATTATCCGTTCGGTAAGGGAGCTTGCACAGCTGGGGCATTTCGATCCGGAAGCTATAAATCCGGATGTAAGGCCAAAACCAGAAGATGGAACAGTGGATTTGGAATACCAGTTGCAGGAAAAAGCAAACGATCAGATTGAGCTTTCAGGAGGTTGGGGAGCAGGAATGTTTGTAGGTTCCGTTGGATTGAAATTTGCAAACTTCTCTGTTCGTAATATATTAAACAAGGAAGCCTGGAGGCCTCTGCCTACCGGCGACGGACAAACACTGAGCCTTCGCTACCAAACCAGTGGACAGTATTATAAAACCATTAGTTTATCGTTTATTGAACCTTGGTTGGGAGGTAAAAAACCAAATTCTTTTTCACTTTCATTTTCTTATTCAAGGGTAAATTACAGCGCCAATAAATATTACAATAATTACAGCCCGTACGGAAGTGGCTACGGTGGTTATTCCCCATATGGCGGATATTCTCCGTATGGTGGTTATGGTGGTTATTCTCCTTATGGTGGTTATGGCGGCTACAGTCCTTATGGTGGTGGTTACGGTTATTCTCCTTACGGTGGATATGGTGGTTATCCGCAAACTCAGTATAATTATGATTCTGAAAATAGTGATACATCAGATGATCAAATCTGGGAAACTTCGGCTGTTGCAATGGGTTATGGTTACCGTCTTTCATGGCCTGATGATTATTTTACAGTGTACCATGAATTATCCATGGAACATTACCGGCTGCAAAATATGGGAAGCTATTTCTATTTCCTTGCCGATGAAAACGGACAGGTAAACGGCACATTCAACAACTTCAGTTTTAAATCTGTTTTCGGACGGAATTCAGTTGATAATCCGCTTTATTCGCGTCGTGGTTCGCAGCTTACACTTTCGCTGAAACTAACACCGCCATTTTCATTGTTGGATGGAAAAGATTCGGAATCAGCAGATTTAACAAATGCTGAAAGATTTAAATGGATTGAATATCACAAATGGTTGTTCAAAGGACAGTTATTTAACCCGTTGACAAAAAATACAAATCTGGTGCTGCGTTCAGCAATTGAAATGGGATTTTTAGGATATTACGATTCAAACCGGAGGTCACCATTTGAAGGGTTTATTGTTGGTGGTTCAGGAATGTCAGGATATAACCTGTATGGAACGGATTATGTTGCACTTCGTGGTTATAAGGATTTTAGCCTGAGCCCCCGAAATGGTTCAAGTATGTATTCGAAATTTACAATGGAATTGCGCTATCCGATTACCCTGAAACCAAGTGCAACAATTTATGCGCTTACATTCCTTGAAGCGGGTAATGCAAATATGGATTTCCAGAATTACAATCCGTTTAAATTGTATCGTTCTGCTGGTGTCGGTGTACGGATTTTCCTTCCGATGTTTGGTTTAATGGGAATTGACTGGGGATATGGTTTCGATGAAATCCCAAGGGTTCCGGATGCCAACGGTAGCCAGTTTCACTTTGTTATTGGCCAGCAGTTCTGATGATTATTGTTTTGGCATAAAATATGATGAATGGAATTCAGTTTAAATAAAAAATTATTAGCCATGAAGAAAATAATATTTATAGTTGTAGCGGTTCTGGCTTTTTCCGGAGTTAGTTTTGCGCAAAAATATGCGTTTGTTGATACGGAATATATTCTTGAAAATATTCCGGCATTTACAGCAGCACAGGAGCAACTGAATCAGCTTTCATCGCAGTATCAAAAAGAACTGGAATCGATGCATTCTGAAATTGAACAAATGTATAACGATTTCCAGGCAGAAAGTGTTCTCTTGTCAGAAGACATGAAACGAAAACGCGAAGATGTTATCATTTCAAAAGAAAAGGATTACAAGCAACTTCAGCAAAAATATTTTGGGCCAAGCGGAGATTTGTTCAAAAAGCGCCAGGCCCTGGTAAAACCTATACAAGATGATATTTTTAATGCAGTTCAGGAACTGGCAAACGAAGGAAGTTATGCAGTAATCTTCGATAAAGCAGGGGGGACTACCATGTTGTTTACCAACCCGAAATACGATTTAAGCGATCAGGTTTTACAAAAACTCGGATATAAATAATTAATAATTATATTTGTGACCAAAAATTTTAACACCACATTGATTATGAGAAATTTAATGAAACTATCTGTTGTTCTGCTTTTTGTTGTGGCTGCGACAACTGTTAATGCTCAAAACTTAAAGTTTGGACATATTGATTTACAAGCCTTAATTCAGGTGATGCCGGAACGTGCGACAGCTGAAACCAATTTTAACAGTTTCCAAAGTGAACTTGAAGATGTGTTGGCAGAAATGCAAACAAATTACCAGCAAAAACTGAAAGAACTGGAACAGTTGGGTGAAGGAGCATCTGAAATTAAAAGAAATGCTAAAGTTACTGAAATTCAGGATATTCAGCAACGGATTCAAAATTACCAGGTCACTGCACAACAACAACTGCAACAAAAACAAGGTGAATTACTTCAGCCTGTTTTTGATAAAGCAGAAGCTGCCATTGGCGAAGTTGCAAAAGAACAAGGTTTAATGTACGTTTTCGATACCGGCTCCAACGTTGTTTTGTATAAATCAAACCAAAGTATGGATGTGTTGCCTTTGGTAAAAAAGAAATTAGGTATAGACTAAAGAGATATTAACGATAAATTTGAAAGAGGCTGTCTCAAGTAGACAGCTTTTTTTATGGAATTTTTTTTCTTGAATTCCTGTTGGATGAATTAATTCTTTTATAGAAAGAGGTTATAATCCGACGGTCATATATGTGTTAATGGCAGTAATCGAGCTGCCTGACTCGCTGGCTCTGGCAACGTTGATTTGATTCAGAAAAAACAGGGTCAGTTTTTTTTAAGGCGCTGTCCACCGGCAATGGGGTCCGAAATTATTGGAAGCAAATTCGCGGAATTTTGGTCGTCCTGAAATCTTTTGGAGGCAGATTCGTGGAATTTTGGTCGTCCCGTAAACATTTGGAGGCAGATTTGCGGAATTTTAGTCGTCCCGTAATCTTTTGGAGGCAGATTCGCGGAATTTTGGTCGTCCCGTAAACTTTTGGAGGCAGATTCGTGGAATTTTAGTCGTCCCGTAAACTTTTGGAGGCAGATTCGTGGAAATTTTGGTCGTCCCGAAAACTTTTGGAGACAGATTCGCGGAATATTGGTTGTCCCGAAATCTTTTAATACAATATCTATGAAATATATCGCATCCCTCACATTTGTTTTTATCCATTGACGTTACGCTTTAGCCAACGGATAATAATTACAGGCAACTCCACCGGGTTTTAACCCTTTTATAATTTAGCCAACGGGAAGTAAGTATTTGTTTGCACCCGCCGCAATATGGGTGTTTTTTTTCAGTAAAGTAAAATGGTGCCAAAACCGCTACCGGTACCTGCCATTCACTATTTTTTATGTTTAAAAGCTTTTTTGTTGGATCAGAATTGAAATCAGCTTATATTTATTGACCGCAGATTTAATCAATTTCAATGCTTATGAATTCGGGTAAAGAGGAAAACAAAAAAGGGGGTGAAAGTTTTAAAAATACCACACTGTTTGAAGTAGCCTGGGAAGTTTGTAACCAGGTTGGTGGAATTTATACAGTCATCCGTTCGAAAGTGCCAACGGTAATTGAAAAATGGGGTAAGGAGAACTACTTTTTGATTGGGCCATATTTTGAGGATCAGGCAGCTGCACATTTTGATCCGGCAACTGATTTTTCAACTCCTATTGGAAAAGCTGTGTTGAAAATGCAGGAGCGTGGTTTTGATGTTCATTACGGACAGTGGATTGTTTCAGGACGCCCGAATGTGGTGCTTTTTAATCCGTTTTCAGTATACGATAAACTTGGTCAGATTAAGCAGTTTGTCTGGCAGGATCATCATATTTCATTGCCCGGTCAGGATGAACTTATTGACCAGGTAGCTGCTTTTGGATTCCAGGTGAAGGAATTTTTTCATTATTTGTGTTCTTCCCAATTCTGTAAAAATCCTGTTATCGCACATTTTCATGAATGGATGGCTGGACTGCCAATTCCGGGAATCAGAAAAGAAAGGCTGGATATAAAAATAGTGTTTACAACACATGCTACTTTACTTGGTCGCTATCTGGCAATGAACGATCACAACTTTTATGACCATCTTGCTTTTTATAACTGGGAAGCCGAGGCCATCAGATTCAATGTTAAACCAATTGCTGAAATTGAACGTGCTTCTGCTCATGGGGCTCATGTTTTTACAACGGTCAGCGAAATCACCGCCCGTGAATGTACGCACCTGCTGGGACGAACTCCCGATTTACTTTTACCAAACGGATTGAATATTCAACGGTTTGAAGCGCTGCATCATGTGCAGAACCAACACCTTCAGTATAAAGAAAAAATACATGAATTTGTAATGGGCCACTTTTTCCAGAGCTACTCATTCGACCTTGAAAATACGCTCTATTTTTTTACTTCAGGAAGATATGAGTACCATAACAAAGGATATGATTTGACACTGGAGGCGCTGGCACGGCTCAACTGGAAAATGCAGCAGGCCAAATCGGAAATGACTGTTGTTTCGTTTTTTATTACAAAACGGCCATTTTATACATTTAATCCTGATGTTTTACATGCAAAAGCTCAAATTGAAGACGTTCACCGCGTCTGTGAGGAAATTACCGAACAAGTGGGAAAACGGTTGTACACAAAAATAACTTCTTCAGACGGTTCTTATGAATTTCCGGATTTGCGCGAAATGGTAGATGATTACCTGCGGTTGAAATTGCGTAGAAATGTACAAAGCTGGAAAACCAAGTTACTGCCAAAAATAGTTACGCATACCCTAAAAGATGACAGCAAAGACGAAATACTGGATTTTTTAAGGAAATCAAACCTGGTTAATAATCGCCACGATAGAGTAAAAGTGGTATATCATCCGGATTTTATTGCTACTTCAAATCCATTATTTAAGATGGATTACAACCAGTTTGTCCGTGGTTGCCATCTTGGAATTTTTCCCAGTATGTATGAACCATGGGGATACACGCCGCTCGAATGCCTGGCAAGTGGTTTACCTTCGGTGACAAGTAACCTGGCAGGTTTTGGAAATTATGTAGTGAATAAGATTCCGGATCACGAAGAGCGCGGAATGTACATTATTAACCGTCAGGGAAAAGATTTCTTTGAATCAGCAGAAAATCTTGCAAATATCATGTTCCGATTTGTTAATCTGAACCGGCGCGAACGAATTGCCCTGCGATATCGCTGCGAAGAATCATCGCTGCATTTCGACTGGTCCAACCTGGGCAAATTTTACGATGACGCATATAAACTTGCGAAAGAACGTTAACCAAAATAATTATTCATGCATAAAACTCCTATTGGCGTTTTCGATTCAGGATACGGCGGATTAACAGTTTTGAAGGAACTGCTGAAAGTACTGCCGCAAAACGATTTTCTATATCTGGGAGATAATGCCCGAACTCCATACGGGACGCGTTCATTTAAAGTAGTTTACGATTATACACTGCAGGCGGTAAAGTATTTGTTCAGTCAAAATTGCCCGCTGGTAATAATTGCATGCAACACTGCATCGGCAAAGGCTTTACGCAATATCCAGCAATTGGATTTACCGCATTTAGCTCCCGACAGGAGAGTACTGGGTGTGATTCGGCCAAGCGTGGAAAAAGTGGCAGAAATTACAAAAAATGGGCATGTTGGAGTTTTGGGAACAGTTGGAACAGTTGTCTCAGAATCTTATCCTATTGAGCTTGAAAAGTGGTCGGAAGGAAAGGTCGTTTCTACTGTTCAGGAAGCTTGCCCACTGTGGGTTCCAATTGTAGAAAGCAACGAAATTGATACTGAAGGCGCTGATTTTTTCGTGCGTAAAAACATTCAGAATATTCTTCACAAAGATGAAAATTTAGATACCCTGGTTTTGGGTTGTACGCACTACCCGTTATTAATTCATGTTATACGGAAATATGTTCCCGAAAATATTCAAATCCTCGAGCAGGGGGAAATTGTAGCAGAAAAATTGCTGGATTACCTGAACCGTCATCCGGAAATGGAAAAACGATTAACAAAAAATGGGGAAGTTGTTTTTCAAACTACCGAATCCAAAGAAAATTTTATGGAAAAGGCCGCGCTATTTATGAGGAAAGAAGTAGTGGCAGAAACCGCGCATTTTTAAAGGTCTCTTTCATTCCGGCAAAACTGGTGAATAAAATCAATAAAATATAAGAACATTCCTATGAAAAGAATTTTTTGGGTGATACCATTTATCCTGTTTTACATTTCATTACCGGCTCAGCAATTCAACTCTGCAGTTGTTCCAACAGATCTTCTTGATGTTGATTTCTGGCGCGAAAGGCATGAAAAAATTCTGGAGAAGGTAAAATCAGCCAATCCACAGTTGATTATGATTGGCAATTCAATTACCAATAACCTGGATAAACCGGACCGGAAAATCTTTTGGGAAAATTATTTAAATGATTTGGATGCAATTAACATGGGAATATCAGGCGACCGCACAGAAAATGTAATCTGGCGGTTATTAAACGGAGAACTTGAAGGAATAAACCCGAAGGTAGCAACACTGTTAATCGGTACAAACAACACCGATGGAAACCATTATCTTGAAATCAGTACTCCTGAAGAACTGGCTGAGGGAATCTGGAAAATCTGTACCATTATCAGGGAAAAATTACCGGATACAGAAATCCTTTTGATTGGTATTCTTCCTTATGGATATAAGCCAAATCACCGCGACGAAATAAATAAGGCCACAAATAAAATCATTTCTGCTTTTCCTGAAAAAGACAGCAAAATTCATTATTACGATATTGGATATTTGTTTTTAAACGAAGATGGATCGGTTAAAAATGAGTTGATGCCCGACTATTTGCACCCCAACGTGGAAGGAGAAAAGCTGATATTTGAAAAGCTGGCGCCTGAGGTTGGTCAATTTCTCAATAACTAAACCGGTTCAGGAAGCAACCAAAAGCTGAATGATTTTTCCCATTTCCTGTTCTTGTGCAGTTATTTCCCGTACAAGTTTAAACTGTGCCCGGCATCTGTCTATGTTGTGCATCGGATGGTTGATTTTGTAATAAACATCGCCTTCCAGGTAATCGGTGAGAAACCGGATTCCCATAATAAAAGTCATGAATTTGGCTGCGTGGGGCAGGAGACTGATTTCCTTTTCGGTCAGAAATGTTTTTGTTTCCTCGAGAAAACCTTTTGAAAACGCTTTAAAAATTTCAAGGTTAATGGTGATTTTATCAAGGTCCGTCTCATCTTCTTCGGTGGTGCAGGCAGCTGTCCGGATAGCATCACCAAAATCGAAATGAACCAGGCCCGGCATAACAGTATCCAAATCAATAACACACAAAATCTGTCCGAATTTATCGAATAAAATGTTGTTGATTTTTGTATCATTGTGGGTTATCCGCATTGGGATATCCCCGTTTTGCTGCGCCCGGATCAGTGTGTGCATTTCCTGCTCCATTTGAAGTGCAAATTTAATTTCACTTTCACATTCCGACTTACGGTTTTGGTAGTTTACATTCAGTGCATTTCTGAAATTGCGGTACCTGAATTCAATATTGTGAAAATCGATAATAGTTTCATTCAGCGGCTTACCTGGCAAGTCTTCCAGTTGTTTTTGAAACCGTCCAAATCCCTTTCCGGCCAGGTAAGCATGTTCCGGATTTTCAATATTCTCAACACTGTGGCTGCCCGGAATCAACAGGAAAACTGTCCAGTAATTTCCCTCAGTATCTTTTAAATAATAATTTCCGATGGGTGTCTGAATATGCGTAATTACGCGTTTATCGATATCGCGTACCCCTTTTTCTTCCAGTTTTTTACGAATGTGTTGTGTTACCCGTACAATGTTTTCCATCATACCGGGAATATCTTTGAAAACCTGGTGGTTTTTGCGCTGAAGGATATAATCAGGTTTCTCCTGTTCTTTTGTGAAAATTCTATACGTGTCGTTTATATGGCCGTTTCCAAAAGGTTCAATTTTCGAAACTGTTCCTTCCAGGTTAAAATTTGCTGCTATTTCAGCTAATGTTTCTGCCATATCATTTTGAATTAATACAGTTTTTCGGGATAATCTCCCTTTTCAATCAATTTGTTTATCCGGTTTATCACCAGTGGCTTATCTTCCTGGTAAGTCACACCAAACCATGGAGATTCTGCTTCCAGAACTTTTACGCTGGCTTTGTTTTCGTCAATCATTTCGAATACTACCGAAGGAATAAACATTTCTGATTTCGGTTTGGTTATTTCTGTTTTCAAAAAACCGGTGAATTTCGTTTCAAGTACCGGAAATACTGATGGTTTAAAACCCCAAATATTCATGGAAGCACTTTCATTTCCGGTAAGTTTTATTTGGCTTTCGTCATCTAAAACTGATATAATTTTATTTCCTTTTTTAAAGATTTTTTTGTTTTCAACAATCGCTATCAGGTTGTTGTTGTCATCCACCTCACAGATTCCCCGTGAAACGGATCCAAAATCAGACAGTGTTTTATTCAGTTTGTATCCTACCATCGAATATTCCTGCGGATTGGCTGAAGCAGTTAAAAAACCGGCCATTACTTTGTATGCATTAAAACCGTAAAAATCATCGGCATTTAAAGCGCAGAATGGTTCGTTGACTACATTTTTTGCAACTAAAATTGCATGTGCAGTTCCCCATGGTTTTTCACGTCCATCGGGTACTGAAAATCCCTGAGGCAGGTTGTCCAATTCCTGGTAAACGTATTCTACTTCAATTTTATCTTTTAATTTTTCGTCGAATTTATTTTTGAATTCTTCTGCAAAGCTTTCGCGGATTACAAAAACAACTTTACCAAATCCGGCGCGGATAGCATCGAAAATTGAATAATCAATTATAGCTTCGCCATTTGGTCCAACAGGTTCAACTTGTTTTAATCCTCCAAAGCGGCTACCCATTCCGGCAGCAAGTATGAGTAAAGTAGGTTTCATTTATCAGCATTTTTGTTTGTTTGCACAAAAGTAATCATTCATGAAAAGAAACCGGCCTTAAAATTTATCAAATTAAATCATCATTTATTTCCAGCTTTTTACTTTATAGCCCTTTACAGCATAGTACAAAATAACGATGTAGGCAAGAGTTGCAAGCCAGTATGCATTTTGAGATCCAATTGTATCTGAAAATGCTCCCCACAATTGCGGAAGAATTGCACCACCCGAAATGGCCATGATTAACATTGCCGAGCCGGTTTTAATAAAACTTCCAAGGTTGTGAATTGCAAGCGGCCAGATTGCCGGCCACACAAGTGCATTCGAAAGTCCGAAAAACGCAACAAAAAGTACAGTTAATGGCATATCCAGAACGATTGGACGGAAGGTTGTGATATCGATAAAATGAATATTCAGCATCAGGTCTGCGGGAACAAAAATAGCACACAGGGAAAAAATTATTCCAATTACAGCGCTGCCTTTTAATGCATTTCTTTGGTCGAGATATTTGGGAATAAAGATAATCCCAATGATATAACCGACCACCATTCCAAACATTACAAGCGAAGCAAAAAATTTGGAAGAATTCAGCGGCACTCCAAGTGACTGTCCGTAGCGGATAATGGTATCTCCGGCAATTACTTCAACTCCCACATAAAAGAACAGGGCCACAACACCAAGGATAAGGTGGGGAAAGTCCCATATTGATTTTTTTCCTGAAAGTTGCTTTACAGTTTCGTCATCTTCTGGTTCTGCTTCAAGATCAGGCAAACCCGACAAACGAATACCGATTCCCAGCACAAATAAAATAACGGTCATTACAATGTACGGATTGATTACCCGTCTGGCCAGATCATCAAGGGCTGCAGATTTCGCAACTTCATCCAACGTATTCAGATTCGCCACAAATGCATCGCCATCGTTCAAAATATAATATGCGAGAATTAAAGGGGCAACTGCACCTGCAACTTTATTGCAGATTCCAAGGATACTGATTCTTTTGGCAGCACTTTCCCGCGGCCCCATTATTGTAACATACGGATTTGAAGCCGTTTGAAGAATTGCCAGCCCGGTTCCCATGATAAATAATCCCAAAAGAAAAATTCCATAGGTTCGGGTCATTGCAGCCGGTACAAAAGCAACAGTACCAATTGCCATAACCCACAGCCCAACCATCATTCCATTTTTCAAACCAGTCTTTTTCAATACCCAGGCCGATGGCAGTGCCATTACAGTGTAAGCAATGTAAAATGAAGTGGTAACAAAAAATGCCTGTGTATCACTTAACTGACAGGCTATTTTTAAATAGGGAATGAGTATGGAATTCAGCCAGGTTACAAATCCAAAAATGAAAAATAAACTGCTGATAATTATCATCGGCAACATATAGTTACCTCTCTTACGGGCAGTGTCGACAGAAACGGCGTTCATGATTTAAGATTTAGAATAGACAATAAAACTAAACAATAATTTCAACACGAAAGAATAAAATCTTTTCGTAAAAAGGAAATTATCGCCGGTTAATGTTTTTAATTTTTTTTAAAAGAAAAGGGAAGGTTCTGTTTTATTTGAAAAACAAATGAATCATTTATACCAGCCTGCATACATATGATAAGCGCCTGCAATTCTTTTAATTTCTCCGTTCAGAAGTTCAGGACTGATTTCTTTTATTTTTTTTGCAGGAATTCCGGCATATACACTTCCCGGTTCCACAACCGTTCCTTTTGTCACCACGGAACCTGCCGCAATTATTGAATTGCTTTCAACAACAGCATTATCCAAAACCACAGCATTCATTCCTATCATTACATTGTCTTTAATGGTGCAGCCATGAACAATTGCTCCGTGTGCAATCGTCACATTGTTCCCGATTGATGTTGGTGATTTTTTATAGGTTGCATGTACAACCGCATTATCCTGGACATTGGTATTGTTCCCGATTTTGATAGAATGAACATCGCCCCGGATAACAGCATTATACCAAATGCTACAGTTATCGCCTGTTACAACATCACCTATAATTACTGCAGTTTCAGCAAGAAAACAGTCGTTGCCAAATTTTGGCGTCTTATTATTGAGTGTTTTAATCAGAGCCACTATCTAAAACAGTTTTAAATTAAATTCAAATATATTAAAAGCTTTAAATAATTGTATACGTAATTACCTACTTGTTAAATAATGGTTATTTTTGTTTTCTGGAATTTTAAACAAATTTCTGTTAAACCGATTCTGAAATTATAAACTGTTGATTTTAGAATCGTTTTTATTTTAATTTGAAATTTTTAATATAAAAAGTAATTCAATGAAGGATGCAAAAGTAATTGAGCTGGAAGAAGTTGCCATCCGGTTTTCCGGAGATTCGGGCGATGGGATGCAGCTTACAGGAACTTTATTTTCAGATGCCACCGCTCTTTTGGGAAATGACATTTCCACTTTTCCCGATTATCCGTCCGAAATTCGCGCACCGCAGGGAACTGTTGGCGGAGTGTCGGGATTTCAGGTTCAGTTTGGTCACAAACATGTGAATACTCCGGGTGATTATGCACATGTTTTAATAGCCATGAATCCCGCTGCTGTAAAAGCAAATGCTGTTTTTATGCAACCCGGCGGTACTATAATTTTTGACTCGGATTCTTTTACAGATAAAAACCTTCAAAAAGCACATTTTGAAACCGATGATCCCTTTGCCGAATTAAAACTGGATGATTATTTCAAAATTCCTGTGCCAATCTCAAGCCTTACCAAAGAAAGTTTGAAAGATTTTGGCCTTGATACCAAAAGTGTTTTAAGAAGCAAGAACATGTTTGCCCTGGGCTTGATTTGCTGGATGTTTAACCGGCCGCTCGATTATATTGAAGAGTTTATCCGGAGCAAATTCGCCAAAAAACCTGTTGTTGTCGATTCAAATATAAAAGTGTTGCACGACGGTTACAATTATGGATTGAACATGCAGCACATGACACCCAGTTACATGGTAAATCCTGCCGAAATTGAACCCGGAATTTACCGCAACATCAACGGAAACCACGCAACAGCCTGGGGATTTCTTGCAGCAGCCGAAAAATCAGGGCTCGAATTGTTTTTAGGATCGTACCCTATAACACCGGCTACTGATATATTGTCCGCTCTGGCGGAACGTAAAGATTTGGGAGTAAAAACTTTTCAGGCCGAAGATGAAATTGCCGGAATTGCTTCTGCAATTGGTGCTTCTTTTGCCGGCGATTTGGCAATAACAACTACTTCAGGACCGGGATTGGCATTAAAATCAGAAGCTATTGGCCTGGCAGTAATGGCCGAACTTCCGCTTGTTGTTGTAAATGTTCAGCGTGGTGGCCCTTCAACAGGATTGCCAACAAAAACAGAACAATCAGATTTGTTGCAGGCATTGTATGGCAGAAACGGCGAAAGCCCTGTTGTTGTAATTGCTGCCAGTACACCCTCCGATTGTTTTAATTACGCATTCACAGCAGCAAAGATTGCTCTCGAAAGAATGGTGCCTGTGATTTTGCTCACGGATGGTTTTCTTGGAAACGGAAGTGAACCGTGGAAAGTGCCAAAAATGGCTGATATGCCGGAAATAAAACCCCGGTTTGCAAAAGATGCTGCCAGTTTTCAAGCCTATAAAAGAGATCCCGAATTGCTGTCACGCGAATGGGCAATCCCGGGAACACCTGGTTTTGAACACCGCATTGGCGGCCTCGAAAAAAATGTTCTGGGAACAGTGAGCCATGATCCTGAAAACCATCAGAAGAATACAGAAATCCGCGAAGAAAAAGTTCAGAAAGTAGTGGATTTGGTGCCGGATTTGGAAGTTTGCGGAGATGATGAAGGAGACGTGCTGGTGGTTGGCTGGGGAGGAACCTACGGCCATTTAATCAGCGGCGTGCGCGAACTCCGTAAAGAGGGTAAAAATGTATGCCTTGCCCATTTCAACTATATTAAACCACTTCCCAAAAATACGAAAGAAGTGTTTTCAAAATTCAAAAAAATTGTTGTCTGCGAATTGAACATGGGGCAGTTTGCAGGTTATTTGCGTGATAAAGTTCCTGGTTTTGAATACCATCAGATAAATAAAATGAAGGGTTTACCTTTTACTGTTAATGAACTAAAATTAGGCATCGAAAAATTACTGGAGGAATAATAATGACTGAATTAAAATATACCGTTAAAGATTTTAAAAGCGAAAACGAAGTTCGCTGGTGCCCGGGTTGCGGCGATTATGCAATTATGAATGCAGTTCAGCGAACCATGGCAGGAATGGGAATTGAAAAAGAGAAATTTGCTGTAATTTCAGGAATTGGTTGTTCTTCGCGGTTTCCGTATTATATGAGTACGTATGGTTTTCATACAATTCATGGAAGAGCTGCTGCAGTTGCAACCGGAGTAAAACTTGCAAATCCCGATTTGCATGTATGGGTAATGACCGGCGACGGCGATGCAATGGCAATTGGCGGAAATCATTTTATCCATACAATCAGGAGAAATATTAATTTGAACCTGATAATCTTTAATAACCGGATTTACGGTCTGACAAAAGGACAATATTCTCCAACTTCCGACAGGGGTTTCAAAAGCAAAACTTCGCCATACGGAACAATTGAAGATCCGTTTGTACCCGGACAACTGGTAATTGGTGCAAGAGGTACTTTTTATGCCCGCTCTATCGATACAAATATTAAATTGAGTGAATCCGTATTCCAATCGGCAGCACAGCATAAAGGTACTTCGGTGGTGGAAGTATTGCAGAATTGTGTGATTTACAACAATGGAATTCACAATGCAATCTCCGACCCGGCATTCCGTAGCGAAAGGCAACTGATTCTTGAACATGGAAAACCAATGCTTTTCGGAGCGGAAAATGAAAAAGGATTGGTGCTGGAAAAAGGAAAACTCAAAGTAGCTAAAATCGGGGAAAATGGCATAACTGAGGATGATATACTTGTTCATGATGCACAGGAACCTGATCCGTCACTTCATTTGTCGCTGATAAACATGGCATTACCCAATTTTCCGGTAGCATTTGGGGTTATCCGCAGTGTACCGGTTCAGGTTTACGACGAAGAAATGGTTGCCCAGATTAATGAGGTACAGAAGAAAAGAAAAGTGACCTGTGTTGATGAACTGCTTTCGTCGGGAAATACATGGGAAGTTACATTAAACGGCAACAGGAAAGAGAAAGATGTTCCGCACATCGAACGAAATTAAATCAATAAAGTGATACATGGAAAAGGTTTCGCGGTTGCGGAGCCTTTTTTTATTGTAAGGGAAGTTATCCGCAGAAGAGTTCAGATCATTTAAAACAAGCGACACCACCGGCATCGGATTTTTAAAAATTTATTACCGGAAAGGCCATCTTAGTGCAGGTAAAACAAATATTTCCCGTTGATTCTGCAGATATTGTAATTTCTGCGCAAATCAGCGCAATCTGCGGGAATTTTTATTAAGAACAGCAGATGCGATACCTTAGCCATCAGTAACTGTATTAACAGTAGGATTTATTAGGCCTGCCAAAGCAGTTTTTTACCGGTTTTCACTATACCTTCCCTATACCATGGACGGGGTTGGTTCGCGATTTCATATCGGTGGTATAGTGATGGTATATCGAAATAGCGGAGAAAATGCTTCAGAACCTCTTCTTTTGGGAGGTTCTCCGGCAGAGGAGGATGCACATCCGGCAGGGATGGGGTAAATTGTATCAGGGACAGGAGTTGGTTTATACTTCCGGACAAAGCTGTTCCTCCGGGGAGCCGGAATTTTAATGAATTCTGTCAACCGGAATTACAGGCATATTTTCCAAATCCTGCATTGCATTAATTAACCCGGCCAGTTTAAACCTCGGGATATCATTGCGGGAAATATGACAACACGATATTTTACCTTCATCAATTAATCGTGCCCGCTGGGTTCCGCAGAGTAATGGTGTTCCGGATGTCCACCATTTTGTGCCGTCATAAAAAACAACATTTGCTGAAAAGCTGTCAGTAATCCAGCCGTTTTTTACAATCAGAATATCATCGCAGCCCGAACGTTTTTCAAAGAGTCCGTCCAGTGTTTTTCGTTCAGCATATTTAAAGGAGTAGTCAATTTCATTGTCTTCAACCATTTTAAGGCTTTCAACTTTTCTGTGTACATAAGGTATGAATTCAATTTTTTCAATTCTGTCTGTGTATAAAATTCTGCATTTGTACAACCCCGTTTGTGCTATTTCGGGAACATGAATAACATCAACAAGATTTATATCTGATTTGGCCCCAAAATATTCCTTTCGCGATTTATTAAAGCGAATGTTATGATAGCCGGCGTTTGATAAATTTCCGTTACTGCATTTTATTGTTTCAATCAACTGGTACATATACTTTTTTTAGCATTTCGTCATATTCATTTTTAGCTTCACTCAAAAAGGTAATTCCACCGCCGCTTTTATAAACAAGCTTTCCTCCTTGATTTTCAATGAAACGAATCAGTACACAGGAATTCAGATTATTACCATCAAAAACACCAAATATTCCTGTATAAAATCCTCGATTGTAATATTCAGTCTTTTGGATGATTTCAACTGTTTTTTTCTTTGGTGCTCCGGTTACTGAACCCGCAGGTAGCAGAGCAAAAAGAATGTCTCCGATTTTTCCAGGATAATTTCCGGGAAGAATTCCACTGATTTTTGAACTTACCTGCCACAAATCTCTGTGGTTGGTTTTTATTCGCTCCAGATATCTGAAATTTTCCACCGTTACATTTTCAGCTATCCGGCTCAGGTCATTTCTGATTAAATCAACAATCGTATTATGTTCTGCAATTTCTTTTGAATCGTTCAGTATTTTCTCTTTTGCATTTTCGATTCCTGCGTCAATTGTTCCTTTCATCGGGAATGACGATATTTTTCCATTCTCAATTTGCACGAAACATTCAGGCGAAAAACAAACAAATCTGTCTTTCAGGTAAATTTTGTAAGGTGCAACACTGATGTGGTAAATTTCTTCCAACGTAAGATTTGTTTCAACCGGAGTGGGTTGTGTATAATTCAGTAAATAGGTATCGCCATTGAAAATATGGTGTTGAACACAATTAAATCCGGCTTCATATTTTTCGAAGGCGACAGGATTTATCTTCCATTTAACTGGTTTTTGAATTTTGCCGGTTAAATCATGATTTTTGTTTCCGGGAATTTGCCATAGAATTTCAGAAGAATCATCAATACCGAATATTTCAACATTCAGGCCGTTATAATCAATGAGGAAAGCAAATGGCAGATGCTGACTTCCAAGATGGTTCAGTTGTTCTGCTATTTCATCTTTTGTTTTCATTTTACGGCGGCAAAGGTATAAAATTTTGTTCCTCTCAAATTGGTTTCAAATATCATCTGATTATACATTCATAATTTATATTTTTACCACAAATAGCTTTTTACATGAATATTGCCAGGAATATTGAAGAAATTAATTCAACAATACCAGAAGAAGTTAAGCTGGTAGCTGTTTCCAAAACCAAATCGAATGAAGAAATACTGGAGGCTTATCATGCAGGGCAGAGAATTTTTGGTGAAAATAAAGCCCGGGAACTGGCTCAGAAATATGATGAACTTCCAAAGGATATTGAATGGCATTTTATCGGACATCTTCAAACAAATAAAGTCAAATATATTGCACCATTTATCCGGCTTATGCATGGGGCTGATTCCCTAAAGATTTTAAAGGTTTTAAATAAGGAAGCCCGGAAAAATAACCGTGTCATCCCTTGTCTGCTGCAGTTTCATATTGCCGAAGAGGAAACAAAATTTGGGTTGTCACCCGATGAGGCAAAGGAACTGCTGGAATCGGATGATTTTAAAAGAATGAACAACATTTCGGTTTCAGGTGTCATGGGAATGGCGACATTTACTGACAATCAGGATAAAATCAGGGCGGAATTCAGAAAGCTGAAGTCAATTTTCCACCTGTTAAAAAGAGAATATTTTGCCGGTGCTGCAGAATTTAGGGAAATATCAATGGGAATGTCGGATGATTACCAGCTGGCAATTGAAGAGGGAAGCACCATGGTAAGAGTTGGCAGCAAAATATTTGGCGAACGTAATTACTGATAATTAGCATAATCTATAAATTTTAATTTTAAACCAAATGGCAAATTTAGAAACGTCATATCTTCGTTTACCTTTAAAAAATCCGCTGGTGGCAGCAAGTTCAGGATTAACAAATTCTGTTGAGAAAATTAAAGAACTTGAACAGGCGGGAATTGGGGCGGTTGTTTTAAAGTCGCTGTTTGAAGAACAGATAAATAACGAAGTTAGCCGGATGATGGCCAAAGATTCTCAAAATAGTGGTTATCCGGAAGCCGAAGATTATATCAATAATTATTTGCGCGATAATTCCCTGACAAAGCATTTAAAATTGTTGGAAGAAGTCAAAAAAGCAGTGACAATACCGGTAATTGCAAGTATAAATTGTGTTACAGCTAATGAATGGACTAAATTTGCCAAAGATTTTCAGGATGCCGGTGCTGATGCGCTTGAACTTAATATTTTCTACGTTCCGGTAAACCGGTACGAAAATGCAATAAGCGTTGAGCAACTTTATTTCGATGTTTTACGAAAAGTAAAAGATGAGGTAAAAATTCCAGTGTCGGTTAAATTTGGAATGTTCCACAGCAACATAATTTCAATGGCCGATAAATTAAAAGCAAGTGGTGCTGCCGGAGTTGTAATGTTCAACCGTTTTTATGAACCCGATATTGATTTGGATAAACTCGAATTAACCTCCTCCGAAGTATTTAGTAACCCGTCAGACATTCGCCACTCGTTACGTTGGGTTGGGATGGTAGCCTCACAGGTGCCGGGGCTTGAAATTGCTGCATCAACCGGGATACACAACAGCGAAGCGATAATTAAACAGTTGCTGGCCGGTGCACAGGTAACACAGCTATGTTCCACACTTTATCTGAATGGTTCTAAAATTATACCTGCTATTCTGGAAGAAATTTCTGAATTCATGAAAAAATGGAACTTTAAAAAGATTGAAGATTTCAGGGGCAGATTGTCCTATAAAAATATTGACGATCCGCTTGTATACGAACGTTCACAATTTATGAAATACTTTTCGGGCCGGGGAAAATAGAACAAAATGAACAAGACAGGGATGGTATTTTTTGAGGCTTTTATTCTGGGAGTCTGCCTGGCCAACCCTGTTTTTGCACAGTCTGTAGTGCCTCGAATCGAAAATCTGAATCCTGACACTATTTATTTTTGCAATGATTTGGCTGCAGTGGCCCCTGAAATATCAATAAAGGATATTCTTGTGGATGATCCGAATGAAGGGATAAAAATCTCCATAATTAATTATCAGAAAGGTGAAGATTTGCTTGTTTATGAAGGCGATGCACAATTTATTGCCGATTGGAAAAATGAGAATGGAACACTTGAAATAAAAGGAATTGGAACTCCGGCCGAATATGAGGCAGCAGTAAAACAGGTTTTTTATAAAAACCTTGCTGAAATACCTACACTAAATTACCGTACCTTCTCAATAACACTTCTCGATGCGGATTATCTTCCGTTCACACAGCATTTTTACAGATTTATTAAAAAACAGGATATTACCTGGAAAGAAGCACAGGCTGAAGCTGAAGGATTGAATTACTATGGATTGCGGGGTTATTTGGGAACTATTACATCTGAAATTGAAAATAATTTTGTCTGGACAAAAATCGATGGGATTGGCTGGATTGGAGCAACTGACGAGCAAAGCGAAGGTGCATGGAAATGGGTGACAGGGCCTGAAGCAGGCACTTATTTCTGGCAGGGAACTTTTGATAACGGGTATTCTGTGAATGGCGAATATTCATTCTGGAGCCAGGGCGAACCAAATAATGCACACACTGAAGTAAACAGTGGAGTAGGGGAAGATTATGCACATATTAATCAGAATCCCGAAAAGTGGGAAACCTCGTGGAATGATTTACGAAATGATGGCGATGGTACCGGTTCTGCATTTTACAGGCCGCAGGGATTCATTGTTGAATTTGGCGGAATGCCAGGTGATCCACCGGTGAAACTGGTGGCAACTTCAATATTGAAAGTCAGCAAAATTGCTTTCTCCAACAAACGGGATTATGATATTTGCATTGGCGGCGAACAGGAATTGAATCTTGCAGCTTCCGGCAGATACAATTATACCTGGAGCCCTGATGAGAATATAAGTTCAACTACTTTGTCAAATCCTGTGGTTTCGCCAAAAGTAAATTCGGTTTATCATGTCACCGGCAAATTGGATTACTGCGAAATGTCAGCAGATTTTACAGTAAATGTTAATCCCTTACCCGTAGGAATTCTGGATTCAGTGTATATAATTTGCAAAGACGACACAATTGAACTTAATCCTGGTGAACATACAATGTATCTCTGGCAAAATCATTCCAGCTCAAAAATATTGCCTGCAAATGCAGAAGGTTTATATACTGTTCAGCTAACAAATAAATTTGGATGTATGGCCACTGACAGTGCAGTTGTAAAATGGTGGCCCAAGCCTCAATTTACCGGAGACGGCCCGGATTCTCTTGTTTGCGGGGAAAAAGAACAAAAACTGAATTTTGCTTTTAACAGTGATGTTTCCTTTTTGCTGGAACCAATGCAACCTAATGTACAGGTTCTGGATGAAACTACTTTCTCGCCCACAGTAATTGTCGATGAATTTGGAATGTACAGTTTCCGGATGAATATGCAGGATCAGAACCAGTGTCATTACCGGGATATTTTGAATGTTGGATTTCATAACCAGCCTGTTGCTGAATTTTTTATTGATTCAGTAAAATGCAAAGGATACAATTTAACTGCATCGTTTATGGGGGTTACAATTGAACCTGCCCAATTTACCTGGTATTCAAATGATACTGTTTTTGCTTCGGGAGCTGATCTCCGCGAGCTTGAAATTCCTTTGGGATTTGGGCAGCGAAATCGTACTGTCGGTTTAAAAATAAATGAGCAGGGTTGTGTTGATGAAAATATTCAACCGGTTTTTGTTTCACCTGAAGTGGATTTCTGGATAGAAGAAAATGGAGTAGGATGTACTCCCCTGAGCACAAAGTTTGGAAATTCGGCTACAGAAGAAATTAAACTGTATTCCTGGGATTTTGGCGACAATTCATCCTCAAGTTCGTCTGCGCCCACCCATTTGTATGAGAATTCAGGAACAGCAGATAAAATTTTTGATGTAGAATTAACTGTGACTTCTATTGAAGATTGTGAAAATAAAGGAATTTTGGAAGATGCAGTGACTGTTCATCCAGGTCCAAAGGTTGACTTTACGCCAATTCCACCCTCTGCTTTCATTGAAAATCCGTTAATTTCATTTGAAAACAGCAGCGAAGGTGCCATGTTTTTTGAATGGGATTTTAATGACGGATCACTTTTTTCGGAAGAAGAGAATCCAATCCACAAATATGATAATCCAGGTTATTTCGATGTAAAGCTGTATGCTTCAACCGGTTTTGGATGTGTCGATTCTATGGTTCAGCAGGTGGCAATTGTTTTTGATAAGTTGTTTCCGCCAAATGCATTCTCGCCAAATGCAATAAATGCAGAGGACCGTGAATTCAGGATTTATGCAGATGGAATTGTTACAGATGGCTACCAGTTCCAGGTTTTTAACCGCTGGGGAGAAGTAATTTTCGAATCGTTGAATTATGATCTAGGCTGGGATGGCAGGATGAAAAATGAAAAGCCTGCTCCGGCCGGTGTTTATGTGTGGGTTGCACAATTTAACGACCTTTTGGGAAAGAAGCATAAACAGCAGGGAACTGTGACTTTACTGTATTGATTTGTTTTGATTTCTGTTTTCCTGAATCTTAATTTTTCTTAATTTTCAGGAAAAAGCACATTTAAAACAAAACAAAATTTATTTAATTCTCGTTAATAAACCTACTATGAAATCAACCGGGAAAAGTAAAGAAGATTTAGAAAACAAACGTTCCTACCTGGAAACGATGGATTTTTTAAATACAAGGCTGAGAAAATATGATAAGCCACATGAAAATTTTATTGTGCCTTGGCAAATGGTAGAGAAAAGAGAGAAGGAGTATAACTTCTAAAGTTTGTATTTCAAAGAAGGAGGATCTACTGTACTATTAATTAAAAGGTCCAGTCTTACAAAAAGGCTGGACCTTTTAATTTTTATTTAAATCATCGGAATCAGTAATTTATTTCGTGGCGGGAATTCGGATTTTTTCCCCATAAAAAATGTGAGGGATATTTCGTGGGAACCATAGCTGTAATTTGAAAGTTTGGAAAGAGTGAGATCAAAACTATAGCCAAACTGAATTTTAGCAGTTGCAAATCCGGCCAAAAAAATAAATGCATCCGGGCGAATGTCAATGTTGTTCCTATACCAACCACCAAAAACAAAGGTCTTTTCAATCATATAAATTCCAATGTTTAATTGTTTGAAACTTCCCTGTTGCTGATAGATTAGATTTGGTGACAGCATGAATACGCGGGATAACAAACCATGATGTAAACGGTGCGAACGTGCTCCGGCATGTACAGTTACCTTTGCAGGCAACCTGCTTTTCTGGTCTCCTTCAACTACTGATTCATCCGGCTGTGTCAAATGGTGTATACCTATTCCCGCATAAAATTCATGATGCTGAAAAACAGTACCAAAGGCAAAGTCAGGAAAAATTTTCTTTTCATCATTTAAAAGAGAAAAAACATTATTTGAAATTTCCCCGGTCAGTTGATCTATTTCTGAAGGAAAGGTGAGATTATTTAAATTGAATTGCTTTAGCATCATGCCTGCCTGTAGTCCAAAAGTCAGAAAACTTTCTATATCAACCTGCAAATGGTAGGAATATGAAAATGCAGCAGCAGTTGTATTGATAACATTGTTCAGCTCCTGATCGTGATACAATTGAATTCCGAAACCAGTATTTAATTTGTTTGACAGTTGGTCAAATGAAATGGAATAGTTGGTGTAGGTTGCCCCTTTTTGAGGCCATTGGTTCCGGTAATTGAGCACCAGCCGGGGAAGTTCAGTTGTACCTGTAAAGGCTGGATTCATGTGCAGTGGATTGGCATAAAATTGCGAAAACCCTGGATCCTGAGCCATGATTTGTTTTGAAATAAGGAATAGTATAAGAAATAAAAGTCTTTGCGACATTTTCCGCGGTATCAGCTTGTAATGGCCAAAATAGTGAATTAAAACAATTTCTTCTTCGGCGACCAGGGGTTTTTTTCAGAATAATAGGAAGGTGGAATAGTTAATGAAAATGTTGCCTCTCCAAACACAGTAAACTGGTCGGAAATTACCGGTAAATTCATTCCTGCTGTGAAATTGATTTGTAGGTTTTCAATTTTCCAACCCAATGATGCACCTGCGCCGTGCAGGTTTTCGGTAAAATTGTTTTGGATAAAAAATGCATACATGATGTCAGTTTGTTCTACCCGCACACCAACTCTCGAAAGCAGTGTTTTGCCGGAATACAACAGGGCGGCTTCCGGCAGCGCCTTAAACGGTTCCGAAATCAAACCACGCCTTTTACCTCTTGTTTTTTGGGTAATATATAGGTTAAAAACCGGCTGGTTCAATGCGGTCTGATTTTCATCTTCCGCAACATGTTTACCGAAAGGAAACATTGCGGATGCACCAATTTGCAAAGCTGGTGAGTCCCATAAAAATCCAATCCGTGGTTTAATTTTGTAATATCTGCTGAACTGGGCGCCGGGTGGACTGGGCGGTTCAATTTCCTTTGCCAGAATAAAATCCATTATATTCACAAACCATTGTTTACTGGCAAATTGTAAATTTAAATTGACTGAAGGAATAAACACTGCTTCATCCACTTTCAGGTGGCGGGATATTCCAAATCCAAATTCAGTAGTATTAATATTTAAATCGCCAAGTAATCCCTGCTGGAAATAGTATGCAAGGCCACCTTTCAGTTTATTCGAATACTTGTCGTAAGTAAATCTGAATTCATTATAAGCCTCTTTCTCCGAAATGGAATGAAATTGCAATCCGAACCTCAGGTTTGTATTTTCATCAAGTCCTGCGTATGCAGGGTTCAGAAGCAATTTATTTGAAAACGGAAGGAGATTCGTTTCAATTTGAGCAACCGAGTTTTGTGCCAGGAGTAAACACAGTACGACAATCCATATTTTGGTTTTTATTTTCAAATTAATTGTCCTGGTAATTTATTGTATGATGGTTAAAATTTCCTCAAGAAGATATTTTTTTTTATCGTGTGTGTTTTCAATGGCATCATGTATTTTAACAACGGTTGCATCAACAGTTTCCTTTTCGAAATTCTCCATGTTTTCAATGACTGTAAATGCTTCAAATCCTGTTTCCCAGTCTTCTTCAATTATAAGTTCAACAAATAAAGGTAAATAGCGCCTGAAATCCAGACCATTTTGCCAGCAGGCTGTTAATAATGTTTTCCTTATTGGCTTATATCTTTTTGTTTGCAATGCTTCAATGAAAAGGGGAATCGTATCCACCTTTTTAATAGTGCCAAGAATCCTTATTATCTCGTTTTTTATTTCATACTCAGGGTTGGAAGCCATCAAATCGAAGAGTATGGGAAGGTACAGTTTGTTTCCTCTCTCTTTTATAACTTTTAGTGCCGAAATGGTAGTCTCCAAATTGGTGGAAAAAAGATTCTTTTGCACCTGAAGATCCAGCTTTTCTTTATTCATCGTCATAATCTTGTTGAGTGAATCGCAAAATTAGTTTAATACTATGTTAAAACAACAGGCCGGAATAAATGTTGCCTTAAATATTTACCTTTGCATTGCATGAAAAATATTGAGGAGTTAAGCGAAGCAAAAATCAGCAGTTTAATGCTGAAATATTTCGTACCTGCTTTTGTTGGCGTCTTCGTAAATGCACTTTATAATATTGTCGATCGTATTTTTATCGGACAGGGTGTTGGCGCCGAAGCGTTGTCCGGGATTTCTGTAATTTTTCCGGTTATGCTGATAATGATGGGTTTTGGAATGCTCATCGGAATAGGAACTGGAGTGTTTGTTTCCATAAATCTTGGAAAAAAGGATTTGGAAAAGGCGGAAAAGACATTGGGTACCGGATTTGCACTGATGCTGGTTGTTTCGGTAATTATAATGATCGTAATTTATTTGCTGAAGGAGCCCATTCTGCGTTCATTCGGCTCAACGGAAGAAACTTTTCAGTATGCGAATGATTATCTCAATATAATAATCGCAGGTGTTGTATTTATGGTTGTTGGTTTTTCGCTGAACAATGTAATCCGGTCAGAGGGAAATGCCCGGATTGCAATGTTTTCGATGATAATAAGTGCCGGCACCAATCTAATCCTCGACCCCATTTTTATTTTTTGGCTTGATATGGGAGTCAAAGGAGCCGCTTATGCCACAATCATTTCAATGTTTGTTTTGATGGTGTGGGTGCTGGCACATTTTCGGGGAAAACGATCAATTATTAAGCTGAGGAGAAAAAACATAAGGATTGACTATCCAATTCTCACAGAAATTATTGCAATTGGGATGGCTCCGTTTTCAATGCAAATTGCCAATAGTTTTGTGCAGGGTTTGCTGAATAAAAAACTGATAGTTTTTGGTGGTGATTTGGCTGTTGGTGCGATGGGAATAATTAATTCAGTGCTTACATTAATAATAATGGCAATTGTTGCCATTAATATGGCTTCACAACCAATAATTGGTTTTAATTACGGGGCAAAATCGGTGAAACGGGTTAAAGAAGCTCTACGGATTTCACTTGTTGCGGCTACAATTATCGGGGTAAGTTCGTTTGTTTTTGTTGAGGCAATACCTGGATTGATTGTCAAACTATTCAATAACGACAGTGAAATTCTCTATGACATTTCAGTAAAAGGTTTGCGTCTGGTTAGTCTGGCACTTCCACTTGTTGGATTTCCAGGTTGTGGCGTCCCATTTTTTTCAAGCAGTGGGAAAAGCAAGAATTGCAATTTTTGCCACTTTTTCCGGCAGGTAATTGGCTTGATTCCGTTACTTTTTATTTTACCCGAGATTTGGGGAATTAGTGGAATCTGGATGGCATATCCAATTGCCGATACAATGTCGGCTGCTGTAGTTTCGCTTTTATTAATTCGGGAGTGGAAAAAATTAAATTCGTTAGATAATCTGGCGGTTTAGACTTTGTGAAATTTCAGCGTAATACCTGTACTGCACTGAGATGTCTCAAGTATTGCATTTCAGAATACTATTTTGTAACTTTCTTTAGCTATTAATTGAAATTCCATAAAAAAGTAAACCATAATTGTAGGCGCATTTTATCTGAATTAATGATTCCTGCACATTCATTATGGATTGATAATTAAAAAGGTTTCTATTCTTTCAGAAGAAGATTTTATTAGACAATCAATTGAATAAAATTCCCTTTAAAATATTTTTTATATAGTACCAAAAATTAATTCAAAATTATGAAACAGTATGAAAGAAAAAGTTTTTTAACAACCTTGTGCATATTAAGCTTTATTGGAATAGCATTATGGATCGTCCGGGATATCCGAATGTACTTTGATTATAAATCCATGGTTGGGAGTTTGAATAAAGAAAGTTTTTTAGTAGGAATTGCTTTAAATGTGATGATATTATTTGGTGTTGTATTAATGATGAAATTAAGAAAAGCTGGATTTTATTTGTACGCATTTCTTCAATTAGTATGGTTAGTATTGCCACTTATTATCGGCACATGGGTCGACACCTACTTTGGATTTTTAATTTTACCGGCAGTAGTTTTTACACCAGTGTTTATAGCGCTGTATGGCAAAAATTTAAAATATATGCATTAATGCTGTGCCCGAATTTTTTATTGTTGGCTTATTTATTTCAATTTTTCTTTTAACGCAATTCCGGTATAAGATTCTTTGACCTTTATTAAATCTTCCGGAGTTCCTTCAAACACTAATTTCCCACCTTTATCTCCTCCTTCCGGCCCAAGATCAATAATCCAGTCTGCCGATTTAATGATTTCCATATTGTGTTCAATTATCGTTATGGAGTGTCCGCGAGAAATAAGGGCATTAAAAGAATCCAGCAATTTTTTTATATCATGAAAATGAAGGCCGGTTGTTGGCTCATCAAAAATGAAAAGTGTCGGTTCATCTTTTTCTTTGGCAAGAAACGATGCAAGTTTTACCCGCTGGCTCTCTCCTCCGGAAAGGGTACTCGAAGATTGTCCAAGTTTTACATAACCCAAACCAACATCCTGAAGGGGCTGAAGTTTTCTTACTATTTTCTTCTCTGTTGATGACTTTCCTTCAGAAAAAAGTTGAATGGCTTCACTTACTGAAAGGTTCAGAATGTCGTCTATGTTTTTATGTTTATACTGAACTTCAAGGATGTCTTCCTTAAATCGTTTCCCGTGGCAGCTTTCGCATTCAAGGTAAACATCGGCCAGGAATTGCATCTCTACTTTAATTGTTCCTTCGCCCTGGCATTCGTCGCACCTTCCGCCATCAACATTAAACGAAAAATGAGAAGGTTTTAAACCCTGTATTTTTGCCGCCTGTTGTTCAGAATACAATTTGCGGATTTCGTCATATGCCTTTAAATAAGTTACCGGATTTGAACGCGATGACTTTCCTATAGGATTTTGATCGATAAATTCTACAGATGACACTAATTTGTAATCGCCCAGAATTGCATCGTGATGCCCTGTGCGTTCACCGTAGCCACCTGCAATTTTAGTCAATGCAGGAAAAAGAATTTTTGAAACAAGTGATGATTTACCCGAACCGCTGACACCAGTAACAACAGTGAGTGTATTTAATGGAAATTTTACCCGCAAATTCCTTAGATTGTTCTCACGGGCGCCAACAATTTCAATAAAATTAGTCCATTTTCTTCTCTGATTTGGAACCTCAATTTTTTCGTCACCTGTTAAATATTTTGTTGTCAGGCTTTCATGTTTTTGTTCCAGCTCGCTGTGGTTTCCCTGAAAAACAACTTCGCCACCGTAAATTCCTGCAAATGGTCCGATATCGATAATTTCATCTGCAGCCCTTATAATTTCTTCATCGTGTTCAACAACAAAAACAGTGTTTCCGATTTTTTGCAAACGCCGCAAAACCTGGATTAACCGTTGAGTATCGCGCGAATGGAGTCCGATACTGGGTTCGTCGAGAATATAAAGTGAGCCAACAAGGCTACTGCCCAGCGATGTGGCAAGGTTTATCCGTTGCGATTCTCCTCCCGAAAGAGTTGAGGACAGACGGTTCAATGTTAAATAACCCAGGCCGACATCACATAAAAATTCAAGACGGTTATTTATTTCGATTAGAATACGTTTGGCAATTTCAATATCATGGGAATTCAGTTTTAAATCGAGAAAGAAACTTTTTAATTCCGAAACGGGCATTAGCACCAGTTCCTGAAGCGACTTTCCTTCAATCTTCACATAACCTGCCTCTTTTTTTAACCGGCTTCCTTTACATTCAGGGCAGGTTGTTTTTCCCCGATAGCGTGAAAGCATCACGCGGTACTGAATTTTATAACTTTTTTCTTCGAGATGTTTAAAAAAATCGTTCAGTCCGCTGAAATACCGGTTACCGGTCCAAAGCAGCGATTTTTGTTTTTCAGTTAATTCGTAATAGGGTTTATGTATCGGGAAATCAAATTTACCAGCACTATAAATTAACTGGTTATTCCATTCGCCCATTTTTTCTCCCTTCCAGCAGGCAATAGCCCCCTGGTATATGGAAAGTGATTTATTGGGTATCACCAAATCTTCATCAATTCCAATTACTTTTCCGTAACCTTCGCAGGTAGGGCAGGCGCCAACCGGATTGTTGAAACTAAACATATGAACAGTGGGTTCCTCAAATTCAATTCCATCTGCTTCAAACCGATTAGAAAAAGAATGGGAAAGTACCTCACCATCTCCGGCTATTTTTACAATACATTCTCCATGTCCCTCATAAAAGGCAGTTTGAACTGAATCTGCAACACGGCTCTGTGTATCCTCATCGTTTTGCACTGCTATGCGGTCGATTACAATATTGCAGTTGTCATTGCAGATATCATCCTTCCCTTCAATAAGAAGTTCATCAATACGTTTAATTTCATTGTTGACTTCAAGGCGTGAAAAACCTTGCTGCAGCAACAATTCTGCTTCTTCCAGAACTGACCGGCCATTTTTGGGTTTTAAAGGCGAAAGAAGAATCACCCGTGTATTGCCGGGGATAGAAAAAACATAATCGACGACATCAGAAACACGTTGCCGTGATACTTCTTTTCCGGATACAGGCGAAATTGTTTTTCCAATCCGGGCAAACAGCAACTTCAGGTAGTCGTATATTTCGGTTGAAGTCCCAACTGTTGACCGGGGATTACGTGTATTTACTTTTTGTTCGATGGCAATAGCAGGGGGGATACCCTTAATGAAATCGACTTCAGGTTTGTTTATTCTCCCCAAAAACTGCCGGGCATACGATGAAAGACTTTCAACATATCTCCGCTGACCTTCTGCAAAAAGTGTATCAAATGCCAGTGATGATTTGCCGGAGCCTGAAACACCGGTTACTACAATAAACCTGTTCAACGGTATCTTAAGGCTTATATTTTTTAAATTATGAACCCTTGCATGTTGAATTTCTATAAACTTTTCCGTTTTGTTTTCTGGCATAATTAATATGGGCAAAGAATATTTTTAATAAAAGTTTGTATAATTCGGTAAAAAGTAGCATTTTTATCGCGTACAAAATTAAAAAATAGTTTTACTTCAATTTAAAAATAGTCGCCTATAGATCAAATTTACTTTTTGTTTACAAATAAATAGAAGGTAATGTTCAGAACAGATGCACTGAACGATAATGAACTCGTTCAACAATTTATTAAAGGCGATCAGAAATCACTTGAAATTTTAATTCATCGTCATAAGAGCAGAATTTTTTCATACATTCTGCTTATTGTCAAGAATCAGGAGCTGGCAGAAGATGTCTTCCAGGAAACATTTATAAAAGTGATACGTTCGCTGAAACGCGGCAAGTACGTGGAAAACGGAAAGTTTGTTTCATGGGTTTTGCGAATAGCGCATAATCTAATCATTGATCATTTCAGAAAAGAAAAACTTCAGGGTACAATTTCGAATGATAATACCGAAATGGATATTTTCAATTCCCAGAAGTTTTCGGAAGAAACAATTGAAGATCAGATGGTTCTTAGCCAGATTATGAGTGAAGTAAAGGATTTAATCAAGGAGCTTCCGGAAGATCAGCAGCAGGTAATTTACATGCGGCATTACATGGGTCTCAGTTTTAAAGAAATTGCCGAACAAACCGGAGTTAGCATAAATACCGCCCTTGGCAGAATGCGTTATGCATTAATTAACATGAGGAAACTAATTCAGAAAAAGAAATTGAATCTCACTGTTATTTAACTTTTGTTAACACAATATTGAGAATGTTCAAGGCGTTCTATAATAAATAAAAAAATTGTTAAGAATGCCTATGAATAAAAATTCTACCTTAGTTTTCCTCGTAAGAAATTTTCAACCGGTGAAACAACCGGATGTTGATGAATTTGAAAATTATTTTGAAGAAATGGAAAGTGCCGAAAATGTACCTTCCGAAAAAACCATAAATAATATTCTTGGTTTTGCGCGGTCCTACGATGTAATGGAGACCAAAAGTACAGGTCATATTGATGTGATTTTAAATTAGATAAACAAAAAAGTGTCTTGAAAGAGACACTTTTTTTTTGCCCTTATGAAGTGTTTTAATTCTCCCTTCAACTAATTTGAATGTGCAATTTTCTTCCAACAATTTAAACTGGTTCTTGAACAAATAGATTCTATATTTAGTTTATGTTTGGTAAAAGCAAATAATTAACTAATAAATCAAATAAAATGGCAGATCTATCTACAACCTACATGGGTGTTAAACTTAAAAACCCATTGATTCTCGGAGCTTGTAATCTTGTTTCAAAACCCGATGTTATCGACCAAATTTGCGAATCCGGAATTGGAGCAATCGTTTACCGCTCATTATTCGAGGAACAAATCCAGCTTGAAAATCTACAGTTATCCGAAGAACTGCAGGAGTATGAATATCGCAATGCCGAAATGCAGCGGCTATTTCCAAATATTGAACATGCAGGTCCGAAAGAACATCTTTATAATGTGGAAAAATTGAAAAAGAGTGTGGATGTACCTGTGTTTGCCAGTTTAAATGCGATTTACGAACCAACCTGGGTTGAATATGCCAGGGAACTTGAAAAAACAGGAGTTGACGGACTGGAGTTAAATTTATATGCTGTACCCGGATATTTTGAAGTTGACGGACAGTCAATTGAAGAAAAGCAGATTCAAATCGTAAAAGCTGTGAAACAGGCTGTTTCTATTCCGGTTAGCGTAAAAATAAGTATGTTTTATACTAATCCACTGAATTTTATTAAAAAAGTGGATGAAGCGGGTGCTGATGCATACGTCTTATTTAACCGGTTCTTTCAACCCGAAATTGATATTGAAAAGGAAGAGTTTTTCTATCCGTGGGAATTAAGCAGTCCCAAAGATCATATGGTTGGTTTACGCTACGCAGGTCTTTTGTATGGAAATCTTGAAGGAAACATTTGTATCAGCAGGGGCATTTACAGTTCGAAAGATGTGATTAAAATGATAATGGCTGGCGCCGATACAGTTCAAATAGTGAGCACAGTTTACAAAAATCATCCCTCCGTTGTTTCAACAATTTTGAAGGAGATCAATGAGTGGATGGATAAAAAAGAATACAAAAGTCTGGATGATTTCAGGGGAAAACTTTCACGTAAGAAACTGAAAGATCCTTTTGCCTATCAGCGGGCACAATACGTTGATATTTTAATGAAGTCGGAGTCTATCTTCATAAAATATCCGATGGTTTAAATCAATTGAAACTCACAAATAAAAAAGCAGGATTTGTACTCCTGCTTTTTTATTTATGCTTACTATGTTTTACGTTTCTTCTTTTTAGCTGCCGGAAAAAGAACATTGTTTAAAATTAGCCGGTAACCGGGAGAATTGGGGTGGAGGCTTAAATCAGTTGGAGGGTCTCCGATGAGATGACGGTAATCTTCAGGATCGTGTCCGCCGTAAAATGTCCAGAAACCTTTTCCTTTTTCACCATGTATATACCTGGCTTCACGTGCCGGTTTATTTTCACCAAGAACCAAAACTCCGGGTTTTATAACTTCTTTCCGGTAAGCGGTAGTTTGGCCCATAAAACCATGAATCAGATTTTTATGATTTTGGCATAACATCGTAGGTATCGGATCCCATTTTGCTGAAAAATCGAACAAGGTAAAATAATCGTTTTCGCGGATTACTGATCTTGTATTTGTTGCATCGATATCAGAGAATTCATATTCATACGGACTTTTTTCAAGGTGAAAATTTTCGAAAGCGAAAGTTCTCGAAAAATCAAGTTTGTCGTCAATCTGTTTGTCTGCCGGGTCTCCGTCGAACATGGGTTCGCAGATGTCAATTCCGGCAGCTGCCAGTGAAATGTCGTAAGTGTCTGTCGCTGCACACATCGCAAAAAGAAAACCACCATTCAGAACGTATTTTTCTATTTCATGAGCCACAAATGATTTCATTTCCGAAACTTTCAGAAATCCAAGTTTTGCAGCCAACTCCCGGTTAATGGCAACATCCTGCTGGTACCAGGGCATGTGTTGGTAAGTTCTCCAAAATTTGCCAAACTGGCCTGTAAAATCTTCGTGGTGAAGGTGCAGCCAGTCGTATTCGGAAAGCTTTCCGTTTACAATTTCTTCATCATAAATAATATCATAGTTGATTTCAGCATAGGTAAGAACCAGTGTAACCG
The DNA here is from genome assembly GCA_963816685.1 of uncultured Prolixibacteraceae bacterium. Lineage (GTDB taxonomy): Bacteria > Bacteroidota > Bacteroidia > Bacteroidales > Prolixibacteraceae > CAVYUC01. Next base: position 156,143 of record CAWFMB010000013.1, on the reverse strand, counting down.
CATCATCCCAGGGTTGCTTGTTGGGGGGTGAATAAACCGCAATTTTTGGCGCTTTATTCATACTTACTGCATCCTGATTAACATCGGGTTGTGAAATTTCATTCAAAATTGCTGATGCCTGTGCATCGGAAATGACTTCAAAGCTCACTCCCCGGACAACACATTCATTTTCAATTTCGGGTTGGGATTGTATTAAAAAACTTCCACCCCGATAATTCAGCAGCCATTTTACTTCCACATCACGTTCAAGCACCCAGTAGGCAATTCCGTACGATTTTAAATGATTTTTCTGGGAATCGTCCATTGGAATTAGCAGGTGAACACACTTTGCCTGAAAAGTAAGGAAGAACAACCCAAAAAAAAGTAGTATGATTCGTTTCATTATATTTGTATTCTGTTCCCAAAAAGGTACAAACAAATAACGCAATAAGTTCAGAATTATTAAAAAGGAGGATCGGAATTTACTGAAGAACTGCTGTCAAAATTATTATTTACAGAAATTCCGGCGCCAACTGCTTCATTTTCATCTTCATTCATTTTCGAACTGAATGTTTGTGCCTGCGATGCAAATCCTTCGCCATAATGAGTTTCAATATCGCTGAATTTTGCAAGCTCTTTTTTAAATGAAAGATGGACATCTCCGGTTGCACCATTACGGTGTTTTGCAATAATGATTTCTGCCACCCCACGCAAAGAATTTCCTGAATCATCTTCATCAATTCCATAATATTCCGGGCGATGAATAAATGTAACAATATCAGCATCCTGCTCAATTGCTCCTGATTCGCGAAGGTCGGACAACTGCGGACGTTTTCCTTCGCGTGATTCAACGGAACGGTTAAGCTGCGACAGTGCGATAATTGGAATATCGAGTTCTTTTGCAATTGCTTTTAATGATCGTGAAATGGTGGAAACTTCCTGCTCGCGGCTGCCCCTGCTGTCGGTGCCGGCGGTCATCAACTGCAGGTAATCAACAATAACAATATTGATCTTGTGCTGCATTTTTAACCTTCTGCATTTTGCCCTGAATTCAAATATGGAAAGTGCCGGAGTATCATCAATAAAAATCGGTGCTTTTTCAAGATTCGAGATTTTACGGTTCAAATGTTCCCATTCGTAATTTTCAAGTCTGCCTGTTTTTATTTTCTCTGATCCCAATTCAGTTTCCGAAGAAATTAATCTGTTAACCAGCTGAATGGAAGACATTTCCAGCGAAAAAACAGCAACTGCTTTTTTATGGTCAACGGCCATATTCCGGGCCATACTCAGTACGAATGCAGTTTTACCCATCGATGGTCGGGCAGCAACAATGATAAGGTCGGTTTTTTGCCAGCCCGATGTTATTCTGTCAAGTGCAGTAAAACCGGAGGGTACGCCGCTTAAACCATCTTTTTGTTTTCGTGCTTTTTCAATCTGAATAATTGCTTCATGTAGCACAGGTTTTATTGGAACTGTCTCTTTTTTGATATTCCTTTCGGCAACCTGGAAAAGTGACGATTCGGAAAAATCAATTAAATCGTCGACATCCATTGTATCGTCGTATGATTTTGCCTGGATTTCAGAAGAAACCCGTATAAGTTCGCGTTGAATATGTTTCTGTGCAATTATCCGGGCATGAAACTCGATATGTGCCGCTGAAGCTACCCGCCTTGTTAACTGTGTAATGTATCCCGGACCGCCAATTTCATCCAAATTGTTCCTGTCCTTTAATTCCTGCGTAACCATTAAGAGGTCGACCGGCTTTTCGTTTGCCGAAAGTTCTTTTATGGCTTCAAATATCTTCTGGTGTTCTTCCTTATAAAAGCTGGATGTGTCAATAATATCGGCAACAGTTACATATGCATCGCGTTCAAGCATCAAAGCCCCAAGCACAGCTTCTTCCACTTCCACTGCCTGCGGCGGTAGTTTTCCGTACTGAGCATTGATTTGTTCAACAGTCATTTTCGATACATTCTTCGATTTCGATGTTGCCATATTTGTATTGCCTTTTAATACTGAAGATGAATAATGAGGGGCTAAAATTACTAAATATGGAATGGGTGAACCAAATTTTGGAATATATAGTTGTTAACTAATTTTATTCACAATTGTTTATTGGTTCATCTTTAGTCTGCTTTCAATGATCATCGAAATAACCTCGCCAAGAGTCAGCCCCATTGCATTAATTTGTTGCGGAATAAAACTTGTTGCTGTCATTCCCGGTGTTGTATTCACTTCAAGGAAATAAAATTCATTATTTTTCAGGATGTAATCCACGCGAACAATTCCGGAACAAAAACACAGATCATAAATTTCTGAACTTAACTGCTGACATTTTTTAAACAGATTTTCAGGCAGGCGGGCAGGAGTAATTTCCTCAGCTGCACCCGGGGTGTATTTGGCTTCATAATCGAAAAATTCATTCTTTGGCAGAACTTCAGTCACTGGAAAAATCAGTTCTTTTCCATTTATTTTAACCAGTCCGCAGGTAAATTCTTTACCTTCAACAAATTCTTCAATTAATGCTTCGCGGCTTTCTTTCCATGCATTTTGCACTGCATCTTCAAGTTCGCTTTCTGATTTTACTTTGGTAATCCCAAAACTTGATCCTCCAGCATTTGGTTTAACAAAAACCGGCAACCCAAGCTTCCCGGTGATTTCACCCACATCGATGCTCTCACCCCTTGAAAGTTTTACTGAACGTGCCATTTTTATGCCGAACCGGTGGAGGTAATTATTGCAGAACCACTTATTGAATGTAAGCGATGAGGAATGAACATTGCAGGTTGAGTATGGAATCTGAAGTAAATCAAAATAACCCTGCAGAATTCCATCTTCTCCGGGAGTGCCATGAATGGTAATGTATGCGAAATCAAAAATTGTTTTTTTACCTTCAAATACAAAACTGAAATCTGATTTATCAACATCGGCAACTTTTTGATTTTGCTGATAAACTTCCCAGTTTTTGCCTTTCATCTGCACCAGCCACGGACTAAACTTCGCTGTGTCGACTAGCATTAAAAACATTGGCACCACTTTTTACCGACACCACAAACTCCGATGAATCACCACCGGCAATAACAGCTATATTTGGTTTATTTTCATTCATTTCTCGATGAAATATAATTATCCCATTTCTCAATTACTGTTCTTAGATCGTCAGGAAGTTCGGAATCGAACATCATTTTTTTGCCCGAAACAGGGTGAATAAATCCTAATGTTTTTGCATGCAGTGCCTGGCGGGGCAATATTTTAAAGCAATTCAACACAAACTGGCGGTACTTCGAAAAAGTTGTACCGCGCAAAATCTGGTCTCCGCCATAAGTTGAATCATTAAAAAGCGGATGGTTGATGTGTTTCATGTGAACTCTGATCTGGTGCGTTCTTCCTGTTTCAAGCCTGCATTCAACAAGGCTCACGTATCCAATCCTTTTTAAAACAGTGTAATGTGTTACCGCATGTTTCCCAAAATCTTCTTCAGGAAAAACTGTAAAAACCTGTCTGTTTTTTAAGCTTCGGCCAATATTGCCTGTTATGGTTCCCGAATCTTCTTTTAAACTTCCCCAAACCAGCGCCTGGTAAAGCCTTTCCGAAGTTTTCTCGAAAAACTGCAGTGCCAGTTTATTTTTTGCAAGTTCGGTTTTTGCCACCACCATTAATCCCGATGTATCTTTATCAATTCGGTGTACAAGTCCCGGCCGTGGATCTTCATTATTAAACAAGGGAACATCTTTTAAGTAAAATGCAAGTCCATTAACCAGGGTTCCTGAATAGTTTCCGTGTCCGGGATGAACAACCAATCCCGGCGGTTTATTAATAACAATGAGCTGGTCATCTTCAAACACAATATTCAGAGGAATATCTTCAGGAATAATTTTTAACTCCCGGCGCGGATAATCCATGACAATCTGGATGTCGTCATTTGGTTTTACCTTGTAATTGGCTTTTACTGGTTTCTGGTCTACCAAAATGCTGCCGGCTTCAGCGGCATATTGAATACGGCTTCGCGAAGCATTATCAATTCGGTTAGCCAAAAATTTATCGATTCTTATTGGCGACTGACCCGGATCAACAACTACATGGTAGTGCTCGAAAAGACCACCTTCTTCCAAATCATTATTATCCTCTGAATATTCTTGCATATATTGATTTAGAATTCCTGTTCTACTGCATCATCAATTTTTAACTGGTCTGTTGTCACCCACATATCCACCGAAGAACCCAAATTAACCGTAGCAGTAATTTTTGGATTTGGCCGCTGTCTCCAAACCACTGCATTTAGAGAATCTTCTTTGGAAAGGACAGAAGCATCATAAATAATTACGCCCTGGTTAAGCATTGCATTTGTCAATGCCATATCAGCCTGTTCGATAGTTAAACCTGTTAAATCAGGAAGGGGTGTTGAAAGGTTTCCTTCCTGGTGGCCAAGTACCAAATCGACACTTGCTCCTTTTGGTAATTTTTTACCGGGAAAAATGTCGGTTGAATCAATCTGTACTTTTAGAACAAGGTCGTTATATTCAGAAGGCTGATAAAGAATTTGTCCGATTTTAAGACCTGCATTTTCAACAAGCACCAGTGCCTGCCGGAAAGATATATCCGTAAGTCGCGGTAAGGAAACCAGCTCCGGCTGCGATGAATTTAATGTAAGAAAGACGGTTCTGTTTTGTTTTACCCTGTGTCCGGCTTCCGGAACCTGGTCAACAACTGCTCCGGGAGGCGCTTCATCTACATGCAGCGAATCGATTACTTCTATCCGCAGGTCATGTTGTTTGGCTGTTGCAATTGCCTCCGTTGTATTTAATCCTGAGAAATCCGGAACCGGATTAGCTTCTCCATGCCGGGTGTACATTTTTAATCCCTGCAGCACTACTATAAAAATAATGAACAGGATGATAAATGCCAGCAACAAATGTTTTAGGAAAACGCGGCTGGTAAGAAATTTAGAGAAACTCATAATACTAATAATATCGGTTCATCAATAAAACAAAAATAAAGTAAAAATAGTATGGCCAAACCGGATATTACAGAAATTCCTTTTTATTTTTTAAGAAGAGAAAAAATGTTTTGTGCTGAATCATTGCTGTTGAAATTCGTCCTGATTGATAAATTAAACCGGTTGTCAGTATTTTTAATTTAAAACCAGTTCTGAAAAACACGAAAAGGTAAAGAAAATATCATTCTTTACCTTTTCGGGAAAATCTTACAGGTATAAATTATTTTTTATGCCTTGGTTCGTCTGAAACCGTTAATTTCTTTCTTCCTTTTGCACGGCGCGATTTTAATACTTTTCTTCCGTTGGCAGTCGACATTCTTTCCCTAAAGCCGTGCTTGTTTTTTCTTTTCCTGTTGGATGGTTGAAATGTTCTTTTCATTTCTTATTTATTTTTTCTTGTTTCCCTCGTAAAATTCGGACTGCAAAAATAGCTGTTTTTTTATTTCTTCCAAAAAGTAATTGCTTTTTTTATCTGAAAAACCTTAACGACAATATTTCTTTACTAAAATCCTTTTGATTACCGGGTTAATGGTTTTGCTTTTTAACTGAAATCTTGCAGCATATGTCCTCCCGGGGCTTCTTATTTATTTAGCTTCATCTGTGGTTTTATTCATTCAAAAAAATCTGCAGAGTTTATTTTTTCCCGACATCCTTTCTGCGCGGCTCTGAACCTGTAACATTGAACTCTGTTCCTGTATTTTTCATTTGGAAAAGAACATTTTTGCAGCAGCAACAAAAAGCAGTACTCCAAAAATTTTTCGAAGTAACTTATCGGGTATTTGAAGCGAAAATAACGAACCTAAATATGCACCGGCCATAAAAGTAATGGCAAGGATCAACGCAAATTTCCAGTTTACATAGCCTGCTTTCCAGTAATTCCAGGTGGCAAGAATTCCGATTGGCGGCACCATAAAAGCAAGGCTGGTGCCCTGGGCATGATGCTGTGACATTCCTAAAATGAAAACAAGTGCCGGAATTACAATTATTGCACCTCCAACACCCAGGACTCCTGCAAGTATTCCCGAAATCAATCCAATTAAAAGCAGCAGAATTAATTGAGTAACAGTTATCATTTTGTTTAAACTCTTGAAAATTTAATATTCATCTTTCACAATAAACCGAAATCCAATGCCGTGTAAATTTACGATGTTTATGTTCGGATCATTTTTAAAGTATTTGCGCAACCGCGAAATGAATACATCGAGACTGCGGCCTAAGAAATAGTCATTTGAACCCCACACCTTTTCAAGAATTTCATTTCGGCTAAGTACCTTGTTTGAATTGTCGGCAAAAAATTTTATAAGCTCAACTTCTTTTAATGTAAGGTTTCTCGTTTTTCCATTATGCGATAATGTAAGTTCATCCGGTTGAAAAAGAAATGACCCTATCTTTTGTGCAGGTGATAAGTTTGAAATAACAACAGGTTGTGACTGGCTTCTTTTCAGAAAGATTTTAATTTTCAGCAGCAACTCTTCCATGCTGAAAGGTTTTGGGATGTAATCATCGCCGCCGATGGTGAGCCCTTTTATCTTGTCTTCAGTCATTGAACGGGCAGTGAGGAAAATGATAGGGACCTGATGATTTGTTTTCCGGATATTTTGTGCCACCTGGAAACCATCGATTTTCGGCAGCATCACATCCAGAATGATGAGATCGTACTTGTTCTTGCCGAACAATTCAAGCGCCAGCGCCCCGTTTTCAGCAACTTCAACAAAATAACCTTTTTGCTCCAGGTTGTCTTTTACAATAAACCGCAGCGCTTCATCGTCTTCAACCAGTAAGATTTTAATTAATGGTGAATTCATTTTTTATCGGAATTGAAAGTGTAAAAATACTACCTCCTGTTGGATTATTATCAACTTTTATTTTCCAGCCGTGCGCTTTTATTATTTTCTGCACATAATCGAGCCCCAGACCGAAACCTTTAACATTATGCACATTTCCGGTTGGAACCCTGTAAAACTTTTTGAAGATCTTTTTCCGGTGTTCAGGCAATATACCAATACCATTATCTGCAAAATTCAGTTGAATCCTTTTATTCTTCCTGAAAAGCCGGATGTTGATTTCCGGGTCATTCTCACAGTATTTAACTGCATTTTCAAGGATGTTCAAAATCAGATTGGAGAAATGAAATTTATCTGCGCTTATCATCAAACCTGAATTTTCAAAATGAATATGAATTGCTGCTTTTTGACCGTAATCCGATTGTTTAAAATGCTCAACATTTTCCTGAATAAAATCATAAAGATTCACCTTTTCGAGGTTCAGCCGAATCTTATTTTTTTCCAAAGCTGCAAGATTAAGCACTTTCTCCACATTTTTTGATAACCGGTTATTTTGCTCCATTATAATTTTGGTATATTCAAAAAGCCGGTCGGGAGTTTTTAAAATTGATTTATGGTTAATGACATTGGCTGAAAGTGCAATTGACGAAATCGGTGTTTTCAGTTCGTGGGTGAGGTTGTTGATAAAATTTTTCTGCACTTCGGAAAGCTGGCGCTGACGGATAATCACCGAAAGTGTGTACCCAAAAAACAACACTACGATTAAAAGCAAACCGGTAAAAAAATACCAGACAGTCAGCCGGGAATTGAAATAGGGTGACCGGTTTGTAAAATGGACTGCAAAATAACTGTTGTATTTGTTGCTTTGCGGAAACTCGAAATTCGATGTCTTTTCGTCCAGTTTATTTGTAATCAGCGTTTTTTGTTCCATTTGCTCCGAAGCCGGATCATAAATGGCAAATTCAAAGTCAGAAAAAATTTCATGTTTCTTTAGTTCCTGTACAAGATGAAATTTGAGCAAGTCGTAGTCAATTACAGCATCAACATTTACAATGTAATAGTTATTCGAAACCATTTCAACCGGAGCAATACTATCAAAGTTTGAAGTATTACCTGTAGCAAGCAAAATTTGCCAGGCTACTTCCTTTAAGGCTACAGTGGCACTTTCCCTGAATTGCTTTTCTGAATAATTATAGGAGTTGCGGAGGAAAATAAACTGAATAGACAAAACTCCGGCAACTGAAATTGTAGCCAGAATAATTATGTATTTTAATGTTTTACCTTTCATTTCCGCCTGTTTTATCCCGTAACAAGATATATTTTGACTTTCGGAGCAGCTGTTAACACTTCATTAACAAAATATTACAGCTAATTAACATGAATGCCAAAATCCATCACTACATTTGTTTAACAAAGTAAACTAATATTTCCAATAAATTAAAACTCAGTTATTATGAAACATTTGTTGCAAGTTATAATGGTATTTTCGTTTATTGCTGCAGTTGCAACAGCAGAAGCCCAACAGGCTAAAATTGTATTTGATAAACTTGAACACAATTTTGGTTCGTTTAAAGAATCAGCAGGAGTTCAAACGACTACTTTTCAATTTACGAATAAAGGTTCGGTTCCTTTGGTACTTAATAATGTAAGAGCATCCTGCGGATGTACAACTCCAAAATGGACACGCGAACCTGTTGCCCCAGGTGCAACCGGCGAAATTCAGGTAAGCTACAACCCAAGTAATCGTCCGGGGTCATTTACAAAAACAGTGACTGTGCAGTCCAATGCTGAAAATGCCACCACAGTTCTTAAGATCACGGGTAAAGTAGAAGAACGTGAAAAAACACTGGCAGAATTGTATCCCCGCCAGATTGGAGAACTTCGGGCAAAAACAAATCATATTTCTTTTGCACGGGTAACCGAAAAAGAAAAGAAAACTGAAAGTCTTGAATTGATTAATGATTCAGACAATCCGGTAACCATTGGCTTCCGTACTGTCCCCGATCATATTACAGCCAAAGTTGAACCACAAACAATTCCGGCCCACGGAAAAGGAGAACTTACTGTAACTTATGATGCAAGTAAAGCCGATACTTACGGATTTACATCACACAGAATATATCTTTCGCTTAACGGAAGCAACGACTACAAAAATTCTGTGGGAGTCAGCGCCACAATTGAGGAAGATTTTTCAAGTTTAACTCCTGAACAACTTTCAAAAGCACCGGTCGCATCTTTCTCTGAAGAAACATTCGATTTTGGAGAGATGAACCAGGGAGATAAAAAGGAACATACTTTCATGCTTCAAAACGAAGGGAAATCAGATTTGTTAATTCGTAATGTACGCTCTTCCTGCGGTTGCACTGCTGTTGCACCTTCAACAAAAGTAATTGCACCCGGAGAAACAGCTCCAATAAAAGTAACATTCGATTCCCGCGGAAAACGCGGACGCCAGAGCAAATCAATTACAGTGATTACCAACGATCCAAAAACCCCGACAACCACATTAAGAATTTCAAGCAACATCGTAACTGAGGGTTAAAAGATTTCATATAATGTCAATAATTAAGGTGTCGCAGACAATTGTTTGCGGCACTTTTTTTTGATTTCATTCTTGAAATTAATTGTGGTATTTTTGTTTCCATTGAAATAAAACGAATGACAAACCACGAAAATCATATCGAAAATAATCCTGAATATAAAGGATTGAAAGTAAATGAAGGAGTTGTACCGCCCGAACAAACTGATGAAAATTCAGTTCAGCGGTTTCTGAATAAAAAACGAGACCTGTTACCTGCAGAGGAATATGTTGAGGGAATTTTGGCAGGGAATATAACATTGTTGAGCAGGGCTGTAACTTTGGTTGAAAGTTCAAAATCCGGACATCAGCAACTGGCGCAGGAAATTATTGTTCGTTGTCTTCCTTTCAGTGGAAAGTCGCTCCGGATTGGAATCACCGGAGTCCCGGGAGTTGGAAAAAGCACTTTTATAGAGGCACTCGGCACATACATTACCGGGCGTGGAGGTAAACTGGCGGTTCTTGCAATCGATCCAAGCAGCGAACGCTCCAAAGGAAGCATTCTTGGCGATAAAACCCGGATGGAAGAACTTGCAGGAAACAAAAATGCATACATCCGTCCAAGCCCTTCGGCAGGAACCTTAGGCGGCGTTGCCCGAAAAACACGGGAAACAATTGTTCTTTGTGAAGCCGCCGGTTTCGATCACGTTTTTATTGAAACAGTAGGAGTAGGTCAAAGCGAAACAGCTGTTCATTCCATGGCCGACTTTTTTTTGCTGCTCATGCTTGCCGGCGCAGGCGACGAGCTTCAGGGAATAAAACGCGGAATTATGGAAATGGCCGATTTACTGGCCATTAACAAGGCCGATGGCAGTAATTTTGAAAAAGCACAAATTGCAAAATCCCAATACCGCAACGCTTTGCACCTTTTTCCCAAAAAAGATTCGGGCTGGGAGCCCCGGGTATTAACCTGTTCCGCATTAAATAATAATGGAATTCATGAAATCTGGGATAAAATAGAAACATATAAAAAGCTGACAGTCACTAATGGTTTCTTTCATAAAAAACGAAATGAACAATCCATTTTCTGGATGCACGAAACCATTCAAGAACAAATGAAACGTGCTTTTTACGGACATCCCGAAATCAGCAGAAAGTTAAAGGAATTTGAAATGCTGGTGATGAATAATGAAATCAGCTCATTTGTGGCAGCAGGTAAATTACTGGATATTTATTCCCGCCTGAAAAAAGAGGAATCAACCTGAACTTGCAGGATTGTTTTCAGACATTAATGCATTAATTTTGTTGAAACCTTTCCTTTTAAAAGATGTTATTGAATAAAAAATCATATTAAACAAAATAAAATGAATTACGATGTAATAGTTATTGGAAGTGGCCCCGGAGGATATGTCACTGCAATTCGTGCTGCTCAGCTGGGTTTAAAAGTAGCCGTTGTTGAACGTGAAAAATTGGGAGGCATTTGCCTTAACTGGGGATGCATTCCAACAAAAGCATTGCTGAAAAGTGCGCAGGCATTTGAATATGTAAAACATGCAGCAGATTATGGAGTGTCGGTTGAAGGCGAAGTAAAACCTGATTTTCCTGCAATGGTTAAACGTAGCCGTGGTGTTGCTGACGGAATGAGCAAGGGAATTCAGTTTCTCTTTAAGAAAAACAAGGTGGAAGCTATTTACGGAACAGGAAAGCTTACAAATAACAATACTGTGGAAGTAACTGATGAATCAGGTAAAAAAAGCAGTTACACTGCAGATCATATCATTCTGGCAACCGGTGCCCGTTCACGCCAGTTGCCGAATTTAACCCAGGATGGTGAAAAAATTATTGGCTACCGTAAAGCACTTGTCCTCGAAAAACTTCCGAAAAGTATGGTGGTTGTTGGTTCGGGAGCCATTGGCAGCGAATTTGCCTATTTCTATCAATCCATTGGTACTGAAGTAACTTTGGTTGAATTTATGCCGACACTCGTTCCAAATGAAGATGAAGAAGTTGCAAAACAACTCGAACGTTCATTCAAAAAAATGAAAATGAAAGTAATGACGAATGCCACTGTTGAAAAGGTGGATTCATCGGGAGACAGTTGCAAAGTAACAATTAAAACAAAAAAAGGTGAAGAAGTTGTGGAGGCAGATATTGTGCTTTCAGCAGTTGGAATCACACCCAATACAGAAGGAATTGGCCTGGAAGAACTTGGCGTTGAAATGCAAAACGGACGTGTAAATGTAGATGAATATTACCGCACGAATGTAAAGGGTGTTTATGCAATCGGGGATATACTCACAGGACCTGCACTTGCACATGTTGCATCGGCTGAAGGAATTGTTTGTGTTGAAAAAATTGCAGGATTAAACCCTGAACCCATTGATTACACAAATATTCCTGCATGTACATATACAGGGCCCGAAGTTTCCTCAGTAGGGTTAACCGAAGCAAAGGCAAAAGAGGCAGGTCATGAGGTTAAAGTAGGTAAGTTCCCTTATTCTGCAAGTGGAAAAGCAAGCGCTGCCGGACAAAAAGATGGATTTGTGAAACTTGTCTTTGACGCAAAGTATGGCGAATTGCTTGGTGCGCATATGATTGGCGGAAATGTTACCGAAATTATTGCAGAGCTGGTGGTTGCCAAAAAGCTTGAAATTACAGGCCACGAGCTGATTAAATCGATACATCCGCACCCAACAATGAGCGAAGCAGTCATGGAAGCTGCAGCCGCCGCATACGACGAGGTGATTCATATTTAATGATTGATATAAAAGATAAAAATGACCCGGGGATTTTCTCCGGGTTTTTTTTTGCCTGCCCTGTAATACAAACAATCTGTTGATAATGGTCGGCCTGAAGGCGTCACAGCAACCGAAAGGTTGGCTGATGCAAATTTTTATACGATTAAAAACCAAATGGTTCATGTCAAATGCCCAATGCAGACTATTTCCCCATTTGATGAAGTTGAAACCTTTAACGCACTTTTCTTATTTTTCCTCCCTGCCTGTGACGGAACTTCGCCCTACTTTCGCTATATCTTCGCCGTATTTTCTTCGGACCAAATTCGGAGTATCTTCGCAGTTCATTCGCGATTTCGCGAATGAACTGCGAAGATACTCCGAATTAAGTGCGAATTAACTGTGAAGATGACAGGGACTTGATATGGAGATGGTAGGGTGATGAACATGAGATGAAGAGATAAAGATGACCGTTTACTTGTTTTCGGTAAATTTTATTGCCTGGTACTTCAGGTGTTGTGGTTTTATGCTCATTTCATGAGCGAACAAATTATCGGAATTTCTGAGCCAATTATTCAAAAGTTCAACAGATGATTGAAAATCAGCAGAATGTTTTGCAGATAAATATTTAGTAGTAAATTTGAGCCACCAAAATTAAACTGAGACCAAAAAAAATCAATTAAAAATACCTTTTAGAAAATATTTAAACCGAATTTAAATTAAACCGAATGAAAAAACTTTCAGTTTTATTGGCATTTTCAATGCTAATTCAGGTGGCGTTTGCCGGTGGTATTTTAACCAACACCAACCAAAGCGCACAATTTATCAGAATGCTGTCTAGAAATGCATCTACAGATATTGATGCTGTTTATTTTAATCCTGCAGGATTAATAAAATTGGAAGATGGCTGGCATTTTGCTTTTTACAGCCAGACGATTTTTCAGGATAAAATTGTGGACAGTAACTTTCCTTTGTTGAATGACGGACATTATGTAGGTAAAGTTAAGGTTCCTGTTTTTCCAACGGGATTTGCAGTATATAAACAGGAAAACTGGGCTTTTTCGCTGGGGTTTGGGCCAAATGCCGGCGGGGGTTCAGCGGATTTTGAACGGGGTCTGCCTTCTTTTGAAATACCAATTACAAAGGTAGTTCCCGGTTTGGCCGGTTTAACACAAGTCGATCCGGCACTGAATGTTACAGGATATAATGCTGAATTATCGTTTAGCGGAAGTTCAGTTTTCTGGGGTGTTCAGTTGGGTGCAACCTACAAAGTGAATGATATTTTTTCTGTTTATGGCGGGGCTCGTTATATGCCTTCAAAAAATGTGTATGAGGGAAGTATCCGGAATATTCAACTGAAAGTGGGCGAACAGTACATTGCTGCACCAGCATGGCTTGAAGGCGCAGCGACTACCGTCAGCGGACTGGCAGGGCAACTTCAGACATTGGCTGCCATGCCTCAGGCGCTTGCTCCTTATTTGGATGCTGCCGGCGGATATACTTTAACCCAGTTGCAGGGAGCAGGTCAAATTGATGCTGCAATGAAAGGTGGAATAGAAGCCGGTTTGAAATTAATGGGATTGCCCCAGGGACAGATTGATGTAATGACTTTAAACCAGATTAACGGTGCTTATGTTCAGGCAAGTCCGCAATTTCAGGGGCAGGCAACAATGCTGGCCGGAACAGCAACAACTTTAAATCAAACAGCAGGTCAACTTGGCGATAAAGAGGTGAAAACCGAACAAACAGGTGCTGGTTTTACTCCGATTATTGGAGTTCATATTTCTCCAAACGAAGATTGGGATATTGCAGTTAAATATGAACATAAAACACCGCTCACCCTAACAAATGATACAGAAGTTGATGATATGGGATTATTTGCGGATGGAGCCGAAGCTGACAGCGACATCCCCGGAATTATCGGACTTGGAGTTGGTTTTAAAGGACTGGACTGGCTGGAAGCTCAATTGTCATGTACTTATTACCTGAATAAAGGAGTTGACTGGGGAAATAATACAAGATATCTTGCAGTTGGTGAAAATGTCAAAAGGGAAATTGAAAACAATGGTTACGAAATTGGCCTGGGACTTCAGTTTAACATGAGCGAAAATTTTGCATTTAGTGCAGGTGGTCTTTATGGCGATATGGGTGTTGCCGACAGTTATCAGAGTGATTTTAGCTACAGCAATCCCTCTGTGACTTTTGGTGCAGGAATTATGTGGAAAATTTCAGATCGTCTTGTTCTTGACGCGGGGGTATCTGATACATTTTATAAAGATCAAACCATTACTTTCAATGATCCGGATTTAGGTAACTACAAAGAAACACTTGGCAAAACAACTTTAAATTTTGCCGCCGGGATTTCCTACAGCATTTTTTAAAGGATCAGGAAATATTTTCAAATAAGCTGCTCAGGTTTCGGGCAGCTTTTTTTTGCTCTCAATTTTGTATTATCTTTCGGCGATTTGCAAAACAGCACCACATTTAAATGGAAATCAAAATTAGAAAGCAGGTTTTAACACTTTTGTTTCTTGCTGTAATCCAGACAGTTTTTGCTGACGGATTGCTGACGAAAACATTTCAGAGTGCACAGTATGCCCGCATGTTGTCGCGAAATGCAAGTACCGGAACCGATGCAGTTTATTATAATCCTGCAGGTTTGATTTTGTTGAAAGATGGATGGCACTTTTCCCTGAACAATCAATTCAATATAAACAATAAAACCATTGACAGCAGATATCCGCTGCTCAACCACCATGTATACGAAGGAAATTCGAAGTTCGCTTTTTTCCCTTCCGGATTTGCTGTATACAAAAAAAGTGAATGGGCATTTTCATTTGGATTTGGACAATTTGGCGGCGATGGAATTACAGATTTTAAGTATGGCCTGCCCACCTTCGAGATTCCTGTTTCTAATGCAGTTCCCCGGCTGGAAGCACTAACACGGATTGATGAAAGCTGGAATGTTACCGGATACGATGCAAATGTTTCCTTTTACGGAAATTCTGTGTTTAACGGGATTCAATTTTCAGCGACATATAAAGTGAACAATATTTTTTCGGTTTTTGGAGGCATTCGTTATTTGTCATCAAAAAACAGGTATACAGGAGATATTGAAAATGTAAGGTTGAAGCTTGCTGACCAGGCTGATTTGGTTTCGGCGCCGGCATGGTTGCGCGAAACATCAGATAAAATTACAAACGTAAAAATACCGGAAGCTTTTCAGGCTGTGGATGTGTTGAATAATGCAGTTAATGATATTGACCCGTTGGTGGAATATTATGGCAGTTACACCATTGATGAAATACAGGGAGCCGAAGTAATCACTGTAGATGAGGCTGCACAAATGAAAAACGGATTGCAAATTTTAAATTATTCAACAGCCCAAATTGCTGCAATGGATATGGCAACCATTCAGGAGAAATATGCAGAAGGAGCAGTATATTATAATGACCTTGCCACTGTTCAGTTACCGGCAACCGCAAAAGAATTAGCCGGCAGTGCTTCCCAACTTGAAGATAAACATGTAGATACGGAGCAGACCGGCTCAGGAATTACTCCAATGTTTGGCGTGCAGGTTGTCCTGGGAAGCAGGCTAAACATTTCGCTTAAATATGAATTGAATACCTATTTGCAAATGACAAACAGGACCAAAGCCGACGATTTGGGATTGTTTCCCGATGAAGGTAAATCGAAAAGCAATATTCCGGCGCTTATGGCAGTTGGCATTGGTTATAACCATTCCAAATGGCTCGAAGCCCAGCTTTCCTGTAACTTTTATTTTGACAAAGGAGTGGATTGGGGTTACAATTCAAGAGATGCTTCCGTGTGGAGAGATGTGGATTTTACAAAAGTGAGAATGCGTGAAATCGACAGAATGAGTGTTGAAGTAGGATTGGGTCTGCAGTTCAACATAAACGATAATTTTGCTGTAAGCGTTGGCGGTTTAAGTTCAAATCCCGGAGTTAACAGCAGTTATCAGAGCGATTTTAGTTATACAAATCCAGCTTTTACAGCCGGGGGTGGATTCATGTATAAAGTAAATGAAAGGATGATTTTTGATGCAGGAGTTTCCAGCACTTTTTACAAAAATGTTACCCTTCAGTTTACAGATCCACGGGTTGAAACTTACACGGAAACACTGGGCCGTTCATCATTCAACTTTGCTATTGGTTTATCTTATCAGCTTTTTTAGTAAAAAGGAAAGAAAAAAGGCTGCCTTTAAAATAAGCAGCCTTTGTAAACTAACCAATAAAAAATATGAATAACTGGAGAATTATTCCGCATAATTGTATTCAAACAGCTTGTTATATACTTCCCCGTTTGCAAGTTTTGCCGTAAGAACGAATTCTTTTTTGCCTTCAGGTTTTAATGGTGTTAAATCGAAACTAAATTCCTTTGTGAAATAGGCTTCACAAAGATCACCGTTGGCATCGTGTCTTATTTCGAAGGTTGGAATATTGGAACTGCTTGCATACCAAGGGTTCATCCGTGCCAAATCAATTGTATGATCAGCACAGCCGCCGCTGTATGAAATTTTCAGGTGCAGGCAGTCACCGTCAACAAACGCCTCGTGAAGGTATATTGGATCGCGGGCTAAGCTGTCGTAATTTTCAAAATATAAATCAACGTAAGGAGCACAGCCTAATTCCTCGATATATTTGATTTCGCTTGCTGCCCCTCTGTCGCAGGTTGAAATCACATCCTGTAGTTCAACATATTCAACAAGAACCCGTTGCCCCTGTGAAAAATTAAAACCCTCCGGATAGTACATGGGTTGTATACGGCCGCCGTTGTCGAGTTCTATTACGAACCTGCAATTTCCGGCACCGGCATAATCAACAACAATACCGGTTTCCTGAAAGGTAACCGAATCGTTTTCCTGCTGGCAACCTGTGATAATCGCTGCAAAAAGGATTAAAAGGAGAAATGTTCGTTTCATAGCTTTTGATTTTCCTGAATAGTAACGTTTTAAAGCCCCTTTTTAGTCTGTGGGCAACCTGAAATTTTATGACTTCTTTGTCGGAGGAAAATGATTTTATTCCAGTGCCGGATTTTTTACGGTTCCAATAAACAGGATTGCGCCTGTGTCTTTCTCGGTAATTGCATATAAAAACGGGCGGTTCACGTAAAAGGGTATGTTTTGCGGACCCTGTCCAATCGAAGTTAATTCAATTGCAACAATTGTTACTGCTGCTGCCTCTGTGCCTTCTTCTTTTACCTCAATAAAAGTTTTATGTTTTACGTAATCTATCCGAAGGTTGCCGTTTTGGTTTATCCCTGTAAAATCAGCAAAGTCGGTAAAAGCGATTCCCATTCCCATATCGGTTAAAACATCATTGAGGTTTGATTCCCATGCATATTTAAACCGGGGAAATTTAATATCCACACTTTCAGTTTCATGAAAACTTTCCATCCAGGTTTCCCAGTTATCTTCGTCGAGTTTATCCACAATATCACCGACAGTTTTTCCGGTTTCCGGCAGAAAAACAAACATGTTGTAATTTCCTGAACCATATGAAAGCTGAACGGCACGGAACAGATCATTTGCTGCAAACGGAAGCGTATCGAGGCGCTGCATGGTTTCAGTTTCAACCGGTTCACCGTTTTCAGTGTAAAATGGAAGTGTTTGAGTGCTTTCGGTATTGAACTCTTTTTGCCATGTTCCTTTAAAGTAGATGGCATTCAGCAAAAACATCACATGAGAAGGAGATATTCCATCGAGTATTGTTTCTATTTTATCATGTGTTTTCCCGGCTACCCAGTTGTTAATTACATCAACTGCAGCAGGTGAATTAAAATCGAGCGATGAAACCTCTGCATCATAAAAGTTTTTGTTGATGGACACAAAATTCTCTTCTACAGTGAAATCCTGCCTGTAGAAAATTGCATTTGCTATTTCGAGGAGGACTTTTGGATCGAGTGATTGAAGCGCCTGTACAAGATCGCGATACGATGCATTAATATCATCCGGTGTCAATCCATAAACTTTCAGGGTTTTTTCCATAGCAGTTTTTGTTTCACCGTTGGCACCATTGTAAGTCATCGCCAGCGCCAGACTCACACTCAAAGGTGAAACCATGATATTTGCACTGCTGTCGGCTGAATAAATCCGTTGAAAGATTTCGAATCCAAAATTATTTTCAGCTTTCAGTAATTGTGCGGTTTTTTCGCTTACCGGAATCTCAGGATCTTCATTGTCCTGGGTTAAATTACATGCAGTAAAAATCAGGATGCCGGTAAATATTAATGCCATTGATTTTGTTTTCATCGTTGATGTTTTTCAGTTTGTTTAAAGAAAAGAAAAGTACGCAATTTTTAGATGGATAAAAATGGCAAATGGTTGCGCCGGTTTTTTTGTTTTTAATGTACGCAACCTTTTTAAACAGGCTTTCATCTATGAATTGATTTAGCTGCAAACTGAAAATGGCCGGTGGTGCAAAATGTTTTATAACCGGTTTTTAATGCGGTAAAATATAATCCTTAATTTTGGAGGAACATATGCAAGCATAGTTTGGAAGATCTAAAAGATATTATCAGGGAATGTGCCAGGGGTAATGTTACTGCACAGGAAAAACTTTACCGCATGTTTGCTCCAAAAATGTTTGGGGTTTGTTTGCGCTATGCAAAAGATCGCACTGAAGCCGAAGATAATTTACAGGATGGTTTTGTTAAGGTCTTTTCAAATATTAAAACGTTCAGGCATGAAGGTTCTTTGGAAGGGTGGATTCGGCGGATTATGGTAAATGTTTGCCTGGGGAAATACAGGAAACAGCATTTGATGCATCCTGTTGAAGATATTTCTGTTTTTGACTCGCCGCAGTTTTCGGACGATATTATCGATAAAATTTCGGCCGATGAACTCCTTGAAGTGATTCAGCAGTTACCACCCCGCTACCGCATGGTTTTCAACCTTTTTGTAATGGAAGGAATGAGCCATGAAGAAATTGGGGAGGAGATGAATATTTCCACCGGGACATCAAAATCGAATCTGGCACGTGCACGGGATATTTTAAAACGTAAGGTGAAAGATCTTTATAAGGAAATGAAAACGAGGTCAAATTACTCTGCATGAAACGTGAGGAATTAAATACAGACAAGGCTTTTCGCGACAAACTGGAAGGACATTCAGAAGTTCCGCCGGGTCATTTGTGGGATGGAATTCAGGCACAGATGACAACGTTGCGAAGGAAAAAAAGGATAGCCTATATTAGTCGCATTGCAGCTGCTGCAGTTGTGGTGCTTGCATTTCTTGCCGGATGGTATTTCAACGAAAATTCAAATGAATTGCCAAAACAAACGGTACAGAATGAAATTATTGAGAATAAAAATCAGCAGACAGATACTTCTGCGGAAACTTCAGTTTCAAAATCTGATACTGCAAGCCGCCAGCCTGAAGAAATAGAAAAAGATGTTTTGTCGGGTTATGCCGTAAAAAAACAGCCGGATTCCAATACATTCCTTGCTGAAAATGCTTCAGGAGAACCTTCTGAAGATAATGTTATTATGGCTGAGCGGGTGCATTTAAAAAGACTCAGCAAAATAGATGCAAAAGTTTTTCAAAACGAAGCCTCCTCAGGTAAAATGATACAAAATGTTGCAGAAAGTCCTTCAGATTTAACGAAAGAAGAAAAGCACAGAATCGAAGAAAATTCACAAATAATGGCTGCAGTTTCGAAAAGCGGGAACAGCTGGAAAATGGGGCTTAATTTCTCCCCCGGATATTCGTCGCAGGTTTCAAATCATACCCAAAGTTATGCACAAAACATGACATACAATTCATCGGAAGGAACCGGTAATATTGGTGGCGGGATTTCTGTTCAGTATAAAACCAGCAAAAGATGGAGTATTGAAAGTGGTGTATATTATGCACAAAACGGACAGAAATCGGGTAATTCCCCGGGTATTTTTGCATTTGCAAATTCTCAGAATGATTATATGGATTCGCCGGAAACTGCTGACCGGCAATATTTCAATACTGCTGTTCAGGTGGAAAACAATAAACTTGCAATGAACAGCACTGCAGGAGTTATTCAATTTGAAGGTTTGCCAAAGGGAGCCGAAATTGCTGCCAATCTTGAAACTATGGCTAATAATTCAAGTACTTTGCTCACCAACGGCGAATTCTCGCAGGTTTTCGATTTTGTTGAGATTCCGCTTTACCTGCGTTACCTGGTCGTGGATGCAGCGGTGGATGTGGAATTGATTGGTGGTGTGAATGCAGGATTGGTTGTTGGTAACAATGCGTTTATTAACAATGAATACGGTTTGCAGTATGTTGGTAAAACCCAGGATATATCGCCTGTTAATTTTTCGGGAACAGTTGGAGTTGGATTGAATTATGAATTGGGTCAACATATATCGCTGGCTGTTGAACCAAGGTTGAATTATTTTCTGAACTCGATTAACAATAATCCTGCAGTAGAATACCGTCCATATCGTGTTGGATTATTTACAGGAGTTTATTACGCATTCTGATACATTAAGCAGATAAAGAATTTACTTAGGTATTTTAAAACTGATTTTTCTCCGGTTTTCTTCTGATATAATGTTCTAAATTCAAAGCCTGGATTATTTGAGACGAATTAAATGAAACTGCATTAAAGTTTTTAACTGATTTTACCTAACTTCGGAATTAATAACTAAACTGCAAACTTAGCTTTGAGACTACAGATACTTACAGGTTTTTTGTTTTTCATTCTCGTAATTTATGGTGAAAACAGTCTGAATGCCCAGCAAATTGAAGACATTCAGCTCAATGAAAGTTTCAGGAATCAACCTTTAAAAGATTTTTTTGATACACTCGAAAGTAAATACGGAGTGGATGTATTTTATAAAAAAGAGTGGATTGAATCGTATACATTAAACAAAAATTTCAAGAATACACCACTTATTCAGGCCCTGAACAATATTTTTCTTGATCATGAACTTACTTACAACTTCTACCAAAATCATGCAGTAATTATTTTTCCAAAAGTTTCGGATACCCGGTCACGCTTCGACATGTCATCGCAGTTGCTGATCATTGGAAATCCTTTAAACATCGGAAGGTACAAAACAGCAAAATTGGGCGGACAGGTAATTGATGGTAAAACCGGCGAACCTCTTACAGGTGCCGTAGTTTTTGAGTATAAAACAAAAAAAGGGGCAACTACTGATAAAAATGGTGAATTCGAAATGGAACTGCCAACCGGAGATCACGAGTTGCAGTTTTCGTTTATGGGATTTCAAAATTCAAATCTCAACATCAGGTTGATAGAAGATGGTTTTGAAGCTTTTGAATTGTTTGAAGAATCACATAAAATTGGTGAAGTCATGATTCTGGGAGAAGAAGCCGATTTGCCCCGTTCGCAAATGAGCATGATCCGGATGAATTCAAAAGAGTTTAAACAATTGCCGGCATTAATGGGTGAAGTGGATATTTTGAAAGGAATGACAATGCTTGCCGGCGTTCAGACTGTCGGCGAACTATCTTCAGGATTTAATGTGCGGGGCGGAAATACTGATCAGAATTTAATTCTTATTGAAGGAAGTCCGGTTTTTAATTCCTCTCATTTGTTTGGTTTTCTTTCGTTAATTAATCCGGATGTTGTGAATGATGTCCGGTTATTTAAAGGCGGCATTCCGGTAAAATTCGGTGAAAGGATAGCATCAGTTATGGAGGTGGAATTTATGGACGGCAACAGTGAAGCCATCCGGTTGCGCGGAGGAATCGGAATTATCAACTCGCGGCTCACCCTCGACGGGCCACTTTCGGCAAATAAAAAACTGACATTCATTGCCGGAGGAAGAAGTTCCTATACCGACTGGATTTTAAAACAGGTTCCCGATCCGGTGTTATCGCAAAGTATAACACAATTTTATGATGCATCCGGAAAGCTGACATATAAATTCGATCAGCACAACCAATTCAATATTATGGGTTATGTAAGCAACGATGAATTCAGTACAAGTTCGCAATCAGTAACACAATATGGAAATGTGCTGGCCAATTTCGGTTTAAATACAAGATTTGCAGAAAAATTATATGGAAATTTTGAAGTTGCCTACAGCCAATACACCTATCGTTTAAAAGATCTGGCAAATAATAATCCATCCGAATCCTATTTTCTTGATAACCGGATTGACTATTCATCTGCCGGATATTTTTTTAAATGGCATCCGCACCCGCAACACAATACTGAATTTGGTGTGAAGGGAATTCTATATCATGTTTCACCGGGAGAAATTGTGCCGGTAGAAGCAATAACTTCAATTGAAAACAGGAAACTTGATGAAGAAAGAACTGTTGAATGGGCAGGTTATGTTGGAGATGAATATGAGTTATCGCCGGCAGTTTCGATAGCAGCCGGATTGCGTTACAGCCATTTTAGTAATCTGGGAGCATCGGTTGTTTACTTGTATGATCCCTCAAAACCAATGATGCCTGAAAATGTGGTGGATTCTGTTGTATTTCAGGAAAATGAATTGATTAAAAGTTATGGTGGTCTGGAGCCACGGATATCTTTCCGGTACGATTTAAATCCGAATAATATTCTAAAGTTGAATTATCAACGGACACGGCAGTACCTGTTTCAGCTGAGCAATAATGCAGTTATTTCGCCTGCGGAAACATGGAAAGCAGCAGATTATCATCTGAAACCATTAATCAGTGATCAGATTGCTGCAGGAATTGAAAATGATTCCTGGTTGACGGGATTTGATATAACTGCTGAACTTTACTATAAGAAACTTCAAAATCTGATAGAATATAAAAACGGCGCCCGGTTAATCATGAATCCGCATATTGAAACAGCGCTAATATCCACCCGCGGTTATTCTTATGGAATTGAATTAAGTGCAAACAAAAAACAGGGCCGGCTTACCGGTTATGCAAGTTACGTTTTTTCACGGACCATGCGTAAAAGTACAGGCAGTTTCCGGGAAGAAGTACTTTGGAACGGCGCTTATTATCCTTCGGTTTACGATAAACCTCATGATTTTTCGGCAACCGCAACTTACAATATCAGCCGAAGATGGCATGTCTCGGGTAACTTTGTGTTTATTTCGGGCCGTCCGGTTACTTTACCGGAACTGACCTATGAGTTTTCAGGAGAAAACCTTGTTTATTATTCCGAACGGAATAAATACAGAATGCCATCTTATCACCGCCTTGATTTATCCATCACTTTCGACGAAAACCTTCGGAAAAAAAGGATGTGGAAAGGCAGCTGGACTCTTGCTGTATATAATTTTTACGGAAGAAAAAATCCATATTCGGTTTATTACAGAAAAACTGCACCCGGCATGGGAAACGATTTCAGGCAGTACTCGTTGTACAAGCTATCAGTGATTGGAATTCCGGTTCCTTCGTTAACTTATAATTTTACATTTTAAATGAATAAACTGATTACATATCTTTTTGTTGTATTTGTTTTTGCGGCTTGCGAAGATGTGTATAATCCTGATTTGGAACAACGGGAAAATGCACTTGTGGCAGATGCAAGGCTGGTTTACGGCAGCAGTTCCAATTATATTAAATTAACTGAGACAGACAATTTTGACATGCAGGATCCGGAATATCCTGCGGTTACAAGTGCTGTTGTTAACTTAATTGATGAAAATAATTCTGAATATCTTCTGCCGCAAAACAGCGGAGGATATTATCATATTAATTTTGGACTGGACCCGGCAATGAGCTATAAACTGAGGATTAATTACAAAGGTGAAATTTATGAGTCGGAATTTGAACGTGTGCCACTTCCGGCAAAAGTAGATACTGTTTACGGATACAGTTCTTCAAAAATTACAAATCTGGGGGGTATAAATTCAGCGGGCGATTTAAATAAAAAATCAGGAGTACAGTTATACGCAGATATTCAAAAAAATAATGATGTAAAATATTACAGGTTTACTGCCACTAAAATAATGCAATATACATACACGATAATGGTTCCCTTTATGGGAGGCGAAATTGCTCTGACTGTTTTTGGCTGGAAGTCTTTTTTTCCTCAGGATTATTTCAATATTGCGGCCCCGCCGGAGTACGGAACATCGAATGATATTTCAAAACATCCGTTATTTTTTCTTGAAAAGGAAGGTTATCTTGGTTTCGACGAAAGATTTGCAGGTTGGATTTTAATCCTGAATCAATACAGTTTATCTGAATCGGCTTATAACTTTTATAACGATTTAAACAGTCAGCTTACTGCCGAAGGAAAATTGTTTGACCCGTTGTATGTGCAGGCGCGAAATAATTTAAAATGTGTAACTAACCCGCAGAAGCTTATTTTTGGGAATTTTGAAATTTCTGCCGTAAGTGAAACCCGCTGGTTTGTGCGGTTTGTTTCAAAAGAAACCGGTTACAAAATAAAATCCATACCCTATTTCTACACTATTACCAATCACGGGGAGCAGGTTACTACTCCTCCTGATTTCTGGGAATATGATTCAAAACCTTATCCATGAAAAGACTTATACAAATAGCGTTCGTTTTATGGATTGCAGCGGTAAATTCTGCGTATTCACAAACTGAGGGTCCATTGCAGTTGTATTTGTTTACCGACCGCAACTGGTGTGTTTCGGGTGATACGTTGTGGTTTAAAGTTGCAGTAAAAGAGGGTTTTGAAAATCAGGGAAATATCGTTCATGTTCAGTTGGATTCTCCGGGGGAAAATCTTATATCTGCTGCAGCAGTTAAAAGCGCCGGCAATTGGGCCGAAGGGTTTTTACACGTACCTGATTCTTTGAGCACCGGTGTATATTTTGTTTCGGCTTTTTTAAATGCGCAGCGAAACCTGCCCGATGTGAAGTTGTATAGCAAATCTTTGTTTGTTTACAACCGTTTCGAAACGGAAGTGTCAGAAATGCAGGTTCCTGAAATTAAAACAGAAACAGATTATGCCGATGAAAGGAATATTATAATTGTGACAGGAAAAACTGTTTACCATCCGCGTGAGAATGTTACGGTAAAATTCGATGTGTCTGAAGCCGGGCTGACAGATGTTGTTGTAAATGCAGCGGTTGCTGACCCCCTTTCATCAAAGTTTGGTGGTATGATACTCTCTGAGATGAAGACTGAACAGGCGGATCATTATCCAACAGAAAAAGATGGTATAGTTTTAAACGGCACAATTACCGATGAAGCGGGTAATTGTGCGCCAGGTGTTCTTGTCCTTTTATCGATAACACAGGAAGTTCCCTACTTTGACTATTGTGTCACCGATACTCTCGGAAATTTCAGGTTTTTTCTTAAAAATGCTGAAGGAGTCGCCGGCATTTATTTGCAAACAGTTTCTGCCAGTCAACGGCAGTATCAAATAGATGTTAAAAAAAATTATTTTCCCGGGGATAAGAAAGTAGAGTTTCGGCAACAGCTTTTAACTGCAGATGAAAGAAAGTTTATTGAAGCAGCAATTGATGGTAGTTTTTTCGAAAAGATTTTCAGGGTAAATTACAATTTAGGGAAAGAAGGTTTTTATATGCCTGCACGTTTTTCAGAACCATTTTATGGTGAACCGAAAGAACGCGTGGTTCCCGGTGACTTTTTTTATCTGAATGATTTCAGGGAAATTGCTCGTGAATTGTTGCGTGGGGTTCAATACAGGGAGAAAAAAGATGAGATTACCCTTCGGGTTTTTAACCAGGAGTTGTTTGCTTATTTTGAGACAGAGCCGTTGCGGCTGATTAACGGAGTTCCTGTTTTTGACAACAACCTGTTTAAACCATTCGATTCGGATGATATAGAATATGTGGATTTTGTTTTCAGAGAGCGCATGTTTGGAGACCTGGTTTTTAATGGCGTTTTAGCTGTTTCATTAACTGATAAATCAAACAACTGGCTTAGAAATCAAAACAGTATTCGTCAGTTTCAGGTGAATTGCCTCCAGCCGCATAAAAAAACAAGTGACCGGCAGGTGAAAATGGAAGCGGGTAATATTCCGGATTTCAGGAATGTGTTTTTTTACGAAATGATGTTGCCGGAAAGGATGCATGAAATTGAATTTCAACTTTCGGATGTAAAGGGGAAAGTTGAAATATCAGTACAAGGAATTACGAAAGAAGGGAAAATGGTAAAAGCCACTAAACTAATTGAAGTGCAATGAAACGAATTTTGACATATTTCTTATTTATATTGCTTTCAATTCAGGTATTCGGACAGGGTATTAATGTGGAATGGAAACGGCTGAATAAAAATTCGAACCGGCTGGAGGGTAAACTTACCGGCACAGTATTTTATTTAAACAGCATTGCAAACAATAATTTTTTTCTTCAAAACGACTGGTATCCCGGCACTATCCAGCTTGAAGACGGAGATATTTTTGAAAACCAGTGGCTGCGCTATCATGCGCGAAAAGATGAACTTGTAGTTTTTAATGAAACTGCCGGAAATCTGTTTTTCGCTGACAAAAATAAGGTAAGGAATTTTATCATTGATACAAAGGATGGGCCAGCTCATTTTATTAAACTTTATTTTGACGAACTCAATTCCGGAAGCCGGTATTTCGAAGAATTATTTAAAGGTAACCGATCATTGCTTGCATTTTACTACATTCAGGAAAGAAAAAGCGAAGTTTATGCCGATAAAAACGGGAAACTAAAAGACACCTATTATTTGCTGGACACCAAATATTACATGTATTCCGAAGAAACAGGATTTATACGTTTACATAACAGCCGGAGAACTTTTAATAAAATTTTTCCTGAAAATAAAAAAGAGATACGAAAACTATTCAGAAAGAATAAAGTGTATACTTTTAATAAACAAGGTTTAATCCATGCTTTTGAATTACTTCAGGAAGCAGGTATTTTAAAATAAACATAAATTTATCATCGCCCACGCAACCACAGTCCGTTTCTGTACATCTATCTCCGAAACTACTTCTTATGAAAAAATTGTGTCTGTTTATGCTTGCGTTATTTTTTGCATTTCCTCTTTTTGCTCAGCTGGAAAAAGGTTATATCCACCTGAAGAATGGTACGGTGCTTAAGGGAAAGTACCAGTATTCAAATGATCTTAATAAATTGAAGGTGGTTTCTGCAGGGAATATCTGGGTTTTTGATTCTGCAGAAATTGATAGTATAACTACTCAACGTACCGGGCGTATCAATGAAATTGAAAACAGAATGTCCGGTACCGGAATTTTTTTCCATACTGAAATCGGGCTTCTTGCAGGAAATTCTGAAAACAGTCAGCCGGCACCGTTCAGTTTTACCGGTTCATTAAATTATGTTGTAACAGATAATTTATCAGCGGGTTTGGGTGCAGGCATTGAGTTTTTGAAAGAATCGTACATGCCATTGTTTGTGAATGCCGAATACAAACTAAGGAATTCTTACTCGACACCTTATTTGTTCTTACAGGCTGGTTACGAAGTTCCACTGGAAGATTCAAGGGCCATTTACTACGATGTTTATCCGATGTGGAGCAGTATCTGGCCTGGCCCGGATTATTACAATGAAACGCTAAATCCCAAAGGTGGTATTCTGCTGAATCCGGGTATCGGATACATGCAAATGTTTTCACCCGGATTTGGTATGTCATTCGCATTTGGATACCGTTTTCACCGGCTGCATTATAAGGGCGAAAATGATTATGGGTTGAATATCGACTATAACCGCCTCTCCATTAAAATCGGATTCATTTTTAATTAGAAAATCATGAAAACAATACAAAATATATTTCTGATTGTATTACTGACGGTTTTCACTTCATGTCTTGATGAATATACAGAAGTTTTTACAGCAAACGTTCCTGTTTATATGAGCTATGAAGAATTGCGCGATGCAGTGAAATCAACCGCAGCACGTGAACTGGTGAATCCGGGTAAAATCTACTTTAAGGATGGGTACATTTTTGTAAATGAAGAACTGAAGGGGATACATATTATCGACAATAGAATCCCTCAATCTCCCAAAAACATTGGATTTATTGAAATTCCGGGTAATGTGGATATTGCCATAAAGGAAAATATTTTATATGCCGACAGTTATATTGATTTGGTAGCCATTGATATTTCGGATATTGATAATCCTGAAGAAGTTCATCGGGTGAAGGAAATATTTCCTTACACAACTCCACCCTATAATGAAGATTACCGGGTGGCAAAGGTGGATGAGGAAAAAGGTGTGGTTACAGACTGGGAAATTAAAAAGGTGCGCCAGGAAATGGAATACCACTATTATCCTGTGTATTACGGGGCAAGAGCCGAAATGGATTTTGCCTACAATAGTGGAGGCGGTGGTGCAGTTCAGGCGGGAAGTGCATTTGGTGTCGGTGGTTCAATGGCAAGATTTGGTTTATACAATGATTATTTATATGCCGTTGATAATGCAACCCTGCATATTTTCGATGTAAATGTCCCGGAAAGTCCGGGCGATATTGGAAGTCAGAATGTGGGTTGGAATGTGGAAACACTTTTTATTTACGATGATCATATGTTTTTGGGAACACAATCCGGAATGCGCATATACAATCTCGATGTGGCAACTGTGCCTAACTACACCGGCGATTTTTGGCACATTACAAGCTGCGATCCGGTGGTGGTTGCTGATGGTTACGCCTATATCACCCTGCGTGGCGGAAATCAGTGCGGCAGCAACGTGAACCGCCTTGACGTTTTGCAACTTTCAACAAATTATGCAAATAATCAACTGCTCGAATCTTATCCGCTGCATGGTCCTTACGGATTGGGAATAGATGACCAGATTCTTTTTATATGCGACGGTAATCAAGGGCTGAAAGTTTACGATGTTACCGATAAGCACCACATCGACGAACACCAGATTGCAAGCTTCCCGGAGATAAATACGTTTGATGTAATTCCATTAAACGGTGTTTTATTTATGATAGGTGATGATGGTTTTTATCAATACGATTATACTGATTTGCAGAATATTCACCTTTTAAGCTTTATTCCTGTAGCTGCCAAAGAGTAGCATTAGTATCTAACCAAAATCCTGAAGCCCGGTTAACCGCCGGGCTTTCTTTTTTATTTTTAATTGATTTTTAGTAAATATTTATTGATTTTCAATAAAAATTTATCGATATTTGCATTTAAATCAATTTTTATAAGATGAAAACTAAAACTGAAAAAATTCTGATGGTATTAAAGATTATTGCATGGATTGCATTAATTGGATTTTCAATAGAATGTGGAAGCAGGATAGCCTCCTTTATCATTAGTTTTAAAAATCCGGACCTGGCTAAGAAGTTTTATGAAGTCAATGAGAACCTATTTCTGCTCCGGCAAACTAATTTGTGGTATTTTTATTCATTGTTCTTTATTGCTGTTTTAATTTCAGCAGTTAAAGTTCATGTCTGGTATATTGTTATTGAATTGTTTTCAAAGCTAGACCTCAAAACACCCTTCTCAATTGAAGTGGTAAGAAAACTTGAAAATATTTCTTATGCTTTGATTGGAATCTGGGTTTTAAGTTTATTGGCAAGAGCAGGTGTCGGGCTGTTTTTAAAAAAAACGGGGCAGGATATTGGTGATTTTGGCGAAGGAAATGAATTCCTTTTTATATCAGGAATAATTTATATTGTCTCACAAATTTTCAGGCGAGGAATTGAGATTCAGGAAGAAAACCAGCTAACTGTTTAGTCATGCCAATAATTGTAAATCTTGATGTCATGCTGGCCCGCCGAAAAATGCAGTTGCAGGAACTGGCAGGTAAGGTTGATATAACAATGGCCAATCTTTCCATCTTAAAAACAGGTAAGGCTAAAGCTGTACGATTTAGTACTTTGGAGGCTGTTTGTAAGGCGCTGGATTGTCAGCCAGGCGATATTCTTGAGTATGTTAAGGAGGATGAATAAATTGATTTATTCTTCAATTAAAATTGATATTAATTTAAAAACCAACTGTTTGAATTTTGCATTTTAAAAAAGAAAGAGTAACTCAGGAAACAATTTTTAAGAAGTTCCTGTTGTTAACTGATGACGAACTTTTTTTCAAAAAATAGTTTTACAATTCATGATAAATGCATTTATTTTTCGTTGTAATACAGCGGGCAAAAATGTATTTTTGTGTGTTAAATACTGAAGACAATATGAAAAAGAAAAGGTGGTGGGAGATTTTGTTACCGGTAGTAGTTGTTTTAAATGTAGTGGTAATTTTTATGCTGATTGGGTCTGCGAAACCGGATACAGAGAAGATAATTGTAGAGAC
The DNA here is from genome assembly GCA_963816685.1 of uncultured Prolixibacteraceae bacterium. GTDB lineage: Bacteria > Bacteroidota > Bacteroidia > Bacteroidales > Prolixibacteraceae > CAVYUC01. Next base: position 125,979 of record CAWFMB010000013.1, on the reverse strand, counting down.
AAAATCTGTTTTCAAATCGGTTGAAATTCCGCATTCGGCAACTTTTGCCGGTGAAAAGGTGCCCCTCGAACGGTTTGATGTTGTAGAATCTCTTGATCGCGAATTGATCGTCAATTCTTATTTTCATTCACAAACCATCCGGTTAATTAAACTGGTGCCCCGTTATTTTTCAATTATCGAACCTATTTTAAAGGAAAACGGAATTCCCGACGATTTTAAATACCTGGCTGTTGCCGAAAGTTCTCTTGACCCAAGTGCTGTTTCCTATGCCGGCGCAATTGGTTTCTGGCAATTTATGAGCGGTACAGGCAAAGATTACGGCCTCGAAATAAACAATGAAGTGGATGAACGTTATCATGTTGAAAAATCGACTTATGCTGCATGTAAATATTTAAAAGATGCGTATAAAAAATATGGCGACTGGACCATGGTTGCTGCTTCCTATAATGCAGGAATGAGAGGAGTAGAGCGCCAGATGGAACGCCAGAAAAGCGAAACATATTACGATTTGCTGTTTGTGTCGGAAACTCAGCGGTATGTGTACAGGATAATTGCATTAAAACTGATACTTGAAAATCCAAAGAAGTATAATTTTGATATCGCAGAAGAAGAAAAATATCCACTCATTCAAACCAGAGAAGTCGAGATTAAAGCACCGGTAACCGATTTTGCGGATTTTGCCATCCAGCACGGAATAAATTATAAGCTACTTAAAGAATTTAATCCCTGGCTTCGTCAAAGTTATCTGACCAATTCGGCAGGTAAAAAATATTTAATTAAAATTCCTGTCTTAAATCAGGCGGGACAAAGTTGAAGATGCAGAATTTAGTTAAAAGCCAACCTGATATAATTTCAGAAGAATTAAACGGTGAAGAAAAAGTATCAGTGCACGGAGCACGCGTTCACAATCTTAAAAATATTGATGTTGAGATTCCACGGAACAAGTTAACAGTAATTACCGGTTTGAGCGGAAGCGGCAAATCATCACTTGCATTTGATACCATTTATGCTGAAGGACAACGCCGCTATATTGAAACGTTTTCTGCCTATGCCCGTTCATTTCTTGGAAACATGGAACGCCCCGATGTGGATAAAATCACCGGTTTAAGTCCTGTGATTTCAATTGAACAAAAAGTAACAACCCGCAATCCCCGTTCAACTGTTGGGACAGTTACTGAAATATACGATTTTCTGCGGCTGCTTTTCGCAAGGGCTGCTGAAGCTTTCTCTTATAATACAGGGGAGAAAATGGTAAAGTATTCCGAAGAAAAAATTCTTCAGCTGATACAACACGATTTTTCGGGAAAACGGATTAATATATTGGCTCCCGTGGTTAAAGGCCGAAAGGGGCATTACCGCGAACTGTTTGAGCAAATCAGGCGGAAAGGATTTTTATATGCACGTGTGGATGGTGAAATCACCGAAATAAAACATAACCACAGGGTTGACCGGTATAAAAATCACTTTATTGAAATTGTAATTGATAAGCTGGTGGTAGAAAAAGACAGCCACAAACGGCTCAGGGAAAGTCTTCAGACAGCGATGAAGCATGGTCACGGGATTCTGATGGTTATGGATCATGATTCAGGCAATGCAAAATATTACAGCCGGCTGCTGATGTGCCCTACCACAGGTATTTCCTATAACGAACCGGCGCCGCATAATTTTTCGTTCAATTCCCCGCAAGGCGCCTGCCCGCGGTGCAACGGACTGGGCCGCATCAGTGAAATTGATTTGGATAAAATTATTCCCGATAAAGGCAAAAGTATAGGAAAAGGCGGAATTGCCCCATTGGGCGCTTATAAGAATACGCTGATATTCTGGCAAATAGAAGCATTGGGCGAACGGCATGGTTTCTCCCTTAAAACACCGGTAAAGGAGATATCAGAAGAAGGATTGAATGAAGTCCTTTTTGGCACCAATGAACGTATCCAGTTGAAAAATACACCTCTTGGCGGCAGCATGAATTATATGATGTCTTACGAAGGTGTGGTTAAATATATCGATAGCCAGCGCGAAGATAATCCTTCCAAAAAGGCACAGAAATGGGCGAGTCAGTTCATAAAAACCACTACCTGTCCGGATTGTAAAGGTATGCGTTTGAAAATTGAATCATTGCATTTCAAAATTGACGGGAAAAACATTTCGGAGCTTTCACAGCTTGATTTAACTGAACTTGGGGAATGGTTTGAAGGCCTTGAAAACCGACTGAGTGAACGGCAACGAAAAATTGGGACAGAAGTAATTAAGGAAATTCGTGATCGTCTGGGATTCATGCTTGGGGTTGGCCTCAACTATCTTGCCCTCGATCGCACTGCACAAAGTCTTTCCGGTGGAGAATCACAACGAATCCGGTTGGCAACGCAGATTGGATCACAACTTGTAAATGTTCTCTATATTCTCGATGAACCAAGTATTGGTCTGCATCACCGGGATAACCTGAAGCTGATACATGCACTTCAAAAACTCAGGGATTCAGGTAATTCAGTGATTGTGGTAGAACACGACAAGGAAACCATGATGAATGCTGATTATCTGATTGACATGGGGCCGCGTGCAGGCAGGCACGGAGGCGAAGTTGTTGCCGCCGGAAAGCCGGAAGAGGTTTTAAAATCAGGAACATTAACAGCAGATTACCTGAATGATCGTAAACAAATACAAATTCCGCAAACCCGCCGCGAAGGTAACGGTAAAGTGTTAACAATCACCGGCTGCACGGGTAACAACCTCAAAAATGTAACTCTTGAAATTCCGCTGGGCAAATTTATTTGCGTAACAGGTGTTTCAGGAAGCGGAAAATCAACCCTTATAAACGAAACTCTTCAACCGGTTTTAAGTCAGCATTTTTATAATTCTGTAAAGGATCCGTTGCCACATAAATCGGTAAAAGGTTTGGATGATGTGGATAAGGTTATTCGGGTGGATCAATCGCCAATTGGCCGCACACCGCGTTCCAATCCTGTTACCTATACAGGTGTTTTCACCGATATCCGGGCATTGTTTACACAATTGCCCGAAGCTAAAATCAGGGGGTATAAACCCGGGCGTTTTTCATTCAATGTAAAAGGTGGGAGGTGCGAAGAATGTCAGGGCGGGGGGTTAAAGCTTATTGAAATGAATTTTCTGCCCGATGTTTATGTGCATTGCGATAAATGCAACGGTAAACGATACAACCGCGAAACGCTGGAAGTACGGTACAAAGGCAAATCAATAAGCGATGTGCTGGATATGACCATCAATCAGGGGGTTGAATTTTTCGAGAATATTCCTGCTATTTCAGTAAAACTTAAAACCCTGCAGGAAGTGGGCCTGGGCTACATTACACTTGGCCAATCATCCACCACATTATCCGGTGGCGAATCGCAGCGGGTAAAACTGGCTTCGGAACTGGCAAAACGCGATACCGGACAAACGTTATACATTCTTGACGAACCAACAACCGGACTTCATTTCGAAGATATTAGAGTATTACTTGAAGTTTTGAATAAATTGGTGGATCGTGGAAATACAGTCATTGTTATTGAGCATAACATGGATGTAATTAAAGTTGCCGATCACATTATCGATTTGGGTCCTGAAGGTGGGAAACATGGAGGTAAAATCCTGTGCACAGGTACTCCGGAAGAGGTGGTGAAAGTTAAAAAATCGCACACCGCCCGGTTTTTAAAACAAGAGCTCCAACCAATATCCTGAACTTAATTTTTGAACTCATATTTTCATGAAACAAGTAGAAATTTATTGTATTAATTCCGGTTCAACTCATTTGTACCCGATGGGAATTTCACTGATGGAAATTAGCCTGGATTTAAAAATTAAGCTTCCAAATACAGTCTGTGGCGCAGTTGTAAATAATCAGGTGAAAGAACTTTCGTTTTGTGTGGTGAAATCAAAACAGGTAGAATTTATCGACGTTTCGCACCCTGATGGAATGCGAATGTATATCCGCAGCCTGATATTTATATTGTTTTCAGCGGTAAAAGTAGTATTGCCACATGTTTCTCTCCGGGTTCGGAAGGGAATTTCAAATGGCTACTTTTGTGAACTAAACGGATTGGGCCGGGAAATCAACAAAAGAGATATCAGTTTAATTACTGAAGAAATGCAGGCAGTTATTGATCGTGATATTCCATTTCTTAAAAAGGGAATGCTGACCGATAAAGCGGTTGAGTTGCTGGTGAAACAGGGATTGGAGGAAAAAGCACAATTATTCGAACAACAGGGAAATTTATATTCAAGCCTTTATTTTATTGATGATTTAGGCGATTATTTCTATGGTAATTTACTTCCGTCAACGGGTTATATTTCTAAATTCGGATTGGTAAAATATTACGATGGTCTATTACTTCGCATTCCTAAACAAGATAATTTTAATGAGTTACAGGAAGTTTTGGAACAAAAAAAATTATTTGATATTTATCAGGAACATAAAGACTGGGCTCAAATTCTGAACGTTTCCACAGTTGGTAACTTGAATGATTTTACATTGAAACAACGTGGCGGGCACATTATCAAAATTTCAGAAGCGTTGCACGAAAAGAAAATAGCTGAAATTGCAAATGAAATTTATTCCCGGAACGGAAATGTAAAAGTGGTTTTGGTTGCCGGACCTTCAGCATCCGGAAAGACTACTTTCAGCAAACGTCTGGCAGTGCAACTTGCGGTAAACGGTTTGCAGCCGTACCAAATTTCACTTGATAATTATTTTGTGGATCGTGAAAAAACACCGCGTGATGAACTGGGTAACTTCGACTTTGAAGCACTTGAAGCTATTGATATTGAATTCTTTAATCAGCAATTATTGAAGTTGTTTGAGGGAAAAGAAATCCGGTTACCGAAATTCGATTTCCTGCGCGGGAGGCGGTACATGAACGGTGACAAATTAAAACTGAATCAGGGTGACATTCTTATTGTGGAAGGAATTCATGGAATGAACCCCAATCTGCTTCCTAAAATCGATGATAAAAATACCTACAAGATTTTCATATCGGCGCTGACACAGATTTCTTTTGATGAGCACACTCATATTTCCACAGCCGATAACCGGTTGTTGCGACGTATTATTCGTGACAGTAAATATCGCGGTTACCGCGCTGCCGATACAATAAAACGCTGGCCATCGGTGCGCAGGGGAGAAGAACGAAATATATTCCCTTACCAGGAAAATGCCGACAGGATGTTTAATTCTGCTACTTTATATGAACTTGCTGTGCTGAAAAAAAATGCAGAACCCCTGTTGAAACTTGTACTTGAAAATCAACCTGAATATGTTGAATCCACTCGTTTGCTAAAGTTTCTTTCCTATTTTAAACCGATTGATGAGGATGAAATTCCACCAACCTCGCTGCTGCGCGAATTTTTGGGAGGAAGCAGTTTTGTCTACTGATTTTGTTTCATTTAAAACCACTCTCTTTTTCGCAACACAATAACCCCGAGAAGCGAAAGGGCAAGCGAAACAATTACAATAATTACAAAAGAGCTGGTTGAATTCTCAAACATGTTGGGCACATTCATTCCAAAAAAGCTTGCAATTAATGTAGGAATCATCAGCAGAATGGAAACGATGGTCAACTGTTTCATTACCACATTCAGATTATTTGAAATTACAGATGCAAACGCGTCCATCATTCCGCTTTGGATATCGGAGTAAATGCGTGCCATTTCAAGCGCCTGCTTGTTTTCGATGATAGCATCCTCCAGTAAATCTTCATTAATCTCGCTTGTAATCTTTTTTGCATTTCTGATTTTAGCAAGCACCAGTTCGTTTGCTTTTATGGAAGTGATGAAAAACACAAGGCACTTTTCCATCTTCAGCAACTTGTTCAGTTCCCTGTTTTTAATTGACTTTTCCAAATCCTGCTCTATAAGCGAAGTTTGCTGATTAATTTGTTTCAGGTATTTCAGGTAAATGTTTCCGGCACGCATAAAAAGGCGGAGGATAAAATTGATGCTGTCGGTAATTTCGCGATACTGTTCGCGAAATGGTGAAGCATGTTCAATGGGTAAAATTTCGTTTTTTTGAAGACAAAGAGTCAGAGTAAAATCATTGCAGATAAAAATGCCCAGAGGGACTGTGTAAAATGGAACTCCGTTATTCTGGTTTTCCACTGGAATACGCATGATTATCAGTGACCAGTCATCGTCAAATTCAACACGCGGCCGTTCGTCAGCATCCAGAATATCCTGAATAACATCCTGCGGTAATTTAAATTCATGCCGTAAGCGGTTTGTTTCGTCCTGGGATGGAGCTGTTACATTGATCCAACAATTTTTTTCGAATTGCGGGATTTCATTATATCCCCCGAACGTTTTGAAGATTTTAATCATGGTTCGCCTCCTTACATCAGTTTTTTTCTGCAAGAAGGCGTAAAGGCCTCTTACAGAAAGATTAATAAAAATAATTTCTTATGATACGGGCCTTCGTCCATATTCTTTTTTCTTTAAAAATTGCGCTGCAAAAATAATTCTATTCTTAAACTTCCGGATATGTTTTCGAAATTTTTATGTTTTATTAAGGCAATGTCATTCAAATTCTGATTTATTTATTTTTTGCTTTTCCATAAAACAATTTTCCGGTAACCAGAAGCCCTGCAAAAACAAAAACAGCAAAAATCAAACTACTAACTGCCAGCTGCATTCCGCCCGAAATTACATGGCCGCTGGTACAACCGCCGGCCATTCTTGCTCCAAAAATCAGGATGAAACCACCAATAAAAGCCCAGATAGCCCGTGAAGAAACAGAAGTTCCTTTATATTTTTTCCAGTTTTCGTGAATCAGTTTTATCTTAAAATCTTTCCGGATAAGGGAAAGAACCAGGCCCGATAAAAAAGCGCCAGCCAATAAAATTAGTTCCCAGTGACCCGGAGTTTGAATTTTTTCAAAATAGCTGTTTTGTGTAGTGCCGGTCAGGAAGTCAGCGAGATACGGGTAAGTTGTTGATGCACCAATAGGCCGGTTTGTTGTAACAGTTAAAAATACTGCCGAATTTAAAACTGCCAATGCGATTCCCGCACCAAGCCACCTCAAATTTTTAGGCGATTTTTCAATTTTATGTACCCAAAAAGCGGCACCAACAAATGCAGTACCAAGTATGAAAACAAGTACATAAAACAATAAATTCCCTCCTGCTGTAATCGAATTTAAGGAAATGTTACCAAGATTTGGTCCCAGAATTCCTTCAACAGACGGAAGTAAAAAGGTATACAGCAATCCGCCGGTTAATCCGCCGACGATTCCAATTAATGCATCCAATGACCCTTCTCCAAGCGAAATGGCTAATGTTCCCGGGCAATAACCAAGAATTGCCATTCCCACTCCAAAAATTAATCCACCGATAATTATTCCACCCAATATTAGCGGCTTCACATGGTAGGAAGCAAATCCAAGTCCGATTTCAATATTCAGCAGAATTGCACCCACACCAATGGCAACCGCAATTGCCTTGGCAACTGCATAATTATCAAGAGTGGCCATTCCACTAATTACATTGTACCGGTTCAGGTTTGCATACTGAAGGATGGCTCCAAATAAAAATCCAAAAACTAATATTAACAGGATCATGATTGTATTTTTTTGATGACTAGTTGATGGTTACAGCTGTGCCTGTAACTGAGGGCAAATTTAGCAAAAGCTGCTTTTATAATTGTAAGAATAAAGAATTAATTCTGGTTTTTTAAAATCGCATGTAAAGGTTGTAATATTGCCTTTTTATACATAATCGTTTGAAATAAACCGCGCGAAAACATAAACAAAATCATGCCCAGCCAAAGTGCATGATTTTCCCAGATCGGGTTTAGGAAAAAATAAACAGGCAGAAATATCAAAAATGCAGCTGCAAGTAAAGCATTTCGCATGGCACGCGAGGCGGTGGCGCCGATGTATATTCCGTCCCAGATAAATGAGCCAAAACTTGCAAGCGGAATAATAACTACCCATGGAATAAATGGCTGTGCATTATTAATTATCTCAGTTTGAGTAGTAAGTAAATTTAAACTGAAATTTATTGCAACCAGATAAATCAATGTAAAAGCAAGAGCTAATACAAATCCCCATATAAATAGCAGATTAACAGCTTTTTTTAAAGAATTTACAAGTCTGGCGCCAACAAATTTTCCAACCAGTGCTTCTCCTGCGAAAGCAAATCCATCAATAAAAAAGGAGAAGAACAATAAAAACTGAATCAGCAGCGAATTTACAGCAAGAACAGTATCGTCGATACTTGCAGATTTGGACGTGAAAAAGGTAAATACAAGAATAATGCAAAATGTACGAATAAAAATATCGGTGTTGACTTTAAAAAATGCGGTTAACCGTTTCAGATCATAAATTCTTTTTATTGTGATTTCGGGTAGGAGATACCTGTATTTTTTGAGAAAAAGAATAATAGCCAGTAAAATTCCCGCATATTGCGAGAGAGCTGTTCCCAATGCAACACCTGCTGATTTCATATTCAGTACAAAAACAAAAAACAGACTTAACAGGATGTTGATTGCATTGGCAGTAATTGCAATAACCATCGGATAACGTGCATTTTGCATTCCCAGAAACCATCCGCTAAAAACAAATAATCCCAATGCTGCAGGGGCTCCCCATATCCGTACCCGAAAATATTCGTCTGCCAGCATTTCCACTTCACTGCTTCCGCCAATAAGTTTAAAACTTGCCCATGAAACGGGTGCCTGAAGTAACAAAATAAGCACGCTTATAATCAGTGAAACAAGTAATGCCCGGGCAAGAATAGTTATGGTTTCCGGGTTGTTTTTTTCACCAAAAGCCTGTGCAGTAAACCCGGATGTGCTCATCCGCAAAAAACTAAATCCCCAGTAAATAAAATTGAAAATTACTCCTCCAAGTGCGATTGCGCCAATATATACTTCGGAACCTAAATGACCCATCAGCGCCAAATCAATTAAACCCAGCAATGGCACTGTAATGTTACTTACTATGTTTGGAAGCGCTAATCGGAAAATATCCCGGTTCATGTTATTTTATTCGTCAGGCAAAGTAAATGAATTGTAATTTTATTTATTTAAAAAGTTTTAAAGTAATTCATTTTTATCTGCGAATTGTAATTTTATTTAATTGATAATTAGGTTCTTTTAATCAATTTATGTACAAAGGTTAACCTGTTCCGTTATGACCAAATTAAAATGATTTGATGAACAATAAATGATTTCGGTTTGTTTTTTTCGAGAAAGATTTGGATTAAATCTAAATAAGGCTTACATTTGGATTAAGATTTAAATACATTTTAATCTTTAAAAGAAAAAAATTGAAAATATGGCTTTTGAATTACCAAAGTTAGGATATGATTACGCTGCACTGGAACCGCATATTGATGCGAGGACGATGGAAATACACCACGACAAGCACCATGCTGGTTATACAAGTAAATTGAACAGTGCAGTTGAAGGAACTGATTTGGAAAATAAAAGCATTGAGGAGATTCTTTCTCATGTTTCAAAATATTCAAGTGCTGTAAGAAATAATGGAGGAGGTTATTATAATCATAACTTATATTGGGATGTAATTGCTCCCGGTGGGTCAAAAAGACCCGAAGGGGAGTTGTTGGATGCCATCAACGAATCACTTGGTTCGTTGGAAAAATTTCAGGAAGCTTTTGTCCATGCTGCTTTAACGCAGTTTGGATCTGGTTGGGCTTGGTTGGTTCTTCAAGAAAAAAAACTGGTGGTTTCGTCCACGCCCAATCAGGATAATCCGATAATGAATGTTGTTGAAATTCAGGGAAAGCCCATTCTGGGCATTGACGTGTGGGAACATGCGTATTACCTGAAGCATCAGAACAAACGTGCGGATTATGTAGATGCTTTTTGGAGTCTCATCAACTGGGACGAAGTCACCAGGCGGTTTAAAGGTTAGTTGATTTTTGGTTTTTTCCCCGGAGCAGAGGCTCCGGGGTTTTTAATGTTTTTTTGCGAAATAAGAGATTATTTAAATTTTCCCCTTGAAGTAAAAATATTTTATTTATAAATCATCTTCATCCACAGGGAGAAAAAGAAGTCAAACATCATTCTCTTACAGGAGATCCATAAACTTTTATTTTAGTATGAAATGATTGAGCAAAAGCATTAATGCTGCAATTATCAAAAAAAAAATGTATTTTTTATGGTATGTTATGTTGTTGCAGATGTGGCTGAAACAGTTTAACTCCGGATTGGGTTACCCGATTGTAGTATTGAGCAGTTAGGATATGTGCAACTGCAATGTCGTTTGTTTTTGAAAATATCATCCTTGTCTGATGAGTAAGATGGAATCCTGTTTTAGCTGCAACAGCAGTTTTATACCGGTTTTAACCGTACCTTCCCTATACCTTCCCTATACCATCAATATACCTTCGATATATTTTCGATATACCAGGGACGGATTAAATTCAATTGGATCTATTGTTGGTATAGAGATGGTATGCCGGAACAGCGGAGAAAACGCTTCAGATATGTAACTTTGGGAAAGCCCGGCTACCACTTGCTGACAGAAGACAAAACTTTATCAGCTTAATATTTTTTTTCCTCCAACCCGATGCTACCAACCTGGCGACTTTATTTTTTTCTTTTCCCCTTCAATAATATACACTAATTTAACGAATACTGTTTCTGACCTGGCTCCCTTGATCATCGCAGCCTGTATTCTTTTTTATTCATTCTTTGGATCCCTGCGGATACTGGTTTTTTATGCAGTACTTCATCGTTTTTATTTTTTTACCACCTGGTTTTAATAATGATTAAAAGTATTATGATTATTTCTTTTACTGCTGGTATTTAACCGGCTTCTTTATTTAAACTCATTTCAAATTAAGGGTAATGTTAATCTTTTTGAACAGGTGTGTGTTTTGTAGGTGAGAAAAAACAAATAATATTCACCTTTAAAACGTAAAATTATGGCATTTGAATTACCAAAATTACCGTATCCAAAAAATGCTTTGGAACCTTATATCAGTGAAAAAACACTGGAGTATCATCATGGAAAACACCATCAGGCTTATGTAAATAAGGTAAACGGCCTGATTGAAGGAACTGAATTTGAAAATGCTTCTTTAGAGGATATTATTAAAAAGGCTGACGGAGGTATTTTTAATAATGGCGCACAGGTTTGGAACCACACTTTTTACTTCGGGCAATTTAACTCGGAAGAACATTGCGAAGAACCCCGGGATGATTTAATGTCGGCAATAGAAGGAAAATTCGGTTCATTCGATAAATTCAAGGAAGAGTTTTCTGATGCGGCGGCAACATTATTTGGCTCAGGCTGGGCCTGGTTGGTAAAAGATGAAAACGGCAATTTGGAAATTGTACAAACCAGCAATGCCGGAAACCCACTTCGGATAAACAAAAAGCCACTGCTTACCTGTGATGTTTGGGAACATGCATATTATCTTGACAAGCAAAATGCCCGGCCGAAATATATTGAGGATTTTTGGAAAATAATTGACTGGAAAATTGTTTGGGAACGTTTTGCCAGTTAGGCTAAGATCCCGTGGATAAGTCGTTATGTAATAATTAATCTTGAATGATAAAAAAAACCGGGAAATAACCTGTTGAGGCTTCCCGGTTTTTTAGTTCAGTTAATTTTTATTTTTCCCATAATCCTTCCATTTCCTCCAGCGTTTTTCCTTTGGTTTCAGGAATCATTTTCCAAACAAACAAAAGAGAGAGAACGCTCATCAATCCGTAAAATCCATAGGTAAAACCTCCGCTGAATTCCATCATTGCGGGATAGGTGGATGATATAAAATAGTTGGCCGCCCATTGTGCTGCGACTGCAATAGCAACTGCTTTTCCCCTTATTTTATTTGGAAAAATCTCTGAAATCAAAACCCAGGTGATTGGGCCCCATGACATCATAAATGAAGCAGTATAAATAATAATGAAAATTAAAGTACCAGTTCCGATAATTTGCAGGAATGCCAGCGCAGAAATTGCAAACATGCCGAGTGCCATTCCAGCCGAACCAACGATTAAAAGCGGTTTCCTTCCCCATTTGTCAACAGTATAAATGGCAACCACTGTAAAAATCACATTAACCAAACCCATAATTACCGTTTGCATAAGTGAAGCATCTTTTGCAGCGCCCATACTTTCGAAAATACGAGGGGCATAATACAGAGCAACATTAATTCCTACAAATTGCTGAAATACTGAAAGCAGAATTCCAATGATAATTACCTTCTTTCCAAAAGAAAATAATTTCGCTGATTTATGGTGACTTATACTCCCTTTGATTTCGGCCATAATTAACCGGGCTTTTTCCTCTCCATTGATGCGTTTCAGGATTTTAAATGCTTCATCCTGTTTGTTTGAAAGCGAAAGGTAACGTGGAGTTTCGGGAACAAAAAACAACAATATGCCAAACAATCCTGCCGGAATTGTTTCAGATAAAAACATGCGCCGCCAGCCAATGTTGTTTATCCAATCCAGAGTTTGTCCGCTGGCGATTCCCCAGTTTACAAAATAAACAACCAGCATTCCGAAAATTATGGCAAACTGGTTTAACGACACAAGTTGACCGCGGATATTTGCCGGTGCAATCTCGCCTATATACATCGGACAAACAGCTGATGCCAAACCAACACCAATTCCGCCGATTAGACGGTAAAAATTAAACATTAACAGCAATCCTATTGTGGGATTGCCTTTCTGAAAAAACAGGAATTCAGGATATCCCGAGCCTATTGCTGAAAGGAGAAACAAAAAAGCTGCAAGCAGTAATGTTTTTTTTCTTCCAAATTTCGAAGCAAATATTCCTGATAACAGTCCGCCAATAATACAGCCAATTAACGCGCTCGATATGGTTAATCCGTGAATGAGAGTGCTAAGGCCTTGGCTATCTATCAAATAGGCCTGTATTGATTTTTCAGCACCGGAAATAACTGCTGTATCGTAACCAAAAAGTAATCCTCCCAGGGTTGCTACAAAGGTGATGGCAATAACATACAATCTGTTGTTTTTCATTTTTTTAATTTTTATTTCCGATTCAATCCTTGCTGATTTGAAATAAATCTACTCAGGCAGGCAATCAGAAAGAAAGCCCGGAACATTTTTTAAAGTGAAACGGGCTTTTTATTTAAGTTTATTTTTATCAGAATATTACCACATTATTTTTAAATGTACCAGTTGATTAATTGTTCAATTAATTCCTGTTTTCCGCTGATTTGCGCTGGTTCGCCAACTTCTTTTGCAATTTCGCGCATTTGTTCCAGCGATAATTTACCTGCTTCAAAATCTGCTCCTTTTCCACTATCGAATGAAGCATAGCGTTTTTTGCGCATGGCCAAATAATTGGAATCATTCATAATTTTATCTGCAATAATAAGCGAGCGGGCAAAAACATCCATTCCGCCAATGTGTGCAATAAAAATATCTTCCAAATCAGTTGAATTTCTGCGGGTTTTTGCGTCGAAATTTATGCCGCCGTTAGTAAAACCACCTGCCTGTAATATTTCAAGCATGGCTTCTGTAGTTTCGTATATGCTTGTCGGGAATTCATCAGTATCCCAGCCATTCTGGTAATCTCCTTTATTAGCATCAATAGAACCCAATAAACCGGCATCGGCAGCCATCCGCAGATCGTGTGCAAATGTATGCCCTGCAAGCGTTGCATGATTCACTTCAATATTTAACTTGAAATCATTTTCAAGACCGTTTGCACGAAGAAATCCAATCACAGTTTGTGAATCGTAATCGTACTGATGTTTTGTTGGTTCCATTGGTTTCGGCTCAATAAGGAAAGTGCCTTTGAATCCTTGCTGACGACCATAATCGCGAGCCATTCTTAAGAACTGGCCGAGGTGAGCGAGTTCGCGTTTTGTGTCGGTATTGTGCAGGGTCATGTAACCTTCTCTGCCTCCCCAAAACACGTAATTTGTCCCGCCCAGTGCAATAGTTGCATCCATTGCATTTTTAATCTGAACTGCAACATTTGTCAGCACATTAAAATCAGGATTGGTTGCTGCGCCATTCATGTAGCGTGGAGCAGAAAACACGTTGGCCGTTCCCCAAAGCAATTTTACACCGGAAGCCGCTTGTTTTTCTTTGGCATATTCCACCATTTTTTCAAGGCGTTTCTCTATTTCGAAAACTGAACCATCGCCAACCACATCAGTGTCATGAAAACAATAAAACGGGATGTTCATTTTTGTGATGAACTCAAACGCAGCATCCATCCTTTCCTTTGCGGCATCCATTTCATCCGAAGCGCCATTCCAGGGGAAAATTTGTGTTCCCGGACCAAATGGATCACCACCGGTTCCACAGAACGTGTGCCAGTAAGCTACCGCAAACCGCAGATGCTCTTTCAGAGTTTTGCCTGCTACTACTTTGTTTTCATCGTACCATTTAAAAGCCAATGGATTTCTTGATTCCGGACCTTCAAATTTAATTTGATTTATGCCCCGGAAATACTCTTTGTTTCCTTTTAAAACTTCCATGTTGTTTGTTTTTATGAATAAATGATATTTCGTTATTTTCGACGATTTGTTGTTATTAAAATTGTTGCGGTTTCTTAATTCTTTTAAGAAAATCGTACAACTTCTTATTTTATTTCCTTCTCCAGTAGTTTTTTCCAGTATTCATAAGCCGCTTTGTATTCGGCAGCTTTGGTTTTATCCGGTTCAACTGTTTCAAGTCTGGTCAGGTTTGAAAATGCTTCATTAAACGATTTGTAATAACCTGAACCTACGCCGGCTCCGCGAGCTGCACCAATTGATCCATCAGTATTATACAACTCAATTGCAGCACCGGTTACACCAGCAAGTGTATTTCTGAAAACTGGACTTAGAAACATATTTGCTTTTCCTGCACGAATAACCGACGCTTTTATACCAATATTTTCCATGATGTCCATTCCATATTTGAATGAAAAAACGATTCCTTCCTGCGCTGCACGTAAAAGATGTTCTTTGCCGTGAATATTAAAATTGATCCCATTGAAAACTGAACCAATATTTTTATTATTCAGCACGCGTTCGGCACCATTTCCAAATGGCAACACCGAAATTCCACCCGAACCAACGGGTACATTTGCTGCCATTTGATTCATTTGTTCATAGGAAAGATTTTCGACAATCATTCGCTTTAACCATGCATTTAAAATTCCGGTTCCGTTAATGCAAAGTAAAACTCCGAGTCGCGGATTTTGTTTGGAATAATTTACATGTGCAAATGTATTTACCCGCGATTGCGAATCAAATTTAATCTCTTCGCTCACTCCGTACACAACTCCTGATGTACCTGCAGTTGCAGCAATTTCTCCGGGATTCAGTACGTTCAGCGATAGGGCATTATTTGGCTGATCTCCGGCGCGGTAGCTGATTTTTGTTTTCGTTGATAACCCCAGTTCTGTAGCTGCCTGTTTCGTTACCTGCCCCTGAACTGCAAATGTGGACACAATCTCAGGAACTATTTCAGATGAAAATCCATAGTTTTCGAAAAGAAGACTGGCAAGTGAATTTTCCTGGAAATTCCACATAATTCCTTCTGACAGGCCACTTACAGTGGTTTGAATTTCGCCGGTTAGCTTCATAGCGATGAAATCTCCCGGCAGCATTATTTTATAGACTTTTTTATATAGTTCGGGCTCATTATCTTTCACCCATTTCAGTTTTGATGCGGTAAAATTACCCGGTGAATTCAAAAGGTTGGTCAAACAGCGCTGGCCTCCAATTTCTTCGAAAGCTTTGTCACCAATGGAAGCTGCGCGGCTATCGCACCAGATAATGGAAGGCCGCAAAACCTGCTGATTTTTATCGACCATCACCAGACCATGCATTTGATATGAAATTCCAATTGACTCAATTTTCTCCGGATTTACTTTCGTTTCGTTTAAAACATCAGCTAAAGCCAGTTTCAGATTCTTCCACCACAATTCCGGTTCCTGTTCGGCCCAACCTGCCTGGTGGGCTGTTATTTTCATTTCAGCTTTTGGATAAAAAGACGAGGCTTCGCAATTGCCTGTTTCTCCGTTCAACAGCGAAACTTTTACGGAGGAACTTCCTATGTCAAATCCTAATAAATACATGATTAATAGTTTTTGTGATTTTATAATATTTTTCTGAACTGTTCTGTTCTGTTATGCTGGTAAAATTAATTCCTAAAAATGTAGTTTCAAAATTTAAATAAATATTTTACAACATTTTTTTGTTATTGTGTTTTTACAATGATGATCTGAGCTTTAAAATAGTGGGAACTTCGAATTGAACCGGTTCATTCGATGTAACAAATTCTGCCGCTTTCCGGCCCATTAGTTCAAAATCTGTTGAAATTACTGAAATTCCGTTTTTCACATACTTTTTCATAGGCGTTTCATTATATGAAATTACACCAACTTCGCGTCCCGGTTCAAAATCATTTTTTTCACATTGATCAAGAAAGTCTGCAAGTGTCCTGTCGCTGACCAACAAATATAATTCTCCTTTACTCACGTTAAATTGTTCGCTTTCTAGAATTACAGCATGTTTAATCTTATAATCGGTGCAAAATTTTTTAAAATATTTGATTGCTATTTTTGGATGATAGGTAAATGTTGGATAGTAGAATATGAACTTCTTATACTTTCGAATACTTTCAATATTTGTTTGCAGGCAATCATAAACTGGTTCTCCAAAATTCTGATAAATTGCGGATTGATTTTCTGTTGAATGAATTTTCCAGTCGATAATCAGTAACTGTTCAACCGGTATTTTATGCACAATTTCAGAAACTTTTGGGTGATCAAAATTCATAATAATGTACTTGCTGTACTTTCCCAGACTTTCCAGAATTATTTTTCCGAACACGCCAATATTGTAATGGTGAAAATGCAAATCAACACTAATATTTTTTGGAAGTTGTTTCAGAAATGAACCATATAAAACTTCCTTGTAAGCTTTAAATGTATCAAGAAAAAGGAAGACTTTTGTAATTTTTTTGGTAACAAAATAACCACGGTTTGGAACCGACTCCACAACGCTGCGTTTTTTTAATTCGGCATATGCTTTAAAAACTGTATCACGTGAAAGATTGCATTCTTTCATGATTTGGTTGACTGATGGTAGCATTTCTCCCTCTTTCAGTTGATTCTGACTAATAGAATCAACAATTGCGTCAACCAGTTGCTGAAATTTCAGGACATTGGAGTTGTCGTCAACCGTAAACTTAAAACTGCTCATGTATTTTCTTTTCGCTAAAGTTGCTGTTCTGTTCTGTTCTACAAATCTAAAAAAATAAAAGAATAAAAAATTATTTATTTGAGGATGAAAACAATAGAATGAATGAAGTTACGTTTAAAGAAAAAGGATAAAGAGAAGTTATTTTCTAAGTGGTTAAGTTTGGTCAGCAATTTTTCTAACTTTCTTCTTTATCCTTTTTTCTTTTCTAAAAATAGGATAACTTTATCAGAAACAAAAATCAATTTTTTAGATTCTGAAAAAAATGTCCTATGATACGCGATCTTATCATTAAAAACAGAAGTTGCAGAAGGTTCGACCAATCGGTTAGAATTTCAGCAGAGCAGGTTAAAAACTGGGTTGAACTTGCCCGTTTTTCAGCTAGTGCACGAAACATGCAAACATTGAAGTTTATTATCAGCTCCGATGAAACAGTTAATAAGCAGCTTTTTCAGCACCTTGGATGGGCCGGATATTTAACTTACTGGCAGGGGCCGGAAGAAGGTGAACGGCCAGTGGCATATGTCATTGTTTTGCACGACAAATCCTTGTCGGAAAATTATTCATGTGATGATGGTATTGCAATGCAAAGTATTTTACTTGGAGCTGTTGAAGATGGTTTTGGCGGATGTATTATAGGCACTGTTAATAAAGGTAAAGTGGCTAAAATTCTTCGCCTTCCTGAAAATCTTGAAGTATTATGGGTCATTGCACTTGGTAAACCAGCAGAAAAAATTGAACTTGAAACTACAATCGAAAATAACATTAAGTACTGGCGTGGCGAAGATGGAACACATCACGTTCCCAAACGTCCGCTTGATGAAATTATTTTTAAAACAATCGAATAAAAAAGGGATGGCCGAAACCATCCCTTTACCTAAATTACCCCCTTATAAAAAGTGCCTTAATTATATGCTGGGCCATTTTTGGATTTTCTTTTAACCTGCGCGTGGAATAATTAAACCAATGTTTTCCGTACGGTACATAAACCCTGATCAAATGTCCGTTGTTGATAACTGAACGGCGGAGTTCCGGTGTAACTCCAAACAGCATCTGGAATTCGAACATATTTTCCGAAATGTTATATTTTTCAGCAAGAAGATAAGCATTGTCAATTAAAAATTTATCGTGAGTCGCAATTCCCGCATAAATTTTATTTTGAAACATAAATTCAAGATCTTCCAGATAATGCTGTCTTATTTCATTGTAATCTTTAAAAGCAATTTTTTCCGGTTCAACATAAATACCTTTACACAGCCTGATGTTTAATGGTGCTGCATTGGAATTTAATAAATTTAATTTTTTTAAATCGTTTAAAGTACGCCGGAGATAAGCTTGCAAAACCAATCCAACACTAGCAGGGAATTCTCTTTGCAATTTTGTAAAAAGTTCAATTTCAAGGTCCACGCATTGAGAATCTTCCATGTCAATGCGGATAAATTTTCCTTTTCCGGCAGCGCTTTTTACAATTTCACGGATGAAGTTGTAACATACCTGTTTATCTGTTAACAGTCCGAACATCGTCGGTTTCAAGGAAAAATTACCTTTAACTTTTTCATTCGAAAACCGTTCGATTATGTTGAGGTACTCATTTTTATTTTCTTCAGCCTGCCGGAGCGAATCAATAAATTCGCCAAGTAAATCAATGGTTACTTCAATATTTTGCTCGTTAAGCAGTTTCGATGCAAGCAATCCATCTTCAATGGTTTCTCCGGCAATATATCGTTTCGAAAATACCCAGATTAACTTTTTGGGCATGTATGGTATTACGTTTGCAATCATTTTGTTAAACATCTGTATCTTAACATTTCACCTTTTGAAAATTTATTGAGGTAAAAGTAGTACCACAAGCTCGTTAATTTCAATGATGTTTATCAGTGGATAACCATGATTTTATGCATGTTTTGTTTGAAACTATTTGATTTCTAATGAAATGAAAAAAGTTACCATTTCTTTTATCGCATTTAACCGAAAGAATTATCTTTGTCGGAATTATTTTAAAAAACAACAAAATTAAAGAGTAATGAAAGGAACATCATTAATTGTAAGTGTCGTCTTATTTGCAGCAGTTGCCGTTTTGTACGTTTTGCATTTTACCGGTGGTAAAAAAACCGCCGGTGAGTCGGTTCCTGTCCGCAATGTTGATGCCGATGGTTCCTTAAATATTGCCTATGTCAAAGCCGATTCTGTAATTTTAAATTACGATCTGGCACAGGAACTTCATGATGACTTTACTAAAAAACAGGAAGCATACAACACCGAATACGGAACTAAACGTCAAACATTTGAAAAGGAAGCTGCAGCATTTCAGGAAAAATTGCAACGCGGAGGTTTTTTAACTGAACAGCGTGCAGTTCAGGAACGGGATCGTCTTGTAGGTAAAGAACAGGAAATTATGAAGCTCGACCAGGATTTATCCTCGAAACTGGCTGAATTGCAAACCACAAATAATAAACGTATTCTAGACAGCCTGATGAACTACCTGGAAGTCTATAACAAAGCAAATAAGTACGATTACATACTAAACGCTTCAGGAGTTCTAATTGGCGATGAAGGTGATAATCTTACTGCCGATGTTTTAAAAGCTTTAAACGAGCGGTACACTAAAAAGTAAAATGTTGAAATAATATATTTTAAAGAATCCGGGATGTATTCCGGATTTTTTATTTTATAAGTAGTTTTACACGAAAGCGACTACAGGATGTTTGCTAATCAGTATTTGGAACGAAATAAAAAACCGGCTTTAATTGAAGATTTTCCAACTCAGAATTTAGGAATGGTTATTATGATTCCATGTCTGCAGGAACCGGACATTTTGGATACCCTCCGGTCGTTGAAAGATTGCTTATTGCCCGGTAAAACTGTTGAAGTTATTACTGTAATCAACCATTCTGAAAATGCTCCCGCCGAAATTAAAGCATTCAACAACAAATCAAAAGAAGAAACAGAGAAATGGATTTCGGAGAATGATTCTGATGTTTTAAAATTTTATGTTGCAGGCCCGGTTGAGTTGAATAAAAAATGGGCAGGGGCTGGTCTCGCCCGTAAAACCGGAATGGATGAAGCTCTTCGCAGATTTAATCTTGTTGAAAAACCGGATGGTATTATTGTTTCACTGGATGCTGATACTCTTGTTGCCAAAAATTATTTGGTTGCAATTGAAAATCATTTTAAGAATTTTCCAAAGCATGCAGGAGCAACTATTTCCTTTCAGCATCAGACAAATAATTTGAAAGCCGATCATTTGGAAGGAATTCTGTTGTATGAAAAATATATGGAGTATTATAAAAATGCAATGCAATTTTCAGGTTATCCATGGGCGATGTACACTGTGGGTTCCGCATTTGCGGTAACTGCCGGGGCATATGTTAAACGGGGCGGAATGAACAGAAGAAAGGCTGGTGAGGATTTTTATTTTTTGCAGCATCTTTCTCATATTGGAACCGTTGGTGAAATTACAAATTCAAAAGTTTATCCTTCAGCCCGGTTGTCCGGCCGCGTTCCGTTTGGCACAGGTGCAGTCCTTCAAAAATGGTTGAGAGGAGAAGAAGATTTAAGTAAAGCATACGATTTTCAGGCTTTTATCGGATTGAAAGTATTCTTCGACAGAAAGGATAAATTTTATCTTGTATCTGAACAGAATTTCAGTAACCTGATTTCGGATTTACCAATACCGGTAATTGATTTTCTGAAAACGGATAATTTTTATGAAGAACTGAATGATTTAAACCGGAATTGTTCTTCGCTTCACTCATTTCAAAATCGCTTTTTTCAGAAGTTCAATGCTTTTAAAATATTAAAGTACTTGAATTTTACTCATGAAAAATATTTTCAGAAATCAGATTTGCAGGAACAAATAGCTCTGCTTCATGAAAATTCCAAGAGTTGATTGTTTGAAGTTAATGACAAAATTGATAAGTTCCTGAAGTAAAATATTCCGTCCGGCTGTTACACACCACCGGACGGATTAGGAAATGATTATGCTTTTAAACCTCCTGCCAGCATGTAATAGATTTCATTCCAGCGCAATTCTTTTTTGAATTCGGTTACGTTTGTATTTTTATCAATAATTACAAATTCGACATCTGCAAATTCAGCAAAAGTTTCAATGTAATCAGGTGTTAGAGCAAGTGTATAAGCCGAATGGTGAGTTCCTCCGGCGTAAATCCAGGCTGCTGCCCCGTCAGCCAGGTTTGGATGTGTTTTCCAGAAAGCCGATGCAACCGGTAGTTTAGGCATTTTATCCAGAGGTTCAATTACGTCCAGTGTATTTACAATAATCCGGAAACGATTGCCCATGTCTATTAATGTTACATTCATTGCATCGCCGGTAGCACTTTCAAAAACCAGCCGTGCCGGGGCATCTTTGCCTCCAATTCCCAGCGGATGTACTTCAAGCCGTGGTTTTTTAGCTGCAATTGAAGGACAAATCTCCAGCATGTGAGCTCCCAGTACCGCTTCATTTTTAGGATCGAGATGATAAGTGTAATCTTCCATAAACGAACTTCCACCCTTCATCCCTGCAGACATTGTTTTGATAATGCGCAACAGCGCTGCCTGTTTCCAGTCGCCTTCGGCGCCAAAACCGTAACCTGCTGCCATCAGGCGTTGAGAAGCCAGTCCAGGTAATTGTGCCAGCCCTGTCAGGTTTTCAAAATTGGTGGTAAATGCCTTAAAATTGCCGTCTTTCATGAACCGTTTCATAGCAATTTCGTAACGTGCCTGTACCCGCACATTCTCATGGTATTCACCACCAGATTTGCAGTTACCGGCTACCGCATATTCCTGTTCATATTCATCGTATAATTTATCAACTTCGGTATCGGTAACTTTTTTAACATATTCTACCAAATCGCCCACACCGTAAGCGGAAATTTGCCAGCCAAATTTAATTTGTGCTTCCACTTTATCGCCTTCTGTAACTGCCACTTCGCGCATGTTATCACCAAAACGTGCCACTTTCAGTCCCTGCGAATCAGCCCAGCCAATTGCAGTCCTGCACCATTTTGCCACCTGGTTTTGTACATTTTCATCCTGCCAGTGACCAACCACCACTTTCCTGTTTTTGCGCATACGGGCGTTAATGAATCCATATTCACGGTCACCATGGGCACTTTGGTGCAGGTTCATGTAATCCATATCGATTTCACTCCATGGAAGATCGCGGTTAAATTGCGTGTGTAAATGCATAAATGGTTTGCTTAACGCCTTGAGTCCGCCAATCCACATTTTGGCCGGCGAAAAAGTATGCATCCAGGTAATCAGTCCGATGCAATTTTTATCGGAGCTTGCCTGAATACAAATATTCAGGATTTCATCCGGTGATTTTACTACCGGTTTGAATATAATCTTTACCGGTACTTTTCCTGAATTATTTAATCCTTCTACAATTGCTGAAGAATCCCTGTCGACCTGTTTCAATGTTTCAGGTCCGTACAAATGCTGGCTGCCGGTTACGAACCACACTTCCATGTTTGCAAAATCTGTCATCTTGTTTGTTTTTAAATTGAAAGATAAAAGTAAGAAATTATCTATAAAAGTAGAATCTACTTTTTATGGCGAACGAGTTGATTTTATTTTCTGTTCAGGATTTGCACCGAAAAAAGTTTTATCCCGAAGGTACCAATTGGTGAAAATCGTGCAACAAATCTACCATTGACGCTTTTCTTTACAAATTATTTGCTGTTTCCTGAATCAATTCCCATGCCTGTTGCACATGTTTTTCTTCTGTGTTTGTTTGGCCGATGCTCATGCGTAAAACCACCTTGTTGTTTAACTTGGTGTGGGTAAAGAATATTTTACCTTCTTCATTTATTTTGTTCATCAACTTCATGTTGAAATCATCTCCGGCTTTGTGTCGAAAACAAACAAGGTTCAGCGGTGGTTCAGTAACCAGTTCAAATTCGCTTGAATTCTTCACCCAATCCGCAAATTTCTGTGCAATTTCTACATGTTTTCTTATCTGATACTGCAGACCTTCAACACCGTAATGGCGGATGACAAACCACAGTTTCAGTGAACGAAATCTGCGTCCAAGCTGGATGTGCCAGTCGCGGTAATCGAAAACTTCGCCCGATTCGGTGGCTTTGTTGCGCAGGTATTCGGGCAGAATGGAAAAGGTGTTGATTAGGTCTTCGCGATTGGCAATCCAAAACACATCGCAATCGAAATTTGTGAACATCCACTTGTGCGGATTAAAACTGTAGCTGTCGGCAAGTTCAACACCATCTTTCAAATGGTGGAATTCAGGACAAAGCATTGCTGTTCCCGACATGGCGGCATCGATGTGCAGCCAGCAATTTTCTTCCCTGCAAATTTCACCTATTTCCTTAACCGGGTCAACAGCGTTCGATGAGGTTGTTCCAATGGTTGCGCAAACGAAAAACGGCAGGAATCCATTTTCTTTGTCGGCTTTAATTCTTACCCGCAGCAACTCAGGTTTCATTGCAAATTTTTCATCCACATGAATCAGGCGCAGGTTTTCTTTTCCAATACCGGCAATCTTAATAGCCTTTTCTACCGAAGAGTGAGTTTGGTCCGAAACATAGGCCACCAGCATTTGCCGGATACCGATTTTGTTTGATTCAAACCTTGTAGCCCGTTCGCGTGCAGCGACAACTGCTGTTAACGCAGAAGTAGAAGCTGTATCCTGAATAACGCCACCGCCGGTGGATGTTGATTTGAATTTCTCCGGCATTCCCATCATATCTGCCAGCCAGTCGAGAACCCGTGTTTCAAGTTCAGTGGCTGCCGGGCTAGTGGCCCAAATCATTCCCTGGACTCCCAATCCAGATGAAACCAAATCGCCCAGAATGGCAGGGAAAGAGGTATTCGACGGAAAATAGGCATAAAAATCTGGCGACTGCCAGTGGGTGATTCCAGGCATGATTTTTTCGTCCAAATCCTTCATGATGTCAGCTATGGTTTCGCCTTCCTGAGGCGGTGAAACGGGAAGCCTCTTCTTTATATCTCCGGGTTTTACCTGCGAAAGAACAGGATATTTTTCAATGTTTTCGTAATAGTCCGCTATCCAGTCGATTATTTTTTTCCCTTCCACTCTGAATTGCTCAGGGGTCATGTGGTAATTGTTTTTTTTCACTCCGTTGGTTTTTATGACAGGCTTAACATGCCGCAGTTTAAGCAGTAAATATAACAAGAAATCAGATGAAAGGTGACGTGCTAAAGAATTTCAAACTGGGGAAATTCGCTTAAATCCTGCATCCGGAATATTGAAACATTATCTACTCTTGACATGGATGTGCCAATTCTAAGGAAATCGATCAATGTATCCACGTCCGTCTTTTTCCCTTTTACAACCACTTGCACATCGCCGTTAATCGTATTTTTAACCCAGCCGGTTACTCCAAGCTGCCTGGCTTTCTCCAGAACATACTGCCGGTAACCTACACCCTGAACCCGTCCGGTTATCCTGATTTCATACTGAACCATAACAAAAGATTTTCTTAATTTATTTACAAATAACCAATTGGTTTTGTTTTTGCTGATTTCTAATCAGTCTGTTCTGGAACTTCAATCAAAGTGAGTGAGAATGCTTTCCGTTTTTATGAATTCGATGGTTACTCTTTTTTGAATTCCGAAATGACCTCGGGGTGGACCAACGCCCATATTGAATATACTCCTACTGCAGTACCAAGTGGAAAGTTGAATAATTGGAGAACAGAAATTATTAATGCAAGAATCCGTGCCCATTCTTTTCGCTTCAATAATCCTATTCCGGCAATTAATCCGGGTATGCTAATTAATATAAAAAAGATGACAAGAACATTTGAGATAATGGAAAGTACAAATTTCGCTTCCTGTTCTTCAGCAAAATCTCCTACAAGAAAAAATACAATATAGATGACTGCACCAATAATAATGGTTAAAATACTGAGCCCGATTTGAAGGGCGGCAACAACGTTTACATGTTTTTCCATAATGCTTTTGTTTTTGAACTAAAAATACGAAAAACCCGCGGGTAATAAAGGCTTGTCCGAAGTTTTTAGACCAATGGCAACATTTTTGTGATAAACTGTAGGTATAAACAGATATTCTTTTAAAAAGATGATGTATTTTTGCGAACGAAAAAGGAGGACGAAATGGAAGTTATAAAAATTATTTTAATGGCAGTTGCGCTGGTTTCCATTGCAATGCTGGGGCTGGCAACTCAAATTTTATTCAAAAAAGGGGGGCGATTCCCCAATACACACGTGGGTGGAAACAAGTACCTTAAAAAACAAGGCATTCACTGTTATCAGACACAGGATAAAATTGAACAGGCCAAAGTAAGAAAAGAGGTCGATTTTAAAGAAGTTAAAATTGTAAATGTTCCAAAAGCCGGGCGCTAAGCTCCTGTTTTTTGTTGCTGAAATCGTATCTTTTTGATAATTTAATATCATTTTGAGAGGTGTCATTCCTTCAAATGACGTTCAAAATCAGGTGACATATAAATTTTGTTATTTCCTTCTTCGCCTGAATAAATAAAGTAAACTTCAATTTCAGGGATAATTCCTGTCAGTTTAATTCCTTCTTCCAATCCAATTACCATAAAAGCTGTGGCAAATGCATCGGCAGTCATGCAGTTATCAGCCAGAACAGTAGAGCTAAGCAAACTGTGCTGTACCGGATAGCCGGTTTTCGGGTTGATGGTATGGGCATATTTTTTTCCATCTTCCACATAAAAGTTGCGGTAATTCCCTGAAGTCGCCAGCGCATGATTCGGAAGTTTTATCACTGCCTGAATATCACTTTGTGCAAAAAAAGCATTGTCGTCAGGTTTACTAATACCAATGGACCAGGAATTTCCTTTCTCATTTTTCCCTAGAGCAACTACCTCGCCACCGATTTCAACCATATAATTTTCACATCCTTTATCATGAAGGAATTCACCAATTAAATCGCAGGTATAACCTTTTGAAATTGCGCTCATATCCAGTTTCATATTCGGATTTTCCTTGATGATTCTACCATCCACCAATCTCACTTTTTTGTAGCCCGTAATTGCTTTCAGACTGTCAATAATATCAGGAGTCATTTTTTCTTTTTCCTCAGGACCGAATCCCCATGCATTTACCATTGGCCCTGCTGTTATGTCAAAAGCGCCATCTGTAATTTCCGAAATTTCCATGGCGCGTTGATAACAGGTTATGAATTCGGTTGGCAGTTTTACCGGTTGATTATTGTTTACTTTCGAAATAACTGATTCCTTTTCGTAAGTCGAAAAAATGAGGTTGTATTCATTTAACTTCCTTGTAATATCTTCCTGAAAATCCTTTCCCTGCGGACTTTCGTACACAATGTGATAAATGGTGCCATAGATGAACCCTTCGTTGTAAATGTATTTTGAAGTTGAATTCCGGCACGAAACCAGCATCAGAAGCAGTGGAAACAGAAAAGACAGTTGTATTTTCATTATTGAAAGAAATTGAATTCAGCGCGAAATTAGAAAAATGGATTTAGAAGTTTATGAATTCACAAACATTTATGAGCAATCAGTTTAAATTTATATTCTACTTAAAAACGTTGTAAAAAGCAGTTGACATCAACCATGTTTTCAAAACATAAAACCTGTTTCCCTGTTGTAGGAAAAAAATTAGAGGAGGAATGAATATGTTTTATGTCGTTGATTTTAAAAATGTGTCTGTGGCGGGCCTTGAGTCTTCGCCTGTAGCAGAAGCGCTTGCCGGATTACGTGCAAATGAAGCACGTTATTTTATGAACAAATACAAACATGAATTTACAGTTGTCCCTGCGGAAGAAAGTCACGAAACCATTGAATATGTGAACAGGATTTTGAAAGAAGAACGGGATATTAAGTTTAAAGCCAAACCTTTGGAAACTTCGCATTTCAAGGTGGAAAATATCGATTGGGCCTTCGTCTTTTATGAAGACGGGCTGGCGGTTAATGTCCTGTATACAATCGATAATCCGAAGAAAAGGGCTGTTGGTTTTAAACTGTCTGAAGGAATGGAGGTGCCAAAAGAACTGGAAGGGAAATTCAAGTTTGCCAGGCAAAAGTCTAAACTGGCTGGTACAATCAGGGGTTCATTTTTTGTTATTAAAGGTGAATATTAAATTCAGCAAAATCTATATCAGTAAAAGATACTGAACATTTTTACTTTTTTAAGAGAGCTTACATTCTTTTACCGGTAAGTGGAAAAGTATTTTTGCCTTCAACAACTCCGATGTTAAATTTCAAAAGCTAATCGCCGGGAAAACGGACACCTGTTATCTCTTCACAAAGTTCAAGAAATTTCTCCTGAACACTTGCATCGGCTGCTTCAGGTACATGTCGCTTTTGTTTCTTGTGGTAAAAATAGTGGCCGCTGACTTTTGCCTCATCATCGTCGCTCACAGCAAGCCACAATTGAGTCTCATAACCTTTCTGAAGGTCGCCCGGTGCACCGGAGCCGCCCATTTTTGTGGGGACCCAGCCCGGGTCGATTGCATTTGAATATACATCCGGCCATTTGCGGGCAACAGCAAAGCTTAAAATAACATCGTGCAATTTTGAATCACCATAACTTACACTGCCGGTTTTCATACTTCTGAGATTAGGATTTCCTGACATGTGCGAACCGGAGCTGAGGTAAATCAACCGTTTCGGCTTTTGAATCAGGCAGGTTAAGATATATGGAGCCAGGGTATTTACTTTAAAAATCAGTTCGTTTGAATCCCTGTAAACTCCGGCATTGTGGATTACTGCGTCAAACCGGCCAATTATATTTGCTTCTTCAGCAAGGTTTTTTGTCTCTTCAATAAGCGATAAATCTGCTGTTAAAACATTTTCTGCACCAGGTAATTTATCAAGTGCGTCCTTTGCACGTTTTGGATTACGTGCATGAAGCACAACCTGATGCCCTTGATTAATCAGCGACTTTGCTGCCAAATGTCCAAGCCCGTCTGATGAACCGGTTATAAATATTCTCGCCATAATTGATTTTTTATTGTTCATTTGTTTCACTATGCGTAACAAAAAATAACAGATGAGTGTTCGCTCAGGTAATTTTCTTTGAACCCATTCGTTCAGCCGTACAGGCTTTGAACTTTGAACTTTCTCTGCTTCCCCTTTCACAGGTCGCAAAGTCCTTTTACCAGGTATCAAAGAGAGTGTAAATTGGATTGTATAAACTAATTTTTTGTTCAGGCAGATGCTGGAGCATGAAGTGTAAAGTAAAATAGCAGTAATCTTTTTTCTAAAAAGAATTCAATTTGTAACTTTAGCCAAAACGAAATCAATAAAAATCAGATGATGAAAATAGCAATGCTCGGTACCGGGCTAATCGGTACATTTTACACCATGTCATTACACGGATTGCGCAGCCGCGATGAGGTTGTGCTTGTTTATTCCCGTTCGGAGGAACGGGCTGAAAAATTTGCCAAAGAACATAATATTCCCATCCGTACCACGAATTTAAAAGAAGCAGTGTCGCATCCGGATGTGGATGTAGTTGTGGTTGGTCTGCCCAACAATTTACACAAGGAAGCTATTTTTGCTGCCGTCGATGCAGGAAAGCCGGTGCTCTGTACAAAGCCACTTGGCAGAAATGCTCAGGAATCCTGGGAAATTCTGCAAAAAGTGGAAGCAGCCGGTGTATTCCACGGATATCTGGAAGATTTGGTTTACTCGCCAAAACATTTAAAAGCACATGCTTCGGTAGAAAACGGCGCCATTGGTAAAGTGTTGTGGGTGCGTTCGCGCGAAGCCCATCCCGGGCCGCACAGCGATTGGTTCTGGAACCCGGAACAATCGGGTGGGGGCGCCATTATCGATTTAGGTTGCCACTGCATAGAAATTGGCCGCAGTTTTATTGGTAAAAATATTCGGCCACTGGAAGTCGTATGCTGGGCCGATACCCAGGTAAAGCCAATTGATGCAGAAGATCATGCAATCGGGCTGGTGCGTTATCAGAATGGCGCAATCGGACAGTTCGAAGTCAGCTGGTGTTTCCGTGGTGGCATGGAATTAAAAGACGAAGTGGCCGGCGTGGATGGCTCTATCCGGCTGGATAATTTCCTGCGCACCGGGTTTGAAATGTTTTCTGCACCTGGCAAAAAAGGATATGTAGCCGAAAAAGCCGAATCCGATACAGGCTGGCTCTTCCCCGTTGGCGACGAAGTGCATGAATTGGGCTACAACCACATGTTTATGGACATGTTCAATGCCATTGAAACAGGTAAAAAACCGGCAGAAGATTTTTATGATGGTTATGTGGTTAATGCAATTATGGATGCGTGTTACAAATCAGCCAAAACAAAAAAGTGGGAACCTGTGGAACTAAATGAGTGGCGTGGCGATGAAAATGTGGAGCCACTTTCGGCATTCGTGGAGTACGATGAAAACCACTGGATAATTAAAGAAGAAATCCTGCCCGATGGACGAAAGAAAGTTATATTGAAGGAAAAACAGGGTGGTGAAATTGTGGAGCGGGAAGTGTAATTGGGATGGATTCATTTTTGAAAAACAGGTAAAGCTTGTTACATATATGGCAAAAAACAGCATTTAGGGGTACGCTCAATTCATAATGTTGAAACCCTGTCTGAAAAGGTGAAAAATTCATTGCAGAGCTTAAGTAATTGTAAAATTAACTAAAGCAAACTAATTATCAGAGACCAATAGCCTGGAAAGTTGCTCGGCCTGCACTCGAATTTCAGGCGTGGCGAGTGATTCCCAAACTATTCCTTTAAGTGTAGGACCGAGTGTAAATATTTTGTCAGAAGATTGATTACCGGCTGTTATTATATTTCCTTCGGGAAGTGCATTTATGCCTAAATGAGCAGGATCGCAACAAATCATTTTTGAATCGATAAGGTTTTTAATGAGGCCGGTTTCGATCTTTTCAAAATCAGTGGTTGGCCCAATGCAATTAATTACAATGTCGGCCTGCACAACTTGTTTTCTTTTTGTATTTCGCCCAATATATTCGATTTGTAATGATTTCCCGTTCGAAAACATATCTGTAATTCTTCCGGTAAGTATTTCAAGTTGCTTTTTTTCTGTCAGTTCGTTAATTATCTTTTCACTTGCCGGGGGAATCCGGCTTCG
This sequence comes from uncultured Prolixibacteraceae bacterium, assembly GCA_963816685.1. Classification (GTDB taxonomy): domain Bacteria; phylum Bacteroidota; class Bacteroidia; order Bacteroidales; family Prolixibacteraceae; genus CAVYUC01. Next base: position 95,781 of record CAWFMB010000013.1, on the reverse strand, counting down.
TATAATTTCCCAGTAACGAAAAACATGCCTTAGAAACCGTTTTTTTTCTTCGGGAGGAAACTTCATCCAGATGTCGCTGGTGCGAGATCTCATTGAATCAATCACTGCACGTGGATCCATCCCTGCTTCACTTGCAAGTTTTATATGTTTTCGAACCGTATGGAAAACAGGTAAAATTTCGGTGTAATCTTTTATTTCATTATAGAACGATGGATAAGGATTGACTTTTTTCTGTGCCATTGGCAAAACCCCGCGACGCGAAATAGAAAAAATTTTTCCCTTATGGTTTCTCTTGTAAAGTCCTGTTGCCAGATCCACCATCGTCTGGCCCGTTCCAATAAACAGAACGATGTCATCTTTTGCGATTTTATCAAGTAATTCCGGATGCCAGGGATTCTGTATGTAATGATTATCTCTAAACACATTCCTGTTTGTAACAGGCGGATTCTTCGGAAGCGAATTTCCGAGAGCCAAAACAATCTTATCCGTCATAAAATCAGGTGTTCTTCGAAGAACGACTTTTATCCGGCTACTATGATTTCTGATATCTGTAACTTCGTCCCTGATTCGCTCCAAATGGATATTTTTATTTTTAAATTTCAGGGATTCGCGCCACATTTCCTGAATGTATTCTTTATACAACTTCCTCGGAAGATAATCCCCTTTTTGTACATTTTGAAGTTTAGTTCGTGCCCAATTGAGAAAATGTTCAGGGTCTATGGAAAAAGCTCCCATAAGTTCAACGGGCACATTGAGCAGGTACATTTCCTTTGTTGAATAGGCCGGCCCCATATCATCCCCGCTGTTTCTGTCAATCCATTTCACTGAAACCGGTTCATCTGTATTCTGCTTTAGCAAGTTCATTGAAAGCAAAGTGCCCGAAAGTCCGGCTCCAATGATCGCAATTTCTTTCATTTTGCTGATTTTACTTCCTTCGGTCGGTTACACCAGGCCAAACGATTACATTCAATAAGTTAACATTGTTCCGGGTAGATTCGTTCAATCAGATGTAACAAACCTGAAGACATAAGCTTCTGAATTTAATTTATTTTTAAACCATAACTTCTTCTTCCTGTTCATTTTTCTGAGAAACAGTTTTTGTATTGTTTCCTAATTGAGCTTTTTGTTTCTGCGAAGCGGGTCTGGTGAATGGAATTAACCTGGGAACTTCTTTCCTGTAGCGTTGATACGACTGACCATGAAAATGCAAAAGATCTTTTTCTTCATGGTATATTCCAATCAGAATATAAGTGGTCATTGCAGTACTAAAAACGAAGTGACCAATGGTCATTACCGGAGTAAACCAGAATATTATCAGAAAGCTAAAATAAATTGGATGCCTGACCATCTTGTAGAACATTGGTGTCCTGAACTTTAACTGATAGGGTTCTTCATTCCGGGCATACCTGTAAACCTGCCTGAGTCCGAATAAATCAAAATGATTAATGAGAAAGGTGGAAATCAGCAACATTCCCCAACCTGACATCGAGACAATAAACAAAATACTGCCAGTTAAAGTCTGGCTCACATTCCAGATACTGAATTTTACAGGTTGCCAGAAAACATATAAAACTATCAGCATGATACTGGCTAAAAGTACATAAGTACTTCGTTCCACCGGACGGGGAATCAGTTTTGTCCATTTCTTTTTAAATCCCTGCCGCGCCATTACACTGTGCTGTATTCCGAAGAGGGCGACAAGAAATATATTTGTTAATATCGCAGGGAATACAGGTAATGATCGTGTTCCGGTGTCCAGCGTCTTGGGAAACAGGTGATGTATCTGCGCCGAAAAAGAAAAGTTTGTAACGTTTTCAACAAATCCTATCATGTACAGGAATGTTGCAAAAAATATAAAGTAACACATAATAGCATAGAACATATAAACTAACTTTCTCATGATTGTAATGTATTTTTTAATTTGTGAATGTTATGTTGATACAAAGTTAAAGGGAGGCACAGCCCTTGTCAATGGCCGAAACTCCTGAACTTTTAACCGAAACTCCATAAATAATTAATTTTTGGTAATTTTATAGTCGTTGAATCAATGTCGTTCGTTTAGAACAGAAATAGGTAATGTAATTCTCTGGCATCCTTCGGCTATGCCCGGGGTGACAATCAGATGGAGGGTTCAACTCATTGAACGACATTTGTTGTTGAATTCTGAAAACCACAAAGATTATGGATGTACTTTCAGATGTGCTTCGGACAGTCAGGTTAACCGGTTCCATATTTTTTACAGCCGATTTGAATGATCCCTGGTCAATTACTTCACCCGGCTCAGATATCATTATTAAACATCTTCCTTATAAAGCCGAGTGTCTCACGTTATTTCATATTATTACTGAAGGAAGTTGCTGGTTTCAACCCGAAAAGATGAAGCCTTTCTCGCTCCAAAAAGGAAGCGTTATTATATTCCCGCACAGTTGCAAACATATCATGTGCAGCAACCGTTCCATTCATCCGGTTCCGTTACTTAATTTGCTTTCCTTTGAACACATAAAGGGACTTTCTGATGTTCAGTATGGTGGCGACGGGATGAAAACCCAGTTTATCTGCGGATATCTGTTGTGCGATCAACGGTTTAATCCAATGCTTGGTGCTATTCCCGAGGTGATTGTCCTTTCGTATCAGGATATTCCTGTTGAAAATTCATGGGAAAAGCCGTTGAATATAATTCCGTTTCAAAAAAACAGCTGGCTCGATACAATGCTGAAACAACTTATTAACGAAGTAAAGGGGAAAAGCATTGGGGCAGGTACAATCGTTACACGTCTTACCGAACTAATGTATATTGAAGTTTTAAGGAGATATATGCAAGGCCTTCCCGAAAGGAGTAAAGGCTGGCTGGCTGCATTGCGCGATCATGAAGTAGGAAGGGCACTTCGGTTGATGCACGGGCAGCCTGCAAATAAATGGAATGTGGAACAACTGGCTGCCGAAGTAGGAGTCTCACGCTCGGCATTTGCACGAAGGTTTACTGATTTGACAGGAGAATCACCAATGCGATATTTAACCGGCTGGCGAATGCAACTCGCTAAAAAAATGTTGCAACAACCTGATTTAAGTTTATCGATGGTTGCGGAAAAAATTGGTTATGATTCCAACATTGCCTTCAGCAAGGCTTTTAAACGTTTTAATGGTATTCCTCCCGGTAACTGGAGAGAACAGAAAATGGCACAGGTTTAAATTTTTTTGTTTGAAAACAAAGACTATCTTTAATTCAAATCAACCAAAGTCAATATTTAATGAATAAAATCCCGGTTTTTATCCAATTGGTTTTTTTCTCACTCATCTTATTGAATTGTACTGAAAAGAAAACCCAACTTCAAAAACCTGCATCCATAAAGGCTTACAACCTCGATTTTAACTGGGGAGAAGGTGGCCCCAATGCTTTTGCCGCCCCGGGTTTATGGGCTGATGCTGATCCTGCACAGCACATTGCCTGGTACAAAAGTATGGGTGTAAATACGATCCAAACGTTTATTGTTTCGTGTAACGGGTATGCCTGGTATAAAAACGGAGTGGTTCCGGCACAGCCTGGACTTGTAAATGATTTTCTGCCCGAAATGGTAAAACTTGGCCACAACGAAGGGATAAAAGTGATGGGATATTTGTGCATTGGTTCCAATGTCCGCTGGGGCATGGAAAATCCGGACTTCAGTTATGGCGTGCCTGCTGATCGGCATATTCCGTACACAAAAAAATACCTCAGTTACCTCGATGCAGTTATTCGTGATGCAGTATCAAAAACAGGAATCGACGGATTTATGATTGACTGGTTTTACCAGCCCAATCGCAACAGTACCGAAGGAAAATGGATTGAAAGTGAAAAGCAACGTTACAACGAATTGATGGATGAACAGTTTCCCGGTGAAGAAAATCTTTCGGAAACAAATTATAACACATACAGCCGCCGGGCCATTGCGGCCTGTTGGGATGTTATTCATCAGGCAGCCAAAGAAACCAACCCGGATTGCATTATCTGGCTGACCTGTTTTGATATCACGCATCCGCACATTGCAAATTCAAAGATGTTCAGGGAAATCGACTGGCTGATGAATGAGGAAGGCGATATCAGCAAGATCGATTCCATCCGCAGTATGGTGGGGAAAAACACGCAGCTGATTACCTGCCTGGCCAGCTGGAATAAAAAAGATGCAAAGAAAGTGGTGATAGATGCACAAAAAGCAGGTGTTGGTTTGTATGGTTTTGTAAAACCCGACAGCACTTCATTGTTGCCGCCCATTTCAATTTACCTCTCTCAGCCCATCGACAGTTTTAACGGCGATGCCCGGAATATTGCTACACTCGCCAGGGCGTATAAAAACCTGCCGCTGGATTTTGTCGCAGGCAGCAATTAAAGCAATGCAAATCAGTTTAAAGCGGATGTAGCGAAGAATGTAAATTGGTACATTCTGAAAGAAAAATGAAAATGCATTTGAGTAGCAGGAAGGTAGAATAATTTTAACAAGCATTTGGCCATTAAATAAAATAAAACTATCGGTTATGAAAATAAAACAACATCCGTTCAATCCGGCATATCTGGTCATCCTGGTTTTTTTAATATCCTGTTCACAACAAAACACGCTGGAGTTGTATGTATCGCCCACCGGAGACGATGCCAATTCTGGTACGGAAAACAATCCTTTTAAATCACTGGAAAAAGCAAAAGTCGCAGTAAGGTTGCAATTAAAAGATTCACCGGGAAAAACAATCGTTGTAAATATTAAAGGTGGGAATTATTACCTTGAAAAACCGGTTGTGTATACTTCGGAGGATTCCGGGAATGAAAATTCGCCGGTGGTTTATAAAGCTGTCGACAGCGAAGAACCTGTATTTACAGGCAGCCGAAGGTTAAACGACTGGCAGGTGCTGGAAAATGCTGAAAAGCTGAAACTTCTGTCACCCGAAGTTACAGGGAAGATTTATGTTACGAATTTGAATTCAGCAGGCTTAACTGATTTTGGCGATGCAACTGAAATTGGAAAACGACCTGAATTGTTTTGCAACGGACAGGTACAAACCCTTGCCCGCTGGCCAAACGAAGGTTTCACCAAAGCAGGCCTTGCTACGGGAAAAACTGAATTACCGCCAACTTATATTGGAACGCACGGAACGAAGGAAGGTGTTTTTGAATACCTCGGTAAACGGCAAAACCAATGGGCTGACGAAAAAGATGTCCGGCTGGGAGGTTACTGGTATTGGGATTGGGCAGACGAGTTTCAAAAAGTGGCAAAAGTGGATACACAATCAAAGGTATTATACATCAGCGGACCTTATCATCAATACGGCTACAGAGACAGCCTCCATTATTTCGGACTGAACCTGTTTTGTGAAATAGATCAACCCGGGGAGTATTACCTTGATCGGGATTTAGGCTTGCTTTACTGGTACCCGCCTGTAGATGTAACTCCTGAAAATGCCCGGGTTACATTATCCGTTTTCAACGCGCCGTTTATGATTGAAACACGTGATTGTTCAAACTTAAAATTTCAGGGGTTAACTTTCAGGGAAGGGCGGGGGAGTGCCATTTCAATTGACAATGGCAAAAATTGCCTGATTTCAGAATGCCGGATTGAACGTTTTGGAAAAGACGCCATACATATCAACGGGGGAATGGGACACGGAATTTCCGGCTGTTTCCTCAGTAAGTTTGGTTGCAGCGGTATCAATGTAGCAGGGGGCGACCGTAAAAACCTTATCCCTGCCAACCATTTTGTTGAAAATACAGTGGTTGTGGATTTTTCATTGTTTAAACGTACCTACGAACCTGCTGTACATGCTGAGGGATGTGGTATTGTTATTCGCAACAACAGGTTTATGAATTCGTCGTCTTCTGCTATGCGCCTCGAAGGTAACGACATGACAGTGGAGTACAATGAAATCAGCCATGTGGTAAATGAATCGGATGATCAGGGTGGGCTGGATATGTTCTACAATCCGTCGTACCGGGGAATTGTGATTCGCTATAACCACTGGTCCGACATTCAGGGCGGTACGCGCCATGGCGCTGCCGGTGTCCGGCTCGATGATATGATTTCGGGAGTGCAGGTTATCGGAAACATTTTTGAGCGGTGCGGCGCCCGTGATTTTGGTGGTGTTCAAATTCACGGAGGTAAGGATAACGTGGTGGAAAATAACCTGTTTTACGATTGCCGGGCGGCAGTGAGCTTCAGTCCCTGGGGTGAAAAACGCTGGCTGGAAAATTTGGACTCGCCGGGAGTCCGGAAGAAATTGTATAAAGTCGTGGATATTAATTCGGAATTGTATCAAAATAAATACCCCGGACTGAAAAATATTCAGGAAGGCGTGGATGTAAATATCATAAAAAATAACCTGTTGATTGGTTGTAAAGATCGTTTTCTGAGGGACAAAGGGATAAATAAAGAAGAAAATAATACTTCTGTTGTTGCAAATGAAAAAACAGTAAAGGATTTTTTGAAACCTGAACTTTTAAAAAATTACGGTTTACAACCCATTCCTTTGGACAAAATGGGGCCACAAAACAACAAATGGATAAACTGAACCAATAAAAAGCCACTTTTTCTGACAGGATAGTTTTGCCAAATATTTACTATTTTTATCCGGTTGGTCACTTATTTTATAAATTATGAAATCCAGAGTTTTGTTTGTTTTAATGTTAATCTTCGCATTATCTGCGCAATCTCAGCAAAAAAAACGTGTAATCATAGATGCCGACACAGGCAATGAAGTCGATGATCTGTATGCAATTGTGCGCGGAGCAATTGAGCCATCATGGGACATGCCCGGACTGAATGCCACACAGTGGCAGGCAAGCCATTGGGCAGTGGAAAACACCATGGAAGAAAGTTACCGCCTGAACGACATTTTGCTGTCGTACCTGAAACTGAATAATAAAATACTATCTAACCGCGGAGCCACGGACAGATTGTTCGACTGGGGAAATAAGTCACAAACTTCAACTGCATCAATGTTTATCGTGAATGAAGCAATGAAAATGAAAGATGAAAAATTAAATGTAATTGCATTGGGAGCATTAACCAATGTTGCATCTGCTATTTTGGATGAACCGGAAATTGCACATAAAATCAGGCTGTATTGGCTGGGAACCACTTACGATTTTGAGAAAGATATCATGAAAAACACTGATTTCAACAGTGTTATGGATATTCAGGCAGTTGATGTAATTTTAAATACTGACGTTGAACTGCATATTATTCCCGGGAATGTGTCGGGAAAAATGATGTTCGGCTGGGATGAAACTGTGGAACAATTTAAAGGGAAACACGAGCTCACTGATTATTTGTTAAACCGCTGGTATAATCATTTGGACCCGGGAGTACGGCAGCGGACACTTTGGGATTTGGCTTTAATTCAGGCAGTTATTTTTCCGCAGTATGCCGAAGAAGTTAAAATCAAAACATCGAAAGAAAAAGGAAATCGCGAAATATGGATGTACAAAAATATTGATGCAGATAAAATGCGTAAAGAATTTTTTCAATCAACCCTTCAATATTTGGAGAAACTGGATTAAATTGAAAGGTATTTAAATTTTCAAATCAACGAAAATCAGTTAAACAAAAAGTTTAATGGAAACCGAAGGCAGCAGTGAAAAGTATAAAAATCAAATCAAAGAGCTGGAATTGCAGCTTTCGGAAATGAAATTTGAACTGGAGGAATTGCGCCGGTTACTCAAAATTGAACAAGACCAACGGCTTTTTTTTCAATTAATCGCTGATTTTACTTTCGGTTGGGAATTGTGGTTCGAACCCGGCGGAAAAATAAAATATTGTTCGCCTTCCTGTTACGATCTTTCAGGATATACATCCAACCAGATTATTGCTTCCGGCCGGATTTCTGATTTGCTGGTTTATACTCCCGATAAAGAAAAATTCGACAGGTTTGTTTCCGATTCACTGGACCAGATGTTGATAAACCAGGAGCTTGAATTTCGGATTTTAACCCGTACAAAACAACTGCGCTGGTGCCGGATGAATATCCGTGGTGTGTATAATAAAGAAGGCCGTTATCTTGGAATCAGGGCATCGGTAACTGACATTACCCATTTGAAACAGGCATTGGAACATATTCATTCCCTTTCGGAAAAGAAAAAAGTGGAAAGTAAAACAAGGCAGCGGTTAAAATCAGAACTTGAAATAAAAGAACGTGAGTTGGTCTCTTACTTATTGCAGCTATCCAAAAAGAACGAATTAATGGCGTTGGTCACCAAAAGGTTGAAAGATACGCAATCCATGAATTTTAGCATGATGCAGCAAAAAGTAACTGATGTTATCGATGTTTTGGATAAATCTCCGACAACATTTGTCGATTGGGATATGGTTGTTGCGCAACTTGAAAAACTCTATCCCGGATTTTTGGATCGGCTCCAGCTGAAACATCCCAAACTTACTCCAAAAGAGAAAAAATTATGCGCATCTCTCCGTCTTGGTCTTTCGAGCAAAGAAATTGCAGGATTAAACAACATTACCCCTCAAAGCGTTGAAATTGCAAGAGTAAGACTTCGTAAGAAATTCAATCTTAAAAGCGGAATCCGGCTTAGCCGATATCTCGAACTGGTTTAATTCAAGAAAATATTAAGTTTGTATATTAAATTTAAGTAAATATGTAAGGTTTATTTGAGTTTTAATTGCCTTGTTTTATACGTGTCATAAAATTATAGTAAGGTTTAATACCTGTAATGACAGGTTTATGTTAGGTTTATCATGTTTGTATTTGATTTGATTTAGGATATATTTGTCCTTATAAAAAATGAATTCAAATGGCTCAAACTACAGAAAACAATTTTTACCGCACCTTACATGATGAAGAAATAGGTCAGTTGGTATACCAGGGATGCTCTTCTACCGATTGGAGCCTTGTAAAAGTTTCTCCTGATTTTACACCCGAAAATGTTGAAAATTGCAAATTTACCGGTTATATCCGGTTGAACAGTTTTAATAAATCAGTAAAACTTGTTGGAGGTATCGATTTTAAGACCGGTATTTATAACGCATGGCTGCATAATTGTGAAGTAGGGAAGGATGCTCTTATTCATAATGTAAGGAGCTACATTGCAAATTATAAAATAGGAGAAGGAGTTATCATTCACAATGTGACGACTCTTGCAATTGATGGCGAATCAACTTTTGGAAACGGTGTAATGGTGGAAACCATCAATGAAGGAGGTGGCCGCGAAATTCCAATGTATGATTTTCTTTCAACACATGTTGCTTATATCATGTCGTTGTACCGGCACAGGCCGGGAGTTGTATCTTCGTTAATAAAAATGGTGGATGATTATACTGCAAAGGTTAAAAGCGATACCGGAACCATCGGGGCGTATTCAAAAATATTGAATTGCAATACAATTTTAAATGTAAAAATGGGGCCTGCAACCACAATTGATGGTGCAAAAAAATTGAAAAACGGAAGTATCAACGGAAACGTGGAAGCCCCGGTTACAATTGGCGATGGGGTTATTATGGAAGATTTCATTGTTTGTTCGGGTACAAAAGTTACTGATGCCACACTTATTTCGAAATGTTTTATTGGGCAGGGTTGTGTGCTCGATAAACATTATTCGGCCGTACATTCCCTGTTTTTTGCCAATTGCCAGGGATTGCATGGTGAAGCCTGTTCAATTTTTGCAGGGCCATATACAGTTACTCATCACAAATCCACCTTGCTGATTGCAGGAATGTTTTCGTTTTTGAATGCAGGAAGCGGTTCAAACCAGAGCAATCATTTATACAAACTTGGTCCTATTCATCAGGGTATTATGGAACGCGGTGCAAAAACAACCAGCGATTCCTATGTGCTCTGGCCATCGCGTGTCGGTGCATTTTCGCTGATAATGGGTCGCCACTACAAACACAGTGATACCACCGATTTTCCGTTTTCATACATCATTGAAAGCAACGACGAAAGTGTGCTTGTGCCTGCAATTAATCTTAAAAGTATTGGTACAGTGCGCGATTCACAGAAATGGCCCCGACGCGACAACCGGAAAGATTCAAATCTGCTTGATTTGATTAATTTCAACTTGCTGAGCCCTTACACAATTCAAAAAATGATTAAAGGCAGGAAAAAACTGCTTGCAATCCGAAAATCATCGGGCGAATTCGCAAGCGTCTACAGTTATGAAAAAATGAAGATTGACAAGCGGGCACTTGAAAAAGGAATTCTTTTATATGAAATGGCAATTTGGAAGTTTCTTGGAAACTCACTGATTACCAGGCTGCAGGGAAAAGAATATGAAAATGATACAGATATAAGAAAAACACTTCGGGCCGATACTTCACTTGGGAAAGGTTATTGGGTTGATCTTTCAGGTTTGATTTGTCCCTTTGAAGCATTGGATCAGTTGCTTAGATCAATCGAAAACGGTAAAACTACCACACTTGAAGAAGTAAATTCTGCATTGTATTCTCTTCATAAAAACTATTATAACTACGAATGGACCTGGGCTGCAGATGTTCTGGAAAAATTCTACGGAAAAAATAGTGAGGAATTCACTGCTGCTGATGTAATTGCTATTGTTGAGCGATGGAAGGAAAGTGTTCTGGGCATCGACCGTTTTTTGTATGAAGATGCAAATAAGGAATTCTCGCTGACAAAAATGACCGGATTCGGTGTTGACGGACAAAATGGTGCACGTGAACTTGATTTCGCCCAGGTGCGTGGTGAATTCGAAAAAAATGATACGGTGAAAGCAATAAAAATTCACATGGAAAAAAAGGAAGCACTGGGTAACGAGCTCATTGACAGAGTTAAAAAATTAGTATTAAATTCATCTCCTGTAAATTAAACAGTATGTGCGGAATAGTCGGTTATATTGGACAAAAAGATGCTTTTCCTGTTTTGATAAATGGTTTGAAAAGATTGGAATATCGTGGTTATGATTCTGCCGGTGTTGCACTTTTGAATGGTCAGCTCGAAGTGTATAAACGAAAAGGCAAAGTTTCGGAGCTGGAAGAGTTTGTTTTAACTTCAAGTATGAAAGGAAACATTGGCATTGGGCACACCCGTTGGGCTACGCATGGCGAACCCTGTGACGAAAATGCACACCCGCACAATTCAATGAACAATATATTTTCATTGGTTCATAATGGTATTATCGAAAATTATGCCCAGCTAAAGGAAGAGCTGGTGAATCATGGCTTTAAGTTTAAAAGCCAAACTGATACCGAAGTATTGGCAAACCTTATTGAATTTTTTTATAACCAGGGAGAAGAAATAACTGCAGAAGTAGCTGTGCAACTGGCGCTTTCGAAAGTTGTTGGTGCCTACGGAATAGCGGTATTATGCAAGGATGAAAGCGATAAAATCATTGTAGCCCGAAAAGGAAGTCCATTGGTTGTTGGCCTCGGAAACGGAGAATATTTTATTGCAAGTGATGCTACCCCAATTGCTGAACATACAAATCATGTGGTTTACCTGAACGATTATGATTTGGCTGTAATCGGGCGAAATAATTTCACATTAAAGAACATTGAAAATAATCCGGTATCGCTCAAAATTACAAATCTCGATTTAAAAATCGGAGAGTTGGACAAAGGCGATTTTGAGCATTTTATGCTGAAGGAGATTTTTGAACAGCCGGCAACAATCGAAGAGACTTTTAAAGGCAGGTTAAAACCTGAGCATCCGGATATTGTTTTGGGCGGTTTGCTAAATGTATTCCCGAGGATAATTGAGGCTGAACGAATTGTGATTATAGGTTGCGGAACTTCATGGCATGCAGCTCTGATTGGTGAATACCTGATTGAAGAATATGCCCAGGTTTCTGTGGAAGTGGAATACGCTTCGGAATTCAGATATCGCAAACCAGTTTTAGGTAAAAAAGATGCGGTTATTTTAATCAGTCAAAGCGGCGAAACTGCAGATACAATGGCGGCTTTGCGGCTGGCCAAAGAGAAGGGGGCACTTGTTTTGGGAATTTGTAACGTTGTTGGTTCATCACTTTCACGTGAAACGGATGCAGGAGTTTATACACATGCAGGTGTGGAAATTGGTGTCGCCTCAACAAAAGCTTTTACTGCCCAGGTGACTGTTCTAACACTTTTTGCACTGAAACTTGCAAAGGAAAAAGGCACTATTTCAACTCAGGAGTATGAAATTCTTCTGAAAGAACTGGCTGAAATTCCTGATAAGGAAAGACAAATTTTAAAAACAAGTGATAAAATAAAAGAAGTTGCAGAGAAATATAAAGATGCAATAAATGCATTGTACCTGGGACGTGGTTATTTGTTTCCGGTTGCTTTGGAAGGTGCATTAAAATTAAAGGAAATTTCATACATCCATGCCGAAGGTTATGCTGCAGGTGAGATGAAACACGGACCAATTGCCCTTGTTGACGATAATCTGCCTGTAATTGTTGTCGCTTCTCATGATGATTATTACGAAAAAATTGTAAGCAATATTCAGGAGGTAAAAGCCCGTAAAGGAAACGTAATTGCCGTGATTACTGAAGGGGATAAAGGTTTGAAAGAAATGGCCAATGATGTAATTGAAATTCCAAAATCACATCCGGCGCTCGCACCCCTTCTGGCTGTTTTGCCGCTGCAACTGTTTGCATATCATATCGCAGTTTTACGCAATTGCAATGTTGATCAACCACGTAATCTTGCAAAATCTGTCACTGTGGAATAAATAGAAAGCTCAATTCCGGTTTTGTTTTACCCTGTGCCTTAAAATGAAAATCGAACAATTGATTGGTTTTGTCGATTTAGTTATGATGAGGAAAGGTTTTGCATTAATTTTAATTCTTAGAATAACAATTAAAATATATGTACTATTGTTGGTATTTTCACTGAATGAAAATTGCCGGTGAACATTGTTCTTTAAACCAATCAGAAAAACAAAAATGGAACAATTGAAGGCAAAAGAAAAAGCAAATATTACAAAAATCCTGTTTATTGTAATCACAACAGGGATAGCAATTGTTTTGATTTCTTTTACAGTTGGCAGAGAATTGTATGAAGGAAGAAGTCATAATCTTTTTTCCTTTGGATTGATTCACTTTTCGGGTTATTTGTTTTTCCTGCTGATGCCTGTTGAAATGGCATTTATTTATTATCTCTCCTGGTTTGGTGAAATTCAGTTGATTTCAGTGGCAGTCGCTACAGCTGTTGTTGCACAAATCATTGATTATGTAATCGGCCTTTTGGTTAGTTCAAAAAAGATTTTAAGTTTCATGAGCCGAAAACGGATTCTTAAAGCTGAAAAGTACATCCGCAAATACGGAAATCTTACCATTTTTTTATTTAATCTTTTGCCTTTATCTTCACCGGTAATCGCACTTGTTGCAGGGATGCTCCGGCTGAAATTCAAAGATTTAATGTTGTACAGTATTACTGGATTATTTATTAAATACCTCATATTAAGTTTAATATTTTAGCTGTATCTGTTGTTTTGTTAAGTTGGAAAGAGAAAGAATTTTGCTAATAAAACAAAATATGGAATTAGGCATTTAAGTAAAATGTTTTACCGTTCAATCCCTTAAGGATTGTTATTTGACTATTTCAGCAACCGTCCCTATTGTTCGGGACGGAAAAATATGCCCATAAAGGGAGAACCCTAAATGGGTTCAATCTAAGCTTCAGAATATTAGAAGTATTTATTAAATGCCTGATTCAAACAAAATATTTAAAATTATATATTTGCAGCGAATTTAAATAAAGCGAAAATGAAAGCATATGTTTTTCCCGGACAGGGAGCTCAGTTTTCCGGCATGGGAAAAGATTTATACGAAAATTCAACAGAGGCAAAAAAAAGGTTTGAAAAGGCGAATCAGATTTTAGGGTTCAACATTACACAAATCATGTTTGAAGGTTCTGTCGACGATTTGAAAGAGACAAAAGTTACCCAGCCTGCTATTTTCCTTCATTCGGTTTTACTTGCAAAAACCATTAAGGATTTTGTACCCGATATGGTTGCCGGACATTCACTTGGTGAATTTTCTGCGCTGGTTGCAAATCGGACATTAACTTTTGAAGACGGATTAATCCTTGTTTCAAAACGTGCAATCGCTATGCAAAAAGCCTGTGAGGTTGAGCCTTCTGCAATGGCTGCAATTGTTGGCCTGCCTGATGCTGTTGTGGAAAAAGTTTGTGCCGGAATTGATGATATTGTTGTCCCTGCTAACTATAATTGTCCCGGCCAGCTGGTGATTTCAGGTTCTGTTTCGGGAATAGATAAAGCTTGCCTGCTTCTTACTGAAAAAGGTGCAAAAAGAGCTTTGAAACTTGTTGTTGGCGGTGCCTTTCATTCACCATTTATGGAACCTGCCCGTGAGGAACTGGCAAGTGCTATCGCTTCAACTGAATTTTCAAAACCAGTTTGTCCGGTTTATCAAAATGTGAATGCTCAACCTGTCTCTGATCCTGCAGCAATAAAGGAAAACCTTGTTGCTCAACTTACAGCACCGGTTAAATGGACTCAGATCGTTCAAAATATGATTGCTGACGGTGCAAATTCATTTACAGAAATAGGCCCGGGAAAGGTTTTGCAAGGTCTCGTGAAAAAGATAGACAGGAATGTTGATACTTTGGGAATTGATAGTTACGTGCAATAGTTCGAATTTGTAAAAAGTAGAAAATATCCCGGCTCTCCGGGTTCTTAAATCATGGTTTCATCTTATGGATGTTGAGCCATATATGGTAATCTCCATAATTCCAATTCCGGTCCTTCGGGAATGGCCCGGCAGGAAAAATTAACCTGCTTTTCCAAATTTATCTGTTGTGTCTTTTAATTCCCGGCCGGATGAAATTTTTCAGTATGGTTCTTATTTGTTTCCATTGCTTCCAACTCAATTGATACCCATTTTTGAAATGGCTTTAATACCAGGTCAATAAATTTTACAAAGAAAAGTTACTCAATGGGCTGATTCAGATTTCGTATTAATCCAATGTTATCGCCATACCATAGATATACCAAAGACGGATTAAATTCGATTATAATTGAATTTAATCCGTCTTTGGTATAGGGATAGTCAGTTCAGGCTCCCTGTCCTTTCGGATTGTAATCCAGGTGATCGGTCGGATTTATTTCTGACTTTTTCATTTTTTGGAATTTTATGGAATGTTTATGTAATTTGCTTTATATCAATAGAAATTTTATGAATTTGGATGTATTGTTATTAAGATGATGTTTTTCCGAAAGAAACAAAATTTGTCTGTAAGCCTTTCAGCACAGGTAGGTTAAATAATTAGGGGCAAATATAAACTGATGAAAATTAATGTTTCGCCTCAATACAGCATGACATTTAAGATTTCGTCAGTTTGACAAAGCAGGAGAAAAATGTGCAGGGTTAGGAGAAAAATACAGGCTAAACAATTGAAAATTTAGATATTGACAACTTGGAAGAAACATTGATAAATAAAATAAAAATCCCGGTTGTTGCCGGGATTTTTATATTTAATTAAAGGCCATTTGTTTATTCTGAAGCATCCGGTAGATGGTTGATTTACCTATCCCCAGTTTCGAGGCTACCAACCGGACATTTTGATTGTATTTGTTCAAAAAATGCTTTATGATTTCGAAGTTATATTCTTCAAGGGTTTTTTCATTGGCCAAAAGGTTCTGAACATTTTCATCGATACTCATATTCAGGTGAACGGGTTTAATCGTATTGCTGTTTGTCATTACGCAGGCCAGTTCCATTACGGCTTTTAGTTCCCTGATATTTCCGGGGAAATAATAAGTAAGCAACATATTTTTTGTTTCATCCGAAATGTTTTTCAAAGGCATATTATTATCCTGGCAGAATTCATTTACAAAATATTTTGCAAGCAGAATAATATCATTGCCTCTTTGGCGCAGAGGAGGAAGTTCTATTGGTAAACCCAAAAGGCGGTAATACAAATCCTGTCTGAATTTTCCTTCTGAAACAAGAGTGGCCAGGTTTTTATGGGTTGCATTGATTATTCTTACATCAAGGTGAATTTCATCATTGCCGCCAAGCCGTGTTACCACTCTTTCCTGGATTACCCGAAGAAGTTTAGCCTGGATATTTAAATCAAGGTCAGCAATTTCATCAAGAAACAATGTGCCGGAATTTGCAAGTTCGAACTTCCCTATTTTGCGAAAATCAGCACCTGTAAATGCACCTTTTTCATGTCCGAATAATTCACTTTCCACCAGGCCTTCCGGAATTGCTGAAACATTGACAGCAACAAAAGGTTTGTTACTCCGGTTTGAATTGTAGTGAATTCCTTTTGCAACCAGTTCCTTGCCTGTTCCGGTTTCACCGGAAATGGATACTGAAATATTTGTTTGCACCGCTTTTTCCATCAGGCTAAAAACATGATCGATTTCCCGGCTGTTTCCTTTAATCAGTTTTTTAAAGTGGAATTTCTCTTTTATCGCGTCTTTTAAACGAATATTTTCTTCTTTTAACTGATCCGAAGTGTAAATGTTTTTAATGATATTACTCAGTTTTTCTCTTGTATCGGGTGCTTTCATGATATAATCATATGCACCGTTTTTCATTAAATCTATTGCAGTACTAATACTTTCCTGTGCCGAAATAATGATTACATGGGTACCGGGTAATTTTCGTTGTATTTCTTTCAAAACTTCATGACCAGTCATGTCCGGCAGTGTGTAATCAAGTGTTATTACATCGGGTTTTTCATCCAAAGCAGTAATGCAATCTTTGCCGTTGTAAAAAACTTTAACCTGATAATTATCACTTACCAGTTGTTTTTTTAGAACCTGTGCATAAAGTTTATTGTCCTCTACAATAAAAATGTTGTACGGGATTTTGTTAATAAGATCAGTCATAGTTAAGCATTTTAAGGTTTTTTAATTCTTCTGTTTCTGTAAGCGTCCCAAAAATTTTGTACCAAATTAGGAATTTTTTTTGAATAATTTCTCGATATGAAACAAAATTTATAGTTACGGGACATAAAATTATAGAATTAATTCGTGTGCGAGATTTAAATACATTGTAAATCAATGAATTAATAACGGTGTCCAGTTATTGGAATTTTCTAATGTTTTTATAATTTGTTATTTCAGGTTTAAACATCGATGAAGAAATATTTTTTGTGTGAAACAGAAAACAGGAATAGTTTCAATATAGTTTTCAACAATTCACAGATTAATTTTTGGTAGAATTTTGTATGAATTGATAAATAATAACCCTTTGAATTATTATTTTTATCCATATTATGGCTGAAAATAATTTTTGCCAGGAGAACAAGAATTGACATTAACTGATGAAGCCGGTAGATTAAGATAATTTTCACAAAGGGATGACTGGATTTCATGTCTGCCTGAAAGTTTTCAGGCGGATGAATCTTTTTACAGATTTAATTTTAAAAATATAAAGGAATGAAGTACAAAGCTTTTCATAAACTTTCTTATGGATTATATATAATTGCTACCGAAGTTAACGGTAAAAAAGCGGGATATATTGGAAATACGGCTTTTCAGGTAACTTCCGAGCCACCAAAAATTGCAATAAGCAGCAATAAAAAAAACAGTACAACCAGTAAAATATTGGAAAGTAGAAAGTTTTCACTTTCAGTCTTAACGCAGGAATCCAGCACTTCGTTAATCGGTGAATTTGGTTTTATGACCGGAGACGATCTGGATAAATTCAGAAATCTTGATACAATTACTGCTGTAACTGGTGCACCAATAGTTCTGGATTCATCTGTTGCATGGTTCGATTGCAAAGTTGTTGACACTGTAGATGTTGGTTCGCACTTATTAATTATTGGGGAAGTTGTTGAAAGTGATGTTATTTCGGGTGATGATCCATTAACTTATGCATACTACAGGGATAAATTTAGGATGCTTGCTCCTAAAAATGCACCAACCTACATAGATAAGGAAAAGCTTGAAAATGAAGTTGTGCCTGAAAAAGAGGAAGTAACAGAGCCTGAAAGAAATATTCCTGAAAAAGGAAAGAGCAAATCAAATTCTTTTACCTGTAGTATTTGTGGATTTGTTTACAAACCGGAAGATGGAGATCCAACTGCAGGAATTCCTCCCGGAACACCATTTGAGGATCTTCCGGATGATTACAGGTGTCCGATCTGTAATGCAACAAAAGACTACTTCAAAGAAAATCTTTGAAGCAGTCTTTAAATAATATTAGTATAGATAGTTAGTATATCCGAATGAGACAATTGGGCTACTGTATTTTATAGGCAACAACCCGGTTATCGTAAAATGTTGGAACTAAAATTAAATTGTATTTCGAAGCAAAGTCAATATCAGCAGTATTTACTTCCTGTTCTGTTGAATCGTGTAGTTTAATATTTTTATCGTTTTTGTTTAACCAAATCATTCCCGGCCAATTGGAATATACAAAGTCGCCCTCGTTATTTTTTTCCAGACCATCAACTCCACCAGCATCTTTAACAACAGTTGTCATTTTTTTTGTTTGAATATCAACCTTATAAATATTTTGATCACCAATAAATAACTGACCGTCTTCAGTTAACAAACCGTTCGGTGAATTCAATGGATCACCTTCAAGCCATACACTTATTTTGCCGTTTTGTAGGAGATATATTTTTTTTGCCCGTGTGTCAGAAACGAAAATTAATCCATTTTTATCTGCAGCTACATCGTTTAAAAAAACTGCACCGGGAGCATTGTATTTTTCTGCAACTTTTTTATTTTCTATATCGATTTCTACAAGTTCGTCAATATCAGAAACATATAATTTTCCGTTGTAAATTGCCATGCCTTTTGGTGCATTTAATCCTTCCACCCAGTTTAGAGTTTTAACTGTACCATCCGGATTTAAAATACTTATAAAACCATTACCATCCTTTTCTGAAGGAGCACCATTAATATTGGCCACAAAAATCAGATCGCGATCCTGATCGTATAAAACAGATTCGGGAGTTTTAAGTACTTCTTTGGAAGATTCCCAAACTTTCCGGAGTTTTTGAGCATATACTTGTTCTCCGTTAAAAAAAATAATAAGTATTAGAGCAGGTAGAATTGTTTTCATAATAAAATCGTTTTATTTTTATAAAAAGTTACAACTAGAAGTATTTTAGGTTGGAAAAAGTTCATTTTGAGCATAAATTTTTAATTGTTCCAAATAGTGTTTTATGAACACGCTTAATAAAAATATAAACGAATGAAAAGAATTATTTTACTGCAGATCCTGGTTCTTGTTGTTATTTCTGTTTTTGGCCAAAATCAAAAACTGTTTGTCGGAACATTTACCTCTGAAGGGGCAGAAGGTATTTACATCTGCAATTTTAATACTGAAAACGGTGAAATATCGCTCGGTAAAACGATTAAAGCGGTTGATAATCCTTCGTTTTTGAAGTTATCGGCCGATAAAAAATACCTTTACGTTGTTACAAGGGTACCCGGCAATGTAGAGAAAACAGGAGGTTATGTATCTGCTTATGAGACGGATGAAAACGCAAATTTACATTTTATAAATAAACAAAGTTCCAATGGAGAGGATCCGTGTTTTGTTGATGTTTCAGGAGATGGCAAATATGTAGCAATTGCTACTTATGGCAGCGGAACCACATCATTATACCCGGTGCAGCAAAACGGAGGTTTGCTTCCGGCTACTTCTGTTATTGTGAATGAAGGTTCTGGATTTGACAAATCGAGACAGGCCTCCCCACACGCACATTCGATTAAATTTTCACCTTTTAATTCCATGGTTTTTAGTGCTGATTTAGGCACCGATCAATTAAATATTTATACACTCAAAAACAATGAGCTTGTACCTTTTAATCCGGCATTTGTAAAAATGAAACCGGGAGCTGGTCCCCGTCATTTTGTATTTGACCCCGATGATAAAGTGATTTATGTAATAAATGAATTAAATTCAACAATAACAGCATTAAAAAAGCAGAATGAAACCTGGAGTGAATTTCAATCAATATCAACTTTGCCGGCTGGTTTTAAAGGAACAAGCTACTGTGCTGATATTCATCTTTCGAAAGATGGCCGGTTTTTGTATGGTTCAAACCGCGGGGATAATTCTATAGCTGTTTTTACGATTGATAATAAAACAAATGAACTTAGCTCAAAAGGTACAGTTTCGGTTGAAGGTAACTGGCCCAGAAATTTTACGTTAAGTCCTGATGGTAATTATATGCTTGTTGCGAATCAAAAAAGCGGAAACATTGCTGTTTTCAAGATAGACGGGGAAAGTGGTATGCCTGAATTTACCGGAAACGAAATTCAGCTCCCTGCACCAGTTTGTCTTGAATTTTATTAAATCGCTTAACTGAATTTTGTGCTTATCAGTTTTATAAATTCATCGCGGGTTGCATTTTTCTGAAAAGCGCCGGTAAAATCTGAAGTGGTGGTAATTGAATGTTGTTTCTGAATACCGCGCATTTGCATGCACAAATGCTGGGCTTCAATAACTACTGCGACTCCAAGAGGCTTTAACGTTTCCTGGATGCATTCTTTAATTTGTAAAGTTAAACGTTCCTGAACCTGTAACCTTCGGGCAAACACATCAACTACCCGTGCAATTTTACTTAATCCGGTGATGGTACCATTAGGAATATATGCAACATGTGCCTTACCGAAAAATGGCAACAAATGATGTTCGCACAAGGAATAAATTTCAATATCTTTTACGATTACCATTTGCCGGTAATCTTCTTTAAACATGGCTGATTCCAGAATCTGAACAGGATCTGTTTTATATCCCTGCAGCATAAATTGCATCGCTTTTGCAACCCGTTCAGGAGTTTTATCCAAACCTTCGCGTGAAATATTTTCTCCGATTAAATGTATTATTTTCCGGTAATTTTTTGAAAGTTCTTCGGTAATGCTTTCATCAAAACTATCAATCCTTTCGTATCCGTTAGAACTTGGTAATTCAGGTAAATCCATAATTTCTAGTGTTAAATTTTATACAAAGATTAACTTTTTTTCAGAAAATAAGTATTAAAGAGTAATTGGTTTTTAAAAATTGAAAGTTTTGCTAATATTTAAGGTATGAATATTCTAATTGTTTCAGCAACCTGGATGGAGGTAAAGTTACTGGCTGATGAACTTGAATTTGTAAATGATAAAAATTACGCACTTAAAACATATAAACTAGCCGGACATAAAATAGATTTTTTGGTTTCAGGAATTGGGACAACTTTTACTACATTTCATTTAACCAATACGTTATTTCAGGAGAAATACGAATTGGTAATTTGTGCAGGAATTGCCGGCAGTTTAATTTCGGATTTAAAAATCGGAGAAGTAGTAAATGTTGTAAGTGAAGAGTTTGCGGATTTGGGGATTGAGAATAAAGAAGAATTTTTAACCTTATTTGAATCGGGATTTATCAACGAAAATGAATTTCCGTTCCGGAATGGTTTATTAATGGCAAACAACAGCAGTGGTCTTATTCAGTTTAAAAAAGTCAGGGGAGTTACTGTAAATAAAAGTCATGGAAAAACCTCGAGTATAAATGAATTGAAAGGTAAGTTTCTTGCACATGTAGAATCCATGGAAGGAGCTGCAGTATTTTACGTTTGTAACTGGATGGGTGTTCCCTGTTGTCAGATTAGGGCTGTTTCGAATTTCATCGAGCCCCGGGACAAGCTGCAATGGGATATTCCACTTGCATTGGAAAACTTGAAAGCTGCATTGCTCCAGGTTTTAAAAAATATTGAAGTTCCGGTGAATTAAAGTTTACCGGATTTAGAGAAATGTTAATTCTTATTGCCTTACTGCACATTTTGTAATTAAAAACATTTTGTAAAAGCAACCAAATACACAATAATTTCATCTGTTTATGGATAAAAATGACCTGCTGAAAAAAATGTTAAAAAAAATTAATTTATTTTAGGTCTTTGCACAATAATAAGTTTACTTCGGCAGTTAAAATTAAAGCCACGTTGTTCAGACAACAGATTTAATTGCTGTACCATATAAACCACTTAGAAGAATGATAGTTATAACGGGCGCCGCCGGATTTATCGGCAGTTATTTGGTCGGAAGGCTTAATCAGGCAGGTTTTAATGATTTGATTCTTGTTGACAGATTTGATGAACCTTCAAAAGATATTAATCTTTTTCGGAAAAATTACAGGAAATTTATTGATCGTGATAAGTTTTTTAAGTGGTTAATAAAGCATGCAGGTGAAGTGGATTTTATTTTTCATATGGGAGCCCGCACAGATACGGTGGGGCAGGAGCCCGATTTGTACCAGCAATTAAATTTGATTTATTCGCAACGGTTGTGGAATATTTGTTCCGAAATTCAGGTGCCTTTGTTATATGCTTCTTCTGCAGCAACCTATGGAAATGGCGAAGTGGGTTTTTCCGATTGCCACAGTAAAGTTTCAAGTTTACGTCCATTGAATTTATACGGTTGGTCTAAACATGATTTCGATGTTTGGGCGCTGAAACAAAGCCGTACACCACCATTTTGGGCTGGTTTGAAATTTTTTAATGTTTACGGGCCAAATGAATATCACAAAGGGCGAATGGCTTCTGTAGTTTTTCATGCTTTTAATAAAATAGTTGAAACCGGTAATATGAAACTGTTTCGTTCACATCATAAAGATTATAAAGATGGAGAACAAAGCCGTGACTTTATTTATGTTGATGATATCGTTGATGTGATGTTGTTTTTTATGAATAACCAGGAAAACTCAGGTATTTATAATGTTGGTACAGGTAAAGCACGTTCATTTCTCGATTTAACAAAGGCTGTTTTCAGCAGTTTAAAAATGGAATCCAAAATTTCATTTATTGATACACCTGTTGATTTACGGGGAAGATACCAATATTTTACCGAAGCAGAAATTCAGAAACTCCGGGATATTGGATATACAAAAGAATTTACTGAGCTCGAAGAAGGAATCGATGTTTATGTTGGAAAATACCTGGTGCAGGAGGCTTGTTATTAAGCTTCATGTAGCAACAAAAAATCCCGGCCTTGTTCAGACCGGGATTTTCATTTTCATGATTTTTACTTTAAGAAACTGTTTTACTTCTGGCACTTAAAAATCTGTCGAGAAAAAGGAGCAGTGAACTGGCAAACATTATTCCTGCTATACTGAGTGGCAAGTTTGTAATTTTATCGAAAATAGTGTTGTATTCCTGCGAAACAGCAGTTGTATTCAAATCGGGTAATAATTTTGCAATTTCTCCGCCACTGTCAGCTCCTGATGTTGAAAAAATAAACATCGCTCCAATCAGCACAACAAAAAGGGCCATGATTATCCAGAAACCTTTCCCTAAAACGCGCTGGGCTTTTACTTTTTCGAGAACAGACTGTTCTTCAAAAATTCTGTTCATTACGGTTGCCGAAAATTGTTTTCCCGGCGATTCTATTTTGATACTTTTTATCAAAGCCCTTAATTCATTATCCTCTTCAAAAGTTTTCATCTTGTAATATTTTTTGTACTGCATCTCTGAAAAGTTCAGAAATCAATACACTTGTTTTACAATATTGTGTACAATTCTTCCTGCATCATGTCGTTTAAAATCGTGTAGAGCTTTTTTCGCGCTCTGTGTAATTTCACTTTTGTATTGCTGACTGAAAGTCCGGCTACTTCGCTTACTTCTTCGATAGACTGATCTTCAAAATAATACAGCATGACTAAAGTGTATTCATCTTCAGGAAGTTTTTTTAATGCAGACTGAATGTATTTTGCCCTGTTTTCTTCCGGAATTCCGTCAATGTTCATTTCTTCAGCTTCATCTTTAATCTGTACATCGTCTGTTGAAGTGAAATGAAGTTTCTTTTTTCTGACTTCGGATATACAATTATTATATGTAATCCGGTATAGCCAGGTAGAAAATTTAGCATTTCCTTTAAACGTATTCAACGATTTGTAGATTTTTATAAAACTTTCCTGTGCCATTTCTTCGGCGTCTTCACGATTTCCAAGAACTTTTAATGCGATGGAAAAAACCATATTCTGGTATTTATCAACGATATAAGAAAAGTAATTGGTTTGACCGCTGATTACTTTTTCAATATAATAAGCATCGCCTTTATATTCCATCTGTCACTTTGACGAAAGTTTCACATTCTGGTTACAAATTTATCTAAAAGAATATTGAAAAATGTTGTAACCGATAAAATAAAATTGCGTCAAAAGGACAGAAATTCGAAATATTAACAATTTAAAACTAAATATCATGGAAGGAATTTTTGTACCAATCTCATTTTTTCTTGGTCTTTTTGCAATTTTATATGTGTATTGGACTACACGGACAAAAGAAAGACTAGCATTAATTGAAAAAGGCGTTGATGCCGGGATTTTTAAAACAACACCATCAAAATATAATTTACTGAAGTGGGGAACTTTTTTGATTGCACTATCAGTAGGAGTTATAACCGGTTATCTGCTGTCAACGACTATTAATGAAGTTGCTGCATTTTTTACAATGATTCTGTTTTTTGGCGGCGTGGGGTTAATTATTGCTCATTTTTTAACCAGTGCTTTGATGAAAAAAGAATAGGTTGAACTGAAAAGTTTTAAAAGAAGCGGGGCTGGAATTTTTTAGCTCCGCTTTTTTTTACTCCGTATAATATGAAATAACACTTTTCACAGCTTCCCGGCATACCGGGCAAAACATTTTGGCAACATTACTCTTCATCCGGCAATCCATAAAGGGGCTGTAAATTCCTTTGGTCATATATCCACCGCCTTCGAATGCACCAACACTTTTTTCATACTCATGAGTACGTGGAGTAGGAATTGGAATTGAATCGGCAACTTCCGATTTCCATTTGCTTTCAAAATTGACCAAAGTTGTCAGATTTGGTTCCCATGGTTCGATTTCCAGATGATAATAATCCTCGTAAGCAACAGATGAACTGTAATATTCATCACCTAAACCTGCAAATCCATGCCCAAATTCATGCACAAAAACTTGTTTGGTTAATTTATTATCAGCGCTGCAAACATTTACAAAATTATAAAATCCCCCGCCACCATATTGTTTGGTATTTACCAAAACATATATCTGATCCCAGGGAACTTGTGCTGCTGCGTCATAAATTGTTTTCATGTCGGTTGTTGTCAGGTAGCGCGGAATATCGAAAGTGTAGAAGCTTGAGTTGAAAATGGTGTTTTTGTAAATGTTTTCACCGGGTATATCTGTTCCTGAATCAACAGATGGGGTAAGAATTGCTTTAACATTAAATTTGTTTTTTTCTGATTTAAACGGTTCTTCTTCAAATAAATAATTGGTTACGCGATTTGCATCTTCAATAAATTTATTCATTTCATCTTTTGTATACCCTTCGGCGAGAATTACAATATCAACTTTAGTTTCAGGATTTCCATTATTAAGAATATCTGCTGTTTTGAAGGATGTTGGATTTTCATTTAAAATAAAATAATTTTCAGGGTCGATTTCAGTGGAGTAAATGATTTTGAAATTACCATCCTGTTGTCGTGCTTCAATTTCCAGTTTTACTTTTTGTTTTGGAAATGGGAAAATTGCAGCCTGGTAAAATGTTTTATTTACTTTTTTGGCCTCAGCAGTTGTTTGCCATTCCTGGAAAAGTGTACTGAATCCTTTTGAAAAAATTAAACTGTCAGAAATTGAATCGAAAATCTGATAACGATATGTTCCGAAATTAAAAGGGTCAATGAGATTTTTTTTTGAGCCGGCCCAAAAAGGTTCCTGTTTCATTTGAATCGGGTAAACATTTACTTGTTCAGAGTTGCCTCCCAAAATAAAATCAAAACGAAATGAATTTGAGGTAAAATATTGATTATATTTTTCTTGCGCAGGCAAAAGCAATGGAAATACCAAAAGAATTAACAAGATTTTCAGTTTCATGACGGACATTTATTATTTTTGGCTAAAATTAATAATATCAGCTTAACCTTTTATGAGTTCTGTTTTTAATTATTTGGTTGATTATTTTCATGGATTTGATAGTTTTGAAATGCTTGCAAAACCTGTAGCGGCTTTCATTACTTTAATGCTCCTGTTTTTTATTGCGTGGTTATCTCATTTTCTTACACGCCGCTTTTTAATCGCAATTATTACACGAATAGCACATCAGACAAAAACTACCTGGGACGATGTATTAATTCGGAATAAAGTTTTTAAAGGTCTTGCTCATTTGGTTCCTGCATTTATTCTTTATTATACTGCCGATTTTTCTTATCCTGATGTTCATCAGGAGTTAACTGAGTTATCACCTGAAAAACTTGAACTGCTTTCTCAGGATTATTATTTTGGGCTTACAGGATTTTTATTGAAAATAGCCCGGTTATATTTTACCTTGATTGTTGTTTTTGTTTCCAATTCACTGCTGAATTCAGGATTGGAAATTTATAATACAACTGCATATGCATTTAACAGGCCAATAAAGGGATACATTCAACTGGTTAAGATTTTAATTTTTTGCATGGCAGCAATCATGATGATTGCTGTTCTGATTGAACGTGATCCAACAGTTTTGCTTGCAGGATTGGGTGCAATTGCAGCGGTTTTAATCCTGGTTTTTAAAGATACCATATTGGGATTTGTGGCTTCAATTCAGTTATCAGCTAACAATATGGTGAAAATCGGCGATTGGATTGAAATGAGGAGCCATGGTGCTGACGGGACTGTTATTGATATTTCGTTGAATACAGTAAAAGTGCAGAACTGGGATAAAACGATTTCAACAATTCCTACATATTCACTTGTTTCCGAATCATTTAATAACTGGAAAGGAATGGAGGAAGCTGGAGGAAGAAGGATAAAACGCTCGGTTTTTATTGATATGAGAAGTGTTAAATTTTGCGATATTGACATGCTTAGCCGGTTCGAAAAGTTTGAATTAATCAAAAACTACGTCAAGGAAAAGGAAGTTGAAATAAAAGAATTCAACAGGAAAAAGAAGTTACGGGATGAAGATATGATTAGCGGACGCAGGCAAACCAATGTTGGAATCTTCAGGAAGTATCTGGAAGTTTATTTGCATCAGCACCCAATGATACATAAGGAAATGACTTTTTTAGTACGTCATTTGCAACCATCGGAAAAAGGTTTACCGGTTGAAATATATGTTTTTTGCAAGGATACAGTTTGGGCAAATTATGAATCCATTCAGGCAGACATTTTTGATCATATTTTGGCAGTTATTCCCGAATTCGAACTTCGGGTTTTCCAGTCACCTTCGGGAGCCGATATTTCTGATGCAATGCTAAAAAATTAGTTTCCAGCAGATTCATTATTTAAAATACCTCATTAATTACGATTTGTTACATTACACATGTTTTTAAGCAGATCAACTTTAAAATTGTTAATTTTTAATACTTTTGTTTTATAATTTGAAACAACAGATTTAAGAAGAATGGATACAAAACAGTACCTCGAACAGGCTGCCGACATTGATCAGTTAGATGAAAAAATCCTGAAATTAATCACCAAAAATGCACGAATACCTTTTCTTGAAGTTGCAAGAGAATGTGGGGTTTCAGGAGCTGCAATTCATCAACGGGTTCAACGTTTGTTAAACATAGGCGTAATTTTAGGCAGCGAGTTTATTGTTAGCCCGCAAAGGCTGGGATATAATACATGTGCATATATGGGGATTCATTTGGACAAGGCAAAATTTCATAAACAGGTTGTGGAAGCCTTACGTGAAATTCCGGAGGTTGTGGAATGCCATTATACTACCGGACAATATGCCATTTTTGTTAAAATTCAAACCAAAACAAACAAGCATCTGAAACAAATTATTGATGAAGAGCTTCAACAGATTGAAGGTATTGCTCGAACGGAGACTTTCATGTCGCTTGAAATGGATTTTAAAAGGCAGGTACCCATAAAATAAAAAAAGCCGGATTTTCCGGCTTTTTTTTTGACAAATTATTTTTATTATTCTATTCTTCCAGGTAAGCAAAATTATAAGATTCGTCGTGTTGGCTGATGTCCAGTCCGATTTTTTCTCCCTGCGGGCTTATTCTTAGCGGTACAATTAAATCAGTTATTTTGTACATTAATAATGAACCTCCAAATGTAAAAACGCTTACGATTACAAGTGCCAGCAGATGAAATAAAAAGGTAGTGGTTTCACCATGAATTAAGCCAACATCGTTTGCAAATACAGCTGTAGCAATCATTCCTACAATTCCTCCCATTCCGTGTGCAGGGAAAACATCAAGCGTATCGTCAAGTGTTGATTTTGTCCGAAGTGTTATTGCATAATTACTAATTATTGCAGCAATTACTCCAATAAAAATACTGGATCCTACATTAACAAAACCTGCAGCAGGTGTAATAGCAACAAGTCCGACAACTAAACCAATTGAGGCGCCAACTGCCGATGGTTTTTTACCTTTTGCGCCATCATAAAAAATCCATGTTAACATTGCTGCAGCAGAGGCAGTATTTGTATTTACAAGAGCCGATGCAGCGACAGAATTGGCAGCCAGCGCCGACCCTGCATTGAATCCGAACCACCCAAACCAAAGCATGCCTGCACCTAACAAAATAAAAGGAATATTAGCAGGTTTAAATGGTTTTATGGCATCTTTTCTTCTTCCAAGAAAAATTGCACCAGCGAGTGCTGCAAAACCTGCCGACATATGAACCACAGTGCCTCCTGCAAAATCCAGCACTCCCCAGTTTCTTAAAAAACCATTTGGATGCCAGGTCCAGTGAGCCAGTGGAGCATAAATGAATAAAACAAATAAACACATAAAAAGCATATATGCCCTGAAACGGACTCTTCCGGCAAAAGAACCCGTTATGAGTGCCGGAGTAATAATCGCAAACTTTAACTGAAACATTGCGAAAACAGCTAATGGAAAAGTTGGAGACAAATCAGCATTGGTACCTCCTCCAACTCCCCTGAACATGAAAAAGGTGGCAGGGTTTCCAAATATGCCATATCCTTCTCCTCCGATACTGTCTCCGAATGCAATGCTAAAACCTACTACTACCCAAAGAACACTAACAATGCCCATTGCTATAAAACTTTGCAGCATTGTTGAAATAATATTTCGCGATTGCATCATACCACCATAAAAAAAGGCTAACCCGGGTGTCATTAACAAAACCATCGCTGTTGCGGTTAACATCCAGGCTGTATCTCCCGGAACCAGGTTTGTATAATCCTGCGCACCACCTCCCGAAGGAATAAAAATTCCCAACAATGCTGCAATTACCAATAAGGCTAAAATAAGCCACCATCTTTTTGTGCTTTTCATTTTTGCAAAATTTAATGTTCGCTGACTGTTCGCTATTAATATAAATTTAAAAATATCAAATAATCAGTATAAAGGCTGCAAATGTAGAATAATGACAAAATATATAGGCTTGAATTAACAATTGGATAACAAAAGACAGATTTATTGTATGTTTGTTAATATAACGTAACAATTTTCCTGTTTTAGATAGCTAAATTGACGATTTTTACAATTAATGATTTGATTTTGATATTTTTGATGGAAAATTATCAAAACATGACGTTAAGGAATAATCTGGATGATGTTGATTTGAAGATTTTGGATATTATTACCCAAAATGCAAGAATACCCTTTAAGGATGTTGCAAAAGAGGTTGGGGTTTCACGCGCAGCTGTGCACCAACGGGTAAACCGAATGATTGAACTTGAAGTGATTATCGGTTCAGGTTATCATATAAGTCCCAAAAAAGTTGAGTTCAGAACATGCAGCTATATAGGGATATTTCTTGAAAAGGGTGGCCTTTTTTCAGAAGTCGTAGAGAAATTAAAAGCAATTCCTGAAATTGTTGAATGCCATTACACGACAGGACAATATGCTATTTTCATTAAAGTTTATGCAAAGGATAATGAACATTTAAAAAGTATTTTAAGTGGCGAAATCCAGAAGATTCAGGGAATAGCAAGTACCGAAACTTTTATATCGCTTGAAGAATCATTTAAAAGAACAATTCCTGTTAATATTTAATTTCGTTGTCTTACTGCTTCATAAATAATTAAAGCAGTTGCTACCGATACATTCAGTGATTGAATTTTTCCCATGACAGGAATTTTTATTTCCTGGTCAGCGAGCTTTAAAAGCTCACGTGAAATTCCTGTGTCTTCAGCACCCATAATTATTGCGATCGGACAAGTCATATCTGATTGGGTATAAATTTCAGAAGCTTTTTCAGTTGCAGCAATAATTTTTATGCCCGATTCTTTTAAAAAGGTTATTGAAGACTGCAAATTACTTTCGCGACATACAGGAAGATGATGTAAGGCTCCTGCAGAAGTTTTTACTGCATCTGCTCCAATTCTGGCCATGCCTTTGTCAGGAATGATAACTGCATGCACACCGGCGCATTCAGCGCTGCGGACTATTGCTCCAAAATTCCGCACATCTGTAATTTGATCAAGTATTACTAATAATGGGTCAACACCTTTTTCAAACAAAGAAGGTAAAATATTTTCAATACTGAAGAATTCAACAGGTGATAGCAAAGCCAAAATTCCCTGATGATTTTTACGCGTGATTCCATTTATTTTTTCAATTGGTACAAATTGAAAAGGGATGTTGTACTGTTTTACCAGTTGAAGTAATTCATAGGATAGATCATTGTTTAAACCCTTTTTTACCAGTACTTTTTCTATTGGCCGGTTATTTTTTACTGCCTCAATAACTGCACGTGTACCAAATATATATTCATCTTTGTTCATTACCAATTCTTTTTTAAATTCCAGTCATCCAGTTCTTTGTGTTCTTTTTCCCAGTTGAGCATAATTGATTCCAAATTAATTTTTAATTGGTTGTACTTTTCGAAAACCGAATGATCCTTTAAAACATTTGAAGATGAAAGGACTGTAGCTATTTCTGCAATTTTAATTTCAAGCTCAGAAATTTCTGCTTCTGTTTGTTCTATTTTCTTTTCGAGTCTCGAGATATTCTTATTAATTCTCTTACGTTCTTCAAAATCGGGTCCTTTAGTTGAAATATCTTTATTATTAATATTTCCGGAACTGGATTTTATTTGTGTGTTTACTTCGAGTTCTTTCAATGATTCCATTTTCTTTTTTCGGAGGAATTCATAAATTCCACCTAAATGTTGTTTTATTTTTTTATTTCTGAATTCATAAACAACATTCACCAGACCATCCAGAAACTCTCGATCGTGTGATACGATTAAAACTGTTCCAGTGAAATTATTAAGCGCTTCTTTAAGAATTTCTTTTGAGCGCATGTCAAGGTGGTTTGTTGGTTCATCCATGACAAGGAAATTAACAGGTTCAAGCATTAAACGTATCATTGCAAGCCTTGATTTTTCTCCACCACTTAAAACTTTTACTTTTTTATCCGCATCTTCGCCGGAAAAAAGGAATGCCCCCAATATGTCGCGGATTTTTGTTCTTACCTCCCCAACTGCAATTTCATCAATTGTTTCAAAAACTGTCAGGTTTTCATTAAGTAGCTGTGCCTGATTTTGGGCAAAATATCCTATTTTCACATTATGACCCAAATTAACTTGTCCCTGGTGCTCCACTTCCTGCATTATGATTTTTACAAGCGTAGTTTTGCCTTCACCGTTACGACCAATAAAAGCAAGTTTTTCCCCGTTTTCAAGTGTTATGTCAATGTCATTTAAAACCAGTTTGCTTCCATAACTTTTCGAAATGTTTTTACCTTCAACTATAACTCGCCCGGAGCGTGGGGCAGGTGGAAAATTGATTTTTAAGGATGAATTATCTTCTTCCTCAAGTTCTATTCTATCCAGTTTTTCCAACTGCTTTAAACGTGATTGCACCTGCACTGCTTTTGTAGCTTTATACCTGAATCTTTCAACAAACTTTTCAGTTTCTTCAATCATTTTCTTCTGATTTCTGAAGGCTGCAAGTTGAACTTCACGTTGTTCCTTTTTCCATTTCACAAATGCAGAAAAATTCATTTTCTGATCAGTAATCCGACCTAGTGAAATTTCTATTGTTCGGTTTGAAATTGCATTCAAAAATGCTTTGTCATGTGAGACCAATACTACGGCACCTTTATAGTTAATTAAAAAATTTTCAAGCCATTGAATAGATTCTATATCCAAATGGTTTGTTGGTTCATCGAGTAAAATTACATCTGGTTTTTTTAAAAGTAGCTTTGCAAGTTCAACCCGCATTCTCCAGCCACCACTAAATTCAGAAGTTAACCGATTAAAATCATTTCTTTCGAAGCCGAGACCAATCAAGGTTTGTTCAAGTTCGGCTTCATAATTATCGCCGCCAAGTATCGAATATCTTTCATTTAATTCAGTAATTTCATCAAGTTTTTTAAGATACTCCGGGGAATGATAATTTTCATTGTTTGCAATTTCATGATTTAAATCTTCAATCGCTTTTTCAAGCTTTAGAAGTTCATTAAATGCAAGAATAGTTTCATCCTTTAAAGTACGACTGTCAGTAATTTTCATTTCCTGCGGAAGGTATCCGATTGTTGTTTCTTTAGGATAACTCAAAGAACCTGAAGTTGGTTCCTGATGGCCGGCAATTAACTTTAATAATGTTGTTTTTCCTGCTCCGTTTTTTCCGATTAGTCCAATCCGATCATTGGAATTAATTAAAAAACTAACATCTTGTAACAGTTCAAATCCACCAAAACTGACATTTATTTTGTCTAATGAAATCATAAAATTTTTTTGTGACAGCGGCCAAAGATAACGATTAATGATGAAAAGTTTATTGGTAAAAAAAGGAGTAAAAAAAATACCCTTACGGGTAAAAAAGAAGAAAGGGGAAAGCTATGGACGCTTTTTGAAGATGATTGATGATTTACAAACCCCTAAACACAAAACCAATCATAAATACAGAAGATGCTTTCCCCTTATAAGTTCTATTTCTGAAAATAAAACCAACCATTAAATCAAAACAAAGATAAGTAAAAAACGTTCAAACATAAAAGCATAGCAACTATAAAATAGCTCATTATTGTACATTTTTGTTTCATTTTCCCAAAATGGGAAATGCATTTTTTTATTGGGATACCTGATTGCCTCATGCAGAATAAAATCTAAAGAGTATATTTGCCGCAAAAATATGGGACGAAGCAGACGAAACAAGCAAAAGATTTTATACGAAAGTGTTGAAATTCAGGATATAGGTGCTGAGGGGAAGGCGCTTGCAAGAATAAATGACGTTGTAGTTTTTACAACAATGGCCGCCCCTGGGGATGTTGTTGATTTACAGGTTATAAAAAAACGAAAAAGGTATCAGGAAGCTGTTGTTACCAAATATCATCGTTTTTCTGAAAACCGTGTTGAAGCATTTTGCGAACATTTCGGAATTTGCGGTGGTTGCAAGTGGCAATTTTTACCTTACAGTGATCAATTGCATTATAAACAAAAGCAGGTGGAAGATCAATTAAGAAGAATCGGAAAACTGGATCTTCCTGAAGTTTTGTCCATATTGGGATCGGATAAAACTACTTTTTACAGGAATAAATTAGAATTTACTTTTTCAAATAGAAGATGGCTTGAACCTTCTGAAGTTAATTCGGAAAAGGAAATAAAGGATTTTGATGCGCTGGGATTTCACGTCCCGGGCTTCTTTGATAAAGTCCTGAAAATTAATACATGCTGGTTACAGGCGGAACCTTCAAATAAAATTCGAAATTTTATATATAAGTATTCGATTGAAAACCAATTGGAATTCTTTGACATAAAGAAGCAGGATGGTTTTTTGCGAACACTAATAATAAGAACAACTTCGATTGGTGAAATAATGCTAATTCTTTCCTTTTTTAAGGAAAAAGAAATTGTACGGACCGGGTTATTGGATGCCATAAAAAAAGAATTCCCAGAAATTACCTCATTAATGTATGTGATAAATTCAAAAGGTAACGATACAATTAATGATCTTGAAATTAAATTATTTCATGGGCGTAATTATATTTTTGAGGAAATGGAGGGGCTAAAGTTTAAAATTGGACCTAAAAGTTTTTATCAAACCAATTCAGAACAAGCTTATCAACTGTATAAAGTTGCACGTGATTTTGCAGGATTGAGTGGTGATGAAATTGTTTATGATTTATATACCGGCACCGGAACCATAGCAAATTTTATTGCAAAAAGAGCAAAGAAAGTTATTGGTATTGAATATATTCCGGAGGCCATTGAAGATGCAAGGGAAAATTCGGTACTGAACAACATTGCAAATACAAGATTCTTTTCGGGTGATTTAAAAGAAGTTCTGAATGATAAATTTATTGAAGAAAATGGAATTCCGGATATCGTGATTACCGACCCTCCCAGGGCAGGAATGCATGAAGATGTAATTAGGGTAATTTTGAAGGTTAAACCTCCGAAAATTGTTTATGTAAGTTGTAATCCTGCAACTCAAGCGCGTGATTTGGCGTTACTTTCAGAAAATTACTGCATTGAAAGAGTGCAGCCTGTTGATATGTTTCCTCATACTCATCATGTTGAAAATGTTGTACTTTTGATAAGAAAAATATAGAAGCATAAAAAAAGGTTGTCTTTCAACAACCTTTATTACACTATCCCAAATATGTTTTTAACAACTTGCTTCGCGAAGTATGTCTTAATCGTCTTATTGCTTTTTCCTTGATTTGACGAACTCTTTCACGTGTTAAACCAAATCGTTCTCCAATTTCTTCAAGGGTCATTTCCTGGCAACCAATTCCAAAGAACAACCGAATGATATCGGCTTCTCTTTCGGTTAAAGTTGCCAAAGCCCTGTGAATTTCGCGGGCAAGTGACTCCTGAATCAGAGCACGGTCAGCATTTGGTGAGTCATTATTTACAAGCACATCCAAAAGACTATTATCTTCCCCGTCGACAAATGGTGCATCAACAGAAACATGACGTCCGGAAACGCGAAGAGTGTCAGCAACTTTGTCGGCAGGTAATTCCAGTGATTCTGCCAACTCTTCAGGAGATGGTTTGCGCTCGTGTTCCTGTTCGAATTTTGAATATGCTTTATTAATTTTATTCAAAGAACCTACCTGATTTAATGGAAGCCGCACAATACGTGATTGCTCAGCTAATGCCTGCAATATTGATTGACGGATCCACCAAACTGCGTAAGAAATAAACTTAAATCCTCTTGTTTCATCAAACTTTTCAGCTGCTTTTATCAAACCCAAATTACCCTCGTTTATTAAATCGGGAAGGCTTAGACCCTGGTTTTGGTACTGCTTGGCTACCGACACTACAAAGCGAAGGTTTGCCCGCGTTAATTTTTCCAAAGCTGCCTGATCGCCCTTTTTGATTCTTTGGGCCAGTTCAACTTCTTCTTCTACTGTAATAAGCTCTTCCTTACCTATTTCCTGCAAGTACTTATCTAAAGACGCACTCTCACGATTGGTAATAGACTTTGTTATTTTTAGCTGTCTCATTATAATCTCCTTAAAAAAACGTGCAAATATAAAATATTAAAAATTAGGGATCAAGGAGAAAGAAGAATAAAAATTTTAATTAATGAATTGTTAAAGGTATTTTATATTGAAATCTCTTATTCAACTCCAAAAACAAAATAAGCTAACTCTCCATTAGGGTAAACTCCTTCTATAAGAATCCCACCCTTAGCATTTCCAATCTCTCTCTTAAAATCATTGACTTCATAAATGGGTTTTTTGTTCACATTTGTAATAATAAACCCTTTTTTAAGTCCGGCATCATTTAACTTGCCCTTATTTAGATTTTTAACCTTAATTCCATATTCAATGTTCAAACTTCTTTTTTCATTGTTGTTAACATCT
Source organism: uncultured Prolixibacteraceae bacterium (assembly GCA_963816685.1). GTDB lineage: Bacteria > Bacteroidota > Bacteroidia > Bacteroidales > Prolixibacteraceae > CAVYUC01. The sequence goes on along the minus strand of CAWFMB010000013.1, from coordinate 60,173 downwards.
TCAAATTCAGCTCCCAATACCGATATATTATCCCGCACAATTTGAGTGTCACCGTGTTTATTACGTAGGGTAACAGTAAATGGTTTCTTTTCGCCGTTTCTTTTAACAACAACTTTCACATCGTCTCCGGGACGGTAACGACTTATTTTTTCCTGTAATTGGGCTGCCGAATTTACAGGTTCTCCATCAACACTTATCAGAACATCTTCCTCCTGAATACCTGCTTTTTTGGCTGCACCGTTATCTGTAACTCCACCAATAAATACACCTTCCAGTTTATCCAGATTATATCGTTCAGCAACTTCGGCAGTTACATCTCCAATATTCACTCCCAGTAAGGCTCTTTGCACTTCTCCGAATTCTTTTAAATCTTCAACTACTTTTTTTGCTATAGAAACCGGAACAGCAAATGAATATCCTGCATATGAACCTGTTCTTGATGCAATAGCGGTATTTATTCCTACAAGGTTGCCATGTTGGTTAACCAAAGCTCCCCCGCTGTTACCTGGATTAACAGCAGCATCTGTCTGAATGAAGGATTCAATGGAGAATTGATCATTGTTTATTCCAAGGTTTCTTGCACGCGCACTAACAATTCCGGCTGTAACTGTTGAAGTTAAATTGAAAGGATTACCTACTGCAAGCACCCATTCCCCGAGTTTCAGATCATCTGAATTTCCGTAGGTTAAATACGGCAGATTTTCAGCTTCAACTTTCAATAATGCTATATCCGATGAAGGATCTGTTCCTACCAATCGGGCATCATATTCACTTTTGTCGTTCAAAATCACTTTTATCTTTTCCGCTTTTTCTATAACGTGATTATTCGTAACAATGTATCCATCTTCCGAAATAATGACTCCTGAACCAAACCCCATGGCCAGCTGCGGTTGTTGATTTTCTTTCAGGCCAAAAAATTCATCGAAAAATGGATTCCCGCTCGACCATCCGCCTCCACGGTAAGATTGGGTAGCAATATGTACAACTGCATGCACCGAACTTTCGGCTGCAAACGTTAAATCCGGCATTGCAGCTTTGCTGTCAGCCGGTAAATTCGCATATTTTACTGGTTGCTTTTCTGTAATTGTAACTACTTCAGGTTTATCAAAAAAAGTACTGTAGGTCCAAACTGAAACTAAAGAACCTGCTACAACCAACAAAAATGTCAGTGAATATTTTCTTATATTTCTCATGGCTAAAATGTTATATTAAATTTTTCATTGCGTGCTATACAACGCAAATATGCTGCCACTGTTTTCTGAATTAAGAATGAGAACAAGCTATTTGACATATTTTAACAATCCGAAATAGCTTTTGTTAAAAAGTACGACATTTTTAATAGCAGATAATGAACTTCTGTCAGTCTTCACTTGAATTGTTCATTTTTTGGAACTACAAACCATTTGGAATCGAGTTCGACGGGTTTATAATTTTCAATATACTGAAGTGCTTCATTTGCATTTTCAGCAATAAAATAAAGTTCACGATAGATTTCTTTGGCAAAAAGTTCAGAAAATGAAACTTCGAATTGTTTAATCAGGTACTTGAAGAAATTGTTTGTGTTTATAAAAACAACCGGTTTTGTATGATAGCTCAACTGGCGAAGTGTAAGTACTTCCAATACTTCCTCAAGCGTACCAAATCCTCCTGGCAGTGCAATAAAAGCATCAGAAATCTCACGCATTTTTGCTTTTCGTTCCTGCATATCTTTGGTTACTATTAACTGGTGACTGTTATTTGAAGCAAGTGACCTGTCAATTAAACGTTCCGGAATTACACCGGTGGTTTGAGCTCCGGCACCTGAAGCTGCGACAGTAATTACTTCCATTAATCCAACATTTGCTCCACCATTAATCAGACCAAATCCTTTAGCTCCGATAAGTTGCCCAAGTTGTTGTGCTTCATGATAATAAATATCGGCAATGGCATTACTCGAAGAACAAAAAACACAAATATTCATTGTAAGTGATTAAAAAAAATCCGGGAAGTACCCGGATTTGATAATTTATGATTTAAACATCAATATTGGCATAAACCGCGTGGTCTTCAATAAATTTTCGGCGGGGCGGTACATCATCTCCCATTAACATGGCAAAAATATGATCGGCTTCAGCTGCATTTTCTATCGTAACCTGCTGCAGTGTCCGGCTTTCGGGATTCATTGTAGTTGACCAAAGCTGTTCTGCATTCATCTCTCCCAAACCTTTGTAACGTTGGGTATGTACAATGCTTTCATTTCCATCTGCCCATTCTTCAATTAATTGTAAACGCTGTTTTTCACTCCATGCATAAGCTTCTTTTTTCCCTTTTTTAACCAAAAAGAGTGGTGGCGCAGCTATATACAAATAACCGGCTTTAATTAAATCCTGCATGTATCTGAAGAAGAACGTCATAATTAATGTGGCAATGTGGCTGCCGTCAACGTCCGCATCGGTCATTATCACCACTTTATGGTACCGAAGTTTTTGCATGTTCAATCCTTTTGAATCTTCGTCTGTACCGATTGTCACTCCCAATGCAGTAAAAATGTTTTTGATTTCTTCGTTCTCAAAAATTTTATGTTGCATGGCCTTTTCAACATTCAGGATTTTACCACGTAACGGAAGAATTGCCTGGGTGCGGCGGTCACGGCCTTGTTTTGCAGTTCCGCCTGCCGAATCTCCCTCAACAAGAAAAACTTCGCAAGCGGCTGGGTCTTTTTCCGAGCAATCACTTAATTTACCAGGAAGTCCGCCACCCGATAATGCATTTTTACGTTGAACCATTTCACGGGCTTTCCGTGCTGCATGCCGTGCTGTGGCTGCCAAAACTACTTTGTTGACAATTATTTTGGCAGCTTTTGGATTTTCCTCGAGGTAGTGCGTTAATGCTTCGCTTACTGCCTGGTCGACAGCTAAACTGACTTCAGAGTTTCCAAGTTTTGTTTTTGTCTGTCCTTCGAATTGAGGCTCGGCTACTTTTACGGATATAACACCTGTTAATCCTTCGCGAAAATCATCTCCGCTGATATCAAATTTAAGTTTTGACAACATTCCTGAATTTTCGGCATAGGTTTTTAACGTTCTGGTTAATCCTCTTCGAAATCCTGTTAAATGTGTCCCTCCTTCAATTGTATTGATATTGTTAACGTAAGCATGAATATTTTCGGAAAATGAAGAATTGTATTGCATTGCAATTTCTACAGGAATATCATTTTTTTCTGTGGTGATATGAATGACATCATCTATTATTTTTACTCTCGAATCATCCAGATATTCCACAAATTCCTTCAATCCTTCCTCTGAATAGTAATTGTTCGATTTGAAATTACCATCTTCATCTTTTTCCCGTTCATCGATGATTGATAATTTAATTCCTGCATTTAAAAATGCAAGTTCGCGCAGTCGGGCTGCCAGAATTTCATATTTGTAGGTTGTGACAATAAATATGGAATCATCAGGTTTAAAAGTGATAACAGTTCCTGTTTTGTCTGATTCACCAACAACTCTGACATTTGAAAGAGGTCTTCCAATTGAATACTCCTGCATCCAGATTTTACCATCACGGTGAATTTCGGCTTTTAAAGATGATGAAAGCGCATTCACACATGATACACCAACTCCGTGCAAACCTCCTGATACTTTATAGGAATCTTTATCGAATTTACCACCGGCATGCAAAACTGTCATCACCACCTCAAGTGCCGACTTATTTTCCTTTGTATGTATTTCGGTTGGAATTCCACGGCCATCATCTGTAACGGTAATGGAATTATCTTCGTGAATAATAACATCAATATTGTTGCAGTAACCGGCAAGCGCCTCGTCAATAGAGTTATCAACAACTTCATAAACCAAATGGTGCAATCCTTTTTCATTCGTATCGCCAATATACATCGACGGACGTTTCCTTACAGCTTCCAATCCTTCGAGCACCTGGATACTATCGGCTGAATAATTGCCGTTTCCTGCCCGTGGAATACCATTTTTTTCTGTTTCGTTCATCCTTGATTTCTTAATATTTAAATTTTGCTATTTATCTTACTCATAACAATCTCCAATTTTCCGGAAAAACATGGATCCGGAAGATGAAATTGTTTGATTTATAAAGTTTTAATATGATTTGTTACCCATTCTGAAATCATGGGGCAAATATAACAAAATTAACTGAAGGGGAAGGCACTTTTTAACGTATGTTAAGCATATTTTTCAACAATTTATTAACCTGAAAATGAGCATGAAAAGCGAATTCTAATGATTAAAAAAAAGGCAGATAAAAACTTCTGTAATTTCCTTCGGAAACTTTTTAAAAAGAGTAACTTATACCACCAAGAAAATTAAAGCTCTGCACCGGGTAACCAAACCAGCGTTGATAACTTTGAAATCCAAAATTATGAAGTTGTGCAAATGCTGAAAATTTACTTGTAATCTTATAGTTTGCATTGAAATTAAGATCTATTATGGTATTGAGATTATATGATTTCATCATTGCTGAAGAAATTTCGTCTATCTCTGCATGTCCATTTGACCGGGGATCATAACCCGGGGTTTCAACAATCAAAGCTTTACGTTGTCCTACCAAAAATAAATCAGTTGAAACAGTAAGCTGATTTGATATTTTATATCCCACAGATATATTTGCATCCCAATCAGGCAGATTCCATGCTTCTTCCTGCTTGTCCATTTTATATACATAATAATTACCTGAAAGCAAAAGATCGAGTTTTTCGGATGATGCATGAAAAACTTCCACGTTAAATTTCAGTAAATCGAGATCGTCATACATTACATCAAAATCATTGTCGGTAATAGTTGGATCCGGGGAATTAATTCCCGAACCGGATGATGGATAAACATACTGGAAAAGATAATAAAGTGGCTGGTCATTTATCATTGAATAATCAACTGCAATTTTAAAGTTGGTTTTTGTAGCAAATTTTCCATCGAAACCTCCGTAAAAATGCAGTTTTTCAAAAGTATTTGTTACATCGTGCATTGGATCAACAAATGGATTTTCATATGCAATTTTCGAATAATGATTATTAATGTAATTTCCGTCAACCCCTGCAAAAATGTTGATTATTTCTTTTACAGGAGCAAAATTTGCTCTTATGTTTGGCGATATTTTAGCTTTTGCATTTTCATCATCATCCAAAACAAACCATGTATTAATGCCAAATCTGATATTTGCAACATCACCTCCGAGTAAATAGCCAGGTTTGGCAGTGAGCCATATTTGCTGGCTGTTTCCAATAGTATTGAGATTTCGGTTGTAAATTTCACTGGCTTTTACAAAAGTTGCACCAGCTTCGAGTAATCCAACTCCAACTTCAAGTGGTTTTTTTATATCAGCAGTGAATTCTCCAAAATGTTCCCGCTGATCTGTTTTTGTTCCGAAATAATGATACAGAAAATTAAAATCGAAAGAAGCATCCCGGGAACTTGAATTTGCATTTATAAGATTAATGTTGAAGGCCCCTTTTGTAAATGCCTGTTTAGTGCCAAAGTAATTGATATTATTTTTTTCTTTTAAAACTGAAGGTACAGAATCAACGGGATATCCATAATAACGAAATCCGTCATGATTGAAATTAAGGTTAACAGAAAGAATTGATTTTCGGAAGAGGTGTTTGATAAACATTTCTGTTTCGTTTTCCGAAAAGGGTGCTTTTACCCTATCTCCGCCGTCAAGCCTTACTTTTCCATGAGAAGAAAGATGCTTTCCGTGCAAACCGAAAATGGTGTTCCGAATGTTTTGACTGTTGAAGAAAATTTCTCCATAAGGAGTATTGTAATTACCCAAACCTGCTTTTATTAAACCGTAACCGTTATCTTCGTCCGGAGTATCGGCAAAAGTGGCAGCTTTTAAAGTGTTTACAGAAAATGTATTAAAAATAGGCTGACTGAAAATGCTGTAATTGAAAGTAGGTTTCTCCTGTTCCTTTTCTTCAATCTGTGGCATTTCATTAATTTTATTTGCATCGGTAATGGTTGGTGTGTATGATTTAACAACTTCAACTTCCTGGGTTAAACTTGTATCGCGCTGAGCAAAGGAATTAGTTGCTAAAGAAATTAAAAGCAATACAAGAAAATATTTTATTGATTTGCCGGCCATAATAACTGTTTTTTTATTTTTCATTTAGTTTGAGTTGAAACGAGCTGTCTTTGGCATTTTGCTGTTCCATTTGTTCCTGTGCTTCGATGGCTGCAAGTTTCTGGGCAGCTCTTTCTTTTACACCATCATTATCTGCATTGTAATTTTCTACAATACTTTTAAGTGTATGTTTTGCCTGAAATTCATCCCCTTTATCAAGATAAATATCGGCAAGCTGTAAAAATGCTTTTCCCAGCCAAAACTGATAAGGTGTGCCTTTTGTAATAAAATCCATAATCTCCTTTTCTGACTGTTCTTTTTTATTTTGAACGTAATAAATTTCTGCAACCAAAAATTTTGCTTCGGCTCCCTGCTCAAGTTTTGTATCGGTGGCAACCTCTTTTAGAGGGGGCAAAGCAGCGTCAAAATTATTTTGCAAATAATAGGATTTGCCGGTGATGTAATTTGCTTCGCGAACCAATGCTTCATTGACAATATCCGATTTTTTAAGTTTCTCGGCTGCTTCAATTGCCCGTTGGTATTGTTCGAGTTTGAAATTACTTCTCATTTGTCCGGTATAGGCTTTTAACACATTCCATTTGCTGTTTGCAACTTCTCCAAGCCGGTTGAAATATCCAAGTGCCTCTTCATATTTTTCTGCATTAAATGTTAATTCCGATGCTCTTGAAAGTGCTGGTTCACTGAAAATATTATTGGGTTGATTGGCAACATATTTGTAATGTTCGTTTGCTTCTGAATATTTTTCTTCTTTATAAAGCAATTCAGCAAGATAAAAATGTGCATTGGTTGCAAAACTACCATTTGGAAATTGCTGCAAATACCGTTGAAGTTGTTTTACCGCTCCTGCTTCATTTGCCATATAAAGCCGTTCAGCAGCCATGTAAGAAATAGAATCCTGTTCAGATGAAGTGATATTGACCCCTGCTCCAAGTTTTCTTGCATATGAGAAATATTCATCAACATTATTCAATTCTATATAACTGTTTTTTATTCCAAGCAAAGCTGCCTGTGCTTCCGGAGTGCCGGGATATTTTTCTGCAACTTCCTTATATTGTTTTAAGGCTTCCCTGAAATCGCCGTTATTGTAATTTATTAAACCCAGTTGCAACATCGCTTTTCTGTAAAAAGCGCTTTGCGGATGATTATTAATTAACTGATTGTACCTTTGAGCAGCTTCATTATTTTTTCCGGATCGTTCAAATGCCCGCCCCAGTTCATAAAGTGCATCATCCATATAATCCGATTCAGGAAATCCTTCCTGCAACCGTTCAAGACTGTTGATTTTTGCCTGCAAATCGCGCTGGATTCCCTGGCATAAAGCCATCTGAAACAATGAATAATCGGGTTCATATATTTTCATGTTGTAAGCCTGCTGGTAATTTTCCTTAGCCTGTGCATAATTTGCTTTCAAAAAATAATAGTCACCAACACGGTTATATGCATCTGCCAGTTTATCTGTGCGCTTACCTTCCATGGCGTTAATATATTTTCTAAAATGAGAAGCAGCGTTTTCATAATCTTCCATTTTAAAATAAGCATAGGCCATATTGTATTCTGCATTTTGATATTCAGGAAGAGAAAATGCACCGGCGGTTCTTATAAACTGGCTATACGCACTTGCCGAACTGTTGTAATCACCAACTCTGTACAATGCTTCTGCTTTCCAGTATAAAGCACGGGCATTTAATTCACGATCATAACTTCCGTTTTCGAGTGAAGTGTTGAATAAATCAATAGCCTGGTTATATGCAAGATTATTGAATAATTCAAGTCCACGGTAGAATGTTACCCGTTGGTAAGCTCGTAAAATTGATGGCGATTTTCCTTCAATCTTTTCAATTGTATTAATTGCATCTTTATAATTTCGGGTTACCATAAACACTTCGGTTAAATAACGATATGCTTCTGCATTTCGTTCCGAATTGGGATAGAGCGAAATGTAGCGGTCGAAAGCTTTAATTGTTTCGTTGAACGGAGAATACGATAGCTCGTATGTAAGTTTTGCATAGCTAAAAAGTGCGTCTTCCTTTATCTTTTCGTTGAAATCCATATCTGCAGCAGCTTCAAATGCTACCCGTGCTTTCTCTTTTTCATCAAGATTAATATAGGTGTCAGCCAGATGATAATAGGCGTTTTGAGCCATTTCGTCTTTTCCCCTCGATGCAGCTTCGAGCAGGGGAGCTGCTTTCTCATACTGCCCGACAGTGTAATAGGAGTAACCCAAAAGATAATTGTCTTCGCGGGTTTTAAGGCCGGGCGATTCGTAATATGTTTCTAAATAAGGTACAGCTTTTTCATATTCCCGCATATGAAAGTAGGAATCTCCAATAATCTTGGAAAGTTCAGTTTTATGTTCTTCTTCCACTTCGTCGAGAATAGGAATTGTATATTCAACTACTTCATTATATCTCTGCTGTTTATAATAAATATGGCTGACATATAATGGAATAACTTTTGAATAAGTGGGATCTCCATTCAGTTTTGTAAAAGCCTGTAGCGCCGATTCATAATTTTCCTGAAGATACATGATATGAGCCCAGTAATAATTCGCAGGCTTGCTGTAAAGATTATTGGATTCCTTAATTGCATAAAATTCAGCAGCAGCCTGGTCCAGGTTTTCCATCATTAAATTTGAATATCCGGTTTGATACTGCACTTTAACTTTTTCGTCTTCCGATAAATCTTCCCTGTCAACATTGCTGTATGTGCGAAGTACCGAAGGATAATGTTTTTTTTCGAACTGATAGTTTCCCAGATTTAGCCAGGCTTGATTAATGAATGGACTTTCAGGATAATTTTCAATAAAATTTTCCACCATTTTATTGCCTGGGGTATGCCCGGCTTTTAATGCAGAAATAGATTTGAAAAATTCAGCTTCAGAATAAATCTCAGATTTAGGATCAGTTTTTATCTGTATCTTTTCAAATTCTCTGAATGCAGCATTGTACTTTTCCTGATTAAAAAGTTGTTTTGCCAGTTCAATTTGTTCCTGTGTGCTTTGGTAATATTCTGTTTGCTGTGCATTTAGCCGGATACAAATGAAAATGAAAATTGGCAGAATTAATAAACCTCGTATTGTCTTCATGCTTTAAATATTTCTTTTTTGAATTTCACTGGCTGCAACCGAAAATCAATTTGCCATGTTTTTTTACCAGTTATCTAAAATAGGAATAATCATCTTTACGGCTTGTGAAATTACTTGCTATTTTCTTAACAAGAAACTGTTTATTTCTTTTGTTTATTATTTAAACCAAAGAAAAATTTAAATTTATATTCCAATATTTACAGCGATTATGGAAAAAGGCAGTGTAATTGATTTAATTGGGGCAGATATTTATCAGCGCGAAAACCTTGTGCTTTCAAAGGTGGATTTAAAAGTACCTGAAGGAGAATTCGTTTATATAATCGGGAAAGTAGGTACAGGTAAAAGCAGTTTAATAAAAACGTTAAATGCCGATTTACCGCTGATTAAAGGCTTGGGAACAGTGGCCGGTTTTCAACTTGCAGGAATTAAACATCGCGAAATTGCTTTATTGCGCCGGAAACTTGGAGTGGTTTTTCAGGATTTCCGATTATTAACGGACAGGAATGTTTTCGAAAATCTTGCTTTCGTTTTAAAAGCCACTGGCTGGAAAAACAAAAAGGACATTGAAAACCGTGTTGAAGAAGTGCTGCAAAATGTTGGAGCTGTGGATAAACGAAACAAGATGCCTCACCAGTTAAGTGGCGGTGAACAGCAACGGGTGGTTATTGCCCGTGCAATTTTAAATGATCCTTTATTGATATTGGCCGATGAACCCACCGGAAATCTCGATCCTGAAACTTCAGGTGAAATTCTGAATCTGTTTATCCGGCTGAATGATGAGGGTAAAACAGTATTAATTGCAACACATGATTATGCGGCAATCGCTAAAAAACCTGCCCGGACTTTGGTTTGTGCCGGAGGAAAATTAAATGATTCAGAAACAAATAAAGCCCTGCTTGATTTTGAAAGTTTACTTGAATCGAATATTTAGTTGGATTTAAAAACCGAAAAAATTTCCCGGATGATGGCTTCCTCATGTTCCCATGTAAGTTCACCTGCAGCAATTTTTAAATTTTCTTTCCATTTAATTCTTGCTTTCTCATCAATAAGAGCCTTGTTAATTTTACTGGCCAAAATTTCCGGGTCCAGCGAATTTGTTATTTCACCAATTTCATAACGTTTAACAATTGCTGCCATTTCAGGTAGATTTGTAACCAAAACCGGAACCTGTGCCTGAATGTAATCGAATAACTTATTTGGAAGTGCATACCGGTAATTCAATCCCAAATCTTCTTCAATTGAAAGTCCCAAATCGGCCTGGAGTGTTAACACAGATAATTTTTCAAGTGGCAACCTGCCGGTAAATTGAACTTTATCCTGCAGATTTTCCTTCCTGACCTGGTTTTCAAGTTGTGTTTTTATATCGCCATTGCCTGCTATTACCAACCGTGCATTTTCAACATATCTCATGGCCGAAATTACCTGTTCGAGTCCGCGCCCGATATTCAACGCTCCCTGGTATAAAATCATTTTTTCTGCACCAGGCAATTTTTCCACTTCACCTGAAAATATCCCTGAAACAGGGACATTTCTTACCACCTTAAATTGAATGCCATATTTTTCTTCGTAAGCTGTTGCAATTGAATTGCAAACCGTGTAGGCATATTTAATCCGGGGTAAAATTTTTTTTTCAACCTGCTGCCAAATCCATTGAATTTTCGGGCGGTGAATCAATTCAGGCACCTCCGTAAAATATTCGTGACTGTCGTAAACCAGTGGTTTATTTTTTAGTTTAGCTGCACAAAAATTGGCAGGCAGTGTATCCAAATCATTTGAAAGTAAAACATCGGTTTTTGAAAAAAGTAAAAACAGGTACAGTCTTAAATTGTATTCAGCATAAAACAAAGGGCCTTTTGTAAAAAGTAAACGAAATCGTTTTGTTTTATAACTGCGGTTGTTTAAAGGTAAACTTTCCGGAAGCCTTCGACCTGCCAGCAATACATCAAATTCCATATTCATAAGGGTTGAACAAACTTTATGTACCCTGTTATCACCAGTTAAATCGTTAGTAACTGAAACGATGATTCTTCTTGTATTTGATTTGTTCACCCGGTAGATTTATTTTGGTGGTAAAGATAAAAACTTTAATTTGTTGAATACTGAAGAAAAAAACCAATAGAATTGTCAAACATAAAATTTTTAATAACTTCATCTTACAAAAAAAGAAAGTTATATCAACCTAAATTAATGGAAATACAATAGATATTTTGTAACGCATTAAAAGAAACCATACCTAATGAAACTTTTAAACCTGCAAAATAAAAGACCAATTAAAAATTCATCGCGAAGAGACTGGAGGGCATTTTTCGTTTTAATTGCCGGTTTAATTCTTGCAATAGCAATCACTCTTTTTACAAATACTGTTGTTGAAAAACAGGCTAAAGATGAATTTATTTCAATATGTAAGGAAATTGAGATTAAAATTGCCACGCGTTTACAGGCACATGTTTTAATCCTGCGTGCCGGTACTGCTTTATTTGCTGTTTCAGATACTGTGACGCGAAATGAGTGGAAGGAATTTATTGATCGTTCGCAGATTGAAAAAACACTTCCGGGAATTCAGGGAGTGGGTTATTGTATGGTAGTTCCGGAAAACAGGCTGGATAAACACATCGACCGTATTCAAAAAGAAGGTTTTCCTGATTATACAATTTATCCACCCGGGAAAAGAGATGTTTATACTACTATTCTTTATCTCGAACCATTTTCAGGGCGAAATCTGCGGGCTTTTGGTTTCGATATGTTTTCGGAGCCAAAAAGGCGAAAGGCAATGGAACTTTCGCGGGATAATAACCAGGCAATTCTTTCGGGCAGAGTGGATTTGGTGCAGGAAACAGGAGATGATGTTCAGGCCGGAACATTAATGTACGTCCCGGTATACGAAAATGATAAACCGGTTAATACTGCCGAACAGCGGCGCAATGCAATCCGAGGTTGGGTTTATAGCCCATACCGAATGGCAGATTTAATGCAGGGCATTTTAGGAAGATGGGATGAAGTTCAGGAGGAGAGGATTCATTTAAAAGTTTACGATGATAATATTTCTGATTCTTCCCTGTTGTACGACAGCCACAGGTTGACAGCAGGGGAAAAAGTTCCTGAACGGTTCCGGTTACTTAATCTTCCTGTTGAATTTAATGGTAAAAGATGGATTTTACTTTTTACCCAATCCCGCGAATTCTCATTTATGAAAGGAACGGTTCTCATTGTACTTGTTAGCGGAATCATTATAAGCATATTATTATTTATTATGGCCCTTATGTTTTTTAAAACTGTAAGCCGTTCTCAGCAAATTAACCGGCAAAACGAAGAACTTCAGCGTATAAATGCGACAAAAGATAAATTCTTTTCAATCATTGCACACGATTTAAAAAGCCCGTTTAATGCGATTGTTGGTTTTAGCGGAATTCTTGTTGAACAGGTAAAGAAAGAAAACTATGAAGGAATTGAACGTTTTGCCGCAATAATTAACCAATCCTCTTCCAAAGCAATGGACTTGCTGATGAACCTGATGGAGTGGTCGCAGTCGCAAACCGGAAGAATAGAATTTAATCCTGAACATTTTGATATGGCCTGGTTAATCAATGAAATGGAGAATTTATTTACCGATGTTGCCAGTCATAAATTGATTGAAATTAAAAATGACCTGCCTTTATATGCAAAAGCATGGGGAGACAAGGCAATGATAAGTACTGTTTTAAGAAATCTCATTTCGAATGCAATAAAATATACCGAAATTGGAGGAACAATTATTCTTTCGGCCACTACTAACCCTGCAGGTACAACTGTTTCAGTTGCCGATTCAGGAGTAGGAATTCCAAAATACCGCATCGATAATTTATTTCGTATCGATGAAAGCTACTCTACTTCGGGTACCCAAAATGAAAAAGGAACAGGTTTGGGATTAATTCTTTGTAAGGAATTTATCGAAAATCACAATGGTAAAATTTGGGTGGAAAGTCAGCAGGGAAAAGGTTCAGTATTTCATTTCTGGCTGCCATCAAAGCCGGAAAATCAACCATGAATTCAGAAAGAAACCGGTTTTAATTCTTTTTCCAATTCATCATTAATCAGGTTCGCCTATCTTTGCTGCAAATATTATTTTTCATGATTCGCTATTTCGAAAACTATTCATTAAAAGAGCACAATACTTTTGGACTCGATGCAAAAGCCAAATTTTACTTTGAGTTTACAGAACCAGAGGATTTAAGCATCTTTCTGCATTCGGATAAAACCTGGAAAGAAGAAAAAATTTACGTGCTCGGTGAAGGAAGCAATACTTTGTTTCTGGAAGATTACGATGGGTTGATTATTCATCCCAATGTTCCTGGAATGTTTCAGGTTCACGAAGATCGTCAAAATATATGGATGGAAGCCGGTGCCGGCGAAAACTGGGATGAATTTGTAAAATATTGTGTGAATTTCAGGTTGGGAGGAATTGAAAACCTTTCGCTTATTCCGGGTACTGTTGGAGCAGCACCTGTTCAAAATATAGGTGCTTACGGACAAGAGGTACAGAATGTAATCGAAAAAGTGAAAGGCTATCATGTAGAAACAAATGAATTGCAGGAATTTACTGCTGAAGAATGCAGGTTTGCATACCGGAACAGCATTTTTAAGCGGGAACTGAAAAATAAGTTTATAATTACATCAGTTGTTTTCAGGTTGGAAAAATTTCCTGAATTTATTTTGAATTATGCACTTGTTGAAGACACAGTTAAAACACTTGGGGAAGTGAACCTTAAAAACATCAGGGATGCAGTGATTGCAATTCGTTCATCAAAACTTCCCGATGTAAATGTTTTGGGAAATGCAGGCAGCTTTTTTAAAAATCCGGAAGTGGAAGCTGAAACAGCAGAAAAACTTCAGGCAAAATATGAAGGAATGCCGGTTTATCCTGCTGGTCATGGTAAAATAAAACTGGCTGCCGGCTGGTTAATTGAAAAAACCGGATGGAAAGGGTTTCGGGAGGGTGATGTTGGAGTACATGAAAAACAGGCGCTTGTTTTGGTCAATTACGGAAGTGCAACCGGCAAACAGATTTTTGAACTTTCGGAGAAAATGCGCCAGTCAGTGCTGTCAAAATTTGGAGTTGAACTTGAACGTGAAGTGAATTGCATCCGTTAAAAAAGTCTTGTTTTCCTAAAGTTTTGGTCCGGTGCTGACACCCAGTGAAATTGAAAAATAAATGTTATTCCGGTTCGAAATATCATTTGGAGTTAAAAACCGATCGTAACCTGCACTTGGCCGCAGGAAAAAGTATATCTCAGAATCATACATCCGTTTACGTTTCCTTTCCTTTAGCAGAATATCTCCCGAAATTCCTGCACCACCAAACAATGAACCGGTTTTTATTTCTGTTGTTCTGTTTATATCCGTTGATGCAACTACAAGTTCAGGGGACTTAATTTCATGTCCGCCAACAGAAAGGTACGGATACAATTTTACTATCTTTCCTGAATAAATTACCCGTCCCAGCTTAAACCCGTATTTCTGACTGCTTATGCTTTCACCTTCTTTTTTTATCATCTCATTGTTTTCGCCGCGAATAAAAAAATCACTGCCAACATTGCTGAAACCCCCGCCAATGAACAGTGAAAGATATAATTTACGGATAAAACCATCCATTTCAATTTTAATAGTATTCAATTGATCGAAATAGTTGTCTCTCACTTTTGCCCCAACACATTCACTGCTGTAACCTGCACTAAAATTTATACGGCTGTTTATTGTCAGTCTCTTTAATGTGTTCAAAAATTCGTTGTAATTTGATTTTGGATGTGTCTTTTCGAAATTGTTTATCACTTTATTCAGATCAGAAATGTCGTCACTGAAAAGAAACTGAATATAAATTTTAATTACTTCTTTTTCGGATGGAGTAAGGGTCGAATTTTCAAGTTCACTGGTTATTGTAACTATTTCGGGTAATAAATATGTGTAAATTGTTTCCCGGAAATCATCATAAATCAAAGCCGTTGGTTTATCCCTTGTAAGCAACTCATAGTTTTTTGCATTGTTGACAAGTAACTTAAAATTACGTGTGGCAAGGGCCAGAAGCACTTCTTCGCGCGGATAAAGAACGACATAGTTTTTATCCACTTTTCTTTTTAATTCATTCAGTGTGTTTTGCGCCGACTGATAATTTCCTGAAATGATTTGATCAACGATTTCTTTCCTTCCCTGCTGGATTAGAAGTTGAAATTTGTCCGTACCTGCAGCCGGTTCATTTGGCAGGGGTTCTTGTCCGGCGGTATAAAGCATCAGCATCAACAACTGAAAAATGACAATGGTTTTTTTCATGTACAGTTTTTATTTCAAGAAATATATTCTGAAATCATTTCATCTTCAATAAAAAACAAAGATACAAAATAACAAGATCATTTGATTAACCTAAAGTTGCCACCATTACTGCTTTTATTGTATGAAGTCGGTTTTCTGCCTGGTCGAAAACCACAGATGCATCACTTTCAAAAACTTCTTCAGTTACCTCCATTGATTCGATTCCGAACTTTTGAAAAATACCTTCGCCAACTTTTGTTTCACGGTTGTGGAAAGCAGGCAGACAATGAAGGAACTTAACATTTGGATTATGCGTATATCCAAGGGTTTTTGCATTTACCTGGTAAGGTTTCAGCAGTTGAATACGTTCCGCCCAAACATCATCCGGTTCCCCCATCGAAACCCAAACATCAGTATAAAGAAAATCACAATCTTTCACCGCCTCTTCAACACTTTCGGTTATCGTAATTTTTGCACCCGTCTGCAGGGCAATTTCCCTGCACTGGTTTTGCAGGGTTTCTGAAGGCATGCATTCCTTTGGTGCTGCAGCCCTGAAGTCCATTCCAAGTTTTGCTGCTCCAACCATCAGCGAGTTTCCCATGTTATTCCGGGCATCACCGAGGTAACAAAATTTTAATTGCGACAGCGATTTTTCACTGTATTCTTTCATGGTTAAAAAATCGGCCAGAATTTGTGTTGGATGAAATTCATTGGTTAGCCCGTTCCAAACCGGAACACCCGCATATTTGCCCAGTTCTTCCACAATATGCTGTCCGTAACCGCGATATTCAATTCCGTCGTACATTCGGCCCAACACACGTGCAGTATCTTTCATCGATTCTTTTTGCCCGATTTGCGAACCTGATGGACCAAGATAAGTAACATGCGCACCCTGATCGAAAGCTGCCACCTCAAAAGCACAGCGGGTGCGGGTTGATGCTTTCTCAAAAATAAGTGCTATGTTTTTTCCTTTCAGCAACTTTCGTTCAGTTCCTGCATATTTTGCTTTTTTAAGCGATTCAGAAAGGTCAAGTAAATAGTTAATTTCTTTAGGGGTGAAATCAAGCAACTTCAGGAAGTTCCGGTTTTTTAAATTGAAAGCCATGGTTATGTATTTTAATAATTTGTATCCGCCTGGTTTTAAATGATGTATTAAATTAACTCTCGTAATTCATCGTGATTTTTGAGCCAAAAGATTTATCTTCAAGCTTTTTTGCTTCTGTAATAATGCTTTTCCCGCCGCCGTTTTTTATAAAACTTAAACAGGCGCGTATTTTTGGTTCCATAGTGCCTTCGGCGAAGGTATTTGTTTCAAGGTATCTTTTAGTATCAGCGTAATCCAAAAACTCAAGTTTTTCCTGTGTTGGAAGACCGTAATCCTTAAATATGAATGGAACATCCGTGAGAATGTAAAGTGCATCTGCACTGATATTTGTAGCAAGTAAACTCGAAGCCATATCTTTGTCGATAACTGCATCGAGGGTGCGCAAATTTTTATCTTCATCATAATAAACCGGAATTCCACCGCCACCGGCTGCAATAACAATGTTGCCATTTTTTACCAGTAACTCAATAGTTTCCTTATTAATTATTTCGAGAGGAACAGGTGAGGGGACCACTCTCCGGAAGCCTGCACCAGCTTTGGAAGTGGTTTTAAATATCCAGTTTTTCTCCCTTGCCAGCCGGTCGGCATCTTCCTTGCTGTACATTTTACCGATCCGTTTCGAAGGATTTTGAAATGCCGGATCGTTCCTGTCAACTTCAACAAGAGTTACCATAATTATTACATTCTTGGCAATCCCATGCCTGTTCAGCACGTTACGCATCATCCGCTCCAGCATGTATCCTATTCCGCCCTGTGAATCGGCAACACAGATATCCAGTGGCATGGGCGAAATATTATAA
Organism: uncultured Prolixibacteraceae bacterium; assembly: GCA_963816685.1. Classification (GTDB taxonomy): domain Bacteria; phylum Bacteroidota; class Bacteroidia; order Bacteroidales; family Prolixibacteraceae; genus CAVYUC01. The sequence goes on along the minus strand of CAWFMB010000013.1, from coordinate 42,811 downwards.
AGCTGCTCTCCTGCATCATTTCTCATTAAAATGTTTCCAACCTGCGGTCCGTTTCCGTGGGTAATTACAAGTTCGTAGCCATCTTTGATAAGATGTACAAGGTTTTCCAAAGTTTCAGTTGCATTTTGTTCCTGTTGTTCAATGGTCCCTTCTTCATTGTCACGTATAAGAGCATTTCCGCCAAGCGCAACAACTGCAAGTTTTTTCATACTTCCTGAATGATTTGTAGGGCAAACATAAAAAAACTAATGAAAAAAAGAAATGAATCTTTCCCACATTCTGTACTTCTTATTTTATTGTTATGCAGATGTTTATGTAAGCATTGATAAATGATGACCAAAATTCATGGCTAAAATCAAAGTTAATTTTAAACTCCTGATTTGTTTGGTTACAATTCCTTTTTAAGTTTCTATTTAAAATTAGTATCCTGATATTTTTAGCTAAATTTGCATTTTTATTTCTTTCAACTTAGATATATATGGCACCAAAAACAAAGAAGCCTGTAAATACAAACCGAAAAAAGAGAAAAGCAAAAGCCTCATTTTTTAAGAATGAAAAATTCAGATTGATTCTCGGAATTCTGGTGCTTTTAATTTCTGCTTATTTGTTGATTGCATTTATTTCATTTCTTTTTTATGGTGGTGCAGATCAAAGTAAATTCGATTTAAAAGGTTCTGATTTTATTCTCGATTCATCAATCAGGGTGCAGAATAAAGCAGGAAAAACAGGGGCTTACCTTTCCGAAGTAATTATGAACCGCGGTTTTGGGCTCGCTTCATTTATTTTTATTTACCTTTTCATAATTACCGGGTTTAAAGTACTTGGGCGAAACCTGGTGAAATATTCACGGAATGTGATTTTTAGTTTGTTGCTGGTGGTTTGGCTGTCTGTAACATTGGGGCTGATTTTCTCGAAAACCACTGCTGTCAGTTTTATGTATGAGGGTGGACGGTATGGTTTTGTGATAAGTAACTGGTTGAGTTCGCTTATCGGAAAATCCGGGTTAATTTTATTATTGTTGATTACAGGTTTTTCCTTGTTTATTGTGCGCTTTGATAAAACATATGCGATGTTGAAAAATACGTTCCGCAGTAAACCAAAATCAGAGGCGGAGCAAACCGATACAAAAGAAGAGACAGAACAACCGGAAGAATTTCCGGCACCGGTAATTTCAAAAGTGATTGATGATAATGATGTGGTAACTGCAGTTTTCGATCCGGATATTGAAATAGAAGATAACAGGGAAGTCGAAAAAAAGAAGAATATTTCTGAAACAGAAGAATCTGAAGAGGAAGAACTGGAATTGGTGGTCCAGCCAAATGTGGAAGACAATGAGGAAGAAGGTGAGGAAACACAGTTAAATGAACTTGAAGATTATGATCCTACACTTGAATTGTCGAATTTTAAATTTCCAACATTTGATTTGCTTGAAGATCACAAATCGGGAAATGCAGAAGTAAGCAATGAAGAACTTGTTGCCAACAAAAACAAAATTGTTGAAACACTGCGGCATTATAAAATTGAAATTACTAAAATCCGCGCAACAATTGGTCCTACCATCACACTTTATGAAATTGTGCCGGCACCGGGAATACGGATTGCAAAAATTAAAAATCTCGAAGACGATATTGCATTAAGTTTAGCCGCCCTTGGAATACGTATAATCGCGCCAATTCCGGGACGCGGAACAATCGGTATTGAAGTGCCAAACCAGAATCCGGAGGTGGTGTCGATGCGTTCAATTTTAAGTTCAGCCAAATTCAGGGAAACGACAGCCGAACTGCCGGTTGCACTGGGCAAAACCATTTCAAACGAAACCTACATGTTCGATCTGGTAAAAATGCCGCACATTCTTGTGGCCGGGGCAACCGGACAGGGAAAATCGGTGGGAATCAATGTCATAATAACTTCGCTGCTGTACAAAAAACATCCTTCCCAGCTGAAGTTTGTTTTTGTGGATCCGAAAAAAGTGGAGCTGAACCTTTATTCCATTCTCGAAAAACATTATCTGGCTAAACTTCCAAATGAAGAGGAACCGGTAATTACTGATATTCAGAAGGTAAAATATACACTGAATTCAATCAATGTTGAAATGGATCAGCGCTACGATTTGCTTAAAAAAGCACATGCACGAAATATAAAAGAGTACAATAAAAAATTTATCAGCCGAAAATTGAATCCTGAAAAAGGACACAAATACATGCCTTACATTGTAGTTGTAATTGATGAATTTGCTGATTTAATCATGACTGCAGGAAAGGAAATTGAATTGCCCATTGCTCGAATTGCACAACTTGCCCGTGCTGTTGGTATTCATATGATTATTGCCACTCAGCGTCCTTCAACAAATATTATTACTGGGGTAATCAAGGCAAATTTCCCGGCACGAATTGCTTTTAAGGTGGCATCAATGATCGATTCGCGTACGATTCTCGACACACCCGGTGCAAATCAGCTAATCGGAAAAGGGGATATGCTGATTTCTTCAGGAAGCAGCATTACACGCGTTCAGTGTGCTTTTATTGATACTCCTGAAGTGGAAGAAATTTGTACGTTCATTTCTGAACAAAAAGGTTTTGCAACTGCATTTTTACTGCCCGAATATGTTGGAGATGATGAACCAGGCCCCGGTGAAGTTGACCTGAATAACCGTGATGAACTTTTTGATGATGCAGCCCGGGTGGTGGTCATGAATCAAATGGGCTCCACTTCTATGATACAGCGAAAATTCTCCATCGGTTACAACAGGGCCGGCCGGATTATGGACCAGCTTGAAGCCGCAGGTGTGGTTGGCCCAAGCGAAGGAAGCAAGGCACGGCAGGTTTTTATTCAGGATGAATATAGTTTGGAACAATTGTTGAATAGCTTTAATTAAAAAGATGAAATGAGAAAATTTTTGATGTTGAGTTTAGGATTGATTTTAGCTGTTTTTTCAGTTAATGCGCAGGATCAGAAAGCTAAAACTATTCTGGATGAGGTTAGCCAAAATACACGTTCTTATCAAACAATTTCAGCAGGGTTTATTTTTAGCATGGATAATAAAGAAATGGATATTCATGAAAAAAATGAAGGTTCAATAAAACTGAAAGGACAAAAATATGTGGTTGACCTGCCCGATGTTGGAATGAAAATTTATTCAGATGGAAAGTCAGTTTGGAATTATATGGAAGATGGAAACCAGGTAACCATTTCATCCATTGACAGCGAAAGCAGTGAGTTGATGAATCCTTCAGCATTATTCAATATTTACGAGCAGGGATTTAAATCAAAATATATGGGAGAAAAAACTGTTGACGGAAATGTTTTATACGACATTGAACTCTATCCGGACACAGATGAACATGAAGTTTCGAAAATAAATTTGCTGATTGACAAAGTGGATATGATGATTGATTCTGCCACTCTTTACGGAACCGATGGAAATTTATATGGTTTTAAAATCAACGAATTGAAGACAAATGTTGATCTGCCCGATTCTGCCTTTGTTTTTGACCCTGATAAATATGAAGATCTGGAAGTTATTGATTTTCGTTAAACGATCTGTTAATTTACTGCTGAATAGTGGATTGGTACAGCTTTTCGGCAGATGAAATTTCCATGTACGATGCGTTGCTGTTTTCTCCAAATCTTCCTCCAACATAAATGATAAGATCTTCAGGTTTAACAATATTTTCCTTTAGCAAAGAATCAATTGCTGCTTTTTGGATTTCGAGCCGGTTTGGTTTAATCTCCATAAAAGATGGAATAATACCGAACGAAAGCGCCAGTTCACGCACTACCCGTTCTGAATGGCATTTTGCATAAACCGGAACATCTGTACGGTAAGCGGCAAGATAACGGGCAGTTTTGCCTGTTGTTGTTGAGGTCACTATTGCCCGTGGATTCAGCTCATTTGCCGTGCGGATAGCAGAATGTGCAAGATAAGCAGGTATATCATTATGAACCGGAGGCAGCACAATCTCACTGTTTTTATCCCGGTCAGGTTCTGTTTCTTCCACAATCTTTGTCATTATCTTTACTGATTCCACCGGGTATTTGCCAATTGCAGTTTCGCCGCTAAGCATTATTGCATCAGCTCTTGAATAAACTGCACTTGCTACATCATTCACTTCGGCGCGTGTTGGCCTTGGACTTTCTATCATGCTGTGCAACATTTGCGTGGCTACAATTACAGGCTTTTTTCCTGAAATGGCTTTGCGAATGAGGTTGCGCTGAACTGCCGGAATCTTTTCAGGTGGCAGCTCAATACCCAAATCCCCCCGGGCAACCATTATTCCATAGGCATGTTCAACAATTTCATCTATTTTTTCAACACCTTCAAGGTTTTCAATTTTTGCAATGATTTTAATGGGGCTGTTAAACCTGTCAAGCTGCTTTTGAACTTCCAGAATATCTTCTTTATTTCTTACAAAGGAATGTGCAATGAAATCAACATTGTTTTCAGCGGCAAACCGGATAAATTGTTTGTCCCTGGAGGAAAGTGCCGGCAAATTGGTTGTTACTCCGGGAACATTAATACTTTTATTCTTTTTTATAATTCCGCTGTTTTCAATCCGGCACACAAGGTATTCTTCAAATTCCTTTGTGACTGTTGCTGCAATTGCACCATCATCAATCAGAATACGGTCTCCGGGTTTTAAGTCTGAAACAAATTTTGGGTGATTAACACATACATCCTCTTTGGTCATTTCATCCTTCCTGTACGAAAACCGGATTTCCTGTCCTTCGGTAACATTCAAATCATGTTGATGACTACAGGTTCTAATCTCAGGACCTTTGGTGTCAATCATTATTGCAATTTTACCGGAAACAGATTTTATTTCTTCCACCATCTTCTTTGCGCTTTCAGTGTTTATATGCGCAGTATTCAGGCGGGCAACATTCATTCCTGCATCAAAAAGCGCCTTTATAAACTGTTTGTCGCATCTTTTGTCGGATAAGGTAGCCACTATTTTAGTTTGTTTCATGTCTTTTGCTGAAGGTGTTAATCTGCTGCTTTGTACATACTTACTTATAGAAAACAAGCTCAGTTATTCATTGTTTTCATTTGTCAGATAAAAAACTGTAAACAGCAAGTTCGTATGAATTAAGTCCAAATCCCATGATACAACCTTTACAGACCGGGCCAATGATTGATTTATGCCGAAAGTCTTCTCTTGTGAGTGTATTTGAAATATGAACCTCGACCACAGGTGCGGTGATTCCTGAAATTGCATCACGAATTGCAATGGAAGTATGGGTGTAAGCACCGGCATTTAATATAATTCCATCATATGTAAATCCATATTCCTGAATTTTATTTACAATTTCACCTTCAACATTCGATTGGTAATAAACAAAATCTATTTCGTTAAATTTGTTGTTCAATCGTTCAAAAAAAGGTTCAAAACCTTCCGATCCGTAGATATTTTTCTCTCTAACACCCAATAAGTTTAAATTGGGGCCGTTGATAATCAATAAATTCATAATATTTCGATTTTAATATTTTTTATAGTAACTTTAATCATGAATTCTGCGTAATTTTAATCATCTTTTCGGTTGTTGCAAACAACGAATATCGGAATTATAATTATTTAAAACAGTGGATTAACAAAATAAAACAATTAAAGACATGAAATGGGAAGATAGCAAAAAAGGATACGAAAATTATCTGAAACTTGAAAAGTCACTATCGCAAAATTCGATAGCAGCATATATAAACGATGTAAATAAATTAATTGATTTCCTTGAAATCAATGATAAGAAAGTTACCCCGGAAAAAGTAAAACTTCAGCATTTGAAAAATTTTCTCGAGTGGTTAAACGATCGGGGTGTAAGTCCGCGGACACAGGCCCGCACCATTTCAGGAATTAAATCCTTTTATAAGTATCTGCTTATTGAAGGAAAAATTACAAGCGATCCGACTGCCCTGCTGGAATCGCCTAAAATCGGACGTAAACTTCCTGATATCTTGTCCATGGAAGAAATTGATTCACTAATTGAAGCTGTTGATTTGGATAAACCTGAAGGGCAGCGAAATAAAGCAATGCTGGAAACTTTATACAGTTGTGGATTGCGCGTTTCAGAACTTGTGAATCTCAAACTTACCAACCTGTTTTTCGATCAGGGTTATGTGAAAATTACCGGTAAGGCAGAAAAGGAAAGATTGGTTCCGGTGAGTAACCGCGCCGTGAGCGAGATTAACAAATATTTAAATGGTTACCGTAAATCACTTCGCATTCATAAAGACAGTGAAAACATTCTTTTTCTGAACAGAAGGGGTAAAAAGTTAAGTCGTGTAATGGTTTTTACCATCATTAAAAACCTGAGCGAAAAAGTGGGACTCGATAAAAAAATCAGTCCACACACATTCAGGCATTCCTTTGCAACCCATCTTATTAATGGAGGCGCCGATTTACGGGCAGTGCAGGAAATGCTTGGTCATGAATCAATTTTAACAACCGAAATTTATACACATCTGGATCGGGATTACCTGAAAAATACTATTCATCAGTTTCATCCACGTTCTTAATCTGCGTAAAATATACCAAAAAAAATGTTCCGGTTTTGCCGGAACATTTTTTTTGGTAAATAAACTCGTATAGTAACTATCCCTGTTATGTCTGTCCGGTATAGTCAGTCGACAAGCCGGCAACTCAGTTTTAAATTGCATGTATTTATCTGATTAAAAGAGTTTTCATTGTGAGATGCCCGAAAACTTCGGGATGAGGAAAACCTTGAATAAATCTTTGTCCCGGACAATATGAAGCACTTCAGGCATGTCCGGCAAGACCGGGATGTCAAATCAATCAAAACCACATTAACTATCCGAATACTGAAATGAAAATCAGCCAGTGATATAAAGCAACAGTTTTTTTAAGTGCAGATTCAGGTTTCCGGGAAGAATTAACAGTTCATAAACAGCCACAGGAATAAAATTTTTGGATGATAACCTTTTATTCCTTCTCTTTTTTGTCTGTAAAACTAAAAATCCACATGAATCTACTGAATCTTCCGGGTTTGTAAAAAGACTGAATACCACCGGAGCTTGTTTCGTCTGTTTCTTCTCTATACAATGGCTATAGTAAATTCGCACTAAATTCGCGGTTAATTCGCAGTTCATTCGCGATTTCGCGAATGAACTGCGAATTAACCGCGAATTTACTGTGAGTTAACTCCGAATATGATCCGGTGTTGGAGTAGGCTTAAGATTGGGGAGATATTAACGGGGCCATTTCTGCTGCATCTATTCCATATCTTGCAACGTCTCTGATCATGTTTCGGAAAATGATATCACTGGCTGGAGAATGAGAAAATAGAAACACTTCCGGAGCCTTGCGAAACCAGTAAGAATAAATGTGGCGCTCCTTTTTGAAATGACCGGCAGGAAATCTTTTTTATTTTACTTCAGTGTGATGCGTTGCGGATTGTCGAAATTAAACTTAACTTTAGGTAAATTGTTAAGATATTGTTTAATCGATATAAAAAACAAGACGATTGGAATTGTTTACTCCGCGAGGTTAGAAAAATAAGTTACTTTTGTTTACCGGTTTGCATCAAATTATATCAATTATTAAGTTTATTATTAGGTAGTTATGGAAAATATGAATTTGTCGAAGTATGGAATTAACAATGTGCAGGAAATTATTTACAACCCTTCTTATGAACAGCTTTTTGAAGAAGAAATGAAACCTGGCCTTAATGGTTTCGAAAAAGGTCAGTTGACAGAGCTGGATGCAGTAAATGTTATGACTGGTATATTTACAGGCCGCTCACCAAAAGATAAATTTATAGTAAAAGACGAAACAAGTACAGATACAATTTGGTGGACAACTCCACAGTCACCAAATGATAATAAACCAACAACTCCCGAAGTTTGGGCCGGTTTGAAAAAACTTGTTGCCGATCAGCTTTCAGGAAAAAGGTTGTTTGTTATGGATGCGTTTCTTGGTGCAAATGAAAACTCGAGGCTGAAAGTTCGTTTTATAATGGAAGTGGCATGGCAGGCACATTTTGTAAAAAATATGTTTTTACGCCCAACAGATGAAGAGTTGAAGAATTTTGGAGAACCTGATTTTGTTGTAATGAACGGTTCCAAAACCACAAATCCGAACTGGAAAGAGCAGGGTTTAAATTCCGAAGTATTTACTGTATTTAATTTAACTGAAAAAATGCAGGTCATTGGCGGAACCTGGTATGGGGGTGAAATGAAAAAAGGAATGTTCGCCATGATGAATTACTACCTGCCGCTGAATGGAATGGCTTCGATGCATTGCTCGGCAAATAAAGGGAAAGATGGTGATGTGGCTATTTTCTTCGGCCTTTCGGGAACCGGTAAAACTACACTTTCAACTGATCCGAAACGTGAATTGATTGGGGATGATGAACACGGCTGGGACGATGACGGTGTATTTAATTTTGAAGGGGGTTGTTATGCAAAAACAATTAATCTTGATCCCGAAGCCGAACCGGATATTTACCATGCAATTAAACGCGATGCACTTCTCGAAAATGTTACTGTTGATGAAGCTGGTAAAATTGATTTTAGTGATGGTTCTGTGACACAAAATACACGTGTATCATACCCTATCTACCACATTGACAATATTGTCAGGCCAAAATCGAAGGCAGGACATGCAAACAAAGTGATTTTCCTTTCGGCAGATGCATTTGGTGTGTTGCCACCGGTTGCCAAATTAACGAAAGAACAAACAAAATATCATTTTCTATCTGGTTTTACAGCAAAACTTGCAGGGACTGAGCGTGGTGTTACAGCTCCGCAACCTACATTTTCTGCCTGTTTTGGTGCTGCTTTTCTTTCGTTACATCCTACAAAATATGGCAAAGAACTCGTGAAAAAAATGGAAGAACACGGCGCCGAAGCGTATCTTGTTAACACAGGATGGAATGGTACAGGGAAACGCATTTCTATTAAAGATACCCGCGGAATTATTGATGCCATTTTGGATGGTTCAATTGAAAAAGCTGAAACAAAACAAATTCCTGTTTTTAATCTTGCAGTACCAACAGCACTGCCTGGAGTTGATTCAGGGATTTTAGACCCCCGGGATACCTATGCTGAGGTAAAGCAGTGGGAAGAAAAAGCAAAAGATTTGGCCAGCCGTTTTATCAAAAACTTCGAAAAATATACCGATAACGAAGAAGGCAAAGCTTTGGTTGCTGCCGGTCCGCAATTGGATTAATTTTTATAAAAAAACAGAGGAACCCTGTCTTTCGTGGCGGGGTTCTTTTTTAGTGCAATATGTCTGAAAGTGCAGAATGAATATCCGGATATTTAAAACGAAAACCTGCTTCAAGTAACCTGAGTGGTTTGACTTCGGGACTTTCAAGTAAGGTTTCGGCAGCCTCACCGTAAACAAGTTTTAATGCAAAACCAGGGATTTTGAAAATGGCAGGACGATGAAGAGTTTTTGCAAGCGCAGATGTAAATTCTTTATTGTTAATATTTTCCGGAGCCACCAGGTTAAAAAGACCATTCCGGTTATAACCTTCAACAGCCCAAAGATAAGCATCAGCAACATCTTTTTCATGAACAAAAGGAAAGGGTTGATCACCTTCACCGATTTTTCCCCCAACTCCTGATTTAAAAGGAAGCTTCATTTTTTTGATCATTTCAGCTTCTTTCCCAATAACCGGTGCCATTCTAAAGATAATTTTCTGAACTGCCGGGGTTAAATTATCCGAAGCTTTCTCCCAATCCAGTACCAATTTTCCCATAAATTCAGAGTTAAAATCCTTACTGTTTTCACTGTGGGTTTTACCATTTTCATAAATTCCAATAGCCGATGCAGAAATGAACTTTTTAGGTTGGTTTTCTCCATTCAGATGATTTATTGCATCAACAAGGTTTTTCGTTGTTTTCACCCGGCTGCCATAAATTATTTTTTTGTTTTTTTCTGTCCATCTTGTAAGAATTGGAGCACCGGCCAGATTTATAACAACATCGGCATCTTTTAAAAACTCTTGTAAATCAGCCACAGGTCCGTATAACAGTTCTCGTTGAATTCCTTCAACTGTATGTTTGTTTGCTTCAAGATTTTTGGAAATTAGTGTTCCCAGGTAACCGGTTGAACCTGATATTTTAATTTTCATCCGTATAAATTATTATAGTTACTCATTAGTTGTTGGTTAAACTTTATCTCTTTATCTTCTTTTTCACCCGATGCCGCCTTGCCATCGGGCAGGGAACTCACATGTATTTTGTTCATGGTTGTTTGTGTTATCTTCAAACATGATTGTTTCATATTTTATTTTCTATACTTTTCGATAAGATAAAATATAATTTAATGATCGGCTAAAAATGATAAAATCTTTGTCACGGGATATTTCAACTTATTAATTTAAGAAAAGATGTTCAATCATAACATGCTTAAAAGTCAGTCATTTCACAATTCAGCCTTAATTAAAAAGTATAACAATAATTTTACATGTTAAGTTGAACGAGATTTGTTTGATAACCCTATGTTTTGTTACTTTTGCGATTTGAAATGAGCAGGAGAATGCATATTATATCGCGGTTTCACCGGTGGCGGCTTAAGCATCTGAGTGAGAGGAGTTTTATTACAGCGCTTAGTGTTATGGTCGGGTTGTTGTCGGGAATGGCTGCTGTTGTTCTGAAAAATATGGTTCGCCTTACACAGCATATGGTAAATACACTGGTTTCTGAAGGAAATCACAATTATATTTATTTTGCACTTCCATTGATTGGGATTATATTAACGGTGCTGGTTGTAAAGTATGTCATCCGAAGGGAGGTAAAACACGGAATTCCGAATGTTTTGTACAGTATATCGAAGCGGAAGGGCAGGATAAGCAACCACAACATGTATTCTTCTGTAATTGCAAGTTCCCTGACAGTTGGTTTTGGCGGTTCGGTTGGGCTGGAAGGGCCCACAGTAGCAACCGGTACAGCCTGGGGATCATGGCTGGCAAAATATTTCAGATTAAATTATAAAAATACCATATTGATTTTAGCCTGCGCCTGTGCCGGTGCAATGGCTGCAATTTTTAAAGCTCCCATTGCTGCAATTGTTTTCGCGGTTGAAGTTATAATGATTGATTTGACGGTTATTTCGCTGGTGCCACTGTTGCTTGCATCGGCTACTGCTGTTGTTACTTCCTATTTTTTTCTTGGACAGGATGTTTTATATCCTTTCGAAATTAAACAGGCTTTCATACTCGATGATTTACCATATTACATTTTGCTTGGAATTCTGGCAGGTTTTGTTTCTGTCTATTTTACCAAAATATACATGTTTTTTGGAGATGTGTTTGATAAGTTGAAAAACAAATTAACACGATTGCTGGCAGGTGGAGTAACTCTTGGCGTTTTGATATTTCTTTTTCCCTCGTTGTATGGTGAAGGTTACGAAGCAATTAATGCGTGCCTTGCCGGAGATATGGAATACCTTTTTAACAACAGTCTTTTCTTTGAACTGCGTAACGAAATGTGGGCAGTTTTCGGGTTGATTGCTGCTGTTATACTGCTAAAGATAGTGGCAACATCTTTAACTTTTGGAAGTGGGGGTGTTGGTGGAATTTTTGCTCCAACACTTTTTATGGGCGTTAATACAGGGATGCTTTTCGCAAAAGTGATTAATCTTGTTGGAATCCGTCAGATCAGCACGCATAATTTTGCTTTAATCGGAATGGCGGGTCTTATAGCAGGAGTTTTGCATGCACCATTAACCGGAATATTTTTAATTGCCGATATTTCCGGTGGATATAAGTTATTTGTTCCGCTGATGGTAACCTCAACGGTGGCATATATTATTGTCCGCACCTTTACTTCAAATTCGGTTTACCACATCCAGCTGGCGCAAAGGCATGAATTACTTACGCACGATAAAGATGCAAATGTGCTGCAAATGCTTGAAGTTCGGAAACTTATTGAAACTGATTTTGAAGTGCTGCATGAAGATGCAACTTTGCGCGACCTGACAAATGCAATTTCAAGGAATCACAGGAATTTATTTCCGGTTGTTGATGGTGAGGGAAAGATGGTAGGAATGTTAAAAATGGATGATGTAAGGAGCCTTATTTTTCATCAGGATATGTATGATACAGTAAAGATAAAGGATTTGATGTACATGCCCGAATACAGCATCAGCCCGAATGACAGCATGGAAATTGTTGCAAATAAGTTTGAATCTTCGGGAAGGTATAATCTAGCTGTAATCGATGAGGATGGTAAATATGCAGGTTTTATTTCGAGGGCGAGGGTTTTTACAAAGTATCGTAAACAAATTATAGATGTTTCGCACTTTTAGAGTTTTGTGGAGAAGAAATTCCAAACAATGGTTAAACAAACTTGTTGTATGGCGGATAGCTAAAATTCCCGAGCAACATTTTTTATATCTTCTCAGTTTAATAATTGGCTTATTCGGCGGGTTTGCAGCCCTTTTACTTAAAAGCCTGATTCATTTTGTCGCCGAACGTTTGACGCAGTGGATTGAAGTTGATGCTATTAGCTATTTGTTTCTTGTGTATCCGTTTATTGGTATTGTTCTCACTGTTATTTTTGTCCGCTTTTTTATTAAAGATGACATTGGCCACGGGGTCTCAAAAATTCTTTATGCAATTTCACGAAAAAGCAGTAATTTAAAATCTCACAATACATGGTCATCCATGGTTGCCAGCTCACTGACCATCGGACTTGGCGGTTCGGTAGGAGCGGAGGCCCCGATTGTTTTAACGGGTGCATCAATTGGTTCAAATCTTGCCCGTATATTTAAACTCAATTATAAGTATGTAACCCTGATGGTGGGCTGCGGAGCCGCAGGAGCTATTGCAGGAATTTTTAATGCTCCAATTGCCGGAATACTTTTTACGCTTGAAGTATTGATGCTGGACATGACAATGGCCTACCTTGTTCCGCTTTTGATTTCAGCAATTACTGCTACTATTATTTCGTACCTTTTTATGGGGGAAGGGGTTTTACTGCGGTTTTCACATGTTAACCAGTTTTCTATCGACAATATCTGGTATTATATCCTGCTGGGCGTTTTCATTGGGATTGTAGGTATTTATTTTACCCGGATGACCATGTTTTTGGAAAAGAAAATTGCAGCAGTAAAATCATGGATACTCCGGCTGATACTTGGAGGTTTGATTATCGGACTGATGATTTTTTTATTTCCTCCGCTTTGGGGAGAAGGATACATTGGAATTGCCTCAATTTTTAGTGGTAACGGGCAGGATTTGCTCAATAATTCATTGCTGTTTGAATGGAAAGACAATGCTTATGTTGTTTTAGTTTTTTTATTGGGCATCCTGATTTTTAAAGTGGTGGCAATGGCGGCAACAACAGGTTCGGGTGGAGTTGGCGGTATTTTTGCACCTTCGCTTTTTATGGGAGCGGTTGCAGGTTATTTTTTCGCCCTTGTGTTAAATACATTTTACGGATTAGGTTTGGTTGAAGTAAATTTTTCGCTGGCAGGAATGGCCGGAATGATGGCCGCCGTTATGCATGCTCCGCTAACTGCCATTTTCCTTATTGCTGAAATTACTCAGGGGTATGAATTTTTTATCCCGCTGATTGTTACATCAACAGTTGCTTATGTAACCATCATGCGTTTTGAACCCCATTCGGTGTATACAAAAAGACTGGCTCAGCGCGGTGAGTTAATCACTCATCACAAAGACAAGGCTGTTCTGCTGCTTATGGAAGTTAAAAATTTAATTGAGACAGATTTCGAAATACTTTCGCCTTCAGCAAAATTACGCGATTTGGTAAAAGCAATTTCAAGGTCGAAACGAAATCTTTTTCCTGTAGTGGATTCAAATGGTTATTTAAGGGGGATGGTTAAGTTAGCAGACGTTAAAAATCTTATTTTTGAGCATGAGCTTTATGATAAGGTCTTGGTGAAGGATTTGATGTATATGCCAGAATATTTTATTTCTCCGGAAGATAGTATGGAAATGGTTGCTGAAAAATTTGAAACTTCGGGCCGTTACAATCTTGCAGTTATCGGGCAAGGAAAATACCTTGGTTTTATTTCAAGGGCTGTTGTATTTTCGAAATACAGAAAAACCCTGCAGCATTTCTCAAACGATTAGCCTAACTTTGCAACAGGTTAAATCTTGAAAAATACTCACATATGGTTTCCCGACGTTCTTTTATCACAAAAAGTGCATTCGCTTTTACCGGAGTTTCTGTTGTGAAATCCGGATATTCTTTTGGTTTATTTTCAAAACAAAATCATATTCCTGTTGTAGTTTCAACCTGGAAACATGGAGTGGCGGCAAATCAGGCAGCCTGGAAAGTCCTTTCCGAAGGTGGATATGCTTTGGATGCAGTTGAAGCAGGTGTTCGTGTTCCGGAAGCTGATCCTGAAGTGATTACAGTTGGTTACGGAGGAATTCCTGATGCATCAGGAAAAGTTACCCTTGATGCAAGTATTATGGACGAAGAAGGAAGAGCCGGAAGTGTTTCATATTTACGTTGCATCATGCATCCGGTTTCGGTGGCGAGGCTTGTAATGGAAAAAACGCCACACGTCATGCTCAGTGGTAAAGGAGCGCAAAAATTTGCACTTGAAAATGGTTTCAAAAAGGAGAAACTCCTCACAAAAGATATGAAGGCTGTCTGGAAGAAATGGAAAAAGGAAGGCGGCGAATTTGACGCAAGAGTAAATATTGAAAACCAGTTGCCTGAAAACCATGATACAATTGGAATGCTTGCAATTGATGAAAAGGGGCGAATTTCGGGTGCCTGCTCTACAAGTGGAATGGCATTTAAAATGCCGGGCAGAGTGGGGGATTCGCCTGTTATTGGTGCAGGATTATTTGTTGATGGCGAAATTGGAGGAGCAACAGCAACAGGTTCAGGCGAGCTGGTAATGAAAACGCTTGGATCGTACCTTGTCGTGGAATTTATGCGCAACGGAATGTCGCCACAAAAAGCCTGCGAAGAAGCAGTGAAACGAATCGTCAGAAAAATGCCTGAATATGAAGACCACCAGATAGGTTACCTTGCCCTGGATAAAAATGGCAACTATGGCGCTTTTAGCATGCTGCCCGGTTTTGAATTTGCAGTGAAAAATGAAGACGCTGAGCAATTGGTTGAAGCAGAAGCCTGGCTGAAAAAGTTATAGCATTATTGTAATCTGATCAAAAAAAGCTGTCCCGAAGAACAGCTTTAATGTAAGGTAAGAGAAAATTATTTAATTAAACAAAATCAGCGTTGTGAAGATAATTGTAACTCTTTTCAACGCTTTCAAAAGGATCCAAATCGCGGAAACTATCCTGTTCTACAAAAAACATTTTTAATCCCGCCGTATCTTTCTCCGCAAAAATCCGCTTAAAATCTATCCTGCCTGTTCCTACAGGTGCAAAAAATTTATCCTCGGTTTTTACCATATCTTTTACATGCCATAACTGGAATCTTCCCTGATGTTTTTTCATCAGTTCAACCGGATCGTAACCTGCGTTGGTAACCCAGTACAGGTCCAATTCGAATGTTACCAGATCAGGATCAGTTTCGTTAAGCAAAACTTCCATCCCGATTTGTCCGTCCATATCTTCAAATTCGAAAGCATGATTATGATAGCCAAACTGGATATCATATTTTTTAGCTATTTCACCAACCTTATTGAATTTTTCAGCAGTTGATTTGTATCCGTCGATGTTTTCACGGTTTGGCTCCGGCAAATACGGATAAATCACATACTGGCAACCTGCAGCTTTTGCATCAGTAAACACTTTATCAGCTGTATCGGGTTCTGCAGGAGAATGGCTGCTGTTTAAAGGCATTCCAAGTTCCGTAAGTTTGTTTCCGAATTCATCAGGTTTCATTCCGTAAAAAGTGCCTTCCGAAAGGTTGTAACCGGCAGCTTCCGCTGAGTTGTAACCTATTTCTGCCAGACGTTGAAGTGTGGAATCAAGATCCTGGTTAATCTTATCGCGAACCGTATACAACTGGATACCTATCAAATTTTCAGGTTTGGAACATGATACCATTGGAACGATCATGGTTCCGGCTGCAAAAGCAGCAGTTGTTTTTAAAAAAAATCGACGATTGGACATGATTTTAATATTATTTATTCTTGTTAATAACTAATATTCATTTTCAAAAGTACAATTTTCAAAACAACTTAAAGAATAAAAGGTGGATTACTTTTTTATGGCTAAAAAAAACTTTATTGAATTAGGCATTTAATAAATACTTCTAATACTCTGATGTTTAGATTGAACCCTTTCGAGGGTTCTCCCTTTATCGGCATATTTTTCCGTCCCGATTCGGGACGGCTATTATTGTATCACCCTTTTCAGGGTGGGATCGGCTTTTACAATCCGTTTTCGGATTGAACAAAAATAGCCGTCCCGTTTCGGGACGATTGCTGTAATAGTCAAATAACAATCCTTAAGGGATTGAACGGAAAAATATTGTGTATTATTTAAATGCCTAATTCCAAAACTTTATTCAGGAGGAGCGATAATTTTTTTGTTTTTAAGAATACTTACAATTGCATCAATAATTTCATCATCCTGCAGGGTAGAATAGTTAAGTATGATATCAAAATCATTGTTTTCAGCTTTCCTTCCGATAATCTTCTCAATGAATGAATCTCTTTTTTCATCTATTTCCTTCACATATGCTATCGCTTCTTCCTTGCTGAATTCCTTCAATTGCATAATTCGGTTGGTTCTCCATTCGAGAGGTGCTTCGAGCCTGATATTTAACTTATTTGGAACATCTTTTAAAATGACTCCGGCAGATCGTCCAACTATTATTGTACGTCCCTGACAGGCAAGGCGGCAAATTACTCCTTTGAATGTGTCAATCAGTTTTTTATCCGAAATGTCATAAAGCGTTTCGTTTGAAAATGCCTGCGAAACCATATTGAGCATATTTATAGCTTCTTCCTTGTCATTAAATTTTCCTTCTCTTACTTCAACGGCCATATCGTTAACCACCTGCTCAAAAATTTCTTTATCTACCCATTTCCAGTTTGCCTCGGTTTTTGTGTCCGACATGTAACTGTAACCGGTTAATATTTTTGATAGTTTAATCGCAATTCGCTGGGCAGAGCAGCCCGATTGCCGCGATATTGTAACAATTGGTCCGGGAAAATCACCGGTTTCGAGATTATAGCAGGTAATCCTGTGCATGAAACTTTGAATAAATTTTTCCATAATTTGGATGTATTGACTTTCATTTTAGTTTGACAATTCGAATTTACAATCAATTATTTTTTAATCGGCTATATATATATTGAAAATTGCTGTTCAAATAAATGTTATTAAACAAGTTTTTTTAACATTTTTGCACCGGAAAATTTAAAACAGAATAAATGAGCAGACAAATTAAAACGGCAATTGCCTCATATGGGATGTCGGGACAGGTGTTTCACGGGCCGTTATTAAAAGTAAATCAGGGTTTTAAGGTTGTCCGGATTCTTGAACGAACCAAAGAGAATTCAAAAGAATTGTTTCCGGAAGCGGAAATTGTCCGCAGTTATGATGAAATAATCAATCATCCGGAGATTGAACTTGTTATTGTAAATACCCCCGATATTCTGCATTACGAAATGGTAAAGCAGGCTTTGAATGCAGGAAAACATGTTGTTGTTGAAAAACCGTTGGTGCAAAAAAGTAACCAGGCTGAAGAATTGAGCAACATTGCCAGGGGAAAAGGATTAATTCTGACAACATTTCAAAACAGGCGTTGGGACGGAGATTTTCTTACGGTTAAAAAGGTTCTCGAACATGGAAACCTTGGACGGCTGGTGGAGTTTGAAGCCCATTACGATCGCTACCGGGCTCAGGTAGCTCAAAATACATGGAAAGAGGAGGGTAATGAATTTATTGGGGTATTGTATAATCTGGGTTCGCACATGGTCGATCAGGTTTGTGTTCTTTTTGGGACACCGTTGACGGTTACAGCTCATCTTAAAATAATGCGTACCGGTGGAAAAGTTACTGATTATTATGATATTCGTTTGGAATACAAAGATTTTTCGGTGATACTGAAATCAACTTATCTTGCAAAGAATCCAGGGCCTCGATATAGTGTTTACGGAGAAGTTGGTACTTTTCATAAATGGGCTATCGACCCGCAGGAAGAACTTTTAAAGGCAGGTCATTTACCTGTTGGTGATTTTTGGGGGAAAGAACCTCACGATGACTGGGGTGTTCTTGTATATGAAAAAGATGGTGTAAACTATGAAGGGAAAGTGGAAACAGTTGCAGGAAATTACAACGCTTTTTATAACAATGTATATGATGCTGTAAGAAATGGCGCTGATTTATCAGTTAAACCCGAACAAACTATACAGGTGTTAAAAATACTTGAAGCTTGCCTGGAAAGCAACCGCCAAAAAAGGACAATTTATTTGTAACTGTAAAAAAACTGTTCATTTAAAGGAGAATTTCGTATGTGGAGTTCTCCTTTTTTTGATTTCATGAGTTAATGCTTTTCTGCTTTTCTTACTTTTATTTCATGCATTTTGGCTACATAAATAACTGTTGTAAATGGTGGGACTTTCACTGACCCTTTATCTCCAAATGCAAGAGGCGATGGAATAATAAGCTCAATTTCAGTTCCTGAATTCATCAATGCAATTCCATCATTTACTCCGGTGGGCAAATCCTGGTAGAGATAAATAAAATCCCAGATTCCGGTTGATTCATATACTTTTGAAGCGTCGAACATCGTCCCGTCAGGAAAATATGCCCTGTATTCAAGAAAACATGTATCTCTTGCCTGAGGGTACGGACCTGTTCCCGGTTCGTAAAGAATGTAATAAACACCAAGATCGGTAGTATCGATATTGAATCCTTCTGCTGCTTTTTTTTGGATGATTGAATCAAGTTCATGCATTTCATCCTGTAAAGTCCGCTCTTTTTTAATCTCTTCCTTTGTGCAGGAAATGAAAAAAATCAATATTAAAATTCCTGTAATAAATCCTGAGGTTTTGAATAAATCCGGCATGGTGGATTGTTTTAGTTTTGGCCTGAAAGTTACAAATTTCAGAATAATTTACAACTTGTTTTTATTCTGTCTGTTATTTTGAAGAAAATAATCACGATTTTCATCGGAAACTATCTTAAAACATTCAGGATTTGCAGTTGTTCTGCTTTTAAATGAAAAGGATTTTCCCATCCGGATAAAATCAGGTAAAATGGAACATAAATACACCAATGCATTGGTTAATTCAACATCGCCTTACCTTCTCCAACATGCTCATAATCCTGTGAAGTGGCAGTCGTGGAGCGAAGAAATTATCAAACAGGCAAAGGAAGAAGACAAATTAATTCTGGTGAGTATTGGTTACGCAGCATGTCACTGGTGTCATGTGATGGAACGCGAATGCTTTGAAGATGAGCAGGTAGCAGAAGTGATGAACGAAAATTTCATTTGCATAAAAGTGGACAGGGAAGAACGTCCTGATGTAGATCATTTTTACATGACTGCCGTTCAACTCATGCGTCAGCAGGGAGGCTGGCCGCTTAATGTCATTGCTATGCCCGACGGTCGTCCGGTTTGGGGCGGGACTTATTTTCCAAAAGAAATGTGGCTGGAAAACCTGGCTGCAGTAGCAGATTTCAGGAGACAGAATCCTGAACAGATAGAACAGTATGCAAAAGATCTTCAGAATGGAATCCGGCAGGTTTCGCTAATCGAACCAAAAGATGAAGTCCCTGTAAGCTCAGATTTACCTGAACGCGCAGTGAATAAATGGAAAAGTAAGTTTGATATGCAAAAAGGCGGAAGATGGGGGCAACCTAAATTTCCAATGCCGGTAAATCACGAATTTCTGCTTTATTATGGTTTTCTGACAAATGACAAAACAGTTCTGGATTTTGTTAAAGTAACTCTGGAAGAAATGGCGCGTGGTGGCATTTATGACCAGGTTGGCGGCGGTTTTGCACGCTATTCTGTTGACAACAAATGGAAAGTGCCGCATTTTGAAAAGATGCTTTATGATAACGGACAACTTATCAGCCTTTATTCAAAAGGATTTCTGCATTTCAATCAGGAAGAGTTTAAAACTGTAGTTTATGAAACTGTTGAATTTATTACCCGCGAATTAACAGATGAATCGGGGGCTTTTTACTCTTCTCTGGATGCTGACAGCGAAGGCGAGGAAGGTAAATTTTACGTATGGAAAGCTTCCGAAATTGAAAATATTCTTGAAGGGGACTATGAATTGTTTTCAGAATACTTCAATGTAAATTCAAACGGTTTATGGGAACAGGGGAATTATATTCTTCTGCGCAGCAATTCAGAGAAGGAATTTGCCAACGCTAAAAATATGTCACCTGAGCAATTGCAGAAAAAAATAAGCAGGTGGAAACAAAAACTTCTTCATGAACGGACAAATCGTGTGCGGCCGGGGCTTGATGATAAAACCCTTGCGTCGTGGAACGCACTTGTTATACAGGGTTTGGCTGATGCTTATCTTGCATTTCATGATGAATATTTCCTTGATTTGGCGAAAAGAAATGCACAGTTTCTAAAAGAAAATGTGATCCTTGAAGATGGGAAAATGTTTCACAGCTGGAAAAATGGAAAAAGCTCAGTAGATGGTTTTCTTGAAGATTATGCCCTGACAATCCAATCTTTTCTTTCTCTGTTTGAAATCACAGGTGAAGAAATTTGGATAAATGATGCATCTAAACTGCTCAGCTATACTTTAAAAAATTTCTTTGACGAAGAAAGTGGTTTGTTTTATTATGCAGAAAAAGCAGGTTCAGAAGTGTTAACCAATCATTTTCAGAATGAAGACAATGTTGTGCCGGCAGCAAACTCAGTGATGGCCAATAACCTTCATAAACTATATCTTATTTTGGGTGAACCGAAGTATAAAAATTACGCCAGTAATATGCTGAAACTGTTTACTTCCAATTTTGAAAGCTATCCGATGGCTTATTCCAACTGGGGAACTTTGATTCTAAAAATAACGGCACCGTTTTATGAAATTGCTGTTTGCGGAGCCGGTGCAAAAGAACAGGTGCAGCAACTTCAATCAGGTTATCACCCTAATATTCTATGGGCTTTTTCAGAAAACAAAAGTAATGTGCCTGTACTAAAAGATCGTTATCTAAAAGGAAAAACGCTGATTTATGTTTGCAGGGAAGGGGTTTGCCAATTGCCGGTTGAAACAGTTACTGAAGCCATTGAACTGATGAGCAATACTGAATGAAAAAGGTGGATTTTTTTATTGTTGGAAATGGTTTGGCAGGAACCTTGCTTGCATTCGAAATGATGAAAAAAGGCATAGATTTTCGCATTGTTTCATCACCCGAAAAGAGCAGGGCAAGCGAAGTAGCCGCAGGAATGATAAATCCGCTTGTATTTAAGCGACTCAACAAAAGCTGGCTCCTCGATGAATTGCTGCCTGTGGCAAAAGAAACATACAACAACCTGGAGAATCTTTTAAACAAACAGTTTTATTTTGAAAAGAAAATTTTAAAATCTCTTTCAGCACAGGAAAAAAAGTTGTGGCTTCAACGGAAACAAGAACCTGAATTCAATTCATCTATTTTTTCTGTGGATGATTTTTCTCCTGTAAAAAATGTAATGCCGGCTGCCGGTTTTGGGCAGGTCAGCGGCTCAGGATATGTAAATCTCTCTTCATTTTTAAAACAGGCTGACCTTTTTTTCAGAACAAACAATCTGATAACAGATACAACTTTTAATTTTCAGCAAATAAAACCTTCAGCCGGATGTTTTGAAATTGGTGAGGTAAAAGCTTCAAAAGTTATATTTTGTGAAGGCGCCCACATCCGGAATAATCCTTATTTCCGGTGGGTGAAAATGGTGCCGGTAAAAGGAGAAGTTTTATTGATTCATGCACCATTGCTTTCAGAAGAATTTATATTGAATAATAAAGTCTTTGTATTGCCGGTAGGTAATCAGCGGTTTAAAGTTGGCTCAACTTACGAATGGAACGACCTTTCGGATGATCCAACGGAGGATGGAAAGTTATCAATTACCCAAAGGCTCGAAAATGTAATTACATGCGATTATACAATAGAAAATCATTGGGCGGGAATCCGACCTGCTACAGCAGATCGCCGACCTGTATTGGGAATGCATCCGGAATACAGGAATCTTTTTGTTTTTAACGGTTTGGGAGCAAAAGGTGTGATGTTGGCTCCTTATTTCGCCCGGGAGATGCTGAAATTATTGTCTTACTGATAACTACCGGATAAATGCAGAAGCCGATATCATGAGGTTCCGGATGAAGACTATATAAACTTTTTTGGTTAGCTTACCCTGTAAAGAATTGAATTGTTCCATGAAATTTATTGGCTGGCTGTTGAAGTTTCTTTCAGTGTATTAATGAAATCATTAATACTTTTTACGTAAAAATCCGAAGCATTGACTTTACTGTACAATTCATCAACGTGCTGCTTCTGCTGGTCATCCAGACCCTGCTCAGCCATGGGATATAAAATATTATCTTCTTTATAAATATGGTTTTGAAGTAAATAACAGTAACCCGTTGCGTTTTCAAGAAGTGCTTTTACATTTTCCTGCGAAAGCGCCCTTTCCATTCCTTTAACGTATTGACGGCCAGCGTCATGTTCGTTCAACATTACCGGTATTGGATTGCAGTGCATGTGTTCTGCACTATTCAGCATGGTTTTAAAAAGGATGTCCTCTTCTTTTACATGGTGAAATCCGTCGGCATAATTTTTAATAAATTCAATTACTTCGTTGAAGAATTTCTTATCCAACTTTTTTCCATACGTTAACTGTTCACATTCCTCCAACACGATGTTGAGTACTTTCAGGATGTTTTGATGTTCTTCGGATAATACCTGTGTTACATTTTTCATTTGTAATAATTTAAATTTGTTTAATAATTAACTGTTTATCCATTTGTTATTTCAAAGGTTCATACTGTGGATTTTATTCTGAACCAATCATGTAAATGTAAATATAATTTACTTAATTACAAAAGGACCTTTTAGTCCACGATGCAGTTAATAACAAATATATATTCATTTTAAATAATGTTTATCCTCTTTTTCGCACCAGCTGATAGCCTGACCTGAAAAAATAGGCGATTGGATAAACTATCATATGCATCAGTTTGGTGTAGGGGAAAATCATGAAAATAAGTAAGCCGGTTACAAAATGAATTTTGTACATAATGTTGTGTTTCGCAATCATAGCTCCCGCTTCGGGTTGAAAAGTTATTACTTTTTGGGCCCATACTCCCAGCGAGGTATAATTCTCAAGCGGAGAAGAAACGGTTTTCGTTACTGAGATCAAACCAAGAATTGTTTCCAACAGCAAAAGCAAAAGGATAAAATAATCGGCAAACTGACTGTTAAACCGAAGTCGGGTGTCAGTGGTTCTCCGGGTCACAAGGATAATAAGACC
Organism: uncultured Prolixibacteraceae bacterium; assembly: GCA_963816685.1. Lineage (GTDB taxonomy): Bacteria > Bacteroidota > Bacteroidia > Bacteroidales > Prolixibacteraceae > CAVYUC01. Next base: position 19,470 of record CAWFMB010000013.1, on the reverse strand, counting down.
GATAAAAGTCATAATTCCGAAAAGTGATCCAAAAATGATGGCTATCATCCGCTTTGTTTCAGTTGTCATTACAAGGTGGTAGACATTTTCGGGCAGGAACAGTGTGAAGTGGCCGAAGAAAACAACAATAATTCCATAGTGAAAAAGATTGCTTCCCCATATTAAACCTTTATTTGTCATCAATTGGGTGGATTTTGCCTGGATGGTTTTGTTCGCTAAAATAAACCGGGTAAACAGTCCGAACCAAAACACTGCAAATGCAATGTGAGGGAAATAGGTAAATAAAAAATTATTGATATAATATTCCATTTCAGTTTTATTTACAATTTATACAAGTATCGTTGGTCCCAAATTCAACAGGACTTTCTTCATATTCCGCATCAAGGTTCTGCGGCTTTTCATTCCTGATTATTATTTCAGTAACTTTAGCATCGGGTTGTTTTGCAGAAAGAGAAATCACCGCCGATAAAATGTGCATGTACCTGTTCTTTTTTTCTTCGAGCGCTGCGTGAATCCGGGCAATAATATGAACAGGATCAGCTAAAAGTCCGGCGGCTTTGCCGGCTGCACAGGTGGATAAAAATTCAAGAAATACTGGCAGATAATCTGGCAGTTCATTTGCTGAAAGTTGCAACCCGTTTTTCTTGTAGAACCCAAGCATATCAACCATCGCCTGTCCACGGTCTTTCGAATCGCTTTTTACGTGTTCAAATAAATGAAGCGAAGCGCTTCGTGAATAGTCGAACAACTGAACATATTCCGCCTGCCAGTCGGTTAACTCCATTTTTCTGAAATGATGAATAAACTGTGTCACTTCTTCCAGTTGATCAATTGAAAGCAGTGCTTCGTTGCGCAGCTCCATTTCCGCTTCCGGTAAAAAATCCATCAATTCAATATTGGGATACGAAAGCAACAATGACAATATTTTATAGGTTTTAATCATTTAAATTCCTCCAAACAGATTTTTAAAAAGTTCAGACTTTGTTCCATAATTTTTAGGGTAACCTCCCGATGTTTTTTTATCAAAAACATCATCAGCATATTCTTTATGCGAAGTCGGGATAACAAACCGGTCATTGTAACTGGCAATTGCCATCAGCTCATACATTTTTTCCATTTCATCAGGGGTTAAGCCTGTTTCTTTTAATACTTCAGTGTTTGTTTCATTGTCTACTGTTTTACTTCTCATATAGGCACGCATTGCCAGCATTTTTTTCAGTGCGGCTATGATTGGTTTTTCGTCGCCTGCAGTGAATAAATTTGCAAGGTATTTATTTGGAATCCGGAGTGATTCCACATCCGGAAGGATGCCGTTTGTGCCAAGTTTCCCGCTGTCGGCAGCAGCCTGAATCGGGGAGAGCGACGGCACATACCAAACCATGGGTAATGTGCGGAATTCAGGGTGTAGCGGGAAAGCCACTTTCCAGTCGATAGCCATTTTATAGATGGGTGATTTTTGGGCTGCTTCCAGCACATTGTATGGGATTCCCTGCTTTTGCGCCTCTTCAATGATTGCAGGATCATTTGGGTCGAGGAACAGACTCAGATGTTCGCCATACAAATCTTTTTCGTCAGGAGTTGAGGCAGCCGCATAAATCTTATCTGCATCGTACAGCATCATTCCAATGTACCGGATTCTTCCAACGCATGATTCGCTGCAAATAGTTGCATCACCCACTTCGGTTCGCGGGTAGCAAAAGGTGCATTTTTCCGATTTATTGGTTTCCCAGTTAAAATATACTTTTTTATACGGACAGGCGCTTACACAATGCCGCCATCCACGGCACCGGTTCTGATCGATGAGCACGATACCGTCTTCCTCGCGTTTATAAATGGCTCCCGACGGGCAGGCAGCCAGACATGTGGGGTTGAGACAATGTTCGCAAAGGCGCGGAAGGTACATCATGAAAGAATTTTCAAATTCACCGTATATTTCTTTTTGCACGTCATTGAAATTGGTTTCCCTGCTTCGCTTTTCAAATTCGCCACCCAAATCATCTTCCCAGTTGGGTGTTTTTTCAATCTTTTCCATAGGCTTTCCGGTCAAAATTGAATAGGGTCGTGCTGAGGGCGGTGTTTTGAACCTCGAGCCTTTATGCAGGATGGAATAATTAAATGTGAATGGTTCATAATAGTCATCGATTAGAGGCATATCAGGATTGGCAAAAATGTTTTTCATGATTTTGCCTTTACCTCCTGTTTGAGGTGTCAATCGGTCTTTGTCCAGTTTCCAGCCTCCCTTCCAGCGTTTCTGGTTCTCCCATTCATCAGGGTAACCGATGCCGGGTTTCGTTTCCACATTGTTGAACCAAACGTATTCCATCCCTTTCCGCGAAGTCCACACATTTTTGCAGGTTACCGAGCAGGTGTGGCAACCGATACATTTATCGAGGTTTAAAACCATTGCTATTTGTGCACGTATTTTCATGATGTTGATTTTTTAATTTTCTTCCACAGGTTCATCTTTCCATTCTACTTTTTTCAACTTGCGGATTACTACAAATTCATCGCGGTTGGAACCAATTGTCCCGTAATAATTGAAACCGTAGCTTAATTGTGCGTAGCCGCCAATCATGTGCGTTGGTTTCAGGCTGAGGCGTTCCACAGAATTATGTACGCCGCCCCGGTTGCCGTTAATCTGGTTTACAGGCATATTTACGGTGCGTTCCTGGTTGTGGTACATAATCAGAGCGCCTTCGGGCACACGTTGCGAAACAATCAGCCTCGCCACTGAAGCGCCGTTTACATTGAACACTTCTATCCAGTCATTATCTTTCAGCATGATTTTAGCAGCATCTTTTTCGCTCATCCAGGCGACAGGGCCGCCACGCCCAAGGGTCAGCATCAGCAAATTATCCGACCACGACGAGTGAATGGTCCACTTGTTGTGTGGCGTCATCATGTTAATTACAAGATATTCGTTCGAGTCCTTAACATGGGTTAGGATTTTATTTATCGATTTGGTATTTATCGGCGGTTTATAGCACACAAGGTTTTCACCGAAAGCAATCATCCATGGATGGTCCTGATAAGTGGTTTGTCTTCCGGTAAGTGTTCGCCATGGAATTAATTCATGTACATTTGTATATCCTGCATTGTACGAAACTTTATCCGAATCGACGCCGCTCCAGATGGGTGAAGTAATAATTTTTCGTGGTTGTGCAAGCAGATCTTTGTACCTTATCTTTTCATCCTCCCGGTTTTCTGCAAGATGCCTGTGGCTCCTTCCGGTTGATTTTTCAAGTGATTCCCAGGCTTTTATTGCAACATGACCGTTGGTTTCAGGGGCCAGTGTAAGAATGATTTCTGCTGCATGAATATCCGTTTCAATTTTCGCCAGACCATTTGTTTCTCCCGGATTATCAGAAGTTTTATTCAGTTTTTTAAGAAAATCAACTTCTGTTTCAGTATTCCAGTTGATTCCTTTTCCGCCATTTCCCACCTTTGCCATTAGCGGTCCAAGGCTTGTAAACCGATGATATGTTTCCGGATAATTGCGAATGACCTCAATAATCTTCGACATGTTTTTACCCGGTTTAAGTTCCCGATTACTTTCTTTCCAGTCTTCGGCAGATGCAGTTTCCGAAATTTCCATTGGCGAGTCGTGCTGCAGTGGCAGCAGGACTATATCTTTTTCCTTTCCAAGATGATTTTCTGTCAGTTCAGAAAAACGTTTGGCAAGTCCTTTAAAAATGTCCCAGTCGGAGCGGGCTTCCCACACCGGATCGACTGCTCTTGAAAACGGATGGATAAAGGGGTGCATATCGGAAGTACTGAGGTCGTTCTTCTCGTACCAGGTAGCAGCAGGCAAAATAATATCGGAATGCAGCGTGGTGGTTGACATTCTGTAGTCGAGTGTAACCAGTAAATCAAGCTTGCCTTCCGGAGCTTCATCGTACCATTTTACTTCCTGCGGAAGTTGTTCGCCATTCGCCTTCAAGTCATCGCCCAGCACGCTGTTTTGTGTACCTAACAAATGTTTCATAAAATATTCCATTCCCTTGGCACTCGAACCCAATAAATTCGATCTCCAGACAAACAGATTTCGCGGAAAGTTTTTAGGATTGTCCGGATCTTCAGAAGCAATGTTTAATTCTTTGTTTTTTAATTTGCCGGTAATAAACTTTTCAACGTCTTTTCCTTCTGTATCCGCTTGTTTGGACAGGTGCAACGGATTATCTGAAAGTTGAGGGGAGGATGGCAGCCAACCCATTCGCTCGGCTTTTACATTACAATCGATCATTGATTTGGAAGCCCATTCCTCTTTGTTTGCCAGTGGAGAAATGAGTTCCGACAAACCTACTTTCTCGTAGCGCCACTGGTCGGTGTGCATATAAAAATAGGATGTTGTATTCATCTGACGCGGCGGCCGGTTCCAGTCCAGGGCAAATGCCAGCGGCAGCCAGCCGGTTTGCGGACGCAACTTTTCCTGCCCCACATAATGCGCCCAGCCACCACCTGATTTTCCAATGCAACCGCAAAAAACCAGCATGTTTATGGCGCTCCTGTAAATCATATCGGTATGAAACCAGTGGTTTACGCCGGCACCGATAATAATCATCGATTTTCCTTTTGTTTTTGCTGCATTTTCAGCAAACTGTCGTGCTGTTGAAATAACCTGTGAAGCAGGTACCCCTGTTATTTTTTCCTGCCAGGCAGGTGTGTACGGCAAGTCCTGCTCATAACCGGATGCTGAATTTTCATCCTCCAGTCCGCGCGAAATGCCATAATTGGCCACCATCAGATCGAAAACAGTGCAATAGAAAAAATCACCTTCGGGCGCCTTCTTTACCGGAATCTTCCGAAGTAAAATATCCTTGTGCGAAGTTGCATTGAAATGTTCATGTCTGTAAGTTTCTCCTCCAAAATAGGGAAATGCAACTTCAATTAGTTCATCATAGTCTTTGAAAACAGAAAGTTGCGGCTGAATATCTTTACCGGTAACCGCATCTTTTAGCTCCAGGTTCCACTTTCGGCTTTTATCCCAGCGCGAACCAATTGTGCCGTTGGGGATAACAAACCCTGAACTGATTTCATCCAACAGAACAGGTTTCCACTCTGCATTTTCTACTTCTTTTGTGCTTTCGTTTAAATCATTTGCCCGAACCATTTTGGCGGCAACATACCTTCCATTTTGTTTTTCAATTTTCACCAAAAAAGGTAAATCAGTATATTGGCGGCTGTATTCTTCAAAATAGGGTGTTTTATTATTGAGATAAAATTCTTTTAAAATAACATGCCCCATAGCCATTCCCAGGGCTGCGTCAGTACCTTGTTTTGGTTTCATCCACAGGTCGGCGAATTTGGCAGCTTCGTTAAAATCAGGTGAGATATTTATCGTTTTTGTTCCTTTATAGCGCACCTGCGTGTAAAAAGGCGCATCGGGTGTACGGGTAAGCGGAACATTGGAACCCCAGAGCATTAAAAATGAGGAGTTGTACCAGTCGGCGCTTTCGGGAACATCAGTTTGTTCGCCCCATGTTTGAGGTGATGATGGCGGCAGGTCGCAGTAAAAATCGTAGAAGCTGAGTATGGTACCACCGAGTAAACTCAAATAACGTGTTCCCGAAGAATAGGAAACCATCGACATTGCAGGAATGGGAGTGAAACCTGCCAACCGATCGGGGCCATACGTTTTTATGGTATAAATATTTGCAGCAGCAATTATCTCATTTACTTCGTTCCAGCCGGCACGAATCATTCCACCCAAACCACGCTCGGCTTTATATTTTTTTGACAATTCGGAATCCTGCATCAACCTTTCCCAGGCTTTAACCGGATCGTTCAGTTCCGATTTGGCGTTGCGGTAAGCTTTTACAAGCGTTGCGCGAATCATAGGGTATTTCACCCGATTGGCACTGTAAAGGTACCATGAATAACTGGCGCCGCGCGGACAACCGCGTGGTTCATGATTCGGCAAGCCCGGACGGGTTTCCGGATAATCTGTTTGCTGAACTTCCCATGTAACCAGCCCGTTTTTTACATATATCTTCCAGGAACACGAACCGGTACAATTCACTCCATGTGTGGAACGAACAACTTTATCATATTGCCACCGGTTTCGGTAATAGCTTTCCCACTCGCGATTTTCTTCTGTTGTAACAATATGTTTATCCGAAGATTTTGAAACATTTTTACTGAAATAAATCAATTTATTTAGCAGGCTCATAAAATTTGTCTTTTTATTCTGATTTACTTAAAATGAAGCGGCGTCTTTTTCTTTTCTGTTTTTAAGCAGGAGATAAATAATAATTAAATTAATAAGTGACAGTCCAATAAAGACGACAAAACCGCGTGCATAGCCAATTGCTCCGTATGCTCCTGCAATAGCACCCATTATTGGTGGCAGGGCAAAACCTCCGAAAGCGCCCAATCCACCAACCCAACCGGCTGCACCGCCAACAGACTCCGGAACGTATACCGGCACCAATTTGAATACTGCTGCATTTGCAATTCCCATTCCGGCAGCAAGCAAAACTACTGCTGCCATACTGATCAAAATTGAACCGGCAACTGATAAAACCGCAGCAGAAATCAAAATGGCAGCCATAGAAAACAACGCCATCTTTTCACCTCCAAACTTATCGGCTATAGAGCCACCGGGGATGCGAACAGCCGACGCAAGTATTGAAAAGATGGCAGTGAACAATCCTGCTTTTACAGGAGCAAAATTCTGGTACTCGGCCCAGTAAGTCGGAAACCATGCTGTTAATGCAATGAAGCCGCCAAATGTTGTAAAATAAAGCACCACCAGTGCCCAGGTGTTTTTTATTTTGGCTGAGTTGATGAGGCTGTCTTTTACGCTGCCGGTTGGAAATATTTCCTGTCCTCCGGCAAGGGCCTTTTCCTTTGCTTCTGTAACTGGTAATCCTGCTTTCCTGTATTGGAAGTAATGAGCGTTTACACCAATAATTCCATAAAGTATTGTGCCGAGCATTAAAAACAGAAACCAGGCAAAATACGCTGAAATAAATCCGTAAGCTGTAAGGAATAAAGGTAAAATCAGTGAAAAAATACCGGGTGCAAGATTGCCAATACCCGCAAAGGTTCCCAGCGCCATTCCCTGTTTGTTTCGTGGATACCAATATGAAGTTTGCCCGATACCCACTGAAAATGTGGCAATACCACAACCGCTCAGGAAACCAAAAAGCAGCACCAGTCCATACAACCCATTCATCCCATCCGGATATGATATGTATAGCAGGAAGGTAACTCCGCCCAAACCAATTACGCTTAATAGCAGAAGAATGAAAAAAGGCTTTTTCCCTCCGGTTGTATCCACCCATGCCCCGAATGGTATGCGGAGTAAAGAGCCCGAAAGCGATGGAATTGCAATGAGCAGGCCCAGAAGGGTTGGAGAAAGATCCATTGCTTCTTTAAATTTAATGGCAGTGGGGCCGTATAATGCAACTGCAGCAAAACCGAAGAAGAATCCCAGAGTGGTTCCTGCAAGACCTCTTTTTGAATTTCCTTGGATATTCATGTAGTTAAATTTGATTTTTTATCTAATTTACATAAATCATCCATTTTATTCTGTAATATATGATACATTTTTAAGCTTTTAATCCGGATTATTTTTCTCAGAAAGAGATGACAATGAAAGGATTTAGCGTTGGAAGGCTTGTGATTCAAAAGGTTAATGTTGAGTTGAACAGTTAGATGGAATGAAGGTATAAATGCATGAATCCAAGGAAAGAAGCCCATTCTTACATATGTACATTAAAACGCCAAAGTATTCTCGCCTTCTCACCTTCTCGATTTAAAGCATTAAATCATTTTTTAAGAGCCGGTTTCTGCAAGTGTTTTACTGAATAATCTGAAGATTTTGAGTTGACGCAGATAGGAAAAAAAATAATCCCGGCGCGTCTTCCGGGATTACTCAATAATATTCAAAAGCGTCTACCTGGTCGTGTACTGGGTTTGTACAGAACAAACATAATCCAAAAACAACAAAATATTGTATTATGTTATGCTGATTTTTAAGGTGCAAAATGCTGATAATGTACTTCAGAAATGCTGATCCCTCTTTTATGAAATTTAGTTCACCACCTGCTCGCCCGGAAGCTGCATTAATTATTCATAAGTTTCATGTGTAAATAGGAATAAATAAGTGCTGAAACCTTAGCCCGTTGTTCATTGGTTGACGCGCCGGCATGCCCTCCTTCCGTATTTTCAAAATAAAAAACTTTATATCCCATATCATGCATCTTGGCCACCATTTTACGTGCATGACCCGGATGTACGCGGTCGTCGCGGGTGGAAGTGGTAAAAAATACTTCAGGGTACTTCATTCCTTGCTTTACATTTTGATAGGGTGAATATTTTTTAATATATTCCCATTCTTCAGGAATGTCCGGATTTCCATATTCAGCCATCCAGCTTGCACCTGCCAGCAACTTGTTGTAGCGCTTCATGTCGAGAAGCGGAACTGCGCAAACCACTGCCTTGTACAAATCGGGGCGTTGTGTAAAAGCAACACCAACAAGCAATCCGCCGTTACTACCGCCGTAAATGCCAAGTTTCTCCGGTGATGTAATTTTACGGCTGATTAAATCTTCTGCCACTGCATGAAAATCATCGAATACTTTTTGCCGGTTTTCCTTTAAAACAGCCTGGTGCCATTTTGGTCCAAATTCACCACCACCACGAAGATTCGCTAGTACATAAACTCCTCCATGTTCGAGCCACGAAGTTCCTGTAATCGCTGAATATTTGGGTAACATTGGCACCTCAAATCCACCGTAAGCATAAAGCAAAGTTGGATTTTCGCCATTCATTTTTAATGATTTGGAACTAACCACAAAGTATGGAATTTTGGTGCCGTCTTTCGAAGTCGCTTCAAATTGCTGCACCTCGTAATTTTCTGCCGGAAAATATGCAGGTGTCGATTTTATCTTTTCAATCTTGCCGCTTTTAGCATTACCCAGATAGAGTGATGATGGTTCAAGAAAATTTTGAAAATAGAAAAAGTAGTCGTCACTGAAATAATCAGAAGTTCCCAACGAGACGGAGCCAAAATCAGGAACGTTTATTTTCTCTTTTTTCCAAATTCCTTCTTTATTGTAAGCGTACAGCTCACTTTTTACATTCGATAACAAATTTACAAGCAGCCTGTTTTCAGTAATCGAAATTTCAGTTACACTTGATCGTTCACCGGGTTGAACGATAAGTTCAAAATTCTTCCGGTTATTTATCAAATCATCATAATCAGTGCTGATTACTGCACCTTGTTTAAAGGAAGTATCGTTTATATCCCAATCCGATTTCAGTTGAAAAATTACCTGCCCGTTGAGGATGGTGGACATTTCAATATCATTTGGAACATCAAGTTTGATGAGCTTTTCATTTTCAACGACATAAAAATCTGACGTAAAAAAGGTAGTGTTTTCCATAACAATCCTGTAGGTTTTAGTTTTGGTTGGAAACGTATAACCCCAGATTCCCACACTGTTTTCATCCCCTTCGAACAGGAGTTTTGCATTTTTTAAATCAGTACCTCTTTTCCATATTTTTACCTGTTTCGGATAGCCTGAAGTCGTGAGGCCATTACCGAAATCAGAAGAAACCATAATTGTATTTTCGTCAATCCAACTGGCGCTGCCTTTGGCTTCTGGAACAAAAAAACCATTCTCAACAAATGATTTGGAATTCACATCAAATTCCTTGATTATCACAGCGTCGCCACCACCCTTTGAAAGGCTTATTAAAAACCGGTTGTAATCCGGAAACAATCCTGTTACACCCTTAAAAACCCATTTTTCGTTCTCCTTTTTAGAAAGTTCATCCAAATCAAGTAAAATCTCCCAATCCGGATTTTTACCCAGATAGCTTTCCATTTTAGTCCTGCGCCAGATTCCGCGTTCATGTTCCTGGTCCTGCCAGAAATTATAAATATAATTTCTGTAAATCGCGGGGTCGGCGATTCGATCTGTGGAGTTATATATTTCCAAATCCTTCTCATACATTCTCTGATAAGCAGGCTGAGATGTTAAAACATCAAGAGTCTTTTCATTCCAGTCCTCCACCCAACTCAATGCTTTTTCATTTTCCACCTCTTCCAGCCACTGGTACGGATCGTTATCCTGGGCAAAATTTGTTTGTATCATGGTTGCCATTAAAATAATTAACAGGGATAATTTTTTCATTTCAAAATTACTTTAAAGTTTTTATTGGTAAATCTGTTAACCCTTAGTTAGTTTTAAGAGTAAATCAAACATAAAGTCCGGTAAAAATTCAGCTACACCCTCAGCAGGAGCGTGCACTGAACAGACCGTTTTAATCTACTATCTTTTTTCGTAAGGTTCATGCTGCGGCCATTTTACAGGGTTCTTTTTCAATTCGGCATTAATATAATCAATGGCTTCTTCCAGCTGATTATCGATACCTTTAGCAAGTTTTTGGTGATCCTCCGGGACAGGGATATCGGGATCGACACCATGACCCTCTTTAAACCATTTTCCTGAAGGATCATACATTCTGAATGTAGGAGCAGTAATTGAGCCGCCATCAATCAACTGCGGTAGTCCGCTGATTCCGATTAATCCGCCCCACGTTCTTGTGCCCAGCAGCGGACCCAAACCTGATTTGCGGAAGTAATCAGGAAAAGCATCACCGCCTGAACCGCTCCAGCCGTTTATCATCATCACCTTTGGCCCGAAATGCGCCACGGGAGGCCATTGCCAGTCATGACCGTCGCGAACGGCAAAATAGGCCAGTGCATTGCGGTTTAAAAGTTCCACAAACCGATCAGGAATCTGGCCGCCACTGTTAAAACGTTCATCGATAATGAGCCCGTCCTTGTTCCACTGTCCGTAATACTGCCGGGCCAGTTCATTCTGCCCGTCAATCCCGGTACTGCGCACATAAATGTAACCTACTTTACCGTCAGTTGCTTCACTTACTCTTTGTCGTTTTTCCTCAATCCATGCAAGGTGCCGGAGCCGGCTTTCGCTATCCATTGTTTTTACCACTACCTTTTTTGAATTCTCTGCTGAAGGTGTTTTGCTAACAGTCAGCTCCACCGTTTTTCCACCCAACCCCAAAAATGCTGCTGTTGGTTCTTTATCGATGGTTAGTGGTATGCCATTTACAGCAAATACATAATCGCCTTCCTGAACATCAACACCGGGTTCGGCGAGAGGGGAGCGGGCTTCAGCATCCCAAACCGCACCTTCCAGAATCCGGGCAATCTGATAATGTCCGTTATTTATTTTCCAGTCGACCCCAAGATATCCTACATTTCTTTTATTCGGTTTTTCCAAATCGCCGCCTCCTTTGTATGTATGTGAAGCATTCATTTCACCGATTAATTCTCCCAGGACAAAATTCACATCTTCGCGGCTGACAGCCTGGTCAATAAGCTTTTCGTATTTTGATTTCATCGCTTTCCAGTCGAGCCCATGCATGTTTTCATCGTAGAAATAATCACGTTCAAACCGCCAGGTATCCATGAAAAGCTGTTTCCATTCAACTTTTGGCTGCACAGTTATTTCAATTTCCTGAAGCGGAACGTACTTGTCCACTTTCTGACTTTCCTTCACTTCGATGATACTCAATTTCTGCTTATCCGAAATTAAAAGCTTTTCATTATTTGCCGACAGCAAATAATTATCTGCATTATTTACGATGGTTTTCAGTTCACGTTCTTTCAAGTCCCAGTATACCACAGGTTTTTTATCACTGTTCCCTTGAGCATTTGTTAAGTCGTGAAAAATTATCTTGTCTTTTGCTGCCGATAAATTGCGGTAATTACCTGCATCTACGGGCAAAAGAACCAATCGCTTTTCAAGTCCGCTGAATTCAATTTCAACGTTTTTTACTTTGGCAGTATCTTTTGGCTCTTCGTCCTTTGAACTGCCTTTTTCTTCTGTTTCTTTTGCTTTCTCATCTGCATTGTCATTTTCGGGTTCCGCAGGCGAAGGTGTATCTTTTTTAAGGCTGATAGCTGCAACAAGTGTTGAATTATCATAAATAAATGTATTGTCAAAATCGCTGTATGCCGGTTGCATGGCCCGGTTGGTCAAAACATACAGGTATTTGCCCTGCGGATCGAAAGCGGGGGAGAAGTTATTGTAGTAATCAGAAGTTACCTGCTCTTTTTTGTCGTTCCGGGTATCATAAATAAAAATCACAGAATTGCGGTTTTCGGCTCCGCGGCCCCATGAAATCCAGCGGCTGTCAGGTGACCATGATGCAATAAAATTATTCAAATCTCCCTGGAACATCCACAATCCTTTATCAATTGTTTTGGTTTTGCCGGAAGCCACATCTGTAACATTTATATTCATTGCCTGGTCCACATAAACCACTTTTTTTGAATCGGGCGACCAGTAAATATTGTACCTGAATCCTGGGCCGAGGTTGGTAATTTTTTCCGAAGTTCCCTTTTCGATGTTGTAAAGAGTCAGTTCGTATTCACCGGATGCGTCGCTCCAGAAAGCTATAGTTTTACCATCGGGTGACCATGCCGGGTATCGTTGTGCCGACCCTGAACTTTGGGTGAGATTTTTAATAAAACCTTTTTCTGCAGGAACCGAAAAGATTTCTCCGCGGGTTTCAATCAATGCCCTGTATCCTTCAGGCGAAATGTTGTAGTGCTGCATGTATTCCTCGCCTTTTACCGTACGTGGCAAAGTGGCAAACAAATCAGTCACCACCTGAATGTTAACATTATCAGATTTGCCTGAATTCAGGTTCATCAGGTATAAGTTGCCTCCTGCTTCAAAGACAATATCATCAGGGCCAATGGAAGGAAAATGAACATCGAAATCTGTAAAATCAGTCAGTTGCTCCGAAGTTTTAACAGATGTATCGTATGCCCAGATGTTGTACCGTTTTTCAGGGCCATTATCCGAAAGGTAATAAATTTTGCTGCCGTGCCACATGGGGAGTTCGTCGCTTGCATCATTTTTTGTGATATTACTTGTTGAATAATCATCAAGGTTCATTACATAAATATCGGGAGCCATTCCACCACGGTAACGCTTCCATGTGCGATACAGCCTTGATTTGTCAGTAAATGCAAGTAACCTGCCATCGGGTGAAAAGCTGCCCGATTCAGCATAAGCCGGAGGAAGTACCTGAGGCAATCCGCCGTTTTTATCGATTGTAAACAGCCTGTTGAAGCGTAGCCGTCCACTTTCCTTTGACGAGGCAAACATTATCTTTTCGCCATTAGGCTGCCAGCCCTGCACGATTCCTCCGTGAAATGTAATGCGTTCGGGAATTCCTCCCAAAGCAGGTATGGTGTATACATCAGGAATGCCATCGTAGTTTCCCGAAAACGCTATCGTTTTTCCATCGGGTGAAAATTTGGGAGAAATTTCTTCTCCATCAGGTGAACTTAGTCTGGAAGCTAAGCCCCCTTCTTTGGGAACAATCCAGATATCATCAGCATAAACAAAGGTAATGTGTGTTTTTGAAACATCGGGGTAACGAAACAAACTTGCATCGATTTGGGCATTTGAATGAAAAACTGAAAAAATTAACAACAGCAGAAAGGATATGGATTTTTTCATTGTATAATATTTATTTTAAGATGAGTATATAGAATCAGATAAAGTTACATATTCGTTCTGAAATTTATGCAATTTCTTGCATTGGCAAATTTCAATTTTTATTTTGTTAATAAACCTCACCAAAGGTATTTATGATTCTAAATCGGGAACAAAAATTACTTTCTTCTTATGGGTTAAAAATCCTTCCAATCACCGCTTTCATACCAAAATGATAACCGGTTCAAATAAACTCTAATTCATTTGATTTGTTGGGATTATTAATTGGAGATTCAAACTGAATTTGGATGACTGGTTCCACGAATAAAGGAGTAAAACAAGATTGGCACCGCCTTATCAGGGCATTAAAAATTGCTTCTCCCAAAAGAAAGACTGTACTTTTGATAATTGTGCTTACCGTTTTTTTGGCTGTAGCCGGAGTTTTGGACCCGCTGATTATGAAATTCATTTTTGACACTCTCACCAATGGTTTTGAAACCACAATCCTCATTAAAGGATTAATTTACCTGCTGGCCCTGAACCTGATTAAAGAATTAATCGGAGGGTTTTCCAACTGGCTGACCTGGAAAACGCGGATTCAGGTTCATCATAATTTGTTGCGGTTAACAGTTGGCCGCCTGCATATTCTGCCGGTTGAATTTCACCGTTCGCAGGGAACAGGAGCTGTAATGACAAAACTTGAACGGGGAATCCAGGGTTATGTTCGTGCCATAGCCGAAATCACTTTTAACGTATTTCCGGCGCTGGTTTACCTTGTACTTGCCCTTGTGGTCATGTTCAGGCTCGACTGGCGGATGACACTTGCAGTGGCGGTTTTTGCTCCGCTGCCTGCGCTTGTTGCAACCTTTGCTGCACCTGTCCAGCGAAACAGGGAACGTTTTTTAATGAACCAGTGGGCGAAAATTTATTCACGGTTTAATGAAGTCCTTTCCGGAATTATTACAGTCAGGAGTTTTGCCATGGAAGATTATGAGAAATCACGGTTTATGAATGATGTTGAGGCTGCCAATGATCAGGTTATCCGAGGAGTTGGATATGATTCCCGGATATCGGCATGGCAAAATACAATAGTTGTATTGGCGCGGGTAACTGCTCTTGCAATTGGTGCTTATTTAATTTTTGAAGGTGAAATTACATTTGGAACACTTGTTGCTTTCCTTGGATATATCGGTGGCCTTTTTGTGCCTGTTCAGAATTTATCCGGCGTTTACAAAACATTTCAAATGGCAACAGTATCGCTTGAACATATTTTTGAAATTCTGGATGAGCAGGATTTCCTTGGTGATGCCCCCGATGCAATTGAGGCTCCGGTTTTGAAAGGAGAAATCGAATTTAAACATGTACATTTTAAATATCCTGCTGCAGCAAAAAAAATTATAAACGGATTTAGCCTTCAGGTTAATCCGGGCGAATCAATTGCCCTTGTTGGTCCCAGTGGTTCAGGAAAATCAACATTGGTTGCTTTGTTGCAACGGTTTTATGATCCTGTATCGGGGCGGATTTTGCTGGACGGTTACGATTTAAAAAAGCTGAAGCAGATTTCGCTGCGGCGGCAAATCGGCGTAGTGTTGCAGGATGCACTTCTTTTTAATGAAACCATTGCCGACAACATCAGGTATGGCCGTGCCGATGCTTCTTTCGATGATGTTAAGCGTGCTGCAAAAGCTGCCAATGCCCATGATTTTATCATGGATATGCCGGCCGGTTATGAAACAATGGCAGGCGAACGGGGCGGCAGGCTGTCGGGCGGCGAACGGCAGCGGATTGCCATCGCCCGCGCCATACTCAAAGATCCTCCTATCCTGATACTGGATGAAGCTTCATCGGCAATGGATGCCGAAGTGGAAGCGCTTGTGCAGGAAGCCCTCCAGAAACTGATGAAAGGCAGGACCTCTTTTATTATTGCTCACCGGCTGAATACAGTTGTAAATGCAGATAAAATAGTTGTTCTTAAAAAAGGAGTAATAATTGAACAGGGATCGCATAAAGAGTTAATGAAAAAAGATGGTTATTATGCCTCGCTTGTACATAAACAAACAAAGGGATTGCTGCTGATAAAATAAAAAATGGTTCCACGGGTGCGTAAGGTAAAAATTACAGAAGATGGGAACATGATGTTTGGTCGACTCCCTGTCTGCCGGACAGGCAGGCGGCCGGAGTCGTACATTTGCTTTTAAGGTGTTGTTGCTATAAACGTGCGACCTCTCCGAGGTCGGTTGGTTTGTTGTTTGGACGGTCTATAAACATGTGACTTCGCTGAGGTCGGTTGCCTTGTTGTTGCGATTGTGCTATAAACATGTGACCTCTCTGAGGTCGTGGTATGCATTAAATTACGGATTTGATGTTATACGTTGTAAGCAATACCGTACAATACCACTTCGATGAAACGATTCAAACAAGGGAACGGGGTAAATACCAAAACCTATAAAGTCAGGTACAGACTGTTGCTCATCTTCATTTCACCCGGTTTTTGAAATGCCAGCCAGATATCCAAATCTGCAGGTGAATCAAGCGGTAAACGGGTTTTCCACAGAAATTGCTTTTCCAAAAGTGATGTGCCGGTCAACCTGAAATCGACAGCATTTCCCGAAATGTGTTTTGCCATAACTATAAGCATGTTGCTGCCGGCACTTTTATTCTCCGGGATATCATCCCACTGAAATAAAATACCTTCAGAACCAATACTTATCTGTGCATTTTCGGGAAGCGGCAACGGACCTTTGCTCAGCAAGGCGCTTTGTTTGTTTATTTCAATCTCCGGGTATTCTCCCTGAAGCCCGGAATGCATATTATACGAATAAGCAGAATGGTAGGCTGAATGGCCCACAGCTTCACCTGCGAAGGTTATCCGCACCAGGTCTTTGAAAGGTTGCAAAAAATCTTTTACCTTTTCCATCTTCTGTCGCTGGGCAAGTTGTGCCGGCGATTTTCGATCGGTATACTTAGTGGGTTTCGAACGCATATATGATTTTCCATACATGTTGTAAACAACCACTGACCCAAGGCTTCCGCTTCCTGAGTTCAAATTATTATTCGTTAATCGTGCCATTTTTTAAGGTTTTTAAGATGTATTAAATTCGGATTAAATATAAATATAATTCGGATTAAATTTGATTATAACCAAATTTAATCCAAGTTTAAACCAAATTTAAATCAAGTTTAATTCGAATTTAATCCCTTTTTGTTATGTGGTTTTATAGTTCCTAAAAGAAACATGAATATACCGGCTATGCAGAGGTTTGAACCGAAATAAATTTTACGTCACTGTTGCAGGAAATCCGGAAAAAAACAAGTTTGTCCGGCAATATGATATCATAGAGTACGATCCCTTGCTACTGATGGAACAAATTCAGGGCATATAAAAAGCCAACCGATAAATGCCGGATGGCTTTTCTGAAAAGATAATTTTAACATTAAACTACATATTAAGCTGTGAACAGTACTTATTTGTTTATTTATTTATTCACTGCCTGAATCATTTCTTCAAATCCTTCAGGTAAATCTGCCAGTTTCTCGGAGAATTTTTCCAGGTTGGGAACTGAATTATTTCTCTCTGCCAACACCTTATTCGTTTCCAGTCCTGTACTGCGCCATTTTTATCTCCCAGCCGGTATTTACATAAACTTCTCATGGCAAGGGAACTTTCCTGGTTTGGCAGCAAGAGGATAGCTTTATTATAGTATTTCAATGCTTTACGGAGATTGTTTTTTTCGAAACATCAGTATGTTTCCTTTAATGTGATATTTTTTAGTGCGATCGATAAGCCTTTCAACAGTGGTTAAATAAAACATAAGAGAAACTTCTTTTTCCATTTCAACAGGTTCGCAATTGGTTGTTCCCGGATTCCACATTCCTTTGGTTTCTTTTAATGCCTGAAGCACCTGCGTATCAATAGATGACTATATACTGTTGAGAACTTCAAAATCGGTGATATTGCCTTTTGAAGTTATTACAAAACGCACTACTTCAGTTCCTTCCACTTTAGCTTTCTTTAATTCTTCCGGATATCCGACATACCTTGTAAGAAAATCCCCAACAGAGGAATAAAATGCACTTTTAAATTCGGGCGCAGTAATTTTAATTTCATTCAAATTTGAATTCTGGGATGAAACAATTGAAGTAATTAACATGCTTACAAATAAATTAACTTGGTTTTCATGATATTTATTTTAAAAGTTCAACATAAATATTGTTGATGGCAAGTTCCGGCAAAACATGTTGCAGCACCAATCAAGCAGGTTGCGAATGATGTTAAGTTTGAGTAAGGGAATAAAATTCGTGTAGATTGGATGCAAATAGTTGTTGCAATTTGTGTTGCAGAGGGGAGTATTGCGTGAAGGATTTAATGCATTAATGATTCTTATCTGCACCACTTTAACTGTCTGGTGGGAACCATTGAATACTGAACATTTTTCTATTCTGTTTCATTAAACTCCTGTAACAGTTTCCCAACCCTTTCGTGTTCCTTTAGGTATTTGGATTCAACATCTTTTAAAACTTCAGCAAATTCAGGTTCGTTGCGTATGTTGTCCAACATTGGATGATATTTTAATCTGGTTACCAGAAATACATCATTAAAATTTCTTTTCTTTAGTTGAACAAGGTATCCGATTGCCTTTTCTTTTTGATTCAGTGTTGAATAAATACATGCCAGACAAAAATGAGTATCAAATCTTTGAGCTGCAATACGGTTTAAGTTGATTTCTTTTAGATTTTCCTCAATTATTTTTTGAAAATAGATTGATGAACTATCCCGCAAACCTTGAAATAAATAGATGTAACCCGGTTCAATATAATTATAATGCCAAACTGGTTGGGGCAGGTTTGCTATGGTTAATTTAAAGGCATCTGTTGCTTTTTTTTCATCTTCCAGAAGCAAGTAATTTAGACTTAGCTGATATAAAAAACCAGGTACTTTAAAATTGGTAATTTCATTCGCTTTTAGTATATAGTTAAGGCTTGTATTAAAATTTGCTGAATTTAATTCCGATTCCCATAATTTACTGTAATAAAGCGATGAATCATTGTCAAGATTAAGTATTTCTTTTGCTACTTTTTGCGCCGCTTCAGGAAAGCCCATTTGGTTCAACTCTCGAAATACCCTCATTAATTCGTTCATCGTAATTTTATGATGTTCGGGTTTTGTCCGATTATACCGGATATAACTTTCTAAGGTGTTGTAATGATCGCCAATAGCAGAGTATCGCCAGAATAGAATAGCATTTTGTTCCCAATCCGGACGATCTTTTGTTAACTTATCCGACTTTTCCCAGAACTCAATGGCTTCATCAATTTCTCCTTTTTTTATATAATAAGAGCCTTTCCGCCTATAGGCCATTTCATTTTCGTTATCAAATAACAATGCTTTTTCAACCATTACCAAACCGGAATCGAAGTATTGCTCGGATAGTTCGATATTTCCCCATACATTTGATAATTTATCGATATAGATACGGCCTAACCAGGTATAAGCATCCGCAAAGGTGGAATCCACATTTATGGCTTCTTCAAAATATTTTTTTGCCTTTAACATTAAAGAATGTGAATCAACCCAACCTGGACCCAGAGTGTTTGCTGATAAATTCATAAATTCCTGTCCCTGTAAATACAAATTGTATGCAGCCAGATTTTCTGTTGGTATCTTTTCCATCTTTTCTTTTTCCTGCGGAGTAAGCCGGGCCTGAATAGCTGAGCTTACATTCATTGCAATATCTGCCTGTAAATCAAAATAATCTTTTACTTCTTGAATTACTCTCAGGTAGTTTTCCGAGAAAAGTGAATTATCCGATTTTGCATCCAGTAGGTTGATTGTCAACAGAATTTCATTTCCGTTTTTTTGTCCGCTACCTTCAACAATGTAGTTTACACCCAGCTTTTTTGCAATTTCTGATAACGACATATCGCTTTCCCTGTAGGGTTCAACTGAGGTCCTTGAGCGTACTTCCAGGTCTTCAAT
>CAWFMB010000012.1:0-336325 GCA_963816685.1 uncultured Prolixibacteraceae bacterium | reverse complement strand
GTTATGCCCAATGTTGAAAAAGACAAAATAGCTATCAATAGAAAATGAAAAATAATATTAAAATCCAGCGCGCAAATAGCACATTTGGTTTTTCCCAACACAAAAACCCTCACAAGAAAAACCAAAAGAGCTATTTCTTTTCCTTCACACTAACCAACAATAATTATGTCTAAAATCACACAAATAGAGAGAGAATTATTAATCGCAAATGATTCAATTTTTCATAGACTATGCAGTGCCTATATTCATTACAAATACAATTTCGACATAACCGATAAAGGGCTTGCAAAGGGGAAAGATAAACCCGCCAAAGGAACTCCTGACAGTTACATTCTTAATAATGGAAAAACATTGTTCGTTGAGATAACAACACAAGAAAGTGGAGTATATAAAAAATTCGCAAAAGACATTGATAAGTGTTTAGAACAATTGAAAACAGGTATTGAGATTGAAAAGATTTTTTTATGCTACAATTCTAGATTAGATATATCAGAAAAAAATAACCTCCTTGATTTAGGTATAAAACATGATACTCAAATAGAGATTATCACACTAGATGAATTAAAATATGATTTACATAGACCTTATGGATTTTTGGCTAAAGAATTCCTAGGAATTGAAATAGATAGTGGGCAAATATTAGAGATTGATAGATTCATTTATGAAAATGACAAAAAAACAACTTCACTTAAAAATCCGTTTATTTCGAGAGAGACTGAATTAGATAAAACACTTGAAACATTAGAGCAAAATAGAATTGTTGTACTATCCGGAAATCCAGGAACTGGGAAAACAAGAGTAGCCTTGGAGGCTGCTAAAAAATACAAGAACAAAACGCCTCTTCTAAAAACCTATGTAATAACAAATAAAGGTCAATCTATTTACAATGATTTACAATCTTATTTTTTACCAAGTCATGAATACCTTGTAATTATTGATGATGCAAATAGAATTGGGGATTTAAATCGAATCGTTGAGTTATCAATATTAGATGAATTATCAATACGGATAATAATTACTGTGCGAGATTATGCGCTAAATAAGATTATAAAACAATTTCAAGAAATTGATAAAATTAGATATCAACCTATTAAAATTGAAAAGCTTACAAGTAAACAAATTGAAGATATTTTGTCTTCACTGAAAATAACAAACCCACGTTGTGTAAATAAAATTACTTATATATCAAATGGAAATCCGAGGTTAGCCATGATGGCAGCGGATTATGCTCTAGAAACTAACAATTGTAATGCGCTAAACAACGTTACAGATATTTATGACAAATATTTTAGTAAATACATAAATGAGATTGAAGAACTAAATGACAAAAATCTTTTAATTACATTGGGAATAATCTCATTTAACCGCAATTTCAATAAGGAAAATATTGATTTTAACAATACTACATTTGAGGCTTTTGAAATAAACGAAAACGATTTCTGGGAAAATGTATTCGTACTGCACGACTTAGAATTGGTTGACTTATTCGAAAAGCAAATTGTAAAAATTTCAGACCAAATTATTGCTGAATATTTCTTCTATTACATTTTCATTAAAAAGAATATTGTTGACTTTTCAATCTTGCTAAATACATATTTGACAGAATTTTCAGGAAAAATACGAGATAACCTTTATCCCGTTCTTAATAATTTCGACCGGTTTAGAATTATGGAAGTTATTAATAATTCTCTAAATCAATTTTATGAATCGATAAAAACGAATGAAGATTTAGTTTATAAATTCTTTGAAATATTTTGGTTTGAAAGAAAAACAGAACTTCTTATTTGGCTGCAAGACCGAATTGAAATAATTGATATAAAAACTGATTATGAATTCGATTTCAAGGAACCTAAGGATATTTTTAATTTTCAAAAACAACCATATCTAGAGTTACTTAAATTATTCGGTCATCATCCAGATGAGAATTTTATACTCTCATTAGAACTATTATTCTCATATGTATTCAGGGAACCAAGTATCTTACCTGACGTTGTCACGTATTTGAAGAATGATTTGGCTTTTAAAACGCAAAGCTCTGACGAGAATTATTATATCCAAGTAAAACTTTTTGATTTTCTCTTTGATAAAGTTCAAAATGACCCAAACTCAACTTTTTACAAGCAATTGATATTAGAATTGGCAGATAAATTCTTACATATCTATTTTGAAGATACTAAATCAGGAGCAAGAGATAGGAATGTGTTTGTTTTTTCACACGTCTATATACGACCAACAGATGATATAAAGAAATTACGTTCAAGGCTTTGGGAATTCTTACTTGCTGAATTTTACAATTTTGAAGAAAAATCATTTGAAATTTTATCAAATTACATAAACCAATCTACCACATCGTTATTTCATTTTGAAGATAGAACGCAAAAAGATACGCCAGCAAAACAGGTTGCAGAATTTGACAAAAAATATGTATTGCAATTTTTTGAAAAAGTTCTTGTAGGTAAAAACTATCTGCATTGTAAGCTTTTTGAGAGCTTCTTAGACAGGTATGAAGATGATGGTTTTGATTATACACATTTGAAGAAAATATTTACAAATCATACTTATGAGGTTTCTTTAATCTTAAAATGGGACTATCTGAAACTAAAGAAAAACCATGAAATAGACACAAGAGACGAACTTGCTGAATATAAAAAGCGTGAAATTCAATCATATTTTAAAAACTACAGTTTTGAAGATTATATTAAACTATTTGAGGAAATTTCTTATTTACTCACAGTAGAATCAAACCATTCTTATGGTTTTCAAAATTCACTTGAAATAATTTTTCTGCAACTGGCAGAGGATGACTTAGACTTACTCCTATCAATCTTAAAACATATCATTCTTACAAAGAATAAACTTGATTTTAATTCCTATCAAGTAATAGACTATTTAGTAAATAAATCAGAACTAAAAATTTCGGACACTTATAATCTTCTTATTCAAGGTGACTATAAGTTGAAATCTATTTGGCTACAAAATTTCTTTTACTGCTTAAAAGAAGGTGCTATTAATGATTTCTTTTATTCAGAGCTTATTGATATGTATAAAAATTGGGAGAATAATTTTTACGTCAGATTTGAATTCTGGCAAAAATCTAAAACAATTGATACGAAAATATTTATCACTGTTTTCGGCATTCTTCTGGATAAAACGAAAACCTCAGAATTTAATTTTGATTTTCACTATTGGACTTTATTCGAAAAACATATTCCTGAATTTGTAACAAATTATGAATGCATAAAAGAATTGTACCTATATAAATTGAAGACCGAGAACCACTTTGATTTTGATAAAAAATACCTTAATAGTTTGATTAAGATTAACAAAGAGGTATTGTTCGATGCAATCAAACTTATGTATTTAAAAGATGACTATGTCAGTGCTCGCCACGAAAGCCATAGTTTCGATTTTATTTGGGAATATGAAGATTACGAGTACCTCCTTGAGCATTCATTTGAAATATTGAAGGATAAATATTCAATTGGTGATAATATAATAAATGTCTTTTTCCCAGCAACTTTAAATGAAAAAGTGACTGACTTCATTACTAATTACATTATTAAATACCATGTCGACATTGAGAAATTAGAAAGAATTTTTAATGTAATTACACACACATATTCATCACAAAGAATTTATTTTTTATCAATCTTATTAGAGAATATAAAGGATTTAGAAATAATAAAATCACTTGGATTGATTGAAAATTTTAAAAGTGGAGGAAGTTTAATCCCATTTTTTGAAGCAGACAAGAAATTTTGGAAAGAATTTGAAGAATTGCTTTCTCATGATGTTAGATATTTAAAATTAAAATTCTGGACAAAACAAAGGCAACTGGACTGTGATAGGCATATTGAATATTATAGAAAAAGAGATTTTGTTGATGATTTCTAGCCTACACGAAATCCATACACATTTGCAATTCGCACATGCCTCGCATAAGCCAAAAATTGCAAATAAGTATGGCTTACCAACGCTATGAAACAAAAATGAAGAAAAACAAAGGGCATAACAAATTGTATATGGCAGGCGGGGGTCTTAGCGGTCTGACAAGTCAGAACTTTCGCCCACTTTCCTGCGGGTCTGACACGATTTCTTCCAGAAATCCCGCCCGACCACATACAAGTGACCGTTAGCGGTAAATTTAAAAGAATCAAAATCACATAACTAAAATAGTAGTGACCGAAGATTACAAAATATTATATGATATTTCAAAAGAAGATTTTGAGACTTCTAAATTGCTTCTCGAAAACAATTTTTATCCTCAATCACTTTTTTATTTTCAACAATCCATTGAAAAATTAATCAAATACTTAGGCTTAAAAGATGGAATTATTTCTACGAAAGACCTGAGACGAAAAATAAGTCATAATTCAAGTCTCATCTTTAAAAAAGCATTGACTAAATATAAGAACCTTAACAATTCAATTGTTGACTTTGATATAAATAAAGAGTTTCAAGAATTGGATGAAATCATAAAGAAAACTCCTGACGATAAAGTATTAGAAGTAATTCTTAATAACATTTTTGATGTTTTGAAAAACAAACCAGAATTACCATTCGATATTGAAAAAATTAAAAATTTTGAAGATTTATATCAAGTTCTTAAAAAATTAAGCCCAGATATGCCGCAACTTGAAGAACTAAGACTTATGGACAACAACAAGCTATTTAAACCGATAGCAGAAAAAATGCTGCAAGATTTTAAAGCTAGTTTTAATGAATACATTCAAGGCATAATTATTTTGTTTTACATAAATACGATTTCACAAAGACTTGTTTCCGCTGTTCGTTATCCAGAACTAGAACAAATGGTAAATCCTAGTGAAATATATAACAAAAAACATTCTCTGGTTAAAGAATTACCAACATTACACAAGGCTTTGGAATATTCACTAGAAACAATTAAAACAAAAGAAAAATGAAAAGACCATTTGAATTTGTAATGGACACTTTCTTTGAAGGTCTCGACAATCTTAAAGAAAATCAAAGACTTAACTTCAATAATTCGGAGAAATTTATGATTTGGGTCGTTGGTTTTTCCATTGGTGGGCTTTCAATTATTGTAACCAACTTGGCAAAATTTAGTAATTCTTTTGACCACTGCACAATAAAGACAATTCTTATTTTGCTATCCATTTCAATAATCTCAGGAATATTATATCGTTGGTTTTTCTATATTTATCAAACACTCTATCAAAACATTGAATTTTATCTTCAGGGTGCTTTTTCCAGACAGCAAATTATGGAAGTTAACCCAGATGACATTTCAAATGAAAATGATATTAAGGAAGTTATTCGACGTTTAAAAGTTGACTATGATGACGATGTTTCGCATATATTGGATGAATATGCAAAACTGACTGAGGAAGGAAAACTTATTGTTCTTAATGATTTAAAAGCTCGCTATGAAATCATTGCGCAAGGCGCTAAACGAGAATTTGAATTCGCAATGAACTATGCAAAAGACACTTTTAAAGAAGCATTTGGTTTATCTGACAAGGCTGCAGATAAAATGTTTCAACCGACTTCCTCCAAGAAGTTTAGAATTTTTGGATTCTTAACCTCTATTGCTTTTCTATTAAGTTGTTTATCGTTCATCACTGTTGTGGTAATCTTATGTATAAAATATTGAAAAATCTACCGCTAATAAATAGGAATATGAGCGGTACGCAGTACCCAGCGATTATTCGGTGTTGAACTACACCCGCCGGGCTCAGGGCTATGTACTTTCTGACGAAATTTAATATTTTTGAAGAAAAATAATTGAAGTGTTCTTTGACGTTGCAGGTTTTTGTGCTTTTTCACGCCATTGACCCATGCAAGTTGGTGCTTATACCCTGCTTTATAGTCATTTTTGCTGGTATTATGGCATACAGCTAAAACAAGGAACTTTACCGGAAACGACAGCAAATAGTGGAACACCCTGGAGTTTATCCCGCTATTGCGGGAGAACCATAAAACGACAATGGGGATTTAGCTACATATTAACAAAAAAGGGAATCAGCCGGGCCAGCGCTGATGTCGGATTAATAATGACAGTATACAACCTGCGCAGAATTATCAATATTGTCGGGATAAATGAGTTGAAAAAGTACCTAAAAAGTGCTTTATTTTTCATATTCGAAAAAATGCCACTACAACAGTTGTTTTCAGGCAAAATAAGCCCGAATATTTTCAAATATAAAACAATTATAAAGCTCTTAAACGTAAGCTTAAATCAGCTATATTTAAACCAAAAACTAACGGTACAATATGGTTTTTAGACGGACTGCCGTTATATGCCAGCTTGAAAGAAGAACAGAATCAGTAAATTTGACTAAACATAAAAATAGAAAATAACAAAAATGCCAACGCACAAAGCATAAGTTTTCCAGCCCTTCCCTACAATTCCCGAAACAAGTTCGGGACAGGCTATCGCTTCGCTGTCAAACACATGCTTTTTTTGCCGACACGCAACTCCAGTCGACAATAATTTGGTAAATTGTGGAACTTTAAAAAGTGTTATGATTTCAAAAGAAAAAGCATACCTGAAAATCCAGGAATTAGTCTCTCGTTTTGGAGAACAAATTGATTCGTACAAACAAGCCGACTACAACGAAACTTTGACAAGAAGAGATTTTATAGATCCGTTTTTCAAGGCGCTGGGTTGGGATGTGGATAATTCGCAGGGATATGCAGAAGCTTACAGGGAAGTCATTCACGAAGACAAAGTAAAAGTTGGGAAAGCGACAAAAGCCCCCGATTATTCATTCAGGTTGCCAGGTGGAAAAAGGTTGTTTTTTGTCGAAGCAAAAAAACCAAACATCGACATCAAAAATAATATCTCGGTTGCATACCAAATCAGACGTTACGGATGGAGTGCCAAATTACCGGTGAGCATTATTACCGACTTCGAAGAATTTGCGGTTTACGACTGTACAAAAAAACCAAAACCGACCGACAAATCAGGAATTGCGAGAATTAAATACATCAAATTCAACGATTACCTGAAAGAGTTTGATTATTTGTGGGACACTTTTTCGAAAGAGCGGGTTTTAAAAGGCAGTTTCGACAAATACATCAAAAGCGACACGGTTAAAAAGGGAACGGCAACCGTTGACAAAGACTTTCTTGCTTCGCTTGACAACTGGCGAACTTACCTCGCCACTTCAATCAGCCTGAGAAATAAAGAACTCGACGAAGATGAAATAAATTATGCTGTTCAGCAAACAATTGACCGTCTCATATTTTTACGAATTGCTGAAGACCGAGGCGTTGAACAATACGGACAACTTAAAACTTCTGTAAACCAAAAAGGAGATACTTATCAAAATTTATTTTCCAATTTTAAAAAAGCGGACGACAAATACAATTCGGGGCTGTTCGATTTTAAAAAGGACGTAATTTCAGAAACCCTCAAAATTGACAATAAGGTTATCAAAACCATTATTAATGAAATGTATTACCCGGAAAGTCCGTATGAATTTTCGGTTATTTCAGTTGAAATTCTTGGAAGTGCATACGAACAATTTCTTGGAAAAGTAATCCGGATTACTCCAGCCCACCATGCAAAAATTGAAGAAAAACCGGAAGTACGAAAAGCAGGTGGAGTTTATTACACGCCGCAATATGTTGTCGATTATATTGTAAAAAATACGGTAGGAAAACTGATTGACGGAAAAACGCCAAAACAAATCGAAAAAATAAAAATTTGCGACCCTGCCTGTGGCAGCGGAAGTTTTTTAATTGGCGCGTACCAGTATTTGATCGACCATTATAAAAATTACTATTATTCGTTTTTTGAAAAATATTCGAAAGACGCTGCAAACAACAAACTCACTCAATTTGACAGAAACAAGGCAATCCGCGAAAGAAATAAATTGCCGTTGACTCCTGAAGGTGAACTGGATTCACATCTTCGGAAAGAAATTTTGCTGAACCATATTTTTGGAGTAGATATCGATACAAACGCCGTTGAAGTAACCAAACTCAGTTTGCTGTTAAAATGTATGGAAGGCATTACTGTTGCATCCATTCAAAAACTCGATTTTAAGGAACGGGTGTTGCCAACACTCGAAAACAATATTAAAAGCGGGAACAGTTTGGTGGATGTTGATTTTTACGACTCAGTTATTGATTTTGGCGAAGAGAAAAAAGTAAAACCTTTTAACTGGCAAAAAGCATTTCCTGATGTTTTTAAACAAGGTGGATTTGATGCGGTGATTGGGAACCCACCTTGGGGAGCAGATTTCAGTGAAGAATCTTTAAGTTATTTGAGAGAGAAGAACAAAGAAATTATTGTTCGAATGATTGATAGCTTTATGTATTTCGTTTTTAAAAGCTACAAATTTTTAAAACCTGATGGAAGTTTCGGAATGATTTTGCCTGATGTTCTATTTTATCAAACGGACAATGAGAAACTTCGTGAGTATATTTTAATAAACTCAAACATTGAAGCACTTTTGAATTTAGGAAATGTGTTTGAAAATGTGACAAGACCTTCTTGTATTATTATATTTTCAAATTCACAGCCGACAAAGGCAAACAAAATTATTACAGTTGACCTTACAAGCATCAAGAAAGAAAACAAACATTCAGCACTTAATGAAATGCAAAACTTTGAATCTGTTTTGCAAAAGGAATTGAAAGAAATTCCAAACTCCCGTTTCGTTACAACAAATGCAAAACACTTTTCCATAATCAAGAAAATAAAAAATGGAAAGGTTAAAAAACTTTCCGAGTTTGTTGACGAAGATGGAATTCAAAGAGGAGTAAGTCCAGATTTGAAAGAAGCGTATTTAGTTTCATCCGAACTAGCAAAACAATTCAAGTTAGAGAAATCACATTTGAGAAATGTTTTAACAGGAGGTAAACAAGTAAAACGCTTTCATATAAATTACCCCGACTTGCAACTCATTTACACAAAAAGAGATTCTGACTTTAAGGCTATACCCAACATTTGCAGTTTCATAAATCAATACAAATCTAAAATCACTTGCAAAGAAGTGAAAGAAGGAAAGCATTCGCTTTACGCTTTGCATCGTGCAAGAGAAGAAAAGATTTTTACCAAATCTGAAAAGTTAGTTGGTGTAATTACAGAAGATGAAATAATTGTTTCCATTGACAGAAACAAAACTTTTGTAACAGACGGACTTTATCTTTTCGGAGTAAAGAACATTGATATAAAATATTTGATGGGGATTTTGAATTCAAAATTTTTTGTGTTTCTGTATCGCTTGACAACAATGGAAAGCGGAAGAGCATTAGCACAAGTAAAGCCAACTGTTCTAACTGAAATGCCAATTCGTTTTATTGACGAGAAAAACAAAAGTGATAAATTACTACAAGAAGAAATCATAAAGAATGTTGACATAGTTATGAAACTCTTTCCCGAAATTTCAGAAAGCAAATTGCAAACAAAGACAGTGCAACTTGAAGGAAAATTGGAACATTGCTTAACAAAAATTGATGAAGCTGTATATCAATTGTACGAACTGACGGAGGATGAAAAAAGAATTGTAGAAGGAAAAAAATAATGGCAAATTCAGAAATCATATTATACAGCACGCCACAGGGTGAGATTAAAATTAAAGTATTTCTTCAGGACGAAACTGTTTGGCTTACCCAACGAGCAATGGGCGAATTGTTTGGGGTTTCAAAGAAAACCATTAGCGAACATTTGGGCAACATCTACAAATCGAATGAGTTGCAACGTGAAGCAACTGTCCGGAAAATCCGGACAGTTCAAATTGAAGGAGAAAGAGAGGTTGCCCGTAATCTTAAATTTTATAAACCACCGTCAGACTGTCTAAAAACCTTGCATTTTGTTAAAAACTAAGGCACTTATCAACACTGCTGAAACACAATCGTTTGTATCATTCAGGAATGAATTACGAAGTAATCACGAACACCTGATATTTTTATCCCGTGAGAAAATACATCAAAGGACAAAACAGAGCACAGGCAACACTTTTTCCGGTTTCGCCGGACGATGC
The DNA here is from genome assembly GCA_963816685.1 of uncultured Prolixibacteraceae bacterium. Lineage (GTDB taxonomy): Bacteria > Bacteroidota > Bacteroidia > Bacteroidales > Prolixibacteraceae > CAVYUC01. The sequence continues at coordinate 326,348 of CAWFMB010000012.1, read as the reverse complement.
AATTGGAGCTGAAAATGAAGCACGACTGATTGATGTTTTTGTGGACAGCCTTAAATTACAGGAATTCGGTTTTAAAGTGGAATTTGTTGAAAACGGCAGGCCTGCATACCACCCTGCAGATTTGCTGAAACTCTACATTTACGGTTACCTCAACCGGGTACGCTCGTCGCGACAATTAGAGAAGGAATGCAAACGGAACGTTGAAGTGTTTTGGCTGCTCAAATGCCTGAAACCCGACTACAACACCATATCCAATTTCAGACGCGACAACCCGAAGGTATTTAACCCGCTTCAACTTTTCGTGTACCTTGATAGGAAATCTCCCGAAATCCCTTACTGGCCATATTGTCAAACATTGCCAGTAAATGGGGACGCAACGAATTGCAGTTGAACCGTAATAAGATTATATTTGTAACATGACTGAAAGAGAATCAAATATCGCTAAAATGATTGGTGATCGGATTAAAACAAAAGATCCGAAAGCTGATGTGATTTTATTTGGTTCCCATGTGCGTGGACAAGCAAATGAAGAGTCCGACTGGGATATACTGATTCTTATTGATAGCCCAAAGCAAAACCGTTCTAGTGAGGAAAAATATCGTGATGAGATATTCCAATTGGAATTAGAGCTTGGCGAACCCATATCCACCATAATTTACTCAAAGTCGGATTGGGAATCCAGACATGTATTTTCCCCACTTTATAAAAACATAAAACGTGAAGGAGTTAAGATAGCATGACAGGATCTCAACAGGATTATATTCAATATCGAATTGATAGGTCGGCAGAGTTATTTGATGACGCTAAATTATTATCAGACAATAAAAGATGGCGTTCCTGTGTAAATAGATTGTATTATTCATCTTTTCACCTTGTTGATGCCATATTGACACTGGATAACATATCAACCAAGACTCACGAAGGACTTAAAACAAAATTTCTTCAACTTTATATCAAGACAGGTAAATTTAAAACTGAGTACGGAAAACTTTATTCAAAACTTATTGACTGGAGACAAGAAAGCGATTATTCAGTTTATGTTGACTTCGAGGATTCGGATGTAATCTGAAAGTATTGGAAATCAGACAGGAGGACGGGTTGGATTTTTTCTCTTCACAGATGATTTTTGGAGAGACTATAACAAAATGACAGAAAGAGAAGTAAGTTTCGTGAGACCGCCAACTGAATTTGAATATGGAACTGTTGCAGTATTTGAGGACTTATATGGAAATATCTGGGACTTGATTGAACCGAACGAGAAAAATAAAGGACTGATAAAAGAATAAAAACTGCAGGTAATAAATTGGACTCTGAGCGGTCGGCACGACCCAGTCCCGCCATGGGCGGGATTGAACTACAACACGGTTTATTTTGCAGGATTTTATTCTATGTTCTTAACGACGGTTTTAGGTGTTACGATTTAGGGATAGACTATGCTGTAAGTGAGATGGTGGATTCCGGCAGTAGCCGGATGAACCACCGGTGTCGTCTTGCAGAAGGGGACATCCAAGGTACGGATATTTACAGTACGTGTATTGATATTATACGGATAATTTACGTACATTTGCAGAAAAATATAAAGTTATGAGTGCAACATTAGAACAAGCAAGATTTGATGCCAGACTTCCAAAAGAACAAAAACAATTCTTTGAGAAAGCTGCGTATTTAGGGGGTTATAGAAATCTTACTGATTTTGTAATTCGGGTAGTTCAGGAAAAAGCAAAAGAAATTATAAAAGAAAAAGAACAAGTAATTGCTTCAGAAAGAGATAGCCAAATATTTTTTGATGCAATAACAAATCCAAAGAAGCCTTCAGAAACTTTGAAGAATGCTTTAAATGATTATAATTCATTTATCGCAAATTCAAAATAATATGATTGAGCTTTTAGATAAAAAACATAATCGTAAGGAATTTGATTGCGGAAAAGAACTATTAAATAATTATCTAAAAAATCAAGCAGGACAGGATGTTAAACGCAAATTGTCTGCTTGTTTTGTTTTGGTTGACAATGAAACAAATTTAATTCAAGGATTTTATACACTTTCAAATTACAGTATTCCGTTAAGTAGCTTTGCTGAGCAAATTAGAAAAAAACTTCCGAAATCCTATAAATCAATTCCTGCTACTCTTCTTGGCAGATTGGCAATTGACAAAAAGCACCAGGGAAAAGGAATGGGAAAAATTTTATTAATTGATGCATTAAAAAGGTGTTACGGTATATCCACAGAAATTGGTTCTTTCGGAATAGTTGTTGACCCAATTGACGATGAAGCAAAAAACTTTTACCGGAAATATGATTTTATTGAACTACCTGATAGTAAGAAAATGTTTATTGCAACGAAAACTTTAATAGAATTGTTTGACTGAAAATTAAAATACTACGCACGTAATAACAATGTGCATGTTATAGGATAGTGCTGCCTGCAATGCAGACCGTCTTTCAGCCTCTGCTGCAAAAGTTATCCGGATAAGCTTTCTGAAAGGATTCAGAAAGCCATTTGTCACCTGCATCCGTTGCCGCTATGTCGGCTGTGCCTGTTTTTTTTTATCGCTGAAATGTCCGGGTTTTGTCCTCACAATGGTTTTGCCGTTCATCAGGCAAAATACACAGTTTCCAAATATTCCCCTGCTGCCGCTAAAAAGATGATCAATTTCTGTAAAAACATCTGTTATTTGATATACCAACGATATACCAACAATATACCAACGACTCATTTTCTTCGCAGTTTCTTCGCAGTTTCTTCGGAGTTTCTTCGCAGTTGGTTCGCGATTTCGCGAATGAACTGCGAAGATACTCCGAATTTAATCCGAAGATAATATAGCGTTGGTACTGCTTTAGTATGCACCGGGTATAGTTGATGATCTTGTTGCGCGAACATTAATACCGGAACAATGTAATTTAATTCCTGAAAAGAAGATAAAACAAGATGTATTGCGACAGAATAAGCCCTTGTTGAATATTCCGGTGATATTGACCGCCCCTTGTTTGCAGTTCTGCTTCCATCCTGTTCCTGAATTATATGGAAAGGTATTTGCAATTCGCTATGGATAGCTATTCAATTTAAAATGGAACCCATGGAAAAACGGCCGCTGGCAATTGTAACGGGAGGCAGTTCCGGAATTGGTTTTTCGGTTGCAGACCACCTTTTAAAAGAAAAATACGAAGTTATAAATGCTGATATTCAACCTCCCGGAAATGAAAAACAAAAGTATTATCATTTCATCCGGTGTGATGTTGCAAATGCTGAAAATGTGGAAGGCCTTAGCCGGCTGGTTCAGGAAACCGGTGTTCCGAAAGTGCTTGTATTAAATGCAGGCCGAGGCATTCATGAAAAAATAAGAGAAGGTGATCCTGAAAAGTGGTTCGATGTAATAAATACAAACATTTGCGGAACGTTGCGGGTTTTACGTGCAGTTCTGCCTTTCATGAAAACCGGTAACATTTTCTTTATCTCTTCAGTTTCGTCTGCCAAACCACATCCGTATGGCGGAGTTTATGCAGCAACAAAAAGTGCAATCGACACAATCGCCGAAACCCTGCGGCTGGAAGAACTGCCCGATATCAATGTAACCGTTATTTCGCCAGGGGTTGTAAATACTGAATTCTTTGAGAATATGAGCGCCGGCAATCACAGCATCAGCAGCATTGGATGGGGGGCGGTAGAACCTGAAGAAATTGCAAAATCAGTACTGTTTATTCTTCATCAGAAAAAGGGGACTGCGGTTAATAATTTAACCATCCGGCCATCCCGTCAGGAGCTTTAATTCCTGCACAAATGTTAATCTTATTGAGGAGCATCTACCCATTTCTGTGGTTTAATTCCACATCTCCGTTTAACTTCTGAATTCTTATATGTCGTTGCTGGCAAACAGTTTAAAAGGCATTCCGGTTTTCCCGGTGTTCTGGTATGGTTGTGGTAATTGTAAAAACCTCTGTAAACACATTATTTATTTGGAATGAAAAAAATATTAATCACTGGCGGAGCCGGATTTATAGGTTCACATCTTTGTGATGCACTTCTTGAAAAAGGCCATACAGTAAAAGTACTCGATAATTTAAGCGAACAGGTACATGGAGCAGATTGTGCAAGGCCTTCCTATCTTCATCCGGATGTGGAGCTGATAAAAGGGGATGTTCTCGATAAGCAGGCTGTGACGAATGCATTAAAGGATGTGGACCGGGTTTATCATTTTGCGGCAAGTGTTGGTGTTGGACAAAGCATGTATGAAATTGCCCGTTACACAAAAGTGAATAATCTGGGTACTGCAGTTCTTCTCGAAGCATTGATTGAACATCCGGTAGAAAAACTTGTGGTAGCATCAAGCATGAGTATTTACGGTGAAGGAATGTACCGCAATGCAGAAGGTGAAATTGTTCCCGGTCACGAAAGAAGCCTTGAAAACATAAAACAGGGGGAATGGGAAATGGTTGATGAGCAAAACAGGATACTCGAACCCATCGCCACAAATGAAACAAAACCACCTGTACTTGGTTCTGTTTATGCCTTATCGAAATATGATCAGGAAAGAATGTGCCTGCTCGTGGGAAGGGCATACAATATACCGGTAGTTGCACTTCGCTTTTTTAATGTTTACGGAACGCGGCAGGCACTTTCAAACCCTTATACAGGTGTGCTTGCCATTTTTGCTTCGCGTTACCTGAATGAAAAACCACCAGTAATTTTTGAAGACGGAAACCAGAAAAGGGATTTCGTTCATGTTAAAGATGTTGCAAAAGCATGCATTCTTGCCGGTGAATCTCAAAGTGGAGTGGGGCAGGTTTTTAATGTTGGAAGTGGAAATTCCTATTCAATAAATGAAATTGCGCGGAGTCTGGCAGAAGTTATGGGTAAGAGTTATATCGAACCAAAGATTGTGGGAAAATACAGGGCTGGAGATATCCGGCATTGTTTTGCCGATATTTCAAAAGCAAACGAAGTTTTGGGCTATCGCCCGCAGGTTAATCTGAAAGAAGGACTGGCAGAACTTGCCGAATGGTTGAAGGATCAGGAGGCTTATGATAAAGTGGATAGCGCCGGAAAGGAACTTGAAAAAAGGGGACTTGCCATTTGAACAGAAATTAAAATGAATGTTAAACTCTTGAATTATGAATAAATTTATAGAGCCCGGATACACATATCAACAAAACAGACATCCAAAAAATACACCTGAAACCGGAATCCTTGAATGGTTCCACATCAACGACACCGCACATGTTGAAAGAGCTGTTGCGGCAATGAAAGAGTTGGGTGTGGAACATCTGAGAACAGGAATTTCGTGGGCAGATTATTTTACTGAAGACGGTGAAAAATGGTACGACTGGCTGATTCCATACCTTTCAGAGAATTTTAAAGTTTTGCCATGCTTTTTGTATACACCACCATCCATTGGTATTGCAGAAAAAACTTCATCTCCACCCAGAAATCCTAAGGATTATGCAGATTTTCTTGATATTATAATTAAACGGCACGGAGAACATTTTGAGTATGTGGAGTTATGGAATGAGCCCAACAACCGCAGCGAATATGATTATCTGCTCGATGAGTCGTGGGACATTTTCACCGATATGATTGTGAAAGCATCGTATTGGGCGCAGCAACTGGGTAAAAAAACAGTGCTTGGCGGAATGAGTCCCATTGATCCGAACTGGCTTAAAAATCTTGCCGGAAAGGGTGCACTTCAATATATCGATGTAATAGGGATTCATGGTTTTCCCGGAGTTTTTGAACCGCATTGGGAAGGCTGGGACAGAAACATTCGTCTGCTGAATGATGTCCTGGAAAAATATCATTATCAAAAGGAAATCTGGATTACTGAAACAGGATATTCCACATGGCGGTACGATGAAAGAAACCAGATTGAAAATTTCCTGCAGGTATTGAATGCACCGGTTGACAGGGTTTACTGGTATTCACTTACCGATTTGCCGCTAACTACTCCCACAATCGACGGACTGCGTTTTGATGAACGGGAACACCATTTCGGATTGATTTCAGAAAACGGAAGTCAAAAACTGCTTTACCGGCTTTGGGCGAATGGCGGAATTGAAAATGTAATAAAGAATTCATGGCTTACCAAAAAAACGAACATCAGAATAAAGGATGAAAACGAACATGTTTTAATTACCGGCGGCGCTGGTTTTATTGGCACCAATCTCGCACACCGGTTATTAAGCAAAGGTTATCATGTTACAGTTTTCGATAATTTATCGCGTCCCGGAGTCGAGAATAACCTCCAATGGCTGAAAACACATCACCCGAAACTGTTGAATGTACACATTGCAGATATTCGTGATTCATTTGCAGTAGCCGAAGCAGTTGAACAGGTGTCGCATGTTTTTCATTTTGCCGCACAGGTTGCAGTAACAACAAGCCTTGTCGATCCTGAATTCGATAACGAAGTGAATTTAAAAGGAACGGTGAATGTGCTGGAAGCCATCCGGAAGTCTGCCAATCAACCTTCGCTTGTTTATACTTCCACAAATAAAGTTTATGGAAACCTGGAAGATATTGAAATCCGGAAAAACGGGACAAGATATTATCCGGCAGATAAAGAAATTGAAGAAAGAGGAATAAGCGAAATGCGGAACCTCGATTTTCATAGTCCTTACGGAAATTCGAAAGGTGCCGCCGATCAATATATTCTGGATTATACCCGCTCCTTTGGATTGAAAAATGTTGTGTTCAGGATGAGCTGTATTTACGGGCCGCATCAGTTTGGCACCGAAGATCAGGGTTGGGTGGCACATTTTATCCTGAAAGCGCTGAAGAAGGAACAGATAATCTTATATGGCGATGGAATGCAGGTAAGGGATATTTTGTATGTGGATGACCTTGTCAATGCATTTTTGCTGGCCTGGCAAAACATTGACAGGTTAAAAGGTGAAGTGTTTAATATGGGCGGTGGTCCGTCAAATGTGGTTAGCCTGCTTGAATTAATCAGGATGCTTGAATCATTCGGGAATTCTGAAATACCTGTAATTTCAAAAGAATGGCGCAAAGGTGATCAAAAATATTATGTATCCGATTACAGTAAATTTTCAAAGGCAACAGGTTGGGACCCTGCTTTTACCTACCGTGAAGGTGTGAAAAGATTATACGATTGGTTGCAGAAAAATTATTCAAAAACACATTTGCAGTCTCAACTTTCCGAAAAATCAACAGTAGCATAAACAACTATGGAAGCATCTGTAATTTCATCTCCCAAACATCTTGAAATTATTCAAACCGCACTTCCCGAAATCGGGGAAGAAGAAATACTTGTTAAGCTGAAAGGAACAGGATTATGTGTTTCCAATTTACCTGTCTGGGAAGGTCGGCCCTGGTTTAATTATCCATCGGAGCCGGGTGCACCGGGTCATGAGGGTTATGGAATTGTGGAGCAAACCGGCATCGGTGTTTCAGATATTTCACCGGGGGATGAAGTTGCATTAATCTCGCATCATGCTTATGCGGAATATGATAAAACCCACCGTTCGAATGTGGTTAAACTTCCTTCTTCCTTCAACGGCAATCCTTTTCCGGGAGAGCCTCTGGCCTGTGCTGTAAATGTTTTCAGGCGTTCAGGAATCCATGAGAACCAAACTGTTGTTGTTATTGGAGCCGGATTTCTTGGCTGCCTGCTTATTCAGCTGGCAAAAGATGCCGGAGCCGAAGTTATTGCAGTTTCGCAGCGCCAGTCGTCACTTGACTTTGCTGAAAAATCAGGCGCGGATCATTTGGTAAAAATGGAAGAAACATGGAAGACAGCAGAGCAGATTCAGAGAATTGCAAAAAAGGGTGTGCCCAGGGTAATTGAAGCTACAGGCGCACAAAGTGCAATCGATCTGGCAACTGAAATCATCTCGGAATACGGAAGGTTGATAATTGCCGGTTATCACCAGGATGGCCTCCGGAAAGTTAACATGCAGGTTTGGAACTGGAAAGCACTTGATGTGATAAACGCCCACGAGCGCGACCCGAAAGTTTACATCAGCGGACTAAGGGAAGCAATTCAGAAAACAAGTGACGGCGTTTTACGACCGCAGGAATTGATTACTCACTATTTCGATTTTAAGGATATTAACAACGCATTTCAAATGTTGTACGAACGCCCTGAAGGTTTTCTGAAAGGCGTTATTATTTATTCATAAAAACCAAAAAGAATGACAGTAACTGTAAATACTGCAATTAAACCGAAGCTTGCTTTTTTAGGCACAGGCTGGATTGGATTAAACCGCATGAAATCACTTTTGGAAAGCAACCTTTGCACTGCAGTATCCATTTGCGATCCGGTATCAGAGAATGCTGCAAGGGCAAAAGAACTTGCTGCCGGCGCTGAAATTCATTCATCGCTTGATGAGCTTATCGAAAGTAAACCTGATGGTATTGTAATTGCCACGCCCAGTGCCCTGCATTACAAGCAAAGTTTGAAAGCTTTAAACAACGGGATTGCTGTATTTTGTCAGAAGCCACTTTCCCGTACAGCTGCAGAAAGCAAAGAAATAATTGATGCGGCCAGATATGCAGATAAGCTTTTGGGAGTTGATCTGTCCTATCGGTTTACTGACGGAATGCAGAAAATTTTTAATCTGACCGAAGAATTGGGTGAAATTTATACCGCTGATCTTGTTTTTCATAATGCCTACGGACCGGATAAGGAATGGTTTTATCATCCGCAACTTTCCGGGGGAGGCTGTTTAATCGATTTGGGAATTCACCTTGTTGATCTAGCACTTTGGATTCTTGATTTTCCGGAAGTTACCAAAGTAAGTTCAACCTTTTTTTCCAAAGGAAAAAGAATCAGGGATTTATCTGAGACAAGTGAGGATTTTGTATCGGCTCAAATGGAAACTTCATCCGGAGCGATTATCCGGTTAACGAGCAGCTGGAATTTACCTGCCGGGAAAGATGCCGAAATTAAAGCTGCTTTTTACGGTACAAAAGCTGCTGCTGTTTTCAGCAATATAAATGGTTCATTTTATGATTTCGAGACATTTTTGTGCCATGGTACATCTTCAAAATTAATCAGTTCCCCTCCTGACGACTGGGGAGGAAAAGCATTAATTGACTGGGCAAAAAGGCTGCAAACAAGCGACAGTTTTAATGAAGAAATCAACAGTTATCAGCAGGTGGCTGCGGTAATTGATAAATTATACGGAAGGAGTCCCGAATGAAGATTTTAATGACAACAGATAATATTGGTGGTGTTTGGTCCTATGCAATCGATTTGGCAAAAGGCCTAAAATTGAATGGTATTGAAGTTGTTTTGGCGGTTATAGGAAATCGTCTTTCTGCGGACCAGCGAAATGAGTTATCAGGTATTCATTATTATCTTTTTATGGCCAAACAGGAATGGATGGAAGACCCGTGGGAAGATGTGTCTGCTGCAGGAGAATGGCTGATGTCAGTAAAGGAGCGGGTAAAACCGGATATCGTACATTTAAATTCCTATTCATTTGGCAGTTTAAATTGGGAAATTCCGGTTGTTGTAACCATTCATTCCTGTGTATTGTCATGGTGGCAGGCGGTTAAAAAGGAACAGGCACCGGTTTCGTGGAATAAATATCACAATCAAGTTAAAAATGGAATTCAGTCGGCAGATGTAGTTTGTGCACCCAGCAAAACCATGTTATTAGCCGCTGAAGAATATTACGGCACCTTTGAAAACACAGCGGTAATTTATAACGGCAGAAACCGGCAGAATTTCAGACGGGGAAAGAAAGAGAAGTTTGTTTTTAGTATGGGCCGGTTATGGGATGAAGCTAAAAACAGCAGTTTGATAGTAAAAGCTGCGCTTAAAACAAGTTATTCATTTTGTATGGCCGGAGAACATCAACCCGAAGATTTTCAGGAGCTGCCCTCCAATATTGTTCTTCTGGGGCAGCTTAACCACGAGCAGGTTTCTGAGTGGCTTTCGAAAGCTGCAGTTTACGCTTTACCGGCGAAATATGAACCCTTTGGATATACATTTCTTGAAGCAGCGCTTTCAGGATGTGCAATAATTGGCGGCAATATTCCGTCTCTGCACGAAATATGGGGAGATGCGATGATTTATGTTGACCCTGATAATCCGGATGACCTGGCAGAAGCTGTAAATCATTTGATGGAAAACGACAATAAACGAATTTATATGGCCAGAAAAGGCATATAAGCATGCTGTTGAAAATTATTCACTTCAATCTATGCTTGAAAATTACAGCAAATTGTATAAGGATTTAAAGAAACTAAAACAACCGGTTTTCCAACTCTAATCACTACCGATATGAAGATTTACATGTTTTATCATTCAATTGTCTCTGACTGGAATCATGGGAACGCACATTTTTTAAGAGGAATTGTCAGCGCATTCATGCAAAACGGCCACGAAGTTTCGGTATTCGAACCATTTGATGGCTGGAGCCTTAAAAATTTAATCCGTAACCACGGTGTAGAATTTTTAACCGATTACAGGAAAATTTTTCCAAAGCATAAACCAACCTTTTATAATCTTCAGACATTTAATCCGGATGAAGTATTAAAGGATGCAGATGTTGTCATTGTTCATGAATGGAATGATCCGTTGCTTGTGGAAAGAATTGGCGATTACCGGGCATTGAATGATCATTTTAAGTTGTTTTTTCATGATACGCATCACCGGGCAATTACCAAACCTGCTGAAATGCAGAAATACGATTTGCAGCATTATGATGGCGTATTGGTTTTTGGTGAAGTTTTGAAAAAGATATACCAACAAAATAACTGGGGACGAAATATCCGGACATGGCACGAAGCTGCTGACACTATTATTTTTAAACCCATTAAGAATAAAGAAAAAGAAGGTGATTTGGTATGGATTGGAAATTGGGGTGATAATGAACGCACTGCAGAACTGATGGAATTTATAATAGAACCAGTGCATGAGCTTGATCTTAAAGCGGTTTTTTACGGAGTACGTTATCCAAAACATGCAGTTAAATTATTGGAAAAAGCCAATATCGAATACCGGAACTGGTTGCCTAATTACAAAGTTCCGGAGGTTTTTTCCCGGTTCAGGATGACAGCCCATGTTCCGCGCCGGCCGTATGTTGAAAAATTACCTGGGATTCCTACAATTCGTCCGTTTGAAGCTATGGCCTGCGGAATTCCGCTGCTTTGTTCTACCTGGTACGATTCTGAAAACCTTTTCACTGCCGGGAAAGATTATCTGTATCGCAAATTCTGGTAATGAGATGAAAGAAAATATGAAGTTGGTTTTGAATAATAGTAAGGTTGCCCAATCATTAGCCAAACATGCTTTTGAAACAATACAAAAACGGCACACCTGTTTTCACAGGGCAAACCAACTGTTTAATATTGTTGAACAAACAAGCGAAAATATAGCCCAAACAGCATAATTTATGCAAAACAAAGAGAATATGAAAAACACAAAAGCGTCTATCGCTTTTTTTGGTTCGAGTTTGGTTTCGGCATACTGGAATGGAGCCGCAACTTATTATCGGGGGATTATTAAATCACTGCACAGGCTTGGTTATCAAATTACATTTTATGAACCTGATGCGTTTGAACGGCAGCAACACAAGGATTTACCGGATCCGGATTGGGCAAAAGTGGTGGTTTACAGAAATCAGCTTCTGGCGGCAGAAGAGGCAGTTAATCATGCCGGAAATGCAGATATCCTTATAAAAGCAAGTGGAGTAGGGGTTTTTGATGCATTCCTTGAAAAAGCAATTCTTGAAATCAGGAAGCCGCATCAAACTGCTATATTCTGGGATGTGGATGCACCAGCTACTCTTGATTCAGTTTTTGGTAATCAGAAAAACGAATTCAGGGATCTCATTCCGCAATATGATTTTGTTTTTACCTATGGTGGCGGTCAGCCGGTTGTTGATGCATATAAATCGCTGGGTGCAAAAGAATGTATACCTGTTTACAATGCACTTGATCCTGAAACTCATTATAAAGTTGTTTCAAAACCAGAGTTTGAATGTGATTTGGCTTTTTTGGGAAACCGCCTTCCTGACCGGGAAGAAAGGGTATTTCAGTTTTTTGTGGAAGTTGCGGAAAAATTACCTGAAAAGAAATTTATTTTGGGTGGGAGTGGCTGGGGAGAAGTTCGTCTTCCCGGAAATATAAAATATGTTGGTCATGTATATACACGCGATCACAATGCTTTTAATTCATCACCACGAGCTGTTTTAAATATAAGCAGGCAAAGTATGGCTGATTACGGGTTTTCTCCTGCAACCCGCGTATTTGAGGCTGCCGGTGCAGGAGCTTGCATCATTACCGACTACTGGAAAGGAATTGACACTTTTTTTACTCCTTCTTCGGAAATCTGGATTGCAAAAAATGGAGAAGATGTGATTTCATTGTTAAAATGGCTTGATGATGAGGAAGCACAAAAAACAGGTGAAGCAGCATTACGAAAAGTTTTGGCAGAACACACCTATGAAAAAAGAGCAGTACAGGTGAGCAAAATTTTGGAGGGGCAAAAAACAATGGCGCCAAATCAATAATTGTCAAATTTAAAAACAGATTATGAATATTGTAATACTTGGGACTTTCTATTACTTCATCGTGGGGCAACGGACATGCCACAACATACAGGAGTTTGATTAAAGGCCTCAGAAAAAGAGGACATAAAGTACATTTTCTTGAACGTGATGTTCCATGGTATGCGAATCAGAGGGATCAAAATTATGACCAATTCTGTGCTGTTTCATTGTATTCTTCCATTTCAGAATTGCAGTGGCGCCACACTTCAATTGTGCGGGATGCCGATCTTGTAATTGTTGGTTCTTATGTTCCCGAGGGAGTTGAAGTTGGGAAATGGGTACAGAATACTGCAGGTGGAATAAAAGCATTTTATGATATTGATACGCCAGTTACCCTTTGGAAACTGCAACAGGAAGATTTTGAATATATTCACCCTGATTTAATCAGGGAGTATGATCTTTATCTTTCGTTTGCAGGCGGTCCGGTGCTCGACATCTTCACCACTGAGTATGGCTCTCCGGGTGCAAAACCTTTATACTGTTCGGTAGATCCTGATTTATATTTCCCGGAAGGATTGAAGCCAAAGTGGGATTTGGGTTATTTGGGAACTTACAGTGCTGATCGCCAGCCCCCGCTGCAAAAGTTAATGATTGAAGCTGCCCAAAAATGGAAGGGTAAATTTGTTGTGGCAGGACCACAATATCCCGACAATATTGAATGGCCTTCAAATGTGGAACGAATTGAACATTTACCGCCGGCTTTTCACAGTAAATTTTATAACCAGCAACGATTTACATTAAATATTACCCGCGAAGCTATGGTCAAAATGGGATATTCTCCAAGTGTCCGGCTTTTTGAAGCTGCAGCTTGCGGCGTTCCTGTAATCAGTGATTACTGGAAAGGACTGGATGAATTTTTTAAGCCAGGCAGCGAAATTTTGATTTCTGATTCATCGCAGAAAACAATTAATTATCTTAAAAATACAGGGGAAGATGAACGAAAGAGACTGGGTGAAAATGCCCGTCAAAAGGTATTAAATGCGCATACAGGGGAAAAACGTGCACAGGAACTTGAAAGTTATGTGAAAGAATTAAATACAAGTAATATATTGATACCTAAGTAAAATGCTATTTGAGAATTTATCGCAGTATGGAAGTGTTGCTTTACTTGTTCTGAGAACGATTACAGGGATTATTTTTATATCCAGCGGGTGGTCACATGTTACCAAAACTGCTGAACGGGCCAAAAGCATAGAAATGAGTAAAACATTTACATTTTTACTTGGAATGGGTGAACTTGCCGGAGGAGCTTTTGTAATTCTTGGCATATGGATTCAACTTGCTTCAATACTTCTTATTTTGATAATGGCAGGCGCAATTTCCACTAAGGTATTTAAATGGAATATTGGATTTTTTGGAGAGAAATCCACCGGATGGCATTATGATTTTTTAATTCTGTCTGCCAACCTGGTGTTTCTGACTGTTGGCGGGGGAAGATATGTATTGATATACTAAATTATTCCCGGTCTGCCAGACAAGGATATTTAACTGAAATTAAAATTACAAACCTGCAAAACGAATACAGCAGGCGAACATAAAGTGAATGAATGTGTGAGATTCATTGGCCAAATATTGAAGATTTGAATGACATGATTCATGATATTTATAAACATTTTTTAAAAACGGATATGGATGAAAAACGGAAATAATATCCTTCAAAAAATTGAAGAACTGTCGCCGTGGTTTCATAACATTCACCTTCCAGGTGGGGAATTAACCGCTCCTGCGCATCCATACGGGGATTTTCCATTATTTAAATGGGAACAGGTTTCATCATCTATACCGAATGATTTAAGTGGCCTTAAAATACTCGACATTGGATGTAATGCAGGATTTTATTCCATTGAATGTGCAAAAAGAGGCGCCGAAGTAACCGCGATTGATATTGATTTACATTATTTAACTCAGGCAAAATGGATCGCTGAGGTTTTTGATTTGAGCCACCGGATTGATTTTCATCAGTTGCAGGTTTACGATTTGGCTCGAAAGAGCTGGAAATTCGATATTGTTCTGTTTATGGGTGTTTTTTATCATTTGCGTTACCCGCTGCTTGCCATTGATATCATCTCAGAAAAAGTAAAAAAACTGCTGGTCTTCCAGTCGTTAAGTTTGATGATGGATGAGGAACATGAAGTTGTTAAAGATTTCAATTTTGAAAACCGGAATATAATGCTCAGGAAAAGCTGGCCATCCATGGCATTTATTGAAAATAAGTTTGCAGGAGATCCTACCAATTGGTGGGTTCCAAATCCGTCGGCTATAAAGGCTATGTTTCGTTCGGCAGGTTTAAAATTCATGCACCGTCCTGATACCGAAACTTATATTTTTCAGCCCGACACAACAAATATTTCAGTTAATAATAAATGGAACAAATCGGAATTGTTATCGGCCACCGGAAAACCATGGATTGGTGAAGTAGATGCAAAAACAGGTGAAAAATGGACAGGATAAATCTTACGGGTTATACAACGAATTAAAAAATTCCCGGTATTAACAGTAATCCGGGAATTTAAGAATTCAAAAGAATCTGTATTATTTTATTTCTTTACCAGCTTTTAGATTTCGCTCTGAAACAAAAGCAGCAAAAATCACCATAAATACAATTACAACTGCAATGTATACTCCGGAAGGGATTGGTGCCGGCTCGCCCTGTGCATAGGAATGAAGTCCCGACAGGTAATAATTTACACCGAAATAGGTCATCAGCACCGAACTGAATGCAAGAAGCGCTCCGGCACTTAAAGCAAAATTGCTTTTGAAACCCTGTATTTTGTGCATGTGTCCAACAAATGTGTAAACGATAATGGTAACAAGTGCCCAGGTTTCTTTAGGATCCCAGCCCCAGTAACGTCCCCAGCTTTCGTTGGCCCAGACTCCACCTAAAAACGAGCCGATTGTCAGCATCAGTAATCCAATCATTAAAGCGATTTGAGTAATATTAACCAGTTCACGAATGGTGAAGTTCACATTAATTTGATTTCGCCTGCTTCTGAAAATCATTAGGATGAGGTTCAGGAAACCAAGCAGAGCACCTATTCCAAGGAAACCATAACTGGCAGTAATAACAGCTACATGAACGATTAACCAGTACGATTTCAGCACCGGTACAAGGTTGGTAATTTCCGGGCTCATCCAGCTCATTCCGGCAACCATTAAAGTTAACCCTGCAAGCACTGTTGTCAAAGAAAGTGTAATTTCGGAACGTTTGGCAAATATTAAACCTCCGAGACAGGTTGCCCAGCTAATAAAAATCATTGATTCATACCCGTTGCTCCAGGGAGCATGGCCCGAAATGTACCAGCGGATTCCCAATCCGGCAGTTTCAATAATAAAAAGAATGAGAATAAAATAGAACGAAAATTGCCTTAATCTTCTCAGTTTTATTTGTGGTTTAAAAATTGAAATCAGTTGAACAATTAGAAGGATTAGACCTGTGAACATAAATACTTTTGAAAGCTTCCCAAAAATATTCCACTTCTGGTAAAGAACTTCAAGCTTTATTTTTGATTCTGACGGAATAACTTTGGCGCCATATTGTTGCTGATAATTTTTAAGACTTTGCAGCAACTGGTTGGCGGTTGCCCAATCGCGTTTTGCTACTGAAGCTAAATAGGAGCTCAAAGTTTTACTGGCGAAAGTGGCATTTTCATTATTCAGCTGATTAATTTCGTTGATGGAAACCCACTTTTGGTTATCGTGACCCGGGACAGGGAAGATTGTCAGATAACTGCCGGTAAAAACATTCATTAAAATATTTATCCGCTCGTCAACATTGATCACTTCTTTATCGAATTTGTTCCGCTCTGTACTGCTTTTTGCATACGCAGCCGAAACAAGGTTTCCCAGGCGGTAACCTCCCATCTCTCGGGGCATGACAATAGAATTGAATGTGGCATATTTCCCGTTTGTAATTCCCAGTTGCTTTCTTAATTCAGGATTTCCTATTTTTATAACCGGAACATTTTTCCAGGTTTCAGGATTTGCCATCATATCAAGATATACCTCACTGGCTGATAAATTATCCCAACTGGTTTTTTTAGCCACTTTACGCAAAATTTCCGATCCAAGGGTTGCTGTAGGTTCAAGGCGCCCCATTCTGTTTTGTACCACCAGCGTTTCAAAATCCGATACATGATCTTTATCCAGCGCATTTAGTTGTGCAGGTGTTTGTGCCGCGGCAGTGGCTGAAAGCCCAATTCCAAGAAGTAGAACAGTAAATAATTTTTTACGTTCTTCCCTTAATTTCCCTGATATTCTTACAAGTTTTTTAAAGCGGCTGTTTTTGTTGAACAATGTAAGCACCATTCCAATTGCCATAATCAGATAACCAAAATAGGTAACCGACGTTCCCAGTGCATCATGATTTACCGAGAGGATAGTTCCTTTTTCGTCAGTATCGTATGAAGATTGAAAGAAGCGGTATCCGCCGTATTTCAATATGTTGTTCATAAAAATCCGGAATGGTTTTTCAAGGCTGCCATCTTTTAAAACAACCTCACTTGCATATGACGAAGGGCTGTTGGAACCCGGATAACGTTCGAGTTGAAAATCTTTCAGATAAATTGAAAATGGAAGTTGTATAACTTTTGAACCGTAAGTAACCGATACATTCATTCCATTGATTGTTGTGGAGAAGGGAGTACCCGGGGTGCCTCTTGTGCCATAAACGATAAGATTTTTTGATGAATTATCCGAAGTAATCTGAAGCTGCAATGCATCTGGCGCCGGCATTTGATTTTGTTCCGGAGCAGAATAAACAAGTTGTGTTTTTCCTTTCGATAAAAATTGTTTAACTGCAAAGTTTAAGCTTCCAAGGGTATAAACCTTCTGAGTATTTACAACTGCTTCAGTTCCTGCCGGAATAACTTCCGGTGAAGTATTCATCATTCCGGAAACAACCAGCGAATCATTTGCAGTAATTTTCAATTCGCCATTCGAAAGAGCAAGGTTAATATCATTTTGTGTTGCATCACCTTCAAAACCAATAGTAACTCCTGAAAGCTGTTTTGTATCTCCCTGCCGTAAATTAAAATCTATTCTCTGCATACCATTTCCAACGGCAAGCAATGAAACAATTGGTTCTCCCATTGGATCTATTACAACCGATTCGACTGCTGAAGGAACATATTGCAGGTTTCTGATATGAATTGTTTTCCCGTTAATATCCAGACTTTCTGAATAGCTATTTGCCGTATACGGTGAAAATTTTACTTCAGTTTCTTCTCTCCCTGTTTGGTTACCATCAGTAGCTTCCACCGAAATAAATGTTGCATCCGAAAGTATAAAATCTGAAGAATTTCCTTCTCGGATGTGCATTGAACCTTCGAAACCATGATAGCGGGTTATTGCTGCACCTATTAAAATTATCACAAATGCAATATGAAAAAGAAAAACAGGCCACTGTTTTTTACCAATCAGATTATTGACGAATATACTGCCGATAAGATTAATACTTAACAAAACCAGTAATGCCTCAAACCATGTGGCATCATACACAAGAATTTTAGCTGTGGCTGTTCCAAAATCATTCTCAATAAAAGTGGCGTAACCTATTGAAACAGCAAAAACTACCAGGAGAACTCCTGTAAATAACATGGAAAATAGAAAAGATGTTATTTTGTTCATAATAAGTAAATCAATTCTAATTTAAAAATGGAGCGAATATGAAATATTATTTGCTCTTTTCAAACACAAAAATCCTTAAATTTTAATATTAGCAAATTTGTTAACTTAAGGGTTAATTCAGGTACTTTATTCCGAAATCAAGAAGCAGAAGGAATACATTCAAAAAAAAATTCCTTTGCTTCATTTGTAAGCAAAGGAATTTTTAAAACTAAAACAACTTTAAATTAATTAGTTGTTGGATCATCATGAGCAATTTTTGCTTTGAATTCTTCGTAATTAAAACCTTTGAAAGTAGGACTTTCTTCATTGTGGCAACTTCTGCATACTTCTTCAGTTGGAAGAATCATTCCTTTTGACAGTGCCAGTTTCTGATTTTTCATGATAGCAGCTGATTTGTAAACGCTGCCTGGTCCGTGGCATGATTCGCAGGAAACACCTTCACTAACATCTAATGTTGCTACATTTTCTTTACCTGCCCGAACAGCTGTTGAATGGCATTTCAAACATTTCGGATCATTCTTTTCGTCACCTTTCAAAACATCAAGTGCATGTGCGTGCGGACCAGCGGCCCATTTATCGTATTGTGCACCTTTGGGAGGTTTGTTGTGACACATTTTACATTTTGATGCCCCAATGTATTTAAAATCCTGAGCGAATGCAGTTGAGCTAAAAATGATTGCCAAACTCAATAAAAACATTAACTTTTTGTAATTCATAATTGTATTTTTTAAAAGATTAATATTTGATTTCTATTTTAATATTCAATTTTATTTATTCTTTATTTTTTTATGTTTTAATCCTGAGGATTTCTTTACAAAAATAATATTTTAACATCATATATTCATTGCTATATGTCAATACAAAGCAGAATGACACATTGAACAAAATTCTGTTTTCCAATCTTCGCCAACATCTACAGGATGTTCAAATTCAAGGGGTTCAAATGAAGTTGAATACTGCATGGAATCCGGAGTTCCCTGGGCAAGGATATCGTGACACAGGTTGCAATCTTTTGAAATAACCTTTCCCGATTCCGAAGCATGTCTGTCATTGTGACAACGAAAACAACCATCGGATTCCATATGTGAAATATTATTTGGATAAGCTTTCCATGTTGCATTCATAAAAGGAAAGATGTTATTGGCATAACCATCCTGAATTTCAAGCGTTGCTTTTTCGATGTCTGCTTTTCTGGTTTCCCATATTTCAGGATATCCGGATTCATAAAAATCTTTCACCTGAGTTTGTATGGCAAAAAATGCACTGTCTTTTGTCGGATATTCCTGATTAAGTGCCAGCATTGCCACCATTTTTATGCTTGGAATATCTGTCGGAATTTTGCCTTCGGCCATTTTTTTATCAATAAAATTCTGTGGGGCTTCATAATCGTGCGACGGACGGTTATGACAATCCAGACAGTCCATTACTCTCGTTTCAAGCGAATCCATTTGCGCTTCACCAAGTATATTTTCATCATCGGTAAATACCTGGGATTCTCCTGTTGCAAGGTTTGTGTATCGAACCCATGGAATAACCTGCCGGTTTTCTGCTGTGGTTTTATATTCAATTCTTACATTTGGATCAATATGCTGGTGGATTCCCTTTTCGAGCTCACCCATAACCATTTTGGTGCTGGTTTTTATTTGCATATTGATAACCCGTTCGGTATTTTCTTCATCAGTAAGGAATGAATGTTTGACACGAAGTTTATGGTCGTAAAATTTTTCAGGCCAGTGACATTCTTCACAGGTTTCCCTTGCAGGGCGTAAATTGGCAATAGGAGTTGGAATCGGTTGCGGATATTTTTTTGCAAGAACTGAATATACCTGATAAAGACCTGATAATTTACTTTTTACATACCAGCTTGCACCTGCTCCAACATGACATTCAACACAAGCTACCCGTTCATGAGGAGATCCATGGTAAGTAACATATTCGGGTTCCATTACCTGATGACAAAGTTTTCCGCAAAATTCAACTGATTCGGTATAATGAAAAGCCTCATAACTTCCAACCGAAGAAATGATAAGAAGGACAACAGTCCCGGCAATAAAAATTGTACCTGCATTACGTGTGGCAACGTTGTTAAAATCAAGAACCGGCCAGTTTAGTCTTTTACCTTCTTTTTCAGCTTTCCGGGCCCTTTTACGGTTTATCCGCATTCCAATAGGAATTAAAAGTAAACCGGCGATAAGAAAAATTGGCAATACTATGTATATAAATAACCCAATGTAGGAACCGCCAAATCCAAAAAATGTATTTAAAACAAATAAGGATAGAATTGATGCAAGGTTAAAAACAGCTAATACTGCTCCGGTTATTGAAATCCAATTTCTAATGGATGATGGTAATTTCATATGATGCTTACTTTGTAATTTGCACTTTACAATAAAGACGCAAGTTTGTAAAAAACAGGGAATAATTCAATACAGTTTCTTAATTTATACAACTTCTATATATGCGTGTAAATTATGAAATTATGTTTTAAAGCAACAGAGCATACCCAACCGGTTGTCATATTAATATTCAACGAGTTGCCAATTGCTGATTTTTAATATTATTTTCTCTCAATAACTATTTTGATGGTACAGTTTTTTAGCATTGTCAATGAAAAAACAAAGAATACACAATCAGAATAACAAGAATGATTCCCGTAAACAGTGCAACAAAACCAAACAACTTGATCATTCTCATTTTTTGTTTCGAGAAATTCTTAATCATAATTACATCTTCCAGTTTTCCTGATTTTTTAAGTTGTTCGTATTCGTGCGGTCTGTCCTGTTTATATTCTTCGAGTGGGACATAGCCGGTAAATATTACAGTATCCATCGGAAAAGATTCCGGACGGAGGTGAGTATTGAAGAAGTGGATTGTAAAAATAAATCCAACTGCCAGAAGTGCTTCATCACTATGGATAATTTGAGCAACATTGATAAACCATCCCGGGAAAATCTGGGTGAAGAACTCGGGGAACCAAAGCATCAGTCCTGTGGATCCAATGACTAATACACCCCAGAACACAGCAAAATAGTCAAATTTTTCCCAGTATGTCCAGCGACCATATTCCGGGCGCGGACCTATTCCTGTAAACCATTTTAATGAAGCCCAAAAATCTTTGATATCCTTACGGTTGAACATCAGTGAATTACTGCTGAAAATAAATTTGCTGACTTTAATACCCTTTTGGAATTTTATTTTAAGCAGGGAAACCACATGGAAAACAAAATAACCAAAGGTTGCAACAGCAGCAATTCGATGAATTACACCGGCAACTCCTGCTCCTCCAACTAAATCGGACAGGAATCTGGCCCACGGCATATAGGCAAATTTGAGAATCATTCCTGTAAGTGCAAGCAAAATAAAACTTACAATTACAAAAATGTGGGTAATCCTGTTTCTTTTTGAAAAACGGCGGATATACATTTGTTGCCCGGTTCGTTTCGGATGCTTTTTCTTTTTAATCATTGCTCCGAGAGAGCGGGGAAGCCACAATAAGGTATGAAGTCCAAAAAATGCAAATACGCTTAATAAAAGTGCAGTCATTGCCCAGAAAGTATAATAAAGCCACGGGAAATTGCTCTTGTCGTAATGTGTTGCATGGGTCAGGTATCCTGTAAATTTCATATTGGCATCGGTGTGGCATTTTTTGCAGGTTCCGACTATATTGCGCGGATTGATAGTTGATGCCGGATTGTCCATTTTGTAAATACCATGTGCCCCATGACAATCAGAACATCTGGCAGCCTCCATATATCCCAGCTGATAAACTTTACCATGGTAAGTTTCAAGGTAAGTTTCGGCAAGTTCGGTATGACATTTCCCACACTGGGTTGTTATTTCCGACATGAATTTGTCCTGGTGAACCTCTGAAATCAAATGAGCAGTATGGCAGGTTTCACAGGTAGGATATTCCATTTCTCCTGTGCTTTCCCTGTAAGCATGGTCACTTATCCTGTAATCATCATAAATTCCTTTGTGGCATTTACCACAAGTTGCAGCAATATTTGCAGGATTAACAGATGAACGCGGATCGGATTCCTTCAAATTTAAATGCGATGTATGACAATCAGTACAAACAGCAGTCGACAGCAGCCCTTTTTCTTCAAGACTTTTACCATGCACACTTGTGGAATAATCAAAATATGCATCGATTTCTTTTAAGTCGGTTCCCATAACTGCTTTTCCATTTGCAGTATGGCATTCTCCACATAAAGAAGGAATTTTGGAACGGAAAACGGGTGAAGTTTCGTCCTCTTTTTGTTTAACCATGTGCGTTCCGTGACAATCAGTACAATATGGTGCATTGGGTTGCTTTCTGAAATATGCCTGACCATGGCCGCTTGAAAAATAAATATCTGCTTCTTCTGCATGGCAATTGGAGCAATCCACCTTATTTGCTGTTTCACACGGACGTGCACTGTTAACTGTTACATCCGAATGACATTTTACACATGTAATGTTATTATGCGCAGAATTTGCAAGGTCATGTACGTCCACATTTAACGAAACTACCCGTTCACCATCCTTCATGGTTTTATCGGTATTTTCGTGACATGCAAGGCAGGTTTTATCTGAAATCGTGTTCAGGATATTCTGCATTTCCACGTTATGGGGTGGGTGGCAATCAGTACATGCAGGAATTGCCCCGGGCTTTTTCTCCCACAATTCCTGATTGATAACCTTTACATGGACGGTTTCAATTCGGGCATGGCATTTCATACAGGTTGAAGCCACATTTTTAGACGAAATGCTTGAATTGATATTCGTGTGCGGCAGTATCAGGTGATTTCCATGACAATCATTACAGGTGGCAGTAACAATCAAACCGCTGCTGAACAATCCCCTGCCATGAATCCCCTGGCTGTAATTTTCAAGAATATTGTGTTCTGTAATATTGTAATCCCTTGCAACCGGTGCACCTTCACGATGACATTTACCGCACAAAACCGGAATGTTCATCTTGTATGTACGCGAATCAGTATTTGATGATGCAAGAATTTCGTGTGTTCCGTGACATTCAGAACAAGTAGGGGCATTTTTGTCGTTTTTTTGAAATGCGGTACCATGCACACCCCCCAAAAAGTTTGACATTGCATCATCATGACACTCGCCGCAATTTACCGGGGCAAGAGTATCAGGATGCGGAAAATCTTCCACAGCTGCGTCAGCATGACATGAAACACATTCAAGGTAGTTATGAACTGATTTCTCAAGAATGCCCGAAGGGATATACCTCGAAACTTCTCTGCCTCCCCGCATGGTTGTCATGCCAGGATCGTCGTGACACATGAAACAATCTTCGTTGGATTGTGCTGCTGCCTGGAAACCTGCGGCAACAAGCAGTAAAATAAATAATTTGATTTTTAAATGATTTCCGGAATACAGATTCTTAAATTTATTCATAATCCGATTTCCTGCGTTAAAACATACTCCTCTTGTCATAATGCGCGTCCTTCTCTGTTTGTATATGTTTTAAATAGCATTAAATGATGATACTATTTGTTTTTTTGATTCTGTTTAGATATGATGCCAGCCTGATACAATACTTTTAAAATTTTCAAGTGGCGATTTGCCTATTGATGCCACGTACAAATGAATGATTAAAAAGATGGAGATAAAAAAACCAAATACCGAATGCGAAACGGCTGTTATTAATATTCCGCTGATATTATATATTCTTTCAAAAATGATTTCGGGAAATAATAATGCAAATCCGGTGAAAATAACAACCGGTACAGCAAGATACATGACAATAATGTAAAAATATTTTTGTAACGGATTAAACTTTCTTTTTTCCGAAAGCGGGTAAGGAGCTTTCATTCCGTGAAACATACCCCAGGCATAATAATAGGCCTGTTTCATCGGACGTTTTAGAAAACCTTTTGGCTTTATTATATAAAATTTGCTGTTACCTGTCATTGCATTTCCAATGATAAAAAGCAGATAATTCAAGGAGATAATTACACCTGAAACATTATGAATATTTACTGCAAGGTTAAATTGAATGAAAGAAGATTCAACTCCTGAATTCATTGAAAGTCCGGTAATGATTAAAAGAATTATGCCCAGGGCGTTAATTCCGTGCCAGATGCGTAGCCAAAGCGGGTAAAAATAGATTTTGTTATTTGAATTCATTTTTTGTTACTTTTTTAAAAATCTGAAAAAAGAATGAATTAGAATACCGGCCAGTGCGGCAAAAAAGATAATGTAACTTAAAATTTTAAGTTCCGGAATCTGGTGTGTACCTATAACATACGATTCATTTGAAATAAAAGCACTGAATTTACCACCTTCCGAACGCTGCTGCAGATTTTGATATTTGTATAACGAAGCTTTCAATCTTGAATCAGCAGTGTGGCATTCAACACATTTTCTTACAGCCTTTTCTTTTCCCTGAATGTTGTGAGATACCATCAAACCTTCAACAACTTCAGTATGGCACTCAATACACCTTACATGCTGAAAATGGAGTTCCTGGTTTGGCAGCCAGTCATGGACCTGTGTTAACTGTGGTCTTTCTCTCCCTGAAACCAGCTTATATTTTATCATCGAATTGTGGCACGAAAGACACATATTATTGCTGTACTCAACAATTTCAAGAACATCACTGCTGGTTCTTGCCGTGGTTGCATAAGTGTGTTGGCTGTGACATTTCGAACAGGTAAAATTATCACCGTAAACCTCGTAATGCACACTTTTTTGATATTCTTCCTGTATTTTATCGAATTGATATGTAGCAAATGATTCATCACCACCATGACAATCCAGACAGGTTGCCAAAGGTTCAAGCTTTAAATTGGCCGCATGCGGATAAGTACTGTATTCATATGAATGGCAATCTGTACAGTCAAACTGGTTATGAACTCCAGTGCGTAAGGCCAAAGTGTCAATGATGTAGAATGGATTCATCAGTCTTTTTTCCTGTGTATCCATTAATTCGTTATGGAAGGTGTAGGTTTGATTGGAATGACATCTCAAACATTGATGATGTTGTGCATCTTCATACGATTGTGAATACAATTGTAATGATGAACAGCAAATTAATATAAGGTTTAATAGTAGCTTCAGGCGATATTTCATTTCTGCGAATTTTAATTGATCATTTTTTATAATGTCAGGATCATTAATGCAATGGTTTTGCCTTTTAATATTGTTTTCGAACCTTTGTTTCTTTTGGACTGGCTCTTAAAAATCGAAAAAATGGTAACATCTGTAAACGATATTACCATTTTCTCATTGACATCTGTATAAATTAATTTTGAATCTCTAATACATCCAAAGCCGGGTAATAGTGAAACCAAGAGCAATACCCTGTTTGTCAAATTTACTTTGATTATACATCATTATATCCTGCGGAAGAATACCGCCTGCATTGCCAATATAAATCTGGAATGAATGGGTATAAGTAGAAATATCGACACCAAATGCCAAATTCGGTTCTGCAAAATTATCCCAGTTGGTTTGTTCCGAAATATTTTTAATTTTCAGTGGCAAATCATAATTGAAAATGAATGATGATTGTGGTGAAAATTTAATTCTTCCGTTAAAATGAGCACCAACCACATCATGATCATAATCCCAGCCAACCATATTATAATGCGTAAAACTTGCAGCTGCCTGCAAAGATAACCAGTCGGTAAATTTACGTCCAACGATTAGTTGTGAAAAGTAAGTCAACCTGTCGCCAAATGCAACGTCAACCGGCATTGTTTCACCTTTTGTATCAACAACTCTGGCAGTTCCGAAAGCACTTTCGTTTCTTCCGTCAACCGCTGCCGAACCAAATAATGTTACCGCTACCGGTATGGAGTTACTCTGGGTTTGCTCAAATACAGTCCATTTGGCATTTACATCGGTATACATATTTTTCCTGGTCTGGCCAATTCCTACCTGCAGATTTTTTACCGGAACATAGTTTAATGCCAGCCGAACATTCGCGCTTGAATAAAGTCCCCACAAATCGGAATGGCCGTTTTCAATGGATCCAAATTTATGCTGAATAATAAATTCAAGCGTTTTAACATCAGGTATTACGGATGTATGCTGATTAATAAGAATACCACTTTCGAATGGCAGGTATACAGGTTCGTCAGTTGCTTCGGCATCCTGGGCAAAAGCAGTGCTAAATGAAATTCCTAAAACAATTAGAAACAATATGTATTTTTTCATAACAGTCATTTTAAATATTATTAATTGTTTTTGGCTCCCTGAATGATCCATTTAAGTATCAATCCTGCCTGGGCCTCTGTATATTTTTTTTGCGAATGACCGCTGGTTGCAGGATTTGGTTTTGTATAGATAAGGCTTTCTTCCGGAGTACCCTTGTTAATATAACGTGAGTTATTTATCGAAGAATAGGCATTACCAGCTGTCAGGTCCGGCATTTGTCCGCCTGTACTATGACACTGAGTACAATTGTTGTTTTCAGTGAAAATAGGAACAATCTCTTCCGAAAAAGAAACAACCACAGTTGTATCAGTAGGATCGGGCACTTCTTCCGGAACAATAAAATCGTATTT
The DNA here is from genome assembly GCA_963816685.1 of uncultured Prolixibacteraceae bacterium. Classification (GTDB taxonomy): domain Bacteria; phylum Bacteroidota; class Bacteroidia; order Bacteroidales; family Prolixibacteraceae; genus CAVYUC01. The sequence continues at coordinate 299,689 of CAWFMB010000012.1, read as the reverse complement.
GCATCCGCTAAAAAGCAGTGCAACTACAGCAATTGTGAAAAAGAATCCTAATATTTTCATTCGTTAATATTTTAATTTTTTTATGGTAACTCATGGAACTTAATTGTTCCATTTTGTATAAAATTTAAAAAAAAGACTTCTGTTTGATAAGAAGTCTTTTTTTTAGTTTATTATGCTTGAAATTTTATTCGCCCAACGCTTCCAGCGTGTTGGTCAAAATAGCATTTACATATTTTGGATTGTGAACACCCAAACTGCGGTCTTCTTCAATACCAATCCAGTTGAAATAAGCTTGAGCCTGAACCATCGGATATGTTCCAACAACTGGTTCGTATGCATCGTCAGCTTCAACATATTCAACAACGCCCAATTCAACCAGTTTGTCTCTCAATTGCTCCAGCTGGCTAGCAGTAGTGCTTTGAACGCCGCCATAGTTGTAATCGTCCATTTCTGAATCATGGCAGTCAATACAAGCCTGAAGACTCGGAATGAAAGAGTGGCCGCCGCCAACACCAAATTCACCCATGTGGCAACCTACACAAGAAGCGCCTTCCTGGTGGTGGAAAGAGTTACCTGCTGCAGGATATGCAACAGAACCCGGAAGTTCAGCAAAGCCTTCACCCATTACTATGTTAGCCTGTGGGCCGTGGTGTGGTCCGTAGTGAGTGTTGGAAATACGGAATGTTTCGCCTGGAGTAGCTGTATTCGGTTCAGCAGTTCTTGACTGATGGCAAACGGCACAAAGATTGCTGTTTCCGATTAAATCCATAGTTACCGATGAGTTGAAATTTGCAACTACAGGATCAGTTAACCTTAAAGAGGATGTATAACCTTCCTCAAAAGTGTTGTGGATTCCGTGACATGTGCTGCATTCCCATGCAGAAGGATTGGTAATATCCCCCAATACTCCGCCAAACTCAGCATACTGCACAAATCCTTCATGTGAGTGACATTGGGCACAAGCTGCCCTTCCGCCTGCATAATCAACAGCAATAGCACCTGCACTGTGCACTGACATTGCAAACTGAGCCTGGATTGCTTCCATGCTGTTTCCTGCGTGACATGCCAGACAGGTAATTTGTCCGTCCTGTCCGTCTTGTCCGTCTACTCCATCTACTCCATCTTCACCTGCTGGACCCATAGGGCCTTCTTTTACACATGAAGATGCCATAACCGCAAACGCAAAACAAAGGAGAACGAGTTTAAAAATTGAATTGTATTTCATAACTAAAAAAATTGATTAGGTTTTATAATATAACTACTTTTTTTCCTGTTAAATAATTGCGTTAAAAACGCTTTCTTTTCGGCTATAAAAGTAATTCAGAATAGTAACTAAAATACGATTACAATGGTGATATATCAAACACAATATGTTGATATAAGATAAATAAGGGAATGATAAATGCTGATGAAGTAAATGATATATGTCAACTATCCGTTGCGGCTAACAGAGAGTAATGCATTTTCGTCAAGTATTTCGAACGTATTTCCATGGGTTTTAATAAGTTCTGAAGTTTTAAATTGCTGTAAAATACGAACAAGACTTTCTTTGGTCATGTTCGACATGTCAGCCATATCCTGACGGGTTAATGGAACAGTAAACGGATTGGTTTTGTAAATGTCGTTTTTCAGATATAATAAAGTATCGGCAACACGACCCGGCATATATTTTTGGGTAAGATTAACAAGTTTGTTGAGGAGTATGTTATTTTGTTTTGTATGATGTCGCAGCAGTTCAATGGCAAACCGATTATTTTCGGAGAATAACTTGGTTAATTTCGAAGAATCGATCAGGCAGCAGGTAACAGGTGTCATTGCTGTAATGGTGAACTGCTGAATATTGCCGTTGAACAATCCTCCGCCAGTGACAAAATCGAGCCGGCCGATTAACTTAACCACGAGGTTTTTTCCTTTTACTCCTTCAACATAAACTTTTGCAATCCCGCTTCGCATACATACAACGTATGTTGATGAAGTATTTTGTTTGATAATTGTTTCCCCGGCTTTGTATTTGATTTGTTGCTTGCCGTCAATTAAAAAATCCAGTTCTTTAATTGTCAATGATTTTAAAACATTTACATCATCGTCCTGAAAACAATTCTTGCAACAGCAATTATTTTCTTCCACACAAACATCATCATGTTTGCTGCAGTCTCCGCATTCATATTTTAATTCATCTGACACAGAATTCTCCTTCAAATTTTGAATCGGTAAAAGTACTTATATTTTAATCGCTAACATAAAAAAAATAAATCAATTCTGCTGAAAAAAATATCCTTTTGTATTTAATGTTGAATAAAATTAAAATTTCATGTAATTAGTATTAACATGAGTTACAGGAAAATTGAACTTTTGGAAATAAGATATTAAAGTAAGGTTAATAAATAATATCCACTGAAGATCCCCCGGGACTTGAAAGTATTGTTAGTCCTTTGATGAAATCAGTTAAAAAAATAATCTCGTCTGAACCAAAGCTTCAAAAATAAAACTTCCATAAAGCTATGGTTATTAAACGCAATATACTTCAATGATTATGATGATTATAAAAGGAAGAAGTTTACTGTATCTTTGTATAAATAATAGTACAGAAATGGAATTAAAGGGTAAAAGGTAATGCTGTATTAACAGCAGGATTTTTATTTCCTTCCAAAGCAGTTTTATACCGGTTTTCACCATACCTTCCATATACCATGGACGGGGTTGGTTCGCGATTTAATATCGGAAGTATATTGATGGTATAGTGTTGGTAAGTTCAGGTTTGCAGGTAAAACGACGGAGAACCTATTCTTTTTGGGAAGTCATTATTACATTTGGTTCAGGAGACTGTGCAATGCGGGCTCAATGTTCTTTCTCTCCAATTCATTTATGTATGCCGTTGTTACAGTTGCTTGTTTGTATCCACACAAAAAAGTTTATTATGCAGTGTTTTACCGGTTTTATCTTATTCCCACCTGATTTTTAAAGTGATTCGTGAGTTTGTAGATCTTTAAACAAACTGGTGCAGGCTCAGGAAAATAAAAAGGGCTGCAAAACTGCAACCCTTTATATGTTTAAAATAGTTTTATTCTGGCATTGAATAACAATTCAAATTAAAAAAATTATAAGTTATCCCAGGACAGGTAAAAATCTGATTATTTCCTGGCCTGATAATAAGTATTTGATAATCAGTTTTAAAAAGGTGGAGCTGGCGGGAGTCGAACCCGCGTCCAAACGAGGAAGCAACAAGCTTTCTACATGCTTAGCCCCGATTTAATTTTCGTGTTCCGGCTGGCTCAGGGCCACCGACCGAAACCTTATTCCCTTTAATTTCACCAGAACGTCAGGACTCCGTTCCGGCTATCTTCGATTTTAACTGCACCACCTGATCGGATAGCCTCGAAGCGACGGCATCCGGGCGATGTCTTGTTCCGAAACCTTGTTTCGGAATTATGCGTTAACCTACTGTAATTCGGTTACGCTGCAAGAGCGTAATTATTTTCGCCAATTATGATTTTGATTATTATTTTTTTCGGGTCAACAACCAAAACCCGGCATGCTTACCTGCCTCTTCTACCCGCTGTCAAAACCAGTCAGCCCCGGATAGATATTATTTTCAATGAACAGGCAGCAAAGTTACAAAATATATACCAACCTGTTTGAAGTTTAAGTGTAAATCTGAAACTTTAAAACTATAAATCTGCAACAAATTCCTTCAACCATTTTCGTAAAGGCTCGCCAATTTCTTTGTGCATCAGTCCGTAAACTACATTTGTACGTATGAAATCCAGCTTGTTGCCGATGTCGTAACGTTTTCCTTTAAACTGAAGTCCGTACATCGCATATTTTTTCACCATGTCGCGCATGGCATCCGTAAGCTGAATTTCATTATTTTTTCCTGCACTTGTTTTATCCAGGTAATCAAATATTTCGTGGGTAAAAATATAGCGGCTGGCAATGGCCAGGTTCGACGGAGCTTCCTCCATTGAAGGCTTTTCGATAAAATCTTCAGCAATCCATACATTTTCCTCCAGTTTTTTTCCTTTTAGTATTCCGTAGCGGTGTACTTTTTCCATCGGAACTTCTTCAAGTGCAACAACCGAACTTTTGTACCGTTCGTAAACATTCATCAGTTGTTTTGTAATGGGTTCACCTTCACCACTGATTAATGTATCGCCAAGTAAAACGGCAAATGGTTCTTTCCCTACATGAAAACGGGCATAGCGGATTGCATCGCCCAAACCATTCATCTCTTTTTGCCATATAAAGTGGATGTTGGCAAGCTTCGAAATGTTCTTAACCTGTTCCAGAAGTTCAAATTGTTTCTTCTCGGCCAGTGATTCTTCAAGAATAGGACTTCTGTCAAAATGTTCTTCAATGGTTCTTTTCCCTTTTCCAATAATCATTAAAATGTCGGTAATTCCACATGCAACTGCTTCTTCTACAACATATTGGATTACCGGAGTATCTACAATTGGAATCATCTCCTTCGGCTGCGATTTGGTGATGGGCAAAAATCGTGTCCCCCAACCTGCAGCCGGTATTACGGCTTTTTTTATCATGTATTATTTTACTATTGTTGGTTGTATAACTTCAATATTTATTCTTTCAAGTGTTGCTTTCAGTTTGTTAAACATTTCGTCATCCTCATAAGTTCCGATAATTGCCCCACCCGAACCGGTAAATTTTGCTGAAGCTCCTGCCGAGCGGGCAGCTTCAACCATTTCGATATTTCCTTTTGTTATTGGGACAAGGCTTCGGCGTAAATCAAAATTTGAATTAATCAGTTGATGAAGAGCTTTATAATCTCCGGTTTGCATTGCTTCTTTAAATTCAACAGTATAACCTGCCCATTTTTTCATTGCTTCAAGTACTTCTTTTTCGCCGATATTAAAACGGGCCCTGAGATTATTGTGCAACACCTCTGTCCCTTCTGAAAGATTCTTTCGGTATGCAATATACATTCTCGGAAATTTGGCTGCATCAAGCTCTTCATAATTTCCAAAGCCCTGTTTATCCATTATTTTCTTTTCGAAGTCCATGAAAACAGGTTTTTCGTAGGCCTGTGCCACACGATCCTGTAACCCGGCAGCAATTCCAAGTTCTTTATTTTCGACACTTAAAACAAGATTGGCTAAAATTGGTTTTGGAATCGCAATTCCGTAGAATGAAATAAGCGCTTTCATACAGGCTGTAATAATTGCACTCGAGCCTGCAAGCCCCAGCCTTACCGGAATATCGCTGTGATAGCGGATGGTAAAGTTGCGATTGTCGAGCTGAATATTACATTCCCTGCAATAATCATAAAACACTTTTACTGTTGCCTTTAATAAACGAATTCCGCCGTAATATCCCGAGAGATTTACATTTTCAACCAGTTCTTTAATACTTCCGAACCGTGTAATATCAAGCCCTTGTGGAAGTATTTCCATCTCAGGAGTATGATACAGCATTACTTTTGCCTTAAAGTTCGAAAACAGAAATGCGATTGTCTTTCCAAAATAGCCGTCAGAAGGATTCCCAATAACTGCAGCACGGGGATAGGAGTAAGTTTCGATAATCATAATCAGGGTTTTAACTTAATTTTTATGAATTCCATCTTTTGACAGACAGAAGATTCATTTCGTTTTCAATATTTTTTGCCGGAGGGGTATATAAGAATTCAAGTTCCACATTAAAGTATTCACATATTCTTCCACGAACCATTTTCAACGGGGCGTTAAGCAATCCGTTTTCCTGGGTAAAAGCTTCGGGTAAAACAACTACAGCAGCGGGTAACCATCTTTCAGGGAACAATCCTTCGTGTTTTCCGCCTTTCCTGAATTCATTAAGTTCGTTTTGAAGAATTTGCAGTGACATTTTATTTCCTTCGTCGCTGCCCGGTTCAATTTCTTTTTTTCTTAATTCACGGTTAATTGCATCTATTTCAGGCACAAGCATTCCTGCTGTGTAGGCATTCTGATTGTTGTACAACATGAGTTGTGAAATAAATTGCGAATGTTCAACAATTGCTTCTTCAATTCCTTCCGGGCTGTATTTTTCACCATCGTTACCAATAAGTAAACTTTTAAAACGGCCAAGCACATATAAATAACCGTCTTTGTCAGTATAACCCAGATCACCGGTATGCAACCAGCCATTTCTTATTGTTTCTGCCGTAGCCGCAGGATTGTTCCAGTAGCCAAGCATCACATTATCACCTTTTACAACAATTTCGCCTTTCTCCCCCTGGGGAAGTTCATTGCCTTCTTCATCCAGGATTTTTAGTTCGAGATATTTCACCAGTTTCCCTGAAGATCCGAATTTGATATTCTGAGGAACATTCGAAGAAATTACCGGCGCGGCTTCGGTAAGGCCATATCCCTGGCAAACCGGCATTCCCAAAGCATAGAAAAAACGTTGAAGTTCAATATCCAGTAATGCACCTCCGCCAATGAAGAACTCAAGTTTTCCACCAAATCCATCTCTTATTTTTTTAAAAAGAATTGCATCAAACATTGAATTCAAAGGTTTCAATAATCCCCGTAACCCCTTTCCTTTGTTATAGCCTAATCCATTGTATTTATAAGCTACTTTTAAAGCAAACTGAAAAACCTTGTATAGTGTATTTCCTTTTTTGCGAATTTGTGCTTCAATATTTTTCCTGAAAGTCTTGGAATAAGCAGGAACACTCATCATTAATACAGGTTGTATTTCCTTAATGTTTGCCGGAATATTTTTGAGTGTATCCAGTGGCGACTTTCCAATCTCCACAGATGCAATACTGGCTCCTTTATACATGAAGACATATAAACAGGTGGTGTGGGCAAATGCATGATCCCAGGGTAAAATTGCAAGTGTCTTCCAGTGGGCTTTTAAATCCATTAAAGTGTTGGATTGTATGACATTGGCAGCATAGTTCAGGTGCGAAAGCATAATTCCCTTTGGATCGGCAGTGGTTCCTGAAGTGTAGGAAATATTTGCAAGATCATCCGGTTCAATTTCTTTCCAGATTGCTTCACATTCCCGGGGGTATTCTTTAAGGTATTTCTCACCTTTTTTTATTAAATCCTTGTAATCAATATTCTTTTCATCCGGATTTTTTTTGCCATCAAGATATATTACTTTTTCAAGTTTGGGAAGGTCATTCCGGATAGCTTCAATTTTTTGTTCCTGTAATTTCGAAACGAAAACATATTTGCTGCCACTGTGATTTAACCTGAAAGCAAGTTCGTTGTTTTCGAGCCGGATGGAAAGCGGTACATTTATTCCACCTGCGTACAACATCGCAAGCTCGCTGATAATCCAGTCATTTCTTCCATCTGAAACGAGGCCTGCACGATCACCTTTTTTAAAACCTGTTGAAACCAAACCAGCTGCAAGTTTCAATACCTGTTCCCTTGTTTCGCGATAAGTGGTTCCTTTGTATTCACCATCTCTTTTTTCCCACAAATAGATATTGTCGGGATAATTTACCATGGCGGTTTCGAAAAGTTCAATTATGGTTTTCATGATAATCGCTTTTGGTTTAATACAGCCTTATTCTGTAAATAAGCTTTCTGCACTTTCATTCACTTTTTGTTATTCAGTGACGAATTTGTATATGGTTTTCTGGTGATATATTTCACCAGGTTGAAGTTCTGTGGAAGGAAAACTTCTGTGATGTACCGAATCAGGATAATGTTGAGATTCCAAAGCAACTCCTGAATAACTGCCAAACTTTTTTACGCCATCAATTTCAAGTTCAGGAATCCAGTATCCTGTATATAGTTGAATTCCCGGCTGGGTTGTATATATTTCAACTTTCCTTCCACTGTTGGATTCTTTAAGTTCACCTGTTTTTTTTAATGCTCCGGAATCGTTATTCAAAACAAAATTATCGTCGTAACCTGTCGGAAGTGTTTCCATATCCCGAACAAGTGTTTTTGAAGTTGTAAAATCAAAGGGTGTTCCTTCAACCTGACGGATTATTCCGGTAGGAATTTGTTCCACCATTTCAGTCATTGCGGTTGCATTTAACTGAAGCTCGTGGTTCAAAATGTTTTCTTTTCCTGCCGTGAGATTAAAATAGGTATGGTTGGTTAAATTTACAACTGTTGTTTTATCTGTTTCGGCGAAATATTCAATACTTAATTCGTTATCATTATTTAATGTATAAATGCAGGTAACTTTCAGATTTCCCGGATAATTTTCTTCCAAATCAGGACTAAAATAAGAGAGTTCAACACCGATGAAATTATCGTTTTCAATTGTTTTTGCTTTCCAGATTCTTTTGTCGAATCCGGTATTTCCACCATGCAAATGGTTCGGGCCATTATTAACTGCAAGCTGATAGGTTTTCCCCTCAACTTCAAGGTGACCTTTTGCTATCCGGTTTCCAAACCTGCCGATTATTGCACCGAAATAAGGATAATTTTCAAGGTAATCTTTGCTGAGGTAATCATCAGGTTTATTAAAACCACAAACAACATTTTCCTTTTTACCGCTTTTATCCGGCATTTCAACACTTGTAATTATTGCTCCGTAATTGGTTATTTTTACTGTGAGGTTTTTATCATTTGTGAGAACAAAGATTTCAGCTACTGTTCCGTCAGTTATTTTTCCAAAAGTCGATTTTTGTAATTGCATCCCGCTCAAAAATTAGATTTGTAATTGAATTTTTCTTTGTATATCTTGTTACAATCACGATATATGGCAAAAGTATTTAAAAAAGATTAGATTTTCTTTGTTTGAACAATTCAATCTTAACAGATAGTAAACCAGAATTACAGAAAGGATATGAATTTCCCACAATTTCCTAAAATGATGAAAGTAGAAAACACACTATCAATCATGAAAAGTTTCATTTAGTTACTTCTGTAAAAAAATAATTTAATTTAAAAATTCGAACTGGTAGGTACTGGTGGTATATAAAAAATATTACATTTGTCTAACCATTATCCTAACTTGTGAAAAAAGTCATTCAAATCAATTCTAAATCGTCGCGCCCGAAATACAGACAAATTATTGAATCGGTTTACAATGCTCTTGAAAAAAAGTCACTGCTAAAAGGTGATAAAATTCCTTCGATTAATCAAATTTGCACCGAGTTTAAATTAAGTCGTGACACTGTGATGGTGGCATTTAATGAATTGAAAGCAAAAGGAATATTGTTGAGTCAGCCAGGTAAGGGTTACTATATTGCCACCACCGAAATTCAACGGTCAGAAAAAGTTTTTGTTTTATTCGATGAATTCAATGCATTCAAGGAAGATTTGTATAATTCATTAATGAATACATTGAAAGGGAAGGCGAATATCGAAATTTACTTTCATCATTTTAATTATAAAGTTTTTAAGAATCTGATTCTCGATAGCATCGGAAATTACACGTCTTACATAATTATGCCGGCAACATTTGAAAATACAAGTCAATTGCTTTCGAAACTGCCAAAGGATAAAACATATATTCTCGATCGTTTAAAACCTGAATTGAAAAATTATTCCATTGTTTACCAGGATTTTGAACAGGATTTCTATGAAGCACTGACAGAAGGTTTGGCACTTTTGAAAAAATACCGTAAGCTTGTTTTTGTGAATCCGGGCGGAAAGGAACCTTTTGAAAGGGTGGCCGGGTTTGAGAGATTTTGCACAGAAAACCGTTTTGAATGCGAGGTACTTCATTCGCTGGAAGGAGTGAAACCTGGTCTTTATGAAGCTTATTTCCTGATATCGGACCGCGATTTGGTTGAGCTGGTAAAGATTGCAAAAGGTTACAAATACAAATTGGGTAAAAAGTTTGGAATTGTTTCTTTTAATGATACAGTTTTGAAAGAAGTAGTATCAGGTGGAATTACAACCATTTCAACCGATTTTGTGGAAATGGGAAAGATCCTTGGAAATATGGTGCTGGAGCGAAAACCGGGCCAGGTGAAAAATCCTTCGAGATTGATTATCCGAGGCAGTTTATAGATATGGATTAGTTCATTATAAGTTTTTGTAAAAGTTCTGACAATACGTTTAAAAGAATCAATAAATTAGATTATAAAAAGAAGTTATGACAAAAATTAAAAGCTTAGTCGAAAAAATTAACGGTGGAAATCACCCGCTGTTTCATGAATTGTATGGTACTGACACAGCAATTTTAAAAGAACAGGCTGAACGGTATTCCAACCTGATGAGCGAATTTGAAAAATCATTTGGTACAGACGATGTTCAGCTTTTCAGTTCTCCGGGAAGAACAGAAATCGGTGGTAATCACACTGATCATAATTACGGACGTGTTTTGGCAGGAGCAGTAAACCTGGATAATATTGCTGTTGCTGCATCGAACGGAACCAACAAAATTCGTATAAAATCGGCTGGTTATCCTGAATTCCAGGTCGAACTTTCGGAGCTTGAAATTGACCAAACTGATTTTTATACATCTTCTTCCCTTGTAAAAGGTATTTGTGCCCGGATGAAAGAAAAAGGTTATGATATTGGCGGTTTTGATGCATGTGTCGAGGGAAGGGTGCCAAAAGGTTCAGGATTAAGTTCATCAGCTTCTTTTGAAGTATTAATCGGAACAATTATCAACTCACTTTTTAACAACGGTAAAATGACAGCTGTTGAAAATGCAATTATCGGACAGTGGGCTGAAAATAATTACTTTGGCAAACCCTGCGGATTAATGGACCAAACGGCTTGTTCTGTGGGTGGATTAATTACAATCGATTTTAAAGATCCTGCAAATCCGGTTGTTAAGGAAGTTGATTTTGATTTTGTTGCCACAGGATTTTCGCTTGTAATTACAGATGTCGGAGGTGGCCATGATGATGCAGCTTCGCAGGCCGAGTATGCTTCGTTGCCAACCGAAATGAAATCGGTGGCTGCAGAACTTGGAGCCAGTGTTTTGCGGGAAGTAACATTGAAACAAATTGTTGAGAATATACCTGAAATCCGTAAGAAAACAGGCGATAGGGCTATTTTACGCGCCTACCACTTCCAGGGTGATAATCAACGCGTGGTCGATCAGGTTGCTGCACTTGAAAACAATGATTTTCAATCCTTCCTGAAAATGGTGGTTGAATCGGGTTACAGTTCGTACATGTATAACCAAAATATTTTTGATGTGGTACATAAAGACGAACAGGTGGTTTCACTGGCTCTGGCACTCAGTGAAATGGTGTTGAAGGGAAGCGGTGCGTGGCGCGTTCATGGCGGTGGTTTTGGCGGTACAATCCAGGCATTTGTTCCGCAGGAAAAATTAGATGAATATGTTCAGACCCTTGAGCATGTTTATGGAAAAGGAGCCTGCCATAAATTGTTTATCCGTGCCAAGGGTTCATTTAAACTTGAATTGTAATCATTCTAAAACAATAATCTAAAATCTACAAAATGAGTAAGAACAAGTATTTATTCCCTTTGATAGTCATGGCCGCCCTGTTTTTCATGATCGGGTTCATGACTACAATGAATAATTCAATGATCGATTTCCTGAAAGAAGCTTTCAGACTCGATACCCTCTCTAACGGAAAAGTGTTAAAACAATTACCAAATTCATTCTTTTACGGTGCTTATGCATTTTCAATTCCTGTTGGTTTTCTGATTCACCGCATAGGTTATAAAAGAGGTGTTGTGGTTGGAGTTGCCTTGCTTGCAGTGGGTGTTTTGCTTTGTATTCCGCTGGTGGCTGTTGGTTATATCCCGTTTTTGTTTGGAGTTGCCGTTTTTGCTTTTGGAATTGTTATTCTTCAGGTAGTTGCAAATCCATATGTGAATGCATTGGGAGCTGCTAAAACTGCTGCAAGTCGTTTAACTTTAACCAACTTTTTAAATTCTGTTGCAACAGTTATTGCTCCTATTTTTGTCTCGATGTTGATTATTTCCGACAGCGGCGATACGGGGTCAATGGATCCAACCCAGGTGCAAAAACCTTTTATTATTCTGGCAGTTATTGCGGCTGTAATTTTTGTTATTCTTCTTTTTCTGAAATTGCCGGAAATTGAAGAAGAGGACAAAGATCAGGCTATAAAACCAAAAAAGTATAAAGCGAGCGCTTTTCATTATCCACATGTGTGGCTTGGTTCGCTGGCCATTTTCTTTTATATGGGAATTGAAATTGGTATCCCCAGCTTCTTCGCAGATTATTCAAAAGAACTGAACCTTGACCTTTCTGCCATTCAGCGGACTGATATGTTAAAATATTACTGGGGTGGATTGATGGTAGGCCGACTTGCTGGTATTTTTATCCTTCGCAAATTTACTGCCCGCCAAATTCTAACACTTTGTGCAGTTGGAGGAGCTGTATTGGTAGCTGCATCCCTTGCAGCCGGTGCAAGTGCGAATACCGTGGCACTTTGGCTGTTCCTCGGAACCGGTTTGTTCCACTCAATCATGTGGCCTACAATCTACAGTCTTGCACTCGAAGATTTGGGCCCCTTGTCGAAAGTTGCATCCGGAGTAATTTCAACTTCAGTTATCGGAGCTGCAGTGCTTATGCCAACAATGGGTGCAATTCAGGATAATATCGGACTGATTGCAGCAATAAGTACATTGTTCTTTTATTACCTGTATTTGATTTTCTTTGCTGTTAAAGGCTCGAAAATACGTTCATAAAAATCAATTAATTTGAAATTATCTATAAGCCATTCACAGATATTGTGGATGGCTTTTTTAGTGTGCCGTGGATGGCAAACAATTCGGTGGTGAAAGTTGTCAAGTTTTTAGTTCCGTCAGGAACGGCAGTATAGTAGCAAATTCGATCTGTACATATTCACAAGTCTCATAGGGGTGAAACATTTTATTATAACTGTCGCCTGTCGCCCCGGAACTTTAGACTAAATGCATATTCGATATCTTTCAAACTGTCGCTTCTCTGACACTTTGGATTTTCGTATATTCTATATACTATATTTTCGTTTTACGGGGTATTGGATTCTATTTGTCGTTTATTCCTGCGGGGAATGGATTAATTTGTTGTCCAATTTTTAGTTCCGTCAGGAACGGCAGTATGGTAGCAAAATTGATCTGTACGTATCCCCAGCCTCGTAGAGGCGAAACATCTTATTATAACTTTCGCCTCTGACGGTTTTTCGGGTCTACTGTCGTCCCGGGCCACAATAGGGCTTTAAGTTGTATCGGAGACCTTTTACCATGTCGCGAAGACCCTTTCCCCGATATTGATGACTTTTTTTTTCCATCAGTTAATTGCAATAAAAATAGTCCCTAAAAATTCACAGGGCTGAGGTTATGTTTTCCTTTCTGATTATTACCGAAAGAAGAGGGTTGTAAATCAGGAAAACGCCGTACACGCGAACCTTACGTATGGTAGAATGAGAGATTGAAAAATGAAACAGGAGGAAAATTTGTCCTTTCTGATTCGTACGTTTAACAATTAATCGTGTATTGTTGTCAATTTTTTTATAAAAAATGAGCATTCATTTATAAAAAGTGATTAATACTTTTATAGTTTTATGCTTTTAAAATTCTTAACCGATGGATTTTTACGAACAGCATCCAAAGTTTCATTTTTCTGTTGATTGCGTTGTACTGGGATATGAAGCCGGAGAACTGAAACTTTTACTTTACCCGCGAGCTTTTGAGCCGGTAAAAGGTTCATGGTCGTTAATGGGTGGTTTTGTGAGAGAAGGGGAATCTGCTGAAGCAGCTGCCTGCAGGGTGCTTAAACAAACAACGGGTCTCGACAATATTTTTCTTGAACAGGTCGCAACATTCTCCAATCCGTTGCGTGATTCTTTTGAACGTGTGATTAGTGTCACTTTTTTTGCGTTAATCAGAATTGACAGCTATAATAAAGCGAAAGCTGTAACACATGGTGCAAAATGGCTGCCGTTAAACGATTTGCCCGAATTGATTTTTGATCATCGTGAAATGGTTACTCAGGCAATCATAAAATTACAACAAAAAGCAGGTTCGAGTTTGGTTGGCAGTGAGTTGCTGCCAAAAAAATTTACATTACTTCAATTGCGTAAATTATATGAAGCTATTTATCAGCGGGAATTTGACCCTGGAAATTTCAGAAAGAAAATACTTTCACTGGGAGTTCTTGAGAAACTGGATCAGAAAAATTCAACTGAATCAAAAAAGGGAGCCTATTATTACCGGTTAAAGGAAAATATTGCTGAAGTTGAACTGGAAAGAATTGTAAAACTTTAAAAATAAAAATTACATTTATTGCAAGTTTTGAACTTAAATTAAACCATAAAAAACTTAAAACATGAGTACACTCGACTGGATTGTTCTTGGTCTTTTTGTTCTGGGCCTGGTGGGAATTGTTGTTTGGGTTATCCGAAAAAAGGACAAGGATACTACCGATTATTTTTTAGCGGGACGCGATGCAACCTGGATTGCAATCGGAGCTTCAATTTTTGCATCGAATATTGGTTCAGAGCATTTGGTTGGTCTTGCAGGTGCCGGTGCAGAAAGTGGAATGGCAATGGCTCATTGGGAAATGCATGGCTGGATGATTTTAATGCTTGGCTGGTTATTCGTGCCGTTTTATTCACGAAGTAAAGTTTTTACCATGCCCGAATTCCTCGAAAGAAGATATAATTCGCAGGCACGTTCTTTTCTTTCGATTATTTCGCTTGTAAGCTATATTTTAACAAAAGTGGCGGTAACAGTTTATGCCGGTGGTGTTGTTTTTAAAGATGTTTTCAATATCTCATACATTTCTTTCTGGGGATACAATATCGATTTCTTCTGGGTAAGTGCTGTGGGATTGGTTGTTCTTACAGGTCTCTACACCACATTTGGAGGAATGAAAGCGGTACTTTATACATCCGTTCTGCAAACTCCGATATTATTGATTGGTTCAATTGCTGTACTGGTTTTAGGTTTGATAAAAGTGGGAGGATGGCACGAAATGATGGAAATTTGCCGTGCTAATGTCAGTGTTCATGGCGATCCAATGACAAGTTTAATGCGCTCTCCAAAAGATCCTGATTTTCCCTGGACAGGAGTGATACTTGGATCGGCAATTATTGGTTTTTGGTATTGGTGTACCGACCAGTTTATTGTTCAGCGAGTGCTTTCGGGACGCGATATGAAACAGTCAAGAAGAGGAACAATTTTTGGCGCCTACCTGAAATTAACACCTGTATTCATTTTCCTGATTCCCGGAATGATTGCATACGCACTGAATCAAAAAGGAATTTTAGTACTCAAAAATAATGATGCAGCATTTTCAAGCCTTGTAACCGAATTATTGCCAATAGGATTTAAGGGAATTGTAATTGGCGGGATTTTAGCAGCATTGATGAGTTCGCTGGCTGCACTGTTCAACTCATCGGCAATGCTTTTTACAATCGATTTCTATCAAAAATACAGGCCAAATAAAAGCGAAAAACATTACGTGATTATTGGGCGTCTTGCTACTGTAGCAATTGTGCTCCTGGGAATTGCATGGATTCCTGTAATGAAAGGCCTTGGAAAAGTTTTGTATGAATATTTACAGGATGTGCAGTCGTTGCTGGCACCTGGTATAGCAGCAGTTTTCCTTCTTGGGGTTATATCAAAACGAACAACTCCATCTGCCGGAATCTGGGGACTTGTTATTGGATTTACCTTGGGAATGGTACGTTTGGGTTTAAACGTTTTCTCTGATTCAGTTTCAGAAGATTCTCTTCTTTATGCTATTTTCCTGCAACACAACTGGCTGCATTACGAAATATATCTTTTTGTTCTTGTAATCATCTCCATGATTATCATCAGTTACTTTACTCCTTCAAAGGATCCTAAAACAATTATAGGGTTAACCATGGGATCAGCTTCCGCAGAGCAACGTGCTGAAACAAGAGCATCCTACAATTACTGGGATATCATCAATTCGGCAATTATAATTACTATAATTCTTGTATTCTACGCCTATTTCTGGTAGAATAGCCGGTAAAATAAAAATGAAAATAGCTGTCGATATTGGCAGCTATTTTTTATTTTAGTAAACAAAGAAATGAGTATGTACGATATAATTGGAGATGTCCATGGGTATGCAAACCTGCTGAAAAAACTTCTTTTGAATTTGGGATATACAAAAACACCCGAAGGTTATTCGCATCCTGAAAGAAAAGCTGTGTTTGTAGGCGATTTTATAAACCGTGGCCCCGAAATCAGGAAAACCATGAAAATAGTGAGAAACATGGTCGATAATGGAAATGCTCTGGCCATTCTTGGAAATCACGAACTGGCAACCTTAATTACTGATTTGAGGATTAAAAAAAATGCCCAGCCTTCAAAAATATCCCGGAAAAGCCTGATGCCGGCTTTTAAGACGTTGAATGAATTTTCATCGAAAAATGAAGAGTGGGAGAGCTATATGAAATGGTTGAGAACCCTGCCCCTTTTTCTCGAACTTGAAAACATCAGAATAATTCATGCCTGTTGGTCGGATGAGGCTGTTGGATATCTGAAGAAAGCACTTCCACCGGAAAAAATTAAAAAGAAAGTTTTGCAGGAATTATATAAAAATCCTGAATCCACACTTTCGCAAAACATCTGGCTCGTGTCAAAAGGGATTTATTTAAAAATGCCCGGTGACTTGAAAATTAAAAACAACAAAGGCATTTCACCCAGAACGTTTCGAACACGCTGGTGGGATGATCCTTCGGGAAAAACATTTCAGGAAATTTCGTTTGAAGGAAAATATACACTCCCCGAATATACTGTCCCCGGGCAAATTTTACCCCCTTTTTTTGAATATCCTGAGGAAAATCCAATCGTCTTTTTTGGCCATTATTGCAGAGGGAACGGGCCGTTTATTATTCGTCAGAATGTTTGTTGTGTCGATTCGTGTGTCACCGGCACCAAAACACTTACTGCATATCGCTGGGAAGGTGAAAAACAGTTGCAAAAAGATCATTTGATACAGGTGGAACCTTAACGATGTCAGTTTCAGAGAGAAGGTTTCCAAATGTTTTTAAGGAAAGAAAATTTTTATTTTTATTGTTGCAGAAAAAAAAAGAAAGTATATATTTGCATCGCCTTTCAGAAATGGTAAAACAGGAAAGAGGGGAAAAATAAAAAAGGTGGCGTAGTTCAGTTGGTTAGAATATCGGCCTGTCACGCCGAGGGTCGCGAGTTCGAGTCTCGTCGTCACCGCAGAAGCAGCTCAAAAGGCTGCTTTTTCTATTTGGCAGAATAGAGTTGCAAAAAGTAAATAACGGGTCGCAGGTCTCCATTCGTCTTTCCTTCCATAAATAAGAAGTTTTCTTTAATTTTATTTGGCGTACATACTCATTAACCAATCTGCTGTCATCAATTTTAAGAATAGATTTTTACATGTTATATTACAGAGCGATTTTTTTCAATTAGATATTTTTTAGTAACTTAAACCACATAACTTGGGGGCCTAGATTTCGGGATTTGGCTCATACATCAGATATTGTTGTACCATGATATTGAAGTAGCGCCGAATTTCCAACGTTTCATATTGCCAACCGCCGTTTTGGGTAATGAAAAAATGAAAACATACCAGCAAAAGGACAAAGAAATGAAATACTCCTTTATTATCATAATGCTATTGACAGTAAACCTGACTTTTGGACAATCAAATAATCCAAAGGACACAACTGTTGTGAACCCTAATTACGACAAGACATTGTCTGACAAGTTAGGAAGCGATGAATATGGAATGAAAAATTACTTTTTGGTCATTCTAAAAACAGGCACAAACACTACCGCAGACAAAGGGCTAATTAGCGAAAGTTTTAGAGGACATCTTGACAACATTAACAAATTGGTTGAAGAAGGTAAAATAATTGTTGCAGGACCATTTGGCAAGAACCAAAATGGTTACAGAGGAATTTTTATTCTGAACAACATCAAGACCGTTGAGGAAGCAAAAGAACATTTGCAAACCGATCCTGCTGTAAAAAATGGACTTTTGGATTACGATATCTTTACCTGGTATGGTTCGGCTGCATTACCTGAATATCTGCCCTTTTCAGACAAAGTTTGGAAATTAAAACCATAATCAGCAGAAAGTCCTTGTTTATGGTATAATCTGACAGATAAACTTCCCGCCATGAGTTGCTAACTTCTTTTTCAACGACCGGTATTGTATATTCTTAGTTATATTTTCTGTCTTTACAATGAAGATAAATAAAACGTGTTACAATCGGGTAGTCTTAACTTTAAACTCCCCTGGAGCTCATGGTTCAGTTCGGTCGGATGAGGCCTGGAACTCTTCCCTTTAAATGAAAGTTGAACCTGCCCAAATGGACACTTTTGCCCTGAAACCTGGAATCCGGAACTTCCTTCTTTAACCCTTACCCTGCAACGCTATTCTCAAGCCATAAGCTTGAGCTCCGTGCCACGAGCATTTTGCCTGTTGCACCCATCCAATTTCGAACCCGGAGTTCCCGGAACTTTGAATTCCGAACTCCTTCCTTTAAACCTTAAACTTTGGCTCCGGAACCCGGAACTCCTTTCTTTAAACTTTATACCCGAAACTTCCCTTCTTATTCACTATAAATTTTTAATTTCAGCACTTTGTGTTTGTATTTTGCCCGTACGAAGGATAAAATACTGTTGTGCTTCATTGTAACTAGCCAATAACCAATGATAAAATTCCTTAGATATATCAGGTAAAACGACATTCCCTGTAATTTTGCTAATAATATGAGAATGAGAATAAGTATAATGTTTGTGTTTCTGGGATTACTAAGTATCAATGGATTTTCACAGACTGGAAAAGAAACATCTGTAAAAACTGATTACCTGGCATTTCAAACAGGATTTATAGTCGATGGATATAATTCGCTGGGTATTCGCACATTTTTCGAATATCAAAAAGACTTAAAGAAAAATTGGCAGTATGGGATTTCTTATGAACACTCACGTCATTTTGGGTTTTTTATGACTGACCAACTTTATGACCTTAAAAGTAATTTGAGCCAGTTGAGTATAAATGGATATTATAAATTGAATTTAAAAAAAGACAAGTTGTTTTGGACCGGCGGACTTGGGCTTGGAGCATTACATGTTAACTGGGATGATAATGATAGCTTTGGTGCGACTATTAATGCAAGTTTGACCTTAAACATAAGGATAACCAAAGGACTCTATATTGAATCCTCACCTTTGATTGTGTTAGTGCCATTTAATCGGATTTATTATTCACCGATGAACATTGACCATTTTGATAATTTTTATGCTTTTACATTTTTCCCCTTTGGAATAAAGGTGAAATTATGACACAGCACCATTGAGCAATGAATAAATCGGAACACTGAACCCGGAACTCAGAACTTCTTCTTTTAAACTCTGTCTACTATCGGGATAAAAAAATGCTAAGCTATTGACCAATATTGCCCTTTTTCAACTAATTTTAAGCCATCTGAACCATATGATGAAGTCAACAATGAAAGAACCAAATGCGACAGTCCGGAACGGAAACCGCTTTAACCAAATCCAATCTAAAATCACGATTAAAGATAAAATCAACACAATGAAACAGATTAATATCGCAATAATTTACTTATGTTCTCTAATTATAATTAGCATTTTATTTTCGTGTGAAGATGAACTTAAACCAGACTATGATTTTTTTTTAATCAAAGTTGACAGTATTCAAATAACAGAAAATATCACAGCTAATGATTCTTTTCATATTAAGTTATTTGGGACAATTGGAACTAACGGATGTTATCAATTTTCACATTTTAACACCACAACGGAAGACAATGATATAAGAATTGAATCATGGGGTAAAGTTGACAAAAACCGAAATATTTGTCCGGGAGTAATGGTTTACCTTGACGATGAAAAATTGAACTACACAATTAAAGAAAAAGGAACTTATAAAATAAAAGTAAAACAACCTGATAATAAGTATTTAGAGAAACAAATTAAAATTGAATAAACTAAAACCCAGCGCATAATTGTAAATTGCATTCCAGGTTCAGTGATACGCCAACTGCACCCCGAGGTTTCAGGGCTCGCAACATAGTTCCATCCGCCAGCTGGCGGTCAGGAACGTTCTCCGAATGCGAAGCATCGGAACGCTCCGGTCGGCAAGCCTGAAAAAACAAATGCAAACAATGAACAACCATGAAAAATAAAAAAGTATTGTTATTTCTTTCACAAGGATTTGAAGAATATGAGGCTGCAGTATTCACTGATGTGATTGGTTGGAGCAGAGAGTTGGGAAAAGAACCTGTTGACATGATATCAACAGCACTCAGGCCTGAGATTAGATGCAAATGGAATTTAATTGTTCGCCCCGGGATTGAATTTGACAAAATAAACAGCGATGATTTTGATGCATTGGCAATTCCGGGTGGATTTCAAAATTCAGGATATTATGATGATGTCTTTGATGAGCGGTTTCAGCATGTGATACGTAAGTTTAATAATGACAATAAGATAATTGCAGCTATTTGTGCAGCCGCAGCACCAGTTGCAAAATCTGGTGTATTAAAAGGTAGAATGGGAACTACATACGATTTAACAGATGTTTATGGACGGGATTATCTTGCTGATTTTGGTGTAAACGTTCAGGATAAACATGTAGTGATTGATGAGAATATTATTACATCGACAGGCCCGGCGACCGGATTGGAAGTTGCATTTAAGTTATTGGAAATGCTGACTTCGGCAAAAAATGTAGCTGAAGTCAAAAAGTATATGAGATTTACAATCAAATGAAAAAAGGCAGGCCTGCAGCTCGCTAATAAGCAGAACGCTGAGCGTCTGCAAGACCCGGCGGGGAGTCTGTGTTTGAACCATACCGGAAGATGAGTTGAAATATAGTACATTGTATATTAATTGCTTCTCAGGGAAAAAAAGCAAACATGAAAATAACAAAAACTAAAAAGAGGTGGGGCATCATTTTGTTGTTGCTTGCAATAATTATCGGCATAGCCTCATATCCGCCAACGCCTCAGGATCCAATTAAATATTATGAAAGAGAAAGTGGGCAGTTAAAAACCGAAAAGGTGGCCGGTGAAAAGTGGTTGGTATGGTTGTATTATAATCCGGTTGGAGAAGCAACCTTGTGGGCGTTGGCGAAAAGAAAGCTGGTTTCAACTATCTATGGGACCAGGATGGACCACCCTTCTTCAGCGAAAAAGATACATCCCTTTATTGAAGATTTTGATATTGATATGAACGTTGCTCAAGAACAGGAGTTCAACAGTTTTAACGAATTTTTCACCCGGAAACTGAAGGAAGATGCAAGACCGGTTGATACCAGCTTTAATAGTGTAGTATCACCCGCAGATGGAAAAATTTTGGCTTATGCAGATATTAGCAACTCCGATTTTATTGTAAAAGGAAAGCGCTTTGATGTATCTTCCTTTTTGGATAATCCTGATCTTGCACTAAAATACAATGAAGGCGCCCTGTATATCATCCGGTTAGCCCCGGTCGATTACCATCGTTTTCATTTTCCGGTCAGTGGATATGTATCTTCAACAAAAAAGATTGAAGGTGACTATTATTCGGTCAACCCCTTAGCTTTGCGTAAAAAGGCTGAAATATTCTGGCTAAACAAACGGGAATATACAATTATCTCAAATCCTTTGTTTGGTGATGTTATTATGGCCGAAGTTGGTGCCACCATGGTAGGAAGCATCGTACAAACTTTTCAGGGAAGTTATGCAATTAAGGGTGAAGAGAAAGGCTACTTTAAATTTGGAGGCTCAACGGTAGTGCTGCTGTTTGAAAAAGGTAAAATTCACATTGATGAAGATTTATTGATCAATACGGCAAAGGGATATGAAACTACAGTTAAAATGGGAGAAAGAATTGGAACTACACCAGTTCCGCAAGCCACAAGCTATAAGCCTCAAGGAGTATTTTACCTGTTGCACCCATTCAACTTCGAACGCCGAATCCTCGGAACTTTGAACCCGGAACCCGGAATTCAGCGATCAGTCCCAGTGATCAGTCGCAACAGGCAGTATCAATGAGCAGGGACGCCTGCAAGCCACAAGCTCCGAACCCGGAACTTCTTCCTTACCGGCGGTATCATCCAGCTATATTTTATCCGTCATTTTTTGATTAGAATAAACTTATATTAACTATAATTATTAATTTCAGCACGTTGTAATATTTTGTATGAAAGATGGATAAAATACTATTACGTTAGCCGCAAGCAAACAAGCGACACTGCGATATACAATGAAATAAAAGATTTTATTAAAACCTAAAAATTAAAGAAGAAAATCCCATGCAGAAAAAATCTTTAGTGGTAATTGACATTCAAAATGACATTACCAAAAACTACAAAGAAATCATTGACAACGTAAATCGGTCAGTAGATTGGGCAGTGGAAAATAAAATTCATGTCATCTACATAAGGCATTATAACTTATCAGACGGCACAAGGACTTTCAAACCTAACACTCGTGGGTCTGAATTAGTTTCAGACATGAAATTGGTTTCCAAAAACATATTTGAAAAATCCAAAGGCAACGCATTGACCAGCGAAGATTTTGCTGACTTTATCAGGAAAAATGAAATAAGCGAGTTTTACATTACAGGAGCAGACGCCACTGCCTGCGTGAAATCAACCGTATATAATATGTGCAAGGAAAACTACAAAGTTACGGTCATATCAGATTGTATTACGAGTTATGATAAAAGGAAAATTGACGAAATGCTGAATTATTACGAAAAAAATGGCAGTAAAATAATTAATTTGAATGACTTGTTGGAATCTAAATAAAAGTGCCAGTGAAAAAAATAAGATTATGTTTAAGAAATCAATTATAGATACTGCATCACGATACGTAAAGCAATTGCCATCAGACTTAAATGTGAGAAGAGCTTTTTTATTCGGTTCTTGTGCAAAAGGATTGGATAGAGAGGATAGCGATACAGATATTGCAATTGTAATCGGAAACATGACGGATTTTTTTTCAACGCAGATGCAGTTAATGAGATTAAGACGAAAAATTGATTTAAGAATTGAACCGCACCCAACTGGAGAATCTGACTTCACAAATATGAATCCCTTTGCCTGTGAGATTCAAAAGACCGGGATTGAAATTGGGTTAAAGTAATGCCACGAAAACCTAACAATGCGTATACAAAACAGCTCCAAGCCACAAGCCACAAGCCATGAGTATTTTGCCTGTTGCACCCATCCAAACTTCGAACCTCGAATCCCCGGAACTTTGAACTCAGAACTCCGAATTCAGTGATCAGTCGCAGTCTTAGTGTAAAGTATCAATGAGCAGTGACGCCTGTAAGCCAAAAACCACGAGCATTTTGCCTGTTTCACTCATCCAACTACATGGAAGAAATTATAAAAGAACTGAGTGATATGAAGGCAAAAATTAATGATTAGAAGTTACGCACATCTCTCCGCTCTCCGCTCTTTCCTCTCCGCACTCCGCTCTTTCCTCTTGCAATTCTAGAAATTGTTGTTTACTTTTAACTGCATAAAACTAAAACAAAAATCAACCAAATCTGAAACACATGCCTCAGCTATTACCGGCAATAAAATCAACAAAATTTTTCTTTTGGCAGGAAAGAATAAAAATGTTTCCTGTTGTAAGAATATTTTACACTGTTATTACCATCCAAATTAGCCTGGAAAAACACTTTACCGGAAGGTAAAGGAGAAAGAAACACAATGGAATAAAACGGTTAAGCAAAATTTAAAGCAACCATAGCAGTCAATCAAACATCAATAAACTAACAATTAAATTCCAGTATTATGAAATACAAATCATTGACAATTCCTTTTTTAACAATCATCATATTATTTGGCTGTTCCCAAAATGATGATGGTCTGTACATGGATATGGAATCATTACCGGATTCATATGACGAAAAGTACAAAGACTATGAAGAAAACCCTTTCGTAAAAGTAACTGACCAACCTGTATCTACGTTTTCAGTAGATGCAGATGGTGGTTCATATGCAAATATGAGAAGATATTTATATTTAGGGCAAACACCACCAAAAGCTTCAGTGAGAATTGAGGAGTATATCAATTATTTTACTTTTGATTATCAGGAGCCTGTAAACGGAGAAAATGTTTCCTTAAATTCTGAATTGTCCAGCTGTCCATGGAATATTGACCATTACCTTATGCGTATTGGCATGAAGGGAAAAACAATTCCTGATAATGAACTTCCAAATTCTAATTATGTCTTTTTAATTGACGTTTCGGGTTCAATGAATTCTCCGGATAAACTTGGTATTTTAAAAACTGGCTTCAAAACAATGGTGGACAATCTTAAAGACCAGGATCGAATAGCAATAGTAACTTATGCAGGCGAGGCAGGAGTGCTGCTTCCTTCAACAATGGGAGATGAAAAGGATAAAATTAAAGAAGCAATAGAAAAACTTGGTGCAGGTGGTTCAACAGCAGGTGCTGCAGGAATACAGACTGCATATGAAATCGCTTCTGACAATTTTATACAATCGGGAAACAATCGGGTCATATTAGGTTCAGATGGGGATTTCAACGTAGGCCCTTCATCTACTGAAGCCCTGATTGAATTGATTGAAGAAAAAAGAGAATCAGGAATTTATTTAACTGTGTTAGGAGTTGGAGAGGGGAATCTAAA
The DNA here is from genome assembly GCA_963816685.1 of uncultured Prolixibacteraceae bacterium. Taxonomy (GTDB): domain Bacteria; phylum Bacteroidota; class Bacteroidia; order Bacteroidales; family Prolixibacteraceae; genus CAVYUC01. The sequence goes on along the minus strand of CAWFMB010000012.1, from coordinate 275,228 downwards.
TGACCATATGATGGAACAAATTGCAAATAAAGGTAACGGTAATTACGAATACATTGATAATGCAAAGCAAGTCCAAAAGGTTTTCAATGATGAACTGGGAAAATTCTATACAGTAGCGAAAGATTCTAAAATTCAAATTTCTTTTAATGAAAATATGATAGACTCTTACCGGTTAATTGGATATGAAAATCGACAATTGGATAATGAGGATTTTGAAAATGATTCAACAGATGCCGGTGAAATTGGCTCATCTCAAACGATTACAGCATTATATGAATTAGTTTTAACTGATGGTTTGAATAATGAGAAATATGCACAATTTGATTTCAGATATAAAAAACCTGATGAGAATCAAAGCAGATTAATATCTCATGAGATTAATACTTCTCCAAAAAATATATCATCATCATCTGGTAATATGCAATTTTCAGCGGCAATAGCAGGCTTTGGACTACTTATGAAACAATCTGAATACAAAGGAACAGCCTCAAAACAAATGGTTCTTGATTTATCAGAAAATTCTATTTCATTTGATCCATTTGGATATAGGAAGGAGTTTGTTGAATTGGTTACTAATTGGAGGAAATAATTTTCCACACACAATGTATAAAATGAGCCCGGATAGAAAGTGCCATACAATCGGCTACTGTTCTTATACTTGTCGTTGGCAACAAGGGGAAAACAGAGGGCATTAAAGTTTAAATATGTTGATAAAGATTAAATATTTATAATTAACTGTTGGGGGGATAATAAATACTTTTAATCAAGTTTCGCAATTATTAATAATTAACACTTGCTGTTAATTGAAAATAATAATACCTTTGCAATGGATATTAAATTTACTGACAAGAAACTTGAAAAATTAGCAAACAATGACCGTAAAATGCTTAAAGAACTTGGAAAAGTTCGAGCTGAAAAGTTTAGGTTGCGATTATTTCAGCTTCATAATGCACAAAATCTCGAAGAAATCAGACATCTGCCTGGACGATTTCATGAACTTACCGGAAATAGAAAAGGTCAATGGGCCTGCGACCTTGACCAACCGTATCGCTTAATTTTTGAACCACAGGAAAAGCCAATTCCAACTGACCCTAACGGAAGGTTTATTTGGTTCGAAATAAAAGGAGTAGAAATTACTGAAATAGACAACTATCACAAAGAAAGGTAATCATGACAACAATAAACCAATATTTTCCTGAATCAGTTCCCCACCCATGTGAAACCTTAATTGAAAAACTACAAGAATTAAATATGGGACCTAAGGAGTTTGCTGTTAGAACTGGGAAACCCGAAAAAACGATAACTGCTGTTTTAAAGGGAGAGAGTTCAATTACCCCGGAAATGTCCATTTCATTTGAAAGTGTATTAAAAATTCCAGCCCGGTTTTGGATGGAAAATCAAAAGCGATATGACGAGTATGTTGCCAGAACAAAAAGACTGGCAATAATCAAGGATGCTATTGAATGGGCAAAAAATTTTCCTTATGCGAAAATGGCAAATTTCGGATGGGTAAAATCAACACGAATTGCTGAAGAGAAAGTGGAAGAGTTATTTAATTTTTTCGGTTTATCAAACAAAAAAGCATGGGAAAATTACTATTTGGGGCAAAAGTTAAAACTCAATTTTCGAATTTCATTACAGCATACAAATGAACCTTTTGCTGTTTCAGCATGGCTAAGACAAGGAGAGCTTGAAGCCGGAATTCTGCAGGTTCCTGTTTACAATGAGCAAAAATTCAAAAATAATTTGCTTGAAATAAAGAAAATCATGGCAGAACAGCCAGATGATTTTTTTTCACAACTGCAAGATTTATGCGCAAAGGCCGGAGTAAAGGTGATATACACTCCTTGTTTACCAAAGGCTCCTGTAAGCGGCTCCTCGCGCTGGATAAATGAAACTCCTGTTATACAACTTTCAGCAAGATACAGACAAAACGACCGTTTTTGGTTTACTTTTTTTCATGAAGCTGGTCATATATTAATGCATGGGAAAAAATATATTAGTTTGGAAAATATAGATTTTACTGCTGCGGATATTGATAAAGAAAAAGAAGCTGATTTATTTTCAGAAGACTGGACATTTTCTAAAGAACAAGAGAAAGAGATTTTAGAAAACACACCTTTGAGTGAAAATGATATTGTAAAGTTCGCACATAAATTCAATACCCACCCTGCAATGATTATCGGCAGATTTCATCATAAACAGCTAATTCCTTATCATATGGGAAGAAAGTTTATTGTTCCGTTAAATTTAGCAAATTAGAAAAAAGAACAACACCGGTTGCTAACAAAATGAAATGAAGATTTCAGTGAGTAATCCAACCGCAGTTCACAAAAGTTGGAAGCGGTGTATCAGCAAAAACTTTTAAATTTGGAAGAGTTGAAAAAGAGTGTGTTGCAAAAAGTATTTGCCGGAGAGTTAACAACTGAAAAAGAATTAATAATCTGAAGGAAACCCGTGTGTAAAGCAAATACCCAAGATTATAGAATGACCAAAGAATGTAAAGAGGAAAGATAAAAAATAAACAACCTTGTGGAACTGTTGGAACTATGTGGACGCTGTCACAGTAGTCGCAAAAATCCCACAAAAAAAAAGAAAAAATGAACCAGAACAGAAATAATTGACCTGGATTATGGAAGAAAACAAAAACACACAAGGTTTTATTCCCAAACATGGTGGCTACCGCAACCTGTTCAGCTACCGGAAAGCGGAAATCATTTACGATGGTACGGTGTATTTTACCAATCGCTTTTTTAACAAATACGACCGCACAGTAGGACAAATGGTTCAGGCAGCCCGCAGCGGCAAACAAAATATTGCAGAAGCCAGCATGGCATCAGCAACTTCAAAAGAAACAGAAATAAAGTTGACCAATGTTGCCCGTGCCAGTTTGGAGGAACTGCAAATAGATTACGAAGATTTTTTAAGAACCAGTAAATTGCCTGTTTGGGATAAAGGGCATAAACTGGTTGCAAGGTTAAGAGAACTCAACAAAAGCACGCCCACACCCACTTACGAAACCTTTGTAAAAGCCATTGAACACGAAAGTCCGGAGATTTGTGCCAATACAATGATTACTTTGATTAGGATTACCACTTATCTGCTGAATCAGCAGATAAAGCAATTGGAAATTGCTTTTATAAAAGAAGGCGGGTTAAGGGAAAGGATGACCAGAGCAAGAATTAATGAAAGAAATAAAAAGAAATAATTAATTCTTGTGGGACTTTGGCGACTTAGGAAACAACGTCCTAATTGTCCCACAAGTCCCACGAATAATAAAAATAAAATCAAAAGATGAACGAATATCCGGAGGATGTACAGGGTTTGCAGACAAACATTGTACAAAAAAGAACATACTACTCCCGGAGTCGGCTGCATATCTTCTTCACATCTTCCATAATCGTACAATCCCTTCGGGATTAAAACCACTTATTCATGCCAGGCCGAATTTTCCATTAATGACTGACCTCGGAGAGGTCTAATGTTTATAGCATTATTTAACATCAAAGCAACCGACCTCAGCGAGGTCGCATGTTTACAGACAATACCAGGGCAGATAAACCCCATATTTCCTACAGATTTCTCAGATTGGTGCAGATTATTTAATTTCTGTAAAAATCAATGGCATCAGCGGGAGAGCTTTTAAATCAAAAAGCCGGAAACGCAGAATAAGTGGTATACTTTTTAATGAACAACTAACCTTCCCCAAGGTAACATCCCTATACCTTCCCCGGTGCAAATTCGCGGTCTATTCGCGGTTTATTCGCAGTATCTTCGCAGTTGGTTCGCGAATTCGCGAATGAACTGCGAAGATACCCCGAATTTAATGCGAAGATACTATAGACCTGGTATAGCGATGGTACCTCCCAAATACTGAACGGGTATCCACAGGAATTTGGAAAATCCGGTGATGCTTTGGTGCAGAATTGCACCACTCTTATTGTTGAATTCTATTGAAACAGGGGATGAACCACTTTTCCGGTGCAGGGGTTTGGGAAATTCATACGGCCTTAACCGGATGTCGTTGGGAAAATGTTGGTGAGCGAGGAAAATAAGCCCGAAGGGAAATTAATGTATGGAATCAGCCATTTAAATAACAGACAACAGGTTTTTCCGTTCAATCCCTTCAGGACGGTTTTTGCCACATTACAGCAACTGTCCCGGATTCAAATCTGTTATTTTCTTTTCACCTGGTGACGTAAAAATGGAAAAGGTGACATATTGATGCCCTGTATGTGCTGATTTCTATTTGTAGATTTTCAATTCGTTCAGGGCTTCCCTGTATTTTGCTGCATTCCGGTTATGTTCTGCCAGGGTCGTCGAGAAATTGTGGTAACCCGAAAAATCTTCTTTTGCAGCCATATAAATAAAATTGTGCTTTTCGTAATTTAATACTGCATCAATGGAAGAGGTTTCCGGAAAATTTATGGGACCAGGAGGCAATCCTGCATATTTGTAAGTGTTGTAGGGAGAATCAATTTCGAGGTGGGAGTTTAAAATCCGTCGCAGCGAAAAATCACCCACTGCATATTTTACTGTTGGATCGGCCTGCAGCATCTGGCCCCGCTTCAGCCGGTTAATGTACAAACCTGCCACCCGCGGCATTTCGTCGGCCTTTGCGGTTTCTGACTGTACAATCGATGCAAGTGTGGTTACTTCAGGCGGAGTCAGGTTTATGGCGGCGGCTTTGTCGCGGCGTTCAGGGGTCCAGAACTTTTCGTACTCTTTTTTCATGCGATCGGCAAATTCATCTGCAGATGTTGTCCAGTAAAATTCGTAGGTATTCGGAATAAACATTGCACGAAATGTTTCGGGCGTAAAACCATATTCTTTTATTTTTTCATCGTTGTAAAACAGGTTGAGGATGGAAATTGAATCGGCCTGAATGTATTTGCTGACTTTTCCGGCAAGGTCTTCCTTAAATTTCACATTGTTAAATGTCACATCCACCGGTTCCTGCAGGCCTGCCCGAAGGATATTCAGAATCTGGTTTGAATTCATTCCTTTTTTAATGTGATAGCGGCCCGGTTTCACTGTTGAGGGATAATTCTTCTTTTTCGAAACCCATTTAAATGCCTTGTAATTTATCAAGGCATCGTTGATTTTCAGGCTGTCGGTTACCTGTTGGAAATCTGCATTTTCAGGAATAATGAGTATATAATCGTTTTTTACATTTTCCTTAAAGGTAAACATGTACAGCCGGTAACCCCAGAATCCGGCAACAAGAAGTGCAAGGGCAAAAAACAGAATAATAAATTTCCCGACCTTGGGGAATAACATGGCGTTGCTTTTTTTGTTAATGGGCATATTTTATAATCGTGTTTATTTTGAAAAATTCAAAAATAAAACATTTTAACCATTGACGGAGAGGTTTTAATTTGAATTTATTATTAACCGGTGTTTCAATGTCGTTTTTGAACAGTGATTTTCTGACCGTGTTAAAATGAATTTCGTTAAATTCGCATGCTTAAAAAATTATCTAAAATCACAGTCATTATGCAACAGGTAAATCTAGCCAGCGACATCTATTTTTTGGGATTCAACGACCGCAGAACCAATCTTTTTGAAAATATCTGGCCTATTCCGCACGGAATTTCCTATAATTCTTATCTTATTGTTGATGAAAAAATTGCATTAATCGATACGGTTGAACGTTCGTTTATCGATGAATATCTCGATAATATTGAATCGATAATCGGCAACCGGCCGGTGGATTACCTTGTAATTAATCACATGGAGCCGGATCATTCAGGCGCTTTAAAGGCGATTGTCCAAAAATATCCGGATATCACCCTGGTGGGGAATAAAAAAACGTTCGGTTTTGTTGAAAGTTTTTACATGCAGCCGAAAAATACTCTTGAAGTTTACGATAATCATGTTTTGGAACTGGGAAAACACAGGTTGCAGTTTCAGGCCATTCCAATGGTGCACTGGCCCGAAACAATGGTTACTTACGAGGAAACAAATAAAATCCTTTTTTCGGGAGATGCCTTTGGAAGTTACGGAACTCTGGATGGCGGGATTTTCGATGATGAAATTAATCTCGAGTTCTACGAAATTGAGGTGATGCGGTATTTCACAAATATTGTCGGAAAATATTGTCCGCACACACAACGCGCAATAAAAAAACTTGCACCGCTGGATATTCAGATGATTGCCGCTACCCACGGTCCGGTCTGGCGCAGCAATCTCGACTGGGTACTTACCCGCTACAACAAATGGAGTTCTTATGATCTCGACCCGGGGGTGGTTATTGTTTACGGTTCGATGTATGGGAATACACAGAAAATGGCAGAGGTGATTGCCCGTCAGTTATCCGTCAGGGGCATCAAAAATATTCGGGTTTACGATGCTTCAAAAACCCATTCCTCCTATATTATAAACGATATTTTCAAATACAAGGGCTTTATTGTTGGAAGTCCGGCCTATAATAATTCGCTCTTTCCGAATGTGCAGACTTTACTGACAACCATTGAGCATATGGCGCCGAAAAATCATTACCTCGGCATTTTCGGAAATTATTCATGGAACGGGGGCGGGGTGAAGAACCTGAAGCTTTTTGCTGAAAATATCAAATGGGAATTGGTTTATGATCCAATAGAAGAAAAGGGAGCATTGAAATCAACCAATCAGGAAGAATTGTTGAAACTTGCTGATGCAATGGCCGATAAACTGCTGGAGAAGGAGTAGGTTTTGATAAATTTATTTTATTTTTATCATTGTTGACCGGTGAAAAATAAAAAGTTGGGTGAGGCAGCTATGAATGACTAACCCCAGGATTAATCCCGGTGTAATTGAAAGCAAGATATGAAGAGGGCTTCAGCCCGAAATTTTTTCAGTTCTTTGGTAAGATCTATCTCCGCTTGCAAGAGTAGAAACCAGCGGGAGAGGGGTAAATAAATTTTATGTGACGCGATGACTGATAATCGGAGCTGTCATTTCGAGAGGTATCCCGGGTTTTCGGGAAGAAATCTGTTTAAACAGGGAGAGATTTCTCCTCATGCTTCGTGCCAATGACAAACAACAACCAAGCTGTCATTTCGAAGGAGGCACGACGGAGAAATCTGTAACATTGAAATTCTGACAATAAAAGGAGAAGCATTGTTGATGCAGATTTCTCCTCCTGCGTCGTTGAAATAACAGGAAACAACAACGTTGCGTACAATAGTAATTATTAATCACAAAATTATAACCAATGAGCTTTTCCAGACGAAAATTTATTACCCGTTCCGCTGCCGGTGCTGCGGCTTTGGCAAGTATTCCTGCAATTGTTTCTTCCTGTATTTCACCCGAAAAAGACAAGAGTCAGGTAAGATATCCCCTGTTTAATGAAGGAGATACTGTTTTGTTTCAGGGTGATTCAATTACCGATGCCGGCCGGGAGAAGGAAAAGCAGGAGCCAAACAATTCCCGTTCATTTGGTTCGGGTTATGCTTTTTTGGCTGCCTCCACATTGCTCAGTGATCTTCCTGAAAAACGGCTTGTGTTATACAACCGGGGCATCAGCGGAAATAAAGTCTATCAGCTTGCTGAACGCTGGGAGGAAGATTGTCTTGAATTAAAGCCGGATGTGCTCAGCATTTTAATCGGGATTAACGATTACTGGCACATGCGGGATGGAAAGTACAACGGTACCATCGAAATTTATGAAAATGATTACCGCGCGTTGCTTCAGCGCACGAAGGAAAAACTGCCGGATGTAAAGCTGATTATTTGCCAGCCGTTTGCTGTTCCAGATACTTCGGCTGTAGATGAAAGCTGGATTGCACCGGTGAAGGAATACCAGGTTGTTGCTAAAAAAATGGCCGATGAATTTGATGCACTTTGGGTCCCCTTTCAGGAAGTTTTCGATGAGGCCGTAAAACATGCGCCTGCAACATACTGGACAAACGATGGTGTTCATCCTTCCATGGCCGGAGCGCAATTGATGGCGGAGGCCTGGTTGCGCGTGGTACAGTGAAGCTGCAAGGGAAAAGCTACAAGCTTCAAGCTCCAAGCCACCAGCTACTGGCGGAGAGGGATCGCTACGTTTAGCGGGATGAGGGAACAAATGTCAACGGGGGCTACCGAACTCCTCCGCGAATACCACTGACCCCACCTAACCTTCCACCTACTGCCGGAGAGGAAGAACCCGCGAAGCGGGATATAGAGGGTCTTGACCAATGAGTGAATAAGGTTGAAGCAGAATGATGCATTACGTACTCCTAAGGTAAAAAACGGAAAATAATGTTTTTGAATAAGTCGATAAAAACGGCATAATTAAAAATCCGGATGAACAGGTAATTGTCATCAGTTAACCGAAGAAAAAAAACCTTATTTTTCTTTTATTTTAACCTTCATAGCAAACAGGTGATTTAAAGAAAACCCTAACCTTATTTATGAAGATTGAAAAATATCAGTTTATTTACCCATTTCATTCGAATTAAATCCGGGTTATCCGGTGCGGCAAATAGAATAAAAAAGGCGCCACAAATTGCAGCGCCTTGCGTTTTATTACTGTTATTTTTAAGCCAGCATCTGTTTTACCTGGGTATAAACATTATCCCCGTTAAATCCAAGTTTTTCATCCAGGACATTGTATGGTGCGGAATAACCAAAGGAGTCCATTCCCCAGATTTTACCATCGTCACCAACAAGTTGTGCAAGTGTAACTGATAATCCGGCGGTCATGCCAAATCGTGGAATTCCGGCAGGCAATACTTCTTTCTGATATTCTTCAGGTTGATTTCTGAACAATCCTTCGGAAGGTACTGACACCACCTGAACTTTTATACCATCACTTTCAGCAAGCAGTTTTGCACCTGCAATCAAAGTTGCAACTTCGGAACCACTTGCCAGAAGTACAACATCAGGTTTACCTTCGGGTTTCTGCACAATGTATGCTCCTTTTTCTGTCTGCAGCGCTGATTCATACGCATTTCCATTTACAGGCAAATCAGGGATATTTTGCCGTGATAGAATTAATGCAGTCGGTGTTGCAGTATTTTCAATGGCCATTTTCCAGGCTACAGTTGTTTCGTTTGCATCTCCCGGACGAAGTACCAGCATGCTGTTGTGCCCTTTGTGGTTTTTAAGTTTTTCGAGCAGCCTGATTTGTGCTTCATGTTCCACCGGCTGGTGTGTCGGGCCATCTTCGCCAACGCGGAATGCATCGTGTGTCCACACATATTTTACCGGTAATTCCATTAATGCTGCAAGCCGGACTGCCGGTTTCATATAGTCGGAGAAAACAAAGAATGTTCCGCATACCGGGATTACGCCGCCATGCAGCGCCATCCCGTTTGCAAGGCAAGCCATTGTTAATTCGCTCACACCGATTTGCAGGAAGGAACCGCTGAAATCACCTTTTGTGAATGCACTTGTTTTTTTAAGGAATCCATCCGTTTTATCGGAGTTGGAGAGATCCGCAGATGCTACAATGATGTTTTCAATTTGTCCGGCCATGGCTGCCAATACAGCGCTTGAAGCTGCACGTGAAGCGATGTTTGCTTTTTGCGCTACTTGGGCAAAATTAAATTCAGGAGATTCTTTTGAAAAGAATTTCTTCAGGTTTTCGGCCAGTACAGGGTTCGAGACTTCCCAGGCTGCCTGTTCTGCTTTTTTAACAGCAGCAAATTTAGTTAAATCCGATTTACGTTTGTCGTAAAACTCTTTTACCTCCGGGAATATCATGAATGGATTTTCAGGATCGCCACCAAGGTTTTTTATTGTTTTCTCGAATGATGCTCCTGCTTCTGAAAGCGGCATTCCGTGAGTTGATACTTTTCGTTCAAATTTATCATCCGATTCTGCGAGTGCACCTTTTCCCATGACTGTTTTCCCAATAATAAGCGTTGGTTTTTCAGTTTCGGCAACAGCATTTTTTAGTGCTCCCCTGATTTGGTCGGGATCATTTCCATCAATGATTTTTACATTCCAGCCCCATGCTTCATATTTTTTTTGGGTATCTTCTGTGGTTACCTTATCTGTTTCGGTGGAAAGCTGGATATCATTTGAATCGTAAAACATGATCAGGTTGTTCAACCCAAGGTGACCGGCAATTCGTCCTGCACCCTGTGAAACTTCTTCCTGAATTCCACCATCGGAGATGTAGGTGAAGGTCTTGTGAGCCATCCATTCACCAAAACGGGCAACAAGAAAACGTTCGGCAATTGCAGCGCCAACAGCCATGGAGTGCCCCTGTCCGAGAGGTCCCGAAGTATTTTCCACACCCCTCGGTACATCCACTTCCGGATGACCGGGAGTTACACTTTCCCACTGGCGGAAGTTGGATAAATCATCCATTGTGTAAAATCCTGCAAGTGTAAGCACTGAATAAAGCATTGGCGACATGTGTCCTGGATCAAGGAAAAACCGGTCCCGGTTTATCCAGCCCATTTCGGATGGGTCGTAATTTAAAAATTCGGAATAAAGGATGTTGATAAAGTCTGCACCTCCCATGGCACCGCCCGGGTGGCCTGATTTTGCTTTTTCAACCATTGCCGCAGAAAGAATTCGAATGTTATCTGCAGCTTTTGTTTCAATTCTGGTCATCATATTTTTATTTGTTTTTCAGATTATTACAGCCGTCAGGTTCAAAAATAATGAAAAAAGAGGAAGCCCCCAGACTTCCTCTTTTTATTTAAAGATTTTTTATTACTGGATTATCCGTACCATAATAACTCCTTCAATGGTCCGAAGCTTTGTTATAATTGAATCATCCACTTTGGGTTGTGTAACGTCAATGATGTTGTATGCAATTCCATTGTGTTTTTTGTTCAGCATATTATCAATATTCAGATGTTCTGAAGCAAGTACACTTGAGATTTGACTTACCATGTTAGGGATGTTTTTATTGGCAATCAATATACGGGCACCTTCCGAGCGATCCATGAATGCTTCCGGGAAGTTTACCGAATTTTTTATGTTTCCGTCTTCAAGAAAATCTTTTACCTGGTTTACTGCCATTATTGCACAATTTGTTTCCGATTCGGAAGTGGAAGCTCCCAGATGGGGGATGGCAATTACATTTTCCATTTTCAGCATCTCTTCATTTGGGAAATCGGTAATATAACGGAAGACTTTCCCGGAGCTGATTGCCTCCCGCAGATCGTTTGTATCAACAAGTCCGCCGCGTGCGAAGTTGAGAAGGCGAACTCCGTTTTTCATCATTTTAAATTTTTCCTTATTGATGTATCCCTTTGTTTCAGGAGTGAGCGGAATATTTATGGTGATATAATCGGCCTGTGCAAGGAGTGGCTGGATTCCTTCCACCCATTTTACCTCATGACTTAGTTTCAGCGCTTGTTTTACCGACATGTACGGGTCATATCCCACGACATTCATTCCAAGTGTTTGTGCAGCATTTGCCACCAATACTCCAATAGCACCCAATCCGATAACTGCAAGTGTTTTTCCCTGGATTTCCTGTCCGGCAAAATTCTTTTTGCCCTGTTCAATCAGCGCCGGAACTTCATCGCCTTTTCCAATGAGTGTTTTTGCCCAAATTACTGAATCAACAATGTCGCGCGAACCAAGAAGCAGACCTGCCAGAACGATTTCCTTTACTGCATTTGCATTTGCACCGGGAGTATTGAATACAACTATGCCTTTTTCAGTACAATTATCAATTGGAATATTGTTTACTCCTGCACCTGCTCTTGCAATTGCCTTCAATGATTTTGGCATTTCCATATCGTGCATGCTAAAACTGCGCAGAACGATAGCATCGGGATTTGGAATTTCACTCGCTATTTCGTAATTGCTTAATGGGAAAAGGTTTAAACCTTCGGAATCAATCTTGTTTAACGTTTGAATTTTATACATACTGGATTAATTTTATGATGATAACTGTACTGTAATAATGACAAATATCAGCAATTTATAAAAAACGGATGAATGGTTTCGGAATAAGTTTTCAATATGAAATTAACATTAAGCATAAAAATTTAGTTTGTTGATTTCAACTTTAAAAAATATTCTTTTGCCGCCCGTCGTATGTGTGGAGAAAGCAACAGGGCAGAAATTACGGTTGGGAAAGCCATCAGAGCGAAAGTAATGTCTATAAAGCCGATAATTACTCTTAGGTTTGAAACTGCACCAATAATAATTGCCACTACAAAAACATAATTGTAATAATGCTGGTATTTTGCACCAGCCACAAAACCAAGGCATTTAGCTCCATAATAGGGAAACGCAAACATTGTGGAGAGGGCAAAAAATGAAACTGCAATTGTAAGAATATATTTTCCGTAAACAGGAATTGCTGCATCAAATGCATGAGCGGTTAATGTTATACCGTCGGCGGAGCTTTCCCTCCAGCTGTTTGTAATGATAATTGCAAGTGCTGTCATGGTGCAGATAATAATTGTATCGATAATCGGGCCGAGCATGGCTACAAGTCCTTCGCGGATTGGTTCGCTTGTTTTGGCTGCTCCGTGTGCCATTGGTGCAGTTCCAAGTCCGGCTTCGTTTGAAAAAGCAGCACGCCGTACTCCTGTAACAATTACAGCTCCCACTGCGCCTCCAAGAACAGCATTTCCTGAAAAGGCATCAATGAAAATCATTTTAAATGCAGGAATAATCTGGTTAATATTTGAAAACAGAATGTATAAAACAGTAATTACATAAACAGCCACCATAAAAGGGACAACACTTCCGGTGACATTTCCAATGCGTTTTATTCCTCCGATAATTACGATCCCAACAATTACAGCGATTACAATTCCAGTAATCAAGTCAGTCTGAAAATTACCTCCAATATTATTCGGTATCAAAATAACATCACTGATTACCTGGGTTAACTGGTTGGCCTGAAAAAGAGGAGTTACTCCAATCATTGCAACCACGGAGAAAAAGAGAGCCAGCGGTTTCCAGTTTTTTCCAAGTCCTTCGGTGATAAAATACATGGGGCCACCCTGTATTTCTCCTGCCGAATCTTTGCCGCGAAACATGACTGCAAGTGAACAGGTAAAAAATTTGGTACTCACTCCAAGCAATGCTGAAACCCACATCCAGAAAATTGCTCCCGGTCCGCCCATGGTGATTGCAACAGCTACGCCGCTCACATTTCCCATGCCTATTGTGCCGGCTAAAGCTGTTGAAAGTGCCTGGTAATGCTTCAGCTGGCCCGGTTCGTCAGGATTGTCGTATTTGCCGGCAAGAACTTTTATTGCATGACCGATATACCGCAGGGGTACCATCCGCGAATAAATAAGGAAGTATAAACCGCCGCCCAGCAGTAAAATCAGAATGGGGGCACCCCAAACAAAATTGGCTGTCTGAATGATGAACCGGCCTGCTGTTTCAATCATTTCGCTAAGAAAAAGTAATTCATATTAAAAAACAAATCATTGTTGTCGGGTAAAAAAATAATGAATGGGTAAGGCAGGCAGGGAAATTTGGTGTCCATGCCATTATTCATTGCCTGATTAATTGTTGAATATTATCTTTTGGCCAGCCAATAAGCAGAGACGCGATGCATCGCGTCTCTGCCTGCGGATGCTGGAAGCACATAGGGCTATCCTTTGCCGTTGGTTTTAACCAACGGGCAGCTGACAATATTGACAACAGGGGCTTCAGCCCCATTATCTGTAGTTTCCATTATCCGTTCCTTGAAAGAGACGGCAAAGGATAATTCTCCAAAATTTCATGGTCCTTTATCCTTTGCCGTTGGTTTTAACCAACGGACAGCTGACAACAATGACAACAGGGGTTTTAACCCAAAATTGAAAGTTTTAACCGGACACTGGTGAAAACAAATCAACTGGAACATAACAATATTTTCCTCTTTGAATCTAAATTTGTAATATCCGGTTTTTCATTCGTAACTTTAACAGGGTCTTAATTAAATCATGTTCATAATTAAATAAAGCGGATTATGGCAAATCTCGATGAAAATAAATACATTAAAGAGGGTTCCAGGTATTACACTTTTGCAGGATATCCTTCCATCAAAATTTATAAAAAACAGACAGGAAGTTCATGGTCCGAACATTTGTTGTTTGGCGATTTTATATTAATCCGTGATTTGGAAATTGAAAATGGACGGGTAAAAGTAAAGTGCAGGAATTCCAACGGATGGGCAAGGGTTTCCGATCTTCAAAAAGAGAGAGTGCTCGAAGTTAATTTTGTGGATATCGGCCAGGGTGACGGATGCCATGTGGTAACTCCCAATGATCAGCACATAATTATTGATGCCGGTGAATTCGACAACATGAACCGCTATCTTACCTGGCGTTTTTACCTGTACAATAAAACCAGTCCACTTCCATTTCCCTTTAAAGTGGTCATCAGCCATTCCGACAAGGATCATTACAAAGGTTTCGATTCGGTTTTTGGGAATGATAAAATCAGGGTTTCCGAAATTTTTCATAACGGAATTGTGGAACGGCCTGGCGACAGCCATCCATTCGGCAGGGTTGAAAATGGTTTGATAACTTCGCTGGTAAAAGATACACCCCAGATGTTGCAAATCATTACAAATCCAGATAAACGTAAAGGAACAAATTCAACCTATCCGAAAGTATTGTATAAAGCGCTAAAATATAATCCTGGGGTAGATTTTAAAATGGCATTGTCTGAAGATAAATTTCTTGGTGAGTTTGATGAATCATGTGAGATGAACGGCAAACCTTTTCAAATTAAAATTCTGGCCCCGATTGTCGAAAGCCGGGATGGCGAGGCGGGATTGCGTTCCATAAATAATCTCGGAAAAGATAAAAACGGGCACTCGGTTTTATTGAAACTGGTGTACGGTAAATGCAGGATTCTGCTGGGCGGCGATATCAACGAGGAATTCGGGGAATTGATTGTGAAACATCTTGAAGATGAAAATGCAACCGGAGAATTGCAGGTGGACGCAGCCAAATCGTGTCATCACGGGAGTAATCATTTTTATCATGGATTACTGGCTGCTATTAATTCGCCGGTTACAGTAATCTCAAGTGGTGATGATGAAAATTACTGTCATCCGCGGCCGGATGCAATTGGTGCGCTGGGTAAAAGTGGCTATGGTGAAAAGCCGTTGATTTTCAGTACCGAAATTGCACGTTCAAATAAAGAGATTACACGTAAAAGTATGCAGCAGGTTTCAGAGCTTTTTACTGAAAACGTAAACCTGGAGAAGTTAAAGATAGAATTAAAAAATGCAGGCATACAACTTACCGAAGATCAGGTGCATAAATACAACTCGAGAATTGTGGAAAATAATAAAAAGATAAATTCATACCTTACAAAATACGGAATGATAAACCTCCGGACCGATGGCTTTAAAATGATAGTTGCCCAAAAACTGGAACGCAAGGCAGCATACGGAAAATGGGATATCCATCAGTTGGAGTACAGTGAAACTTCAGGACGTTTTGAGTTGACAGAATAATTAAAACAGCGGAAGTTAAAGAAAAGCTATTTTAACTGAACCTGCACAAAGACGGGCAAATGATCTGATGGAAACCGGTGATTGCTGAAATTGCTTAATGCTGCATATTCAAGAACTTCAATTCCTCCATGTACAAAAATATAATCAATCCGGCGGCTGCTTAAATCTGCACCAATATCGAAGCCATTATATGTTCCCACCGGACCGAACGGTGGTTCTTCTGTCACTTCGCGACTGTCGGAAAGATATTGTTTCAGCATTTTTATTGGTTCTTCATCAGGAGTCAGGTTGAAATCACCGGTTAAAATTACAGGCAGGTTTTTGCCGGCAGTCATTTCTTCAATTTTCTTTCGGATAAGTGCAGCCGAATTTTTCCGGGCTTCAACTCCCACATGATCGAAATGTGTGTTGAATACAAGAAACTGTTTTCCGGTAACTTTTGACTGAAATTTACCCCAGGTAACTATTCTGTTCAGGGCAGCGTCCCAGCCTTTACTTGGTTTGTCGGGTGTTGGGGAGAGCCAGAACGTGTTGTGGTCCAGTAAGATTAATTTTGCCGGATTGTAAAAAACAGGGGAGAATTCACCTCCTTTTTTACCATCGTCTCTTCCAACTCCAAACCATTCATATTCCGGCAGCTGATTTTTCACATCTTCAATCTGTCCGATGAGTGCCTCCTGCATACCAAAGATATCGGGATCGTAAAACCGGAGTAAATTCCCAACCATTTCAACCCGGTTTGGCCATGCGTTTTCTGCGTCGCCGGGATTATTATACCTGATATTGAAGGTGATAATGTTCATTTGTTGTGAATAACTGAATGCCGGAATCAACAGCATTACTGCAAGTATTAATTTTTTCATTTTGCACAAAAACTAAACTGTTCAAATCCTGTATGTTGTAATGTTCCGTCAACTACTGTCTGACGGCTTTCTGCTGATTTGCTGATGACAAAATTAAAGCAGAAATCAACAATTTCATCGAAATACTTTGTCATTGGAATGTAATTAATTTCATGACCGGCACCGCAGGTAGTGTGCAGCCAGTAAGGGACTTCGAGTTTTTCCAGCTTTTGAGCAATTGTATAGGAACCATACAGCATCAGATATCCGGGATCTCCCTCTTTGCAGTAATGATGAGGGGCCGTTGCGTATGGTACCAGCTCATCATCGGTGCCATGAAAAAGAAGAGACGGAACTGCAGATTCATCATATAAAACTGTTGTGTCAGGAATTGCACCTGCCATGCTGATAACTCCGGCATAGGAAACCGGTCCGGAATCGAGACCATAACAATAGGGTGGCTGGTAAGCCGTATTTAAAACGGTTTCTGCTCCGGCGCTGCTTCCGGCAAGAATAATTTTTTGTGGATCGATTCCAAGAATTTCCCGCCGTTCAATCAGGAAAAATGTAGCATCCTGTAAATCTTCCACTGCTGCATAAAATGTATTTAATTTATCGGTTGCCGGGCAATTGCAGCCGAAACCTGTTTCTGTATCTTTCCGGGTTAACCTGTAAGAGATTGAAGCTACAACATAACCATAGCCCGCCATTCTTGTGCAGAATTCCTTTATGTCGTCACTGTTTCGCTGCCCTTGCTGAAAACCACCTCCATGAACATAAATCAAGGTTGGCCTCATTGTTTCCGCATCATATTCAGGACGGTAGACGTCCAAGTCGAGATTTTCACCATCTTTTGAAACGTAGGTGTAGGTTTCTGTCAGAACTTCATCGGTAACCGGTTCAAGGTACCTTACCTGTGCAATTGTTTGAAAAGAAAGTGCTGTAAAAAGCAGAACAAGTCCTGAGAATCGTATCATTTTACTTGTTTTTGATAATTGACTTTATCCGGAAATTAATACATTACTAAAGAAAACATTAAACACTGTAAAAGGTTTTTTTCATATCGCAATAAGGTTCCATAAGTTAAAAACCAGTTATACAATTTCACAGCGAATATAACAATTCTTATTTCTTCGGAAAAACAGGCATAAAAAAAATGGAACCTGAACAATTTCAAATTCCATTTTGCAAACCCTTTTTTAAAATCAGATAGCCAAACTACGCTTTATTATTTCTTTTAATAAATTATTTTTGTTTTGTTTAATTTTAAGAGGACAAACAACAGGCCAATAGCATAATCGACTGCTTTTTAAGACTTTACTTAAATTGTAGTTTAAATAAACGGTTCAATTTGGGACAAAAGTTTTTTTAATGGAAAATTTTAAAACAGAAGGTGTTGTGAATCTGAATGTTTCAATTCATGTTTTAACAGCCAGCTTTTTCGTTCCAACCCACCTGCGTATCCTGTGAGTTTACCATTGGCGCCTAAAACCCTGTGACAGGGGATAACAATTGCAACCGGATTGTTTCTGTTTGCAAGGCCAACCGCCCTTGCATATTTTGCCGAACCTAATTTTTTTGCAATTTCATTGTACGAAACACTTTCGCCAAAGGGAATGAAAGTTAACTGCTCCCACACTTTTTTCTGAAAATCTGTTCCCCGGGGATTCATCTTTACGGTAAACTCCTTTCTTGTTCCTTCAAAGTATTCTTTCAGCTGTTTTATTGTTTCCTGAAGAATTCCAGGTTGTAACACAGATTTCGTACCGGCATTTTCAACGAAAGAAACAGATAAAAGAAATTCCCTGTCAGTTTTTATATTTATCAATCCGACAGGAGTTTTTAGTGAATCGTTATAAAATTCCTCAGTCATAAATTCTGGTATTCGGTTTCCTGCAAATAAAAAAATCCGGCATACAAATATACCGGATTTTTAAAGAGAATGGTTTTGAATCAATAACGTTGGCGTTTTGTATATTTTGTGTGCAGCAAACGGTGTGAAAGTTCACCCAGCGGTTCTTTTAAAAAGTCGCGGTACAGTTTCAATATTTCAGGATTTTCGTGCGATTTGCGTAAAGGTAAACTTGCATCTTCTGCATAAATAGCATCTGCACGTTTTTGCCTGATTTCGGCATTTGTAGGAATGGGTTGTCCTCCGCCACCAAGGCATCCGCCGGGGCAGGCCATAAATTCGATAAAATGATACTGAGTTGTTCCTGATTTCACTGCTTCCATAACCTGTTTTGCATTTACAAGCCCGTGGGCAACAGCACATTTCAATTCAACGCCATCAAGAAACGCCCATTCCTTTAATGGATTTTCAATTTTTATTGCGGTTTCCCTTACTCCTTCCATTCCGCGCACAGGAGTGATGTTTAAGTTTTCGAAGGGTACTTCGCGGCCGGTTACAAGTTCGTAGGCAGTTCGAAGTGCAGCTTCCATTACACCTCCTGTAGCACCAAATATAACTGCAGCTCCTGTTGATTCGCCCATTAACCTGTCGTATTTTACCGGGTGCAGCTTATTGAAATCCAACCCGGCCTGTTTGATTAAGATTGCAAGTTCACGTGTGGTTAAAACATAATCGACATCGCGATGGCCACTGTCATACATTTCAGGGCGGGTGGCTTCGAATTTTTTAGCAGTGCATGGCATTATGGAGACAGAAACAATATTTTCGGGATCAAGGTTTCTTGCTTTTGCGTAGTATGTTTTTACAAGTGCACCAAACATTTGTTGCGGCGATTTGCAGGTTGAAAGATGCTGCAGGTGGTCGGGATACATATGTTCGATATACTTTATCCAGCCCGGAGAACATGACGTTGCCATTGGCAGTTTCACACTCTCATCTTTATCAACAAGTACTTTTTTTAGACGTGTCAGCAACTCATGTCCCTCTTCGATGATGGTGAGATCGGCGGTGAAATCTGTATCAAGAACTGAATCGAAACCCAGTCTCCGCAAAGCTGCCACCATTTTCCCGGTAACACTCGAACCAGGTTCAAGACCCAGTTCTTCTCCCAATCCAACCCGCACTGCAGGAGCTGTTTGAACTACAACATGCTTTGCAGGATCGGCAATCGCATCCCAAACCTGTTCGATATAATTTTTCTCCACCAAAGCGCCGGTGGGGCAGTGGTTTACACATTGTCCGCAGTTGGTGCACACAATGTCGCGCATTGCCTTTTCAAAAAATGTTGTAATTTTCATTTTGTCTCCCTTGTAGGCAACAGTCAGTGCATTTACTCCCTGAAGTTCGGCACAGGCACGCACACATCGCTGACAGCGGATACACTTGCTGTCATCCTTCGAAATGGAAGGAGAAAATGTATCAACAGAATAGTTTTTTAATGGAGAAAGTTCAATAAAATCCTGTGTCATTATTTTATATTCCGAAGCGAGCTTTTGAAGTTCGCAATTGCCATTCCGGTAACATTTGGTGCATTCATCGTTATGTTCTGCCAAAAGCAGTTCGATAATATGTTTCCGGGAATTCCGAACTTTCAAACTGTTGGTAAGGATTTCCATTCCTTCGTCGCAGGGAGTTGCGCAGGCTGCCGAAAGCCTTTTTTGTCCCACAACTTCAACCACACAAACCCTGCAATTTCCAGCAACACATAAATCTTTATGATAACACAATGTTGGTATTTTGATGCCCTGGTCTCCTGCAGCTTCAAGGATTGTTTTTCCCTGTTCAATTTCAACAGGTATCCCATTGATAGATATTTTGAGTTTTTTAGCCATTTTATAAGGATTTAGGTATTTAGTAAATCATCTCTTCACGGAAGTTTTCTACAATTGATGAAAAAGAATTGGCAACAGATTGTCCCAGTCCACATTTTGCGGTAAGCTGCATTGTTTCCGTAAGCCTCATTAGTTTGTCAAGATAGGAAGCAGGTTTTTCGGCACGTTTTACTGCTTTGATTCCGAGTAAAAGCTGCTGGCATCCAACACGGCACGGAGTACATTGTCCGCATGATTCTTCCCTGAAGAATTCAAGATAATTATCTAGTACGTTATACATGGAACGGGAGCTGTTAAACAGCATCATTGAGCCGCCGGTTGGCAGAGAAATTCCCATCAGTTTTCCCTGGAAACCTATGGCTGTATCTTTAAATTTTTTTCGGGGAACGAGGAAACCGGAGGCACCACCCACCTGGACTGCCTTTGTGTCACCATCGCCAAATTCATACACAAAATCCTGCAGGCTCATTCCAAGTTCCAGCTCATAAATTCCGGGTTTAGGAGTGTCTCCTGAAACAGAAAAAAGTTTTGTTCCGCGGGAATACTGAACTCCCAGATCATAGAATTTTTTTGCACCGTACTTGAAAATGGTAAATGTATGGGCAAGTGTTTCCACATTATTTATAACCGTAGGTTTACCCTTGTACCCTGAATCGGTAGGGAAGGGTGGTTTGTTTCTCGGTTCACCGCGCAAACCTTCCATTGATTCCATTAAAGCAGTTTCTTCGCCGCAAATGTAGGCGCCGCTGCCCATGAAGATTTTTATTTTGAAATCGAGATGGGTTTCCTTACAGTAATAATGAAACTCATCAAGGATTTTATTTAACTCTTCTTCAAGGAACTTGTATTCACCGCGAAGGTAAATAAATCCTTCCCTGGCTCCGGTTACATGGCTGCAAACTGCCATTGAGGTAAGTACTTTGTAGGGTACCTTCGAAAGGATTTCCCTGTCTTTAAAAGTTCCGGGTTCCCCCTCATCCGCATTGCAGATTACATATTTGATGTCGCTTTTTGCTTCGGCGGCAAGTTTCCATTTTAACCCGGTTGGAAAGCCTGCACCGCCGCGTCCTTTCAGCTCGCTGCTTATAAGTTCGTTGATGATATCTTTTGGATTCTTTTTAAGGGTGCCGGATAAAACTTTTTCCCAGTCATTTTCATTTCTGAAAATAAAATCCATTCGTTTTAACTGATATGAATATGCCATAACTTTTGATTTAAATCTGACCGTTTTGTTTCATGTGACCTGCAAGTATTTCCCTTACTTTTTCAGGAGTAAGATCTGTATAAACTTCATCATTGATAAGCATTGCAGGAGCTTTATGACACCATCCCAGACAATTGGTTTCAAGAAGTGTGAAACGTTTATCGGGAGTGGTTTCACCAATTTTAACCTTAAGCATTTCCTGAATGGCAAAGAGAACCTGTGTTTTTCCTTTCATGGAGCATGTAATTGTTTTGCACACCCTGATGATGTATTTGCCTGCGGGTTTGGTTTCGAGAAAGGAATAAAAAGTTGCAGTTCCGAAAACTTCCGCTGCAGGTAAATCCATCTCGCGGGCAATTTCAACCATGGTAAATTCTGAAAGGTATTTTTGTTTTTGTACCACTCCCTGCATTACCGGCAGGAGATTTTCGCGACTTCGCCCGTACTTGTCGGCTAAGTCTTTAATTAATAATTGAATGGGATCCATGAGATTCATTTTAGTTTCAAAATCGATTAATAGTTTGCGTTACAATTATTTTTACAAATTCCGGAATTGAAGGAATTTTAAGTATTGTATTTTTACATGTTGTTTTTCAGAGTATAAAAATAAACAGATGATTAATACAAAACATGAAAGTTGTTGTGTAACATAACTGTTCTTCAACATGTTTTTGTGTAGCCGCCAGTTCATTCCAAAGTCGCCGGATAGCATGACTTTTATCAGTTTTGTGAGCATACGGTTGCCGTATTCATGTTTTACATCAAAACATGAAATTAAATACAAAAAACAAGCAACCTTTTAAAGGAATTGTTTGTCTCTGTTATATAGCCGTTGAAGTTTTAAAACGTTCAGATTTTTGTTGCCATGAAAACTATTGAAAACATATTGCTTTTCCTGCTTTTGCTATTCATACCCCAATTTGTTTCTTCTCAGAATCTATCCGTATCAGGATACATTTTTAATGAAACTACAGGTAAAATAATGCAGAATGTTTCAGTATTTGAAGTCAATTCAGGAATAGGAACAATTTCGGATAATCTTGGATTTTATAAACTGCTTTTAAAGTCAGATTCAGTGTGTTTGCAAATTTCCAATACTGGGTTTGATGTAGTTACAGAAAGCTTTGAACTGGTATGCGATACAGTATTGCCTGTTTATCTTTTTCCTGAAAAATCAGTAAAGGAAATTGCACATGAAAAGTTGTCTGATATTCATGCGAACATCAAGATGGAGAAAAAGGTGAGTTTTATGTCCGACAATAAGTCCGTAAAAGAGAATAAATAATTATTGAAGGAAAAAAATCTAAAAGGCATTTAGTTGTTCAATAATTCTTCCCTGGCATTTATCGGGGGCTGGAATATTTAAAATGGATGAAAGGGTTGGCACCAAATCAACAGCATCATGTTTTTGATTAATCTTCTGCGGGGAAATCCCTGCACCATAAAATACAAGCGGAATGTGCGACTGGTCAGTAAAATTCACCTTTAAATATTTATACGAAGGTTGCCAGCCTTCCTTCAGGGAATACAGAAAATCACCCGAGCGGTTCTTTGCGTATGATTTGTAAAGGGTAGAAAGAATACCGTTTGCCGAACTTCCCTGTTCAAGTTGATATGCAGGTAAAGCTACCTGTACTGCTTCAAACTGATTAATGAAATTGGAAGCTTCATCGCGCATCGCATTTAAATCCAGTTTATTTTTTTTGATTAAATCGTGGTTAAGGTAAACCTGTAAATCCGAATAATATTCAATCCACCTGTTTTCGCCATAGGTTATATTTAAAAACGATGTTAAAAGAGCAATAGCACTTTCAGGGGAGAAATAATTAACCGGCAGATGAAATTCTTCCTTTAGATATTCAACAGGGTAAGAAGCTGATGTATTTGCTGTCAGGAAAAACAGAACATTGTTTTTCCCATATTTCTTTTCAACAAAATTTATCAATTCACCAATGTACTGATCGAGGTATAAATAGGTGTCTTCCATTTCAACGGATGCCGGTCCGAATGAACCATTTTCATAATCCATCGATGAAAATACAACTGAAACAAAATCGGTGATATCGTCATCGCCAATTTGTTCATTGTCCAGCAGGTTCATCGTAAAGTCTTTTATCATTTGGTTTGCATAGGGAGTTGTCTTCAGCGGGCTCAAATTACCGGCTTCTTTTGAATACTTTTTCAGAGTATGCGGAAAAGTATTCCATTGGTCGTAATAACCTTTTTCAAATAAATACCCGTCGATAGTACTTTCTTCGTATGATTTTTCAGGGAGAAGAGTTACCCAGTTCCTGACGCTGTACATTTCACCGTAATTCCGGCCATTAAAGTCACGCACCCATTCAGGGAAATTACTTACATAAAACGAGCTTGAAATCATTTTGCCATTCTCCGTATCGTACCAGTATGCGCCGTCGGCGGCATGCCCTGCTGCAAATATTGCCGATTCCCTGTTCATTGCTGCGCTGAAAACTTTTGCCTTTCCACGGGTTACAATTTTAAGATTATCTGTCAGTGTATTCGACAACAGCTTAATTGGCGAAGCATTCCCCGATTTTGTATCTGAACCAACTGTAATGTAATAATCATCTTCTGTGCATTCAATTTCCTTTTCTTTTAGGCGGTCGTACCAGGTTTTGTTGATAATTCCATGAATTGAAGGATTTACTCCGGTAAAAAGTGTAGCGGTTCCGCTTGCATAATTTTGAACATGCAGGTTTAAATTTACATTGCTGCAAACAGCACCTTCATTGTATAATTTTTTAAATCCGTCGGATTGAAATTTATTCCAGTACCGCGTGATATAATCAGGGCGCATATTTTCAATAACAATACCAATAACAACTTTTGCTTTTGTTTCCTGTGGTGCAATATTCCGCTGCGCAATGGATTGATTTGTAATAAATAAAAGGAAATAAATCAGACTAACGAATGTTTTCTTCTTCATAAAAGTTTTAAAAAATATGCTGCCAAAAATAGTAAAAGTAAATACCTAAAACAAAGAAACGTGAAAAGATCAGGAGTGGGCAGGTTAGCATTCCGTCACATTCTCCGGATACCTGTGGAAGCTAATTTTTCTTGATTTTTAAGGTATGATATGCTTTCGTTGTTTTCGGAAATGGTAAAGTAAAAGTAAGTACAGGAAACATTGCTTCAAATGAAGAAAAGCAGTGGAGAGTCCATTATATCAGATAAGATAACTAAAGCGGCAACAATTCCACTTTACGTATAAATACTTCGGCGGCTTCTGATTGAATCTGGATTTTACCTTTTTGCGGCTTTACCCGTGTGGCTTTGTTTATCAATTTGCCGTTAAGGAATATGGTGAGTTGATTGCCGTCGGCCAAACATTCAAGTTTATTCCATTCGCCGTGCTGATTTTCCACATCCCTGGATCCGCGAAAATCTTTTTCATCTTTCCATTTTGGGTCGCGGCTTATCCAGTTAATACGACCGGCGTTGATGGTTTGCTTTTCACCCTCCGGCTTATATTGAAATGAATCGCCCTGCTTTTCAGGGGCCACAGTGGCAGTGACGCTGAAATTATCGGTGCCGTCACCTACTACAATGATGTCGCCAGTGCCACCTTCAATCATCTGGCATTCGATGGAGTTAATCCAAATACCGCCCGAGCTGCCGTCTTCACCCTGTGAATGGAGTAACAGTCCTGAATCGCGTGCACGTTCTTTGCGCGGAGGATGTGTTTCTTCTCCCCATTTAAATTCGAGCACAATGTGGTAGTTTTCAAATTCATCTTCAGTGGTGATACAGCCCCATTCTTCGCCCGAAATGCGTATCATGCCATCCTGCACGGTAAACACATTTTGTGGATCAGTATCGCGGCCGCGGTCTTGTATAAATGTATACCATCCGGATAAATCTTTCCCGTTAAAAAGTTCGATGGGCTTTTGCCCGGGAGAACGAACGGTTTGCCCCAGGCCATTGACAGCAATTAGTATAAAAAGAAAAGTAACTGCAAGTGTAATGTAATTTTGTTTCTTCATCAGGTTGGCTTTTTTATTCAGATAAAGATAAAGTTTTTATTCGTGTACTCCTGGTTTTTCATTTTATTCAGACTTGTCTTTCAAGTTTTTCCCTGTCCCAGTTCGATGTGTTTGCAGCAGCTTCATACGTACTCTGTAAAAAATCGTACAACGTCTGTTCCGGATTTTCTGCATGTCTTACATCGTTGTAATTCAGGATGAATTCGCCCATTTCCTCGCTGTAAAAGGCCTGCTCCGGTAAAACTTTCTGTTTGGCAAAAGTTTCATTACCCGGATAGATGTATGAGTAAAATATGGCAGTTGGAAAATTTTCTGACCCTGGCCAAAATCCCGCACTACTCACTTCCTGCGAATAGGCTTCCTGCATTACTTCAAGGGGGATATTTGGCATGCCTCCCGGATGAGGTGGCGCAGCTCTTCCGGAAAATCGTGTAACTGCGAGATCGAATGCTCCCCAAAACAGGTGCACAGGGCTGCATTTACCAATGAAATTACTGCGGAACTGCTGAAAAACTTCATTGGCTTTTAACATAACCTGCCAAATGTTTTGCGCTGATTTGCGATCATACGTTTTATTTGTTTTGTTTTCGCGAAACGGAATTGCAGGCTCCATCTCATTTGGCGCACCATGAATATTTACAGTTGATACCCATTTTAGCCAATTTGTCCGAATACCTCGTCATGAAAATCGGCAACAGTTTTAGTCCGCAGTTCAAGGATTTGTTTATCTGCAACCGAACTTTGAATAACCAATTGGTGGCGGATAAAATCAAAATCGATTTGAAATGTTTGCCCCCGGTAAGGAATGGGATGAGTGGAAAAACCTTTAGGAGTAATGTACAATGTGGTATTCCACGACTGATTTTGCCAGGGCATCGCCCGCAAACGTATTTTTCCTGTAATCTGAATCCATTGATGAAGTGTTGCGAGGGTGTCTTTTATTTCCGGGAAATTTAATTCCGGCCAGTCGTTTCTCTTTACCATTACCATTCCTTTCATTATTTATACTGATTGCGCTGTGAACGAACAGGCAATCAATTCAGTAACGGAATATTCAGTTTGTTGTTCATTTTTCAATGACGCTGAGAAATCGTGCGACAGCGGAGGGGCAGCTTGAAATAATTTTTTATTGAGCAGGTAATCCACCGGCTGACGGACACCAGCTCACTTCTGATGATCTCCGGCAAACCAACGAAGCGTTCACCTGCTGACCCGAAGTCAGCTGGTGAAAAGATTTGGCTTGCTGGCCCGGATTTTAAGGAAATTTGTAAAAAGAGAAATGATGAGCGGGAAGGAGATGGTTTAAGGTTTGTAAATCACATAGTGAAATAGTGCGATAACGGAGTTTAATCCCATACAAATCTCCATGTTCCATCACTTTGTCTTTTCCATACTGTATGAAAAATTCCTGTGCTTTCTTTCCGTATTCCTGATGAGTCAATGTATGTTAACATGTAATTCCCGTAGGTATAGGCCATGTCTCCTGAATTACTCACATTAATAAAAGTTGGTTCCCAGGTTAAGGATTGGTTTGGATTCCCGTTTTTTTCGTACCAGGCTTTAATTGCTTTTTTTCCTTTAATAATTTTTTCATTCCTTTTAATTACTGCATCTTCCGCAGCATAATATTCAAAAGCTTTAGAAATATTCTGTTCCTGAGCCATATCATTAAATGCTTTTTCAACATTCCTGATTTCAGATATCCACTTTTCCATGTCCTTATTATTTTCAGTGTTATTGCATCCCATAAGTGTAAGAAAAATAGTGGCAATAAGGCTTATATATGTTTTCATAATTTGATGTTATATAGAATACAATTCAGGATTATTTATTTTCTGTTATTCCGTAGGTTGATAATCGGAATCTAAAAGTAGAAGGTTTATTTTTGGTTTGCAACGGGTTGATAAAAAAAGTAATTGGGAGGTGCGGTTTTTAACCGCGCATTTATACGTTCCTTTTTTAAGAAGCTGCTCACGGAATTCATGAATTATCATCCGGCGACGCAGAATCATCAGGATTCTCTAACGAATTGTTTCTATTCCACAGAGAATTAAAATGAGTCCAAAGGGAATTATCTTTCGGCAATACAGAACCATCGAGATTCCCTTTGGAATCTTCCCGCTTCCATTGAGAATTTATATGATTCCAGAATGAATTGTTATACGGCGCTGTGGAATCAGGTTGATTCTCCGGCTTGGATTGACAAACGGAAGTATTGCAGATAAAGAATGTGCCGGCTTTAAAAACCGGGAGCAGTAATTAAAAAAAAAACAAAAGAGACGTAAAGTTTTAGTATTACTTTGCGCCTCCTTTGTGCTCTATACGGTTAAATCTTTATTCCCACTCCGGAAACTGGGTGGTATTTAAATCGAGTGGTTCTATTTTTTTGAGGTCGGCATTGGTCAGTTCAAAATCAAAAATGTCCAGGTTTTCCTTCATGTGCGCTTTATTTGATGAACGGGGGATAGGAATAATTCCCCGCTGATAGTGCCAGCGCAATGCTACCTGTGCATTGTTTTTGCCGTATTTTTTGCCAATTTCTGCCAGTGTTTCATTGGAGAAATGGTTGTTTCGTCCCTGCGCCAGCGGCGACCAGGCTTCATGCTGGATGCCGGTTTCCTTTAGGAATTCATGGTCATTTGGCTGGTGGAAGAAAGCATGTGTTTCAATCTGATTGACGGCTGGTTTTACATCGAATTTATTCACTAAATCTTTAATTTGTGCCGGTGTGAAATTACTTACTCCAATGGCCTTGATTTTGCCAGCTTTGTACAATTCCTCCATAAGCTTCCACGAACCATCCACATCGCCCCGCGGCCGGTGGATGAGGTACAGGTCCAGGTAATCGGTCTGCAATTTATTCAGTGATGTTTCAAAAGCTTTTTTTCCTTTTTCATACCCTGAATCATCGACCCATAATTTTGAGGTGACAAACAAATCATTACGGTCGATTCCACTTTGTTTAATTCCTTTGCCAACTGCTTCCTCGTTTCCGTAAACAGTGGCAGTATCGATGAGCCGGTAACCCAGTGAAATGGCATCGGCTACACAGTTGGCACCCTGTTCATCATTCAGGTACAACGTTCCGAAACCAAGGATGGGCATTTTTGAACCATTATTCAGCGTAATCCGATCAACCGGTTCTCCTATTGGGGTTCCCGCAACAGCTCCAAACAGACTGGTTGTTCCAAAACCTGCCAAAATTCCTGCAGCTGTTAGTTTTGCTCCTGTCTGCAAAAATTCACGTCTGTTAATTCCTTTTTTATTTGTCTCTTCCATTTATCTTATAATTTTATTTGAAACCACACAAATATAATTTTTTATCAATCATTAAACAACTTTCATCCGGATGGAGAAAAAGTCTTGTTTCGTTGTATACAATAATCCAATAATGAGTACATTGTTTCCTTTTGAAATAATAAAAGGGAATGAATAAAATTGTTTATTACGTTGCAACTTCACTTGATGGTTTTATATCTGGAGAAAATGGGAATATAGGTGATTTTGCGGGAGAAGGTAACGGAATACAAAAATATTTGAACGATCTGAATAGTTTTGAAACGGTCATTATGGGTAAAAACACATATGAATTCGGATATAAATTTGGCCTCAAACCCGGAGAACTTGCTTATCCGCATATGGAGCATTTTATTTTTTCAGAACGTTTATCATTAAAAAACGCGCACGAAAAGTTAAAAATCAAACGAATTGATTTAAGTGAAATCAAAAGAATAAGGAAGGAATCGAATACCGATATTTACCTTTGCGGCGGTGGAATTTTTGCAGGATGGTTATTGGAAAATGAACAGATTGATGTATTGAAGTTAAAGATAAATCCTTTGCTGTTGGGAAAAGGAGTAAAGTTATTTGGCAATTCAACAAAGAGTTATAAACTGACTTTACTGGATTCAGAAATTTTTGAAGAAGGATTACTGATTAATTCATATAAAATCAGATATAACGGATTTTGAAACCTTCGTTGCTGAAGGGAGTGTCCAAAGAATCTTCATTATTTGGTGCTGTATTATTGTTTTATGTCCTCCATCTCAACGTTATGTGGGATCAGATTTTCTGTTTCCGATTCCTGTAATCCTTTTTTGAAGACTTGTTTTAACTGCAAATATTTGCCAGTGGAGGAAAGAATAGCAAAATCGGTATTTGTTTGCGAATTTAGACTGTTGACTGCCACTGATCACTACTCACTTCCTAGGTTGTTTTCCGGTAACGCCAAATCGCAAGACTCAGAAAAAGGGCACCAAGTATCAGTAACGAGATAAATTCTTCCATTAAATCAAAAAAGCCGGAGCCTTTCAAGATCACATTGCGCATAATTTTCATGAAATAGAAAATCGGATTGAGCCGGTCGGCAGTTTGGGCCCAGTGTGGCATACTTTCCACGGGGGTAAAAATTCCTCCCATCAAAATAAAAACTATCATAAAAAAGAAACTCACAAACATGACCTGTTGCTGTGTATCAGTTACGGTTGAAATAAACAGACCGAGACCCAGCACACTGATGAGATAAACACCGGCGAATCCAAATAAAAGTAACAAACTTCCAACGATTGGTAAATCGAAGACCAGCCAGGCGATGAACAATCCAAAAGCAAGATCAAAAAGGGCGATCACCCAAAACGGCACCAGTTTGCCGATGATGAACTGATATTTTTTTACCGGCGTAACATTCAACTGCTCAATGGTGCCAATTTCCTTTTCACGTACCAGGTTCATTCCCGACATAAACATCCCGATGATGGTCACCAGTATGGCCAGAATCCCCGGGGCCATGTACCATTTGTAGTCAAGTTCGCTATTGTACCAGTAACTTTCAGCGATATTCAGTTTTGAGGGTGGTGCAAATTCGGGCTTGCCTGTCCACTCCGCCACAAGATTTTGGTTGAAACCACTGATAATTTGTACTGAATAAGAGAAAATTAATTGTGCCGAATTTCCATCAATGGCATTAATAAGGAGCTGCAGTTGACCTTTATTTTCCCGCACCAGGTTGCGTTCCATATTGGCCGGAATTACCAGGATAACATCTGCTTCATCATTGAGCAGAAATTCTTCCGCCAGTTTTTCGTCAGGCACTGCCTGCTTCACATTGTAAAACGGAATGGCATCAAATTTCGCAACCAATTGCCGTGATGCAGAAGATAAATCCTTATCAACAACCATCATATCGATCTTTTTCATGTCGAAAGTAGCGGCATAAACCAATATCAGCATTTGCAGCAGTGGAATTCCAAAGATCATCGGCAGCATGGTTTTATTACGAAAAATCTGCCGGAATTCTTTTTGAAGTATGTAGAGTATTGTTTTCATAAAATTAGCTTTGAGCTTTGAGCTAAGAGTTTCGAGCAGGCTATCTTAATTTTTTTTATAGTCCGATAATCATTTTTTGTTCTTCATCAAGTTGTTCACTTAATGCAGAATAATCTTTGTCATTTAGAAATTTGAGGCGATTGGCAATTATTAATTGCGTTTCCAGCTCGAAAGATGAACCTAAAGCGACATCTAGAAATCGATTGAAATCTTTATCGGTGTCCTCTCCCAGAACCTTCAGCAATATTGGAAGGAATTGAAATTGCAGAACGCTTTATTTGACTCGTCAACCCAAATAGCTCTTCTTTGGGAAACTTTTCAATTTTGTTATACGTTTCAACTACTAAATCAATACCTTTTTGCCACACCTTCAGATTTTTAAAGTTTTTCATTTTGTTTTCTTTTTTAGTTATTAATATTTTGAATCATTAAACTTATTATTAGCACTTAAAAGCTAAAAGCTCGTTACTCGCAGCTCACAGCTATTCTAACCGAATCTTAAACTTTCTCACACTTACCAACACAAAAAACAATGTCATTCCAATTAAAATCAAAGTTTCTTTCCAGACATATATAAATCCGACTCCTTTTAGCATGATTCCGCGAATGATAGTTATGAAATACCGGGCAGGCATCATGTGGCTAAGCCATTGCAACACAACCGGCATATTTTCAATAGGGAAAATGAAGCCTGATAAGATGATGGTTGGCAGCATCAGGGCAATCATCGAAATAAACATGGCCACCATTTGGTTTTTTGCCATTGTGGAGATCAGGATTCCGAGGCACAGCGCCATCAGAATAAACAATATGGTTTCGAGCATCAGCAGGATGAAGCTTCCGGTAACGGGTACACCAAAAATAAAATGGCCGATAAAAACGATAATAAATGCATTGGCAATGGAAAGCAGAAGGTATGGAATTACTTTGCCAACAATAATTTGTACAGGCCGCAATGGTGAAACCAGCAGCACTTCCATTGTTCCCAGCTCTTTTTCGCGGGTGATGGAAATAGAAGTCATCATTGCAGAAATGAGCATTAATATGAGTGCCATCACACCGGGCACAAACATGTAGGCGCTTTTCATTTCTTCATTAAAATACATGCGGACTTCGGGCTGAATTTGCATGGGGATCTGCAGGTTTGGATTCGTTTTTCTGAGGTAATCGTTCATAATTCCTTTGGTGTATGAAATCACAAGCCGCGCCATATTTGGATCGGAAGCGTCGGCTATCAATTGTACATCGGCGGCGCCTTCTTTCAAAAGTTTTTCACCGAAATTGCTCCCAAAAACAACTACCTCCTTCACTTTTCCTTTTTTGAAGATTTCTTCAACACCATTTATATTTTCGAGGTTTTCATCCAAAATAAAATATCCTGATGATAATAACTTGCTGGTAATTTTTTGAGTAGTCTCATCCTTCGACTGGTCGTATACTGCAATATGCACATCCTGAATTTCATTTTTAATTACTGTCCCGAAAATCAGCAACTGTGCCACCGGAATACCAAACAAAATCAGCATCGTTCGCGTATCGCGAAAAATGTGGAAGAATTCTTTTTTAATAAATGATTTTAGTTGTTTCATTTTATTAGATTTTAGCTTTGAGCTTCGGGCTTTGAGCTTTTCCCCGCTTGTGGCTATGGGCTCGTAGCTCACAGCTACCGTGCTATTTGTAAAAACACCTCGTCCATATTCTCTGCATTGTATTTTTCCTTTAATTTCATTGGCGTATCGAGCGCTTCAATTTTGCCGGCATTCATAATTGAAACCCGGTCGCAGTACTCGGCTTCATCCATGTAATGGGTAGTTACGAATACAGTAATTCCATCGTTTGCAGCTTCGTAAATCAAGTCCCAGAATTTACGGCGGGTTACAGGGTCCACACCTCCGGTTGGTTCATCGAGAAATACAATTTTAGGTTCATGGAAAACTGCAACCGAAAAAGCAAGCTTTTGTTTCCACCCAAGCGGAAGACCGGAAATCAATTTATTTTTAGCGCTTTCCATCTCCAGCTTTCTCAGAAGTTCCGCCATCTTCTCCTTTCGTTTCTTTGATGAAATCCCGTAAATTCCCGCATAAAGCCTGATGTTTTCAGCCACCGTCAGATCTTCGTACAGTGAAAATTTCTGGCTCATATATCCAATGTTCTTTTTAATTTTTTCTGTTTCGCGGTACACATCAAAACCGGCAACATTCAATTCACCCGAGGTGGGCGAGGAGAGTCCGCACAAAATCCGGATAGCTGTTGTTTTTCCTGCGCCATTGGCACCAAGGAAACCAAAGATTTCACCTTTGTACACATCGAAAGAGAGGTTATCGTTCGCCGTGAAGGAGCCGAATTTTTTGACCAGGTTTCGCACTTTTATTACCGGCCCCCTTTCCTTGTCGGGATTTTCCCCCATAGGGGAAAGTTCGTTCTTATGCACTTTTGAATTCATTTCAGTTTTTCATTATTTTTCTTTTTCCTTCCGCTCTCCTTTGGAGAGGCCGGGAGAGGCTTCCATTCCCATAAACACATCCTCTATTCCGGGTTCAATCTCTTCCACCATCACATTTTTATGGTTTTTCTTTTGAAGGTATGAATCCAGTTCGGCGGATTCCACAGCGTCGTCAATTCCGGTAAAATGTACAAATTGCCCGAAGGCAAAAACAGATTCTGCTTTTTCGAAAGCCCTTAAATCCTGAATCAGCCTGAACATTTCACCCGAACGCACCCGGAAGATTTTATGTGGATATTTATTCGTTATTCCTGCCGGAGTATCAACCTCCAGAATTTCCCCTTTTTGAATCAGCGCCACCCGATCGCATAGGTTTGCTTCGTCCATATAAGGCGTAGATACCAGGATGGTAATTTCCTTCGCCTGCAGTTTCTTCAGCATTTCCCAGAATTCTTTTCTTGAGACAGCATCCACCCCTGTGGTGGGTTCATCCAGTACAAGAATTTTAGGTTTGTGGATAAGGGCACATGACAAAGCCAGTTTTTGTTTCATTCCGCCTGATAATTGTCCGGCACGACGTGTTTTGAAAGGCTCTATCTGATGGTAAATATCGCGGATGATATCGTAATTTTCCTTTACTGTTGTTCCGAAAACCGTTGCAAAAAAATTGAGGTTCTCTTCCACGCTCAGATCCTGATATAACGAAAACCGTCCCGGCATGTAACCTACAATCTGCCTTATCTTTTTGAAATCCTTAACCACATCCAGTCCATCCATTTCTGCTTCACCTGAATCCGGCAACAACAGCGTCATCAAAATTCGCATCAGCGTTGTTTTTCCTGCACCATCCGGACCAATCAGTCCGAAGAGCTCGTTTTTTTCAACGTTTAGCGAGATGGATTTTAGAGCCGGAGTTTCTGAGTAGGATTTTGATATTTCATTAATTTTTATAGCCTCCCCTAACCCCTCCGAAGGAGGTGGACTGGACCCCTCCCGACCTCCCCGAAGGGGAGGAGAAGAGAAAGAATTATGTTTCATGTTGACGTTCATTTATCAAAGTGATTTTTTGATTGTATATGATTTTTTCGATTGCAGAAAATTTCATCGTGGCACTGGTTCCTCCCCTTTGGGGAGGTTAGGTGGGGCCTTTCTTTACTCCTCTCCTTTGGAGAGGCCGGGAGAGGCTTCCCAATTCACCTCCCCCGGCATCCCGATTTTCAATGTACCGTTATTCGGAACTTCCACTTTAACTGCATATACAAGTTTCACCCGTTCTTCCTTTGTTTGAATGATTTTAGGTGTGAATTCAGCTTCCGGTGAAATCCATGTTATTTTTCCCTTAAACGACTGTTTTTCATCTGCATTTTTATCGACAAGAACTTCCACTTCATTGCCAATATTAATTTGTGGCAACTGGGCACCGCTGATATAAACTTTCAATGTCAGCGGGTTGAGGTTGGCCACTTTAAACAGCGGTTTTCCGGGGTTTGCCAACTCTCCCTGTTCGATATAAGTTTCCAAAACAGTACCGGTTGCGGGCGATTTAACCAGGCAGCGGTCAATCAAATCTCTGGTTGATGCTTCCTGAGTTTTCAGTACATCCAGTTCCTTGTTTACTGAAGTAAACTGTGTTTGCGTGCTTTCAATCTGCCGGTTGATAACTGCAATCTGACCTGTAATATCATCCAGTTGTTTTTGTGTGGCTGCACCATCTTTCAGCATGTCTTCCACACGCCTTTTATCTTCCATCAGATTTGTTTTCTGTTGTTGCGGCACATCGATTTGCGCCCTGATGCTCTGCTTTTTCGACTGCACTGCTTCTTTCTGTGCCTCCAACTGTTTCAATTTTAAGTAAAGCTGCGTGGAATCGATTACAGCGGCCACAAAGCCTGTATCTACTTCTTGTCCTTTTTCCACATTTAACTGAAGTACTTTCCCCGAAGATTCTGATGAAACAATAACCGGGTCGGCTTCAAAATTTCCAAAAGCATCCGATTTTTCCTCGTTGTTGCCGCAACCGGTAAAAAGAGCGGCGATCGCGATAATTAGAATTTGATATTTCATTGTATATAATTTTTTGATTGTTGCTGTCTTATATAAATTCACTTTTACCTCCCTCTTTTTCAATAAAAGACCAGCTCCGCTGAATTTACTGTCTGTTCTTTACAATTTCTCATTTTTGATTTCCATTTCAATATGAAGTATCGTCAGTATCTGTTTCAAATTGCGACTGATTACTGATCACTTCTCCGCGGATAATTCTGTATTTCTCTTTTGCTTCTTTCAATTGAATTTCATGAAGCTCCCGGTTCAGTTTGGCAATTGTTTCAGCCTGTATGTCGCGCACGTAATCTGCCGAATTAATTGTACCGTTTTCAAGTTTTGAGGTGGTGGCTTTACTGATTTCTGTTTTTAGTTCCACCATTTTGTTGTCATTCTCAAGCATTTTTTCCAGCTTCTTAACCTGCTCCGATTGCTGTGTTAAAAGCAGTTGAATATTCCGGTTAAACGATTTTTCCTGTTGCTGTACTATTTCCTGGCGGAGATGCAGTACTTCTTTCCTGCGGCCGGTTTGTTTCCAGTCGAACGGATTCCACGAAATACCGAGTCCCACCAGGTAATATGTGTCGAACCTGTCACTCAACATATTCAGTCCCGGTTTACCATAACCTGCCTGACCAAATCCGAAAACTTTTGGGTTAAGTGATTTGTCCAGCAGGTTCTTTTGGGTTTCAAGTTGGGCTACCTGGTTTGAAAATAGTTGTAACTCCGGACGTGTAATTTTCTGGCTCAGTTCAACATCAGATGGTTGGGATTCCAGGGCAGAAACAGATTCTATTTCATTTCCGGTTAAAATGGAAAGCATCTTCAGCGCTGTGCTTTTCCCTGATTCCAGCTGCAGCTCATTTTGTTCAAGGTTCAGAATTTCAGCTTCGATGGAGAGCGCTGCCGATTTTTCTGCTGTCTGATTTCTGATGCCGGACTGTACCACTTTCAGCTTTTCCTTCAAAACTTCCTTTTGCGCCTCAAGCACCTCTTCCTGCTGCTCCATGGCAAGTACGGTAAAAAATGCCTGAGCTACCTGCTCATTCAACTTGTACAATTCAACTTCCAGTTCACTGAGATTACTTTCCAATATTGCATCTTCCAACACCTGGTTGGCCGAAGTCAGTCCGCCATCCCATATCGACTGCCGGAATTCGGCGTATGCCTTGTACTGGTCCTTCGAAACCGACGGAATAGAAACGCCAGGCATTGAAATATCCACTTTGGTAACGTCCGACTGGTATGTTGCCTGTCCGTTTAATGTAACCTGCGGCAGGTGGTTGGTTTTGATGTTTTCCTTATTAAGTGCTGTAATCTCCTGCAAAAGTTCTGCTTTTTCCAGGTTTGGGTAATTTTCCCTTGTCAGTTGGTAACACTCTTCCAGCGTAACAGGTTGCTGGGCAAATACCAGTTGCACCGGAAGAAATAACAGGAAGAGTAGTTTTTTCATTTTAGAATATTTTTATAATTACTGAAAACTGCGACTGCGACTCTGACTCATTTACCTTCAGGCTTTAATCTCCGGACTTTCCGCTTTTGAGCAAAATTGAATTCAGAATAAATTCCTTCACTGTTTCTTTTCGTTGTTTCAGAAAATGGTTATATGCCTTTTTATCGTTATCGAAAAACATGATTTGCAGGAGTGGTTTGGCTGCAAACGGAAAAATGCTTAATCCAAGAACATTGATCATTAATTCACGCGGATCCATTTTTCGGATGTTGCCTGCTCCCATCTCTTTTTCAAACATCATGAAAAGATCCTGCGGATTGATTCCCTGACCTTTAATTACGGAAGCGAGGAATTCGGGATCGCGGTAAATCTCTTTTAAAATGAATGAAGGTAAAAACGGGTTCTTCATTAATAAACCAATGTATTTTTCCACAAAAATTCCAAGTTTCTCTTCAATTGGAATTTCTGAGTGGATAAATGCTTTGATATCAGGGAAGATTTGTTTGAAAACCTGTTTGAAAATGGCCTCAAACAATTTCTGTTTACTCCTGAAATAGTAATGAAGCAGTGCTTTGTTAATTCCTGCTTCATTTGCAATTTCCTGCATACGTGCGCCGTCCATTCCTTTTTCTATAAAAACGGTTTGTGCTGCATTCAGGATTCTTTCTTCGGTGTTGTCTTTTTTTATGTCACTCATTTTATCAGATGTTTTAACTAATTTGTTTAACCAGATGGTCAAATATATTGCTTTCAAAAACAATAAACAAGATATTTGACTAAAAAGTTTAACCGGATGGTTAAAAAAAGAAGTTAAGGTAATCCGGTAAAAAAAATCCGCCCATTTTTTACCTGAGCGGATTCTTTATTGTTTTAAAATGCTCATCTGGCTGATTAAACCCACCTGACGGGCGAAACGATTTAATTCTTATTCAGTTTAAACGCCACATCCGCCTGAGGTTGTGTCATTTTCGGGACTGTAAGTTGAAGTTCCCCGTTTCCTGATCCTGCTTTTTCTTTCTTTAATTCCTTGCCAGTCCATGTATCATACCAAACCACATTATATTTTTCATCTCCTGATTTTGCAATGTTCAGTTTCATACCACTCACATTGTTGTTTTCAAAACTACGGATCCAGCCGAAAGCTTTTTCGCCGGAATCCATCACATAAGCATCCGCTCCATCGGCTGTGGCAATTACTGGTTGAAAAGGTAAATTTGCAAAATCAATGTCCTGTACAAACATCGAGAAGTGCTTTAAACTTTGCCAGTCCTGTTCATTCAGGACAGGATAATCCCACCAGACCGGAGTTGCTGCCAATCCGTTTGTTAGTGCTGCCCATATTTGGTTGTGATAGGCAATGTGGTACTTTTCATCACGTGTGTCATAGTATGCAAGTCCGGCTCCCGCTTCGCCAAAAATGGCTGGTTTTTCGAAATTGTCCCAGAAACGGCGGCTGGCCCATGCATAATTATACATGGCGCTGCGCATGGTGTCTGCAGGATATTTCATTTCCCAGCCCTGGGCAGGGTACATGTGGATGTTCGGAATATCGTTCCGCTCGTACAACGGCTCGCGGTACTCAGTAAAGCCACCACTGAATGAAGCAGTCATCGGATGGTTGTACGGATCGTGCTCATCAAAATAATTATTGCATTTTTCCACCCAGTCGTAGCATTCCTGATGGTGGCCCATTGCCCAGCCGTCGGTTCCGTTCATTTCATTTATCAGTTCCCAAATCCCCCAGCTCCGGCTGTGGGCAAAACGGGCAATCAGGTAACGGTATTTCTGTTTTTGGTATTCCCAAACCAGCGAATCGCTGTACACATTTTCCACATCAACCAACTGGTTATATGGGTTCTGTCCCCACTGTGCAGCCCATACTGTTTCCGAGAACAGGTCGTGTGGCCAGATGGCGAACATCAGTTTGATGTCGTCTTTTTCGAAAATGGAAAGCATGGAATCGATGCGGCCCAGTTTTTCCTGATTGTACCGGCCCAGTTCTTCTTCAATCAACCCGGTACCGTTTACAAAACCTCCATAAGTAATATCCCAGAGCCCCATTAAATTAGCGCCGTTTTTTTCCAATGTGTTAAAACGTTCCTGATCATTGCGCCACGGAGAATAAACACCGACACCATAATATGATGTTCCGTCATCATATTCAAAATAGTGAGGGTTGTTATCCGATGGTTTTATCCAGCCGTGATGTTCTGATTCAGTTGCAGTAAAACTTCGAGGTTCCGACATTCCGGTTCCACCGATATCATTTGCAAAAACCTTATAACTGTATTTTCCTGTTTCATTGGGCGAGAAGCGGATTTTCCATGCATTGGCATCCTGAAAATTATCATAAAAACCTGTAATTTTTATTTTTTTACCCGAAGGCGAAATAAATTCAGCATAAACATCAATATCCGCCGGATCATATGGATTCTCGATTCCTACATTGACCAAATCCAGTTTCATTTCAAACTTTTCATATTTTTTTACTGTTTCGGCATTTATATCTGAAATTTTTACAACAGGATTTACTCCCGGAATGTAGGTTTCTGCACCGGCAACTTTCGATGCAAAAAATATTTCACCATCATTACCAACCGGTACAATTTTATAAAAATAATGCTCATAGGCATCCAGATCATTGTCTTTAAATTCTGCTGTCTCTGTTTCAGCAATCATGTTTTCATTGGAAGGGGAAAAATCCGGCGAATTACTGCGATAAATTAAATATTTGGAAGTTTGCTCCTTGTTGCTCGAATTCCAGTGGAGATGAATATTATTCCCGTCGGTTAATTTGGCTTCCACATCAGTTGCTTTTATCAGGTACCAGGCAATCCTGAAATTGTCCATTTCAATGTTCGCTGATTTTGCAGTTGAATTTCCCCTGTCGACATAAAAATCAACTGCGTAAACATCTTTCCCGGAATAATATTGTGGTGTTAAATTGAAGATGCAGGTGTGCCATTTATTGTCACCGGGAATTTCTTTTTCGAGGAATTCAACTGTGGGCGGTTCTTCCGAGTAGGTGGGGCTGGCAGTTAACTTGAAAGCCACATCTGATTTTACATCAATTTGAATCCGCGGATTATCTTCAACATCCATTGCGCGAAACGGATGAAATGTAAAATGATCGAAAGCTCCCACACCATCCGGACGTTTGTAGTTGATTTTTAAAACATTATCTGCTTCCTTCAAATCATACGATTTTGGTGTCCCGGTTTCCCAGATAACAAAGGGCGGACGGTTTCCCTGGTTATTTCTGAAACTGAATTCAAGCGTTCCGTTATCAAACCGGTCGGTGAAACCCACAAAACGCTGAGCTGTTGAGATTCCTGTAAAAACCAGCATTAAAAAGCTGAAGATCAAAAGATTTTTTTGCCTTATAAGAATCTTGCTGGATTGAATAAAGCAGTTCATGGAAGGCTTGTGAAATTTCTCATTTAAATAATTCATCATATAATCAGGTTTAATTGTACATTCAGATTTCAAAATATTGACTAAAAATAATTGAATTTATTTAACCGGCACTTTGAAACCAGTGGTTTTAACTTTACTTTTACAACATCTAAGTCAATTACTAATCTAAATAAAACGAAATGCGAACTTT
The DNA here is from genome assembly GCA_963816685.1 of uncultured Prolixibacteraceae bacterium. Lineage (GTDB taxonomy): Bacteria > Bacteroidota > Bacteroidia > Bacteroidales > Prolixibacteraceae > CAVYUC01. The sequence goes on along the minus strand of CAWFMB010000012.1, from coordinate 235,205 downwards.
ACTCTACACTTCAAAAATCCTCCTGATTATCACTGTTGTTTTTCTGTTAGCCTGCAATTCAAAGCCAAAACAAGAGCAGTCAGATGAAAAATCTGCTGAACCAGCTTCCGAAGAAAACTGGATTCAATTGTTCAACGGAAAAGATTTAAACGACTGGCAAATCAAGTTTAAAGGTCATGAACTGGGCGATAATTACAACAATACTTTCCTGGTGGAGGATGGATTGCTGCGCGTTCGATACGACAACTGGGATGAATGGGATGGTACGTTTGGACACATTTTTTACAACGGGGAATTTTCACATTACCGGCTGAGGGCTGAATACCGTTTTGTGGATGATCAGGTGAAAAACGGCCCGGGCTGGGCATTCCGGAATAACGGCCTGATGATTCATGGTCAAAGTGCTGAATCAATGGAGCTCGACCAGGATTTCCCTGTTTCAATTGAAGTGCAGTTGCTTGGCGGAAACGGCACCGACGAGCGTTCAACCTGCAACCTTTGCACACCCGGAACAAATATAGTGATGGATGGAACCCTGATCGAAGAACATTGTATGACATCCGGCTCAAAAACTTTTCATGGTGACCAGTGGGTAACAGCCGAAGTTGAAGTTCATGGGGGCAAGGTAATCCGTCATTTTGTAAATGGTGAAGAAGTGATGAAATATGAGCAGCCACAGCTTGATCCACGCGATCAGTATTATCAAAAACTGTTGCCTTCGAACGGTGATAAAATAATCACGAAAGGAACTATCTCACTTCAGGCTGAAAGTCATCCGACTGATTTCAGAAAGGTGGAATTGCTTGTTCTTGAAGAGTAAAATCAAAAAAAATATAACAGGAGGAGCCGGTTTTTTAAATATTAAAAACCGGCTTTTATTTTTTGTAAGGGTGTAATTTTGTTTTGTTATCCGGAACAAATACTTTTGATTCGTTTTTTAATAACAAAAAATATATCATAAAATATTGAGTATGAATTCAAAGAAAAAATTTACATCAGTCGTTTTATTGATTGCAGTTTTTGCAGCTGCAGTTATTACGACAGGATGTACCGAAAAGAAGGTGGAGTCAATTCAGCCGGAATATATGGATTTATCGGTAAAACCCGGCGATGATTTTTACCATTACGCAAATGGGAACTGGATAAAAAACAATGAAATTCCAGGCGATCGGTCAAGTTATGGTTCGTTCGATATCGTGCGAAAAAAAAGGGATGAAGATGTTAAAACATTACTGGAAGAAGTTGCAAAAAAAACAGATGCAGAGAAAGGCAGTGTAACCCAAAAAATCAGGGATTTTTATGTTACAGGAATGGACACTGCGAAAATTGAAGCGCAGGGAATATCGTCTCTTCAGCCCGAACTTGATTTAATCGATGCTATTAATACTACGGAGGATTTTCAGGACGCTGTTGCCCGGTTTCATACCTACGGTCTCGATCCTTTATTCGAAGGTGGTATTGAGCAAGACCTGATGAACAGCAAAGTATACAAATTTTACCTGATGCAGGCAGGAATCGGATTACCCGACCGTGATTATTACACGAAAGACGATGAACGATCGAAAGAAATTCGAAAGGAATATGTGAATCACGTCGCCAGAATGTTTGAACTTGCCGGTATTGCACCTGAGAAAGCACAAAATAATGCTGAAACAGTGATGAATATCGAAACACGGCTGGCAGAAAATTCGAAAACAAGAGTAGAAATGCGCAATATCCCTGCTTTATATAACAAAATGAGCCTCGATCAGTTATCGGAACTGGCTCCCGGATTTGACTGGAACCGCTATTTCAGCAATTTAAGTGATAAGGATTTTGGCGATGTAATCGTGGGAATGCCATTATTTTTTGAAGAAGTTGGAAGGTTGATGAGTGATGTTCCGCTGGAAGACTGGAAAGTATATTTGAAATGGAACCTGATTAATCGTTCGGCTGATTTTTTAAGTTCCGACTTTGTAAACCAGGATTTTAAATTTTATTCGGAATTTTTATCCGGAAATGAAAAAATAAGAGCCCGCTGGGAAAGAGTTGTCGACATTACCAACGGAGCGATGGGAGAACCACTCGGTGAATTGTATGTGGCAGAATATTTTCCGCCTGAGTCAAAAGAGAAAATGGTGGAACTTGTCGGTAATCTGAAAAAAGCGCTGCGTATCCGGCTTGAAAAAATCGACTGGATGACTGATTCAACAAAACAGGCTGCTTTTGCGAAACTGGATGCAATGGGTGTAAAAATTGGTTATCCCGATAAATGGAAAGATTTTTCAAAGTTGGAAATAGAACCCGATTCATACGTGATGAATGCGCGACGGGCCAATCATTTTGCATATTATCAGCAACTTGAAAAATTTGGGAAACCGGTGGATAAAGACGAATGGGGAATGACTCCGCAAACAGTAAATGCAGGTTACAATCCATTGATGAATGATATTACTTTTCCGGCAGCAATCCTGCAACCGCCATTTTTCTATGCAAATGCCGACGATGCTGTTAACTATGGTGCCATCGGAATGGCAATAGGTCATGAAATGACTCATGGTTTTGACGACCAGGGGCGGCGTTTCGATGAAGATGGAAATATGATTGACTGGTGGACAAAGCAGGACGAAGAGCAATTCAATCAGCGGACAAAGTTACTTGTCGATCAATACAATGAATTTACAGTTTTGGATAGTGTGCATGTGAACGGAGAGTTGTCGCTTGGTGAAAATATAGCCGATTTTGGTGGTTTGACTGTGGCTCTTGAAGCGTATCGGTTGAGCCGTGAAGGTCAACCTGAAGTGGAACCCATTGACGGATTTACTGATATCCAGCGGTTTTTCTTATCAAATGCGCAGGTATGGAAAGGATTAATCAGAGACAAAGCACTTCTTCGCCTGGTTCAGGAAGACGTGCACCCATGGGGTGAATTTCGTGTAAACGGAGCTATGTTCAATGTTCCCGAGTTTTACGAAACATTCGAAGTAAAACCTGGTGATAAACTGTACCGTTCTCCGGAACTGCGCCCGGTTATCTGGTAAAATTTTTTATATTTCATGAAGGAATCCCGTGGTATGGTACTACGGGATTTTTTTTTGTGCTGTACCGGAAAAATCATTTGCCGGCTATCCGTTACACCCTTTACAACCGGAAACCCAGTCGGGGATAGGCAGCTGGCAGTCCTTGCCGGGAAACAAGGGAAGCTGTCCGGTATAAATTTCAGGGAACAGCAGGATTTATAATTATTCTGATTTGTTTCCTGATTTGTAATCCGGATGGAAGGAGCAGGGAAATGAATTAACCCTATACATTCCTCGTTCCTTCAATATATTAAAGTCGCATTAAGTCGCATTAAAGTCGTATTAAATTTGGTTATAACCGAATTTAATACGACTTTGGTCTGAGTTTAACCCGACTTTAATCCGGATGAGCAGTAGTGTAAAACATTTCGATAAAACCCCATCGCCAGGGGATTTCATTTTCAATTCATCATTTCTTTCTACCAAAACTGCGTCACCTTGCGACTTTTGAGAAGTGCCATCGGCATGATGTTATGGTAGCATTCAGAAAGGTATCAAAGCAAAAGTCCCGTGGGGACGGTGTTATTGTTATTTTCAATGGCAAAATCAAATTGTTGTTTAAAATTAAAACATCATCGCCAGGCGATTTCATTTTCAATTATTCGCTATTTTCTATCATAACTGTGTCGCTATGCGACTTTTAGAAAGTGCCATCGTTGGGGCAGTGCGGATGTAAGTTGAAAAATCAACCGGCAGGAATTCTGTTTTATTTTCCTGCTGTCCCAAACGGAACGTTATCTTTTATAATGCCGGATATTTTTCGGAAATTAAAGATGTTCCATTACATTTATACTTTATAACTCAACCTGATTATTATGAAATATTTTCTGATTGGCATTATTGGATTTTTTTTCCAGACAGCTTCTGCAAAAAATTACTATGTGAATTCTGATTTAGGTAAAGAGGAGAACAATGGCCTTTCCATTTTGGCCCCGTTTCAGGGTATCAGTCAGCTGAAGAATGTAAATATTCTTCCGGGCGACAGTATTTTGTTTATGCGGGGAACCGGTTACGACGGATTTTTTACAGCGGACTGGTCGGGGTCTCCCCGAAATCCTGTTGTTCTTGCCGGCTATGGCAAAGGCGAAAATCCTGTTTTCTCCAACCCGGGCGAATCGTATATTCTGGGCATAAACGGCAACCATACAGAAGTGAACGGGCTGGATTTCAAAAATGCACACAGTGCGGGTATTCTTATTAAAGGCACCCATAATGCCGTGAAGAAATGCACAATCACCAACACCGGAATTGGTATTTCACTGCAGGGAAAGCATTCCAAAATTTTTTACAATACCATTTATCATCTGCATATGGTGAAAAATACAGAAGGAGGCGACGATGATTATGGCGCAATGGGAATTCTGGTAGGAACCGGAAACCAGGAAATTGCATTTAACAGAATTGATGATTGTATAGATAAAAGTTTTGATTACGGTGTGGATGGCGGAGGATTTGAATTTTACGGCGATGCCGATTCCGTTTCCATTCATCACAATTATATTTCCAACAGCGATGGTGTTTTTGAGTTTGGCGCCGGACTGATTTCAAATATCCGGTTCTTTTACAATGTTTTTGTAAACAACGGCGAACTTGGCGGCTTTCATTTTCAGGGGAAATTCAGTGCAAAAATACAAAATGTGGTGGTGGCCAATAATACGGTTGTTGATACCGTGGAAAATCAGTTCCAGATGGTCTGGTTTAACGGAACCGGACAGGAGGAGCAATTCACCCTTGTAAACAACATTCTGTACTTTGGCGGAGTGCAACGGTTTTGTAATGCAGGGAATTTTATCCATTCCAATAACTTATACTATTCTCCTTCATCCAGTCCTCTGGGTTACTCTCTAAATTCGGATGAATTTCAGGAAAAACCGGAGTTTAAAAACCTTGCGGAAGGCGACTTTCATCTGACAAAAAAGTCACCGGCAATTGATAAGGGAGAAAAGCTGGGTTTTACTTTTGATTTCGACAATAATACCGTTAAAGGGTTGCCCGATTTGGGAGCTTTTGAATATTAGATGATTGAATTAGGCATTTAACTAATACACAACATGTTTTTCCGTTCAATCCCTTAAGGATTGTTATTTGACATATTACAGTAACCGTCCCGAAACATCGGGACGGCTATTTTTGTTCAATCCGCAAACGGATTTTAAAAGCCGATCCCACCCTGAAAAGGGTGATACAAAAATAGCCGTATGTGAAACATACGGAAAAATATGCCGATAAAGGGAGAACCCTCGAAAGGGTTCAATCTAAGCACCAGAATATTAGAAGTATTTATTAAATGCCTAATTCAGTTAGATGAAATATGTTATTCATTTTGATTTGGCGGCTTATGGAGCAGTTTTTTTTCACGCACTGTTTGAAGCCGTTCACGACGGTTCGACAGGCTGAGAGTAACAAGAGAAACAGCAATTACTGCCATTCCGAGCACCGACATCAAATCAGGTTTTTCATTTTCTATAATTATCCAGCTTAAAATAGCTCCCGAAACAGGAATAAGAAATTTCCACACATTCAAAACAGAAACTTTTACATTTGGTCTCTTTAACAAAGAATACCAGATTGTAATAGCCGCAGCCGATAAAAAACTAAGCCATGCAAGTGCATAATAATAGGTTGGGGGAAAAGGTCCCAGATAAATTCCTTCCACGGGTATTGAAACAAAGAAAAGCATCAGTCCGCCAATAGTTAGTGAGGTGGAACTTAAAACAACCGGTGACATTTTTGCCGGTGATTTTGCAATCAGCACATTTGAATATCCTGAAATAAAGTTGTTAACCAAAAGTAATCCAATTCCAAGCAATTCAAGTTCACCCTTCATTTTTACTTTTGAGCGGCCAAGGGTTATTATTGCAATTCCGGCTACACCAATTAAAATACTGAATGTTTTCATCCAGGTCATTTTGTCGTTGTGGAAAGCAAAGTGGGCTACAATTGCTACAAATAATGGCGATGAACCAATTATCATTGCGCCAAGTGCACTTGGGACAAGATTTAATCCACTGTAAAACAGTGCGTACTGTGTAAATATCTGTACAAGTGCAATTAAAAGAATAAATTTGATGTTCGATTTTAATTCAGCAAAAAAACGGGCGGGTTTTCCGAAATAAAAGAAAATTAACAATCCTGAGATAAAAAACCGGATACCGGCAAACTGCAATGGGGTATGATATTGTAATCCAATTTTAACACCAACAAAAGCAGTTGACCATAACCAGCAAGCCAGAATGGCCAAAAATATTGTGCTTTTTAAAAAATTATTCACTTTTTGTTTTTTGGATGAAACCGGATACAAAGGTGAGAAAATTAATGAAATATCCTGATTCAATTTAAATTTGGAACAAGAGGGCTTAAAATTCAATATTTATTTATAAACCGTTGTATAAATTTTGAAAGTTACCGGTACAAGTAAGGGTTGATACTGGTTTTAATCATTTACTTTGCATGCAGCTTAAAATATCTGATTATGGGAAAAACTATCATTAATAATTACGAAGAGTTTGAAGCACTACTGGGAAAGAAAATCGGAGTTTCTGCATACATTCCGATTACCCAGGATCAAATTGATAAATTTGCAGATGCTACACTTGATTACCAGTGGATTCATACCGATCCGGAGCGGGCTGCAAGTGAGTCGCCGTTTAAAAGTACAATTGCTCATGGTTATCTTACTGTTTCAATGCTAACCTACCTGTGGTATTCAATTGTTGATGTACGTAATGTGAAGATGATTGTGAATTACGGGATAGAAAAACTCCGGTTTCAACAACCTGTTCTGGTAAATGATAAAATCAAGGCAACTGTTTTTTTACACGACATTAAGAATTTAAGGGGAATTGCTAAAATTCAGGTGAAAATAATTGTGGATATCGAAGGACAGAAAAAGCCTGCTTATGATGCATTGGTTACTTTTCTTTACCATTTTGAATAATTAAGCTGGAAAACTGAACCGAGCATAACATCAACTTTACAAACTCAGAAGTTGTTTTACAGAAATACATCTTTCTTCTTTTTTTTGAAAGGGAAAATTGAAAAATTTGAAAAATGGAAAACATCAGCGGGATTCTTAATTCAAATGAAATCAACTGGGAAACTTCGTTTGTGCGGATTTTATTCAGTTTTGTTTTGGGTATGCTCGTAGGAATTGAGCGTGAAGCCCATCACCAGCCAGCCGGAATGCGAACCCATATTTTAATAAGTATAGGTTCAACAATGGTAATGCTGATTTCCATTTTTATTCCTCAAACTTTCACCAATTTTCAAAATGGTGATCCGGGTAGGATTGCCGCACAGGTAGTTTCGGGAATTGGATTTTTGGGAGCAGGGGCAATATTAAAATTCGGAACCGATATAAAAGGGCTCACAACTGCAGCATCAATTTGGGCAATGGCAGCAATTGGACTTGCAGTTGGTGCCGGTATGTTCATTGTCAGTATTATTGGTGCGGTTGTTATTCTTTTTGCGCTGACAATTATGGATTTTTTTGAAAAGCGCCTGTTTAAAGAACGCACTTTGCGTAAAATCGAATTAGTGGTTAACAAAAGGGAGACGGATATTGACGCCGCAAAAGAAATTCTAAAAAATCAAAATATAAAAATTGTTACAACCGGTTTTGAACGGAATGTAAATAAAGCGAATGATAAACTAACATTTGTTGTAAATGTTAAAAAAGGGCATGATATTAAAGGTTTATCGGATGCGCTTGAAAAACAGATCGGAATTGTATCTATTTCTGTTCAAATTATTGAATAGCACAAAAACTACAGGTATTATTTTACTTTATCCAGAAGTCCCCGGCACGAATCCTCCAGTAAATCAAGGACCAATTCAAAACCTTCTTCGCCGCCATAATACGGGTCGGGAATTTCAGTATAGTTCCATTCACGACTATAATCGGTGATTTTGTGAATTTTATTCAGTTCATCTGAATTTCGGGCAAAGCTTTTCAATGTTGCAACATTTTCATCATCCATCGCAATTATCAATTCAAAGCGGTCAAAATCAGTTTCAGGATCAAACTGCCGCGAAATGCTTGTAAGATTATAGTTTCTTTTTATTGCATGTTTTTGCATCCGTTTGTCGGCAGGTTGGCCTATGTGCCAGGCACCTGTTCCAGCCGAATCAATCTCAAACTGTTCTGCAAGGCCCTCCTTTTTTACAAGTCCCTTAAAAACTGCCTCAGCACTTGGTGAGCGGCAAATATTTCCCATGCAAACGAACAATATATTTTTTTTATCCATGTACTAAATTGATAAATTGTAAAATTGATAAAGGGCAAAACCGGTAAATTGTTTAATTGTGAAACAGATTAAATATGAACATTAATAAACTGTTGCACTTTTATGGGGTTTCGCTGTTCCAGATTTCGTATGATTTAAGGGCTTGCAGCAACAACATTTCGTACCCGTTTTTTACCGTTGCGCCTTTTGCCTTGCCTTTTTTCATAAACATTGTTACTTCCGGATTGTATACCAAATCGAACAATAAATGACGACCGGTTAAAAATTCATACGGAACAGGCGGAAAAGTTTCACTTTTTGGGAAAGTTCCGAGCGGAGTTGCATTAATGATCAGCAATCGTTCTCCAATCATATTCCTGTCAATTTCTTCGTACCGGATTTCGTTTTCCTTTAGTTCTTCAATTGAAGCTGAAATAAAATCAATATTAAGTTTCCGGAGTACATATTTCAATGCTTTGGAAGCGCCTCCTGTTCCAAGTATCAGCGCCTTTTTGTGGTATTCTTTCAACAAAGGTTTTAAAGAAGTTTCAAAACCAAATGCATCGGTATTAAAACCCTTTAAAAAGATGTTGCCTTCTTTTCGTGAAATTTTTACTGTATTTACTGCGCCAATTTCCTTTGCTGCATCGTTTAATTCATCAAGATATTGAATTACTTGTTCCTTGTAAGGGATGGTCACATTCAGCCCGGTTAACTCCGGATTATTTTTAATGACTTCCGGAAATTTACTGATGTTGTCAATTTCAAAATTTTCGTAAGTTGAATTTATATTTTCGTTTTCAAATTTTTCGGTGAAAAAACGTTTCGAAAACGAATGTGTCAAAGGATAGCCAATCAAACCGTATCTTTCCATTTTTTATTTTTTTTGGGTTTAGTTAAACCTTCGATTATAAAAATAAGTGCAAAACCAAAAACTACCAGCATCAAGGCTCCTGAAAGCATCGATTCTTTACCGGTTATCTGTTCGTAAGTATGAGGTAAAATATTTGATTCAACCAGTGGTTTTATTTCTCCGTGCCGGTCGGTAAAGGTTTTAACAACCTCTTTCCATGGCCATACTTTATTCAGCGAACCAAGCATAAAACCTGCCAGCACTGCGATCGTAATGTTGTGGTACTTTTTCAGGAGCCAGGATAAAACATTTGAGAATGCAATTATTCCGATAGCTGCTCCAATTAAGAATACAAGCAAAACTGCAATTTGTAAATTTCCGACAGCTTCGAGAATGAATTTGTACATGCCAAGCAAAACCAGTATAAAACTACCTGATATACCAGGTAAAATCATTGCGCAAATTGCAATTGCTCCCGAAATAAAAATAAACCACCAGGTTGTATTGGCTTCGGCCGGTGAGACAACAGTGATGAAATATGCCACTACAATTCCGGCAATTCCGGCAATAACAGTACCTGCATTCCATTTTTTGATGTAACGCGCAACGTAAATTGCCGAGGCCACTATTAGTCCAAAGAAAAATGCCCAGACAAGAATTGGATAATGACCGAGTAGAAATTCAAGGCCTTTTGCAAGGGAGAATATACTGATTGCAATCCCAAGCAAAACGCTCAATAAAAATGTACCGTTAATGTGTTTCCAGAATTCGGTGATTTTTCCGGAAAACAACAATTTTGCCGCCCGGATATTTACTGATTTTATTGAATTGATGAGTTCTTCGTAAATCCCGGTTATAAAAGCGATTGTGCCTCCTGAAACACCAGGCACCACATCGGCGGCGCCCATTGCCATTCCTTTTAGCACTAATACCATGTAATCTTTTGTATTTCTGTTCATTCTGCTGTTAAAGATTTGTTATTGAATACTGGATATTGTCATTCCAATTTCAGACATTAAATATACCATTCCTGGAATTCAATATTTTATAAATTAGACTTGGCCGTTTTTACATTTTTCGCAAATATGGCAATTAATTCTTCATTTTCAAGAAGAACAGAAGTACCAGCTGGCAGATTTATTAATTGTTTTTTAATAATTGTTCTCATGCAAAACTATGTTAAGCTTCATTCTTTACGTATAATTTGCTTTTTATGAATAAAGACTTTTTAGCCCGGATTATACCTATATAATCCCTGTCTCCGACAACGACTAAGATTACGTAAAAACTTTTAATAAAAGTTTAACTTCATCTAAGTCGGGACTAACCTGAACTTTATTCATATTTTTGAAAATTTATGAATAGTTCAGGTTAGAATTCAGCAACTTGTATTTCATCCTGATTTAATGCAGAAAAATTTCCCTTCCTGACATTTGTCCTGATCATTGATATTAACGTTCTGTTGAGAATGGTTTTTGAATTGTTTCATCGTTCATGAAAACAAAACCAATGACTTTGTCTTCCAAATCAAATTTTATTTTCACTTTTCATGTTTTATTGTTTGTACAGTGTTTACAGGCAATTAACCCATTTCAAGGGATTTTCTATAAAGAATATACAATGTTTAACAGTCAATTGTCAGGAGCAATAATAACAAAAGCAAAGGATAAGTTGTTATGAAATTAAATCAGCTAAACGTTTCAAAAATGAAGTTAATTATATTTTTTATTGTACTAAATTTTTTTAATCTCAGTAAAATGGATGCACAAACAACTAAGAATACTGAAATAATTACACTTCAATTAAATGAAAACGGGAATTTTCCGAATAACCCTAAACTGCCGGTGCTTCTTTATAAAAAAGTTTTCAATTTTGAAGAAGGTGATCCTGCTACAGTGATTGAGAAAGTTTTGGCGGAAAATAACTGGAACAATTCATGGAGAAATGGTATTTTTAATTATCACCATTATCATACAACTGCACATGAGGCACTTGGGGTTTATAGTGGATGGGCTGAAGTTCAGCTTGGTGGCCCCAACAGTAAAACATTACGTATAGAAAAAGGAGATTTGGTGGTTTTACCGGTAGGAACAGCACACAAGCGAATTGATTCGGGCGATGGTTTTGCTGTTGTCGGTGCTTATCCCGACGGTCAGAATTACGATATGAATTACGGTAAAGAAGAGGAACTTGAAAAAGCAAGAAAAAATATTGCAGAATTGCCTTTACCCAAACGCGACCCTGTTTTTGGGCAAAACGGTAAAATAATTGAATACTGGAAGTAACACTGCAGGAAAGCAGAATTCACAAACATTTTAAATCTGCAGATAGCAGGGGAGTAGTGTTCGTGTAGAATCAATCCCTGCAATATTGTATGAGCAGGTATTTTTTTCAAAATTGCGAAATTAGGTTGTAAACTTTTAAATGACTTTAAAAGCAAATCCATTTAAAGTAGATAAACCGGAGGTATTTCAATAAAAAGATGCTTACTGAAACAAATTTTCTGCAGGCTGCGAGATTAATTTTCCCCGAATTTTTCTTTAAACTTATCGATGAGATTACTTACCTGTTTATTTTTCCTGGCTTTCGGATAGACATCGAAAAGATAATTTAACTGGATAAAATCCTGTTCCATCGCTGATTCAAGGAATTCCAAAGCTTCAGTTTCATTTTTGTTTTCAAGCAGCAAAGCTGTCAGGCGGTATTTTAAAACTACGTCGTCGTTTTTTACAATTGCAGTTTCCAAAATGCGGATTGCATTTTTTAATTGTCCCTCTTTCATGTAAACATCGACTGAAGTAAGCCAGATTTCGCTGTTTTCAGGTTCAAGTTTAACTGCTTTTTTAAGAGCTTTCTCTGCTTCAGCAAGGCGGTCGTAATCTGCATAAATTTTTGCAAGTGTCAACCAGTATTCCGGATTCGAGTTATCTATCCTCAGTGCCTTTTTCATAAATACCACACTTTCGGCATATTTCTTTTCAACCCACATAATGAGTCCGATACCAAACCAGGCGGTATCATTTTCCCTGTTCATCTTAATGGCTTGGTGGTAGTATTTTTCAGCTTTCCGGTAATTTTCAAGATTGAGGTAGCATTCGCCAATGTAGCAGTAAGCATCATCGTTATTTGGCTCCAGTTTCAGGTATTCAAAATATTTTGATATTGCTTTTCTATAGTTTCCTGCGTTGGCATAAGCATTGGCAATATTGAATTCAGCCTGGTAAAAATCGTCGTTCAGTGCAAGTGCAAACTGGTATGCTTCAATAGCCTTATCATGTTTTTCTGCTTTGTTGTATGTTATTCCAAGGTTAAACCATGTTGAATAATTAAAGGGATCGATATCGAGGTAACGGTTGTAGTATTCAATACTTTTTTCATAATCGCCCTGCTGATCACTAAAGAATCCAAGTTCGTAAAGAGCTGTTTCGTTTGTTGGATTCGCCAGGAGGGCTTTTTCGAAGAAACTGATTGCTTTTTGCACTTCACCTGCCTGCACATAAGCAGAACCGATGTGGTAGAGAATGTCATCCTCGTCGCCACCGGCGGTTTTTACAGCTTGTACAAATGATTTTTCAGCGGCGCGATCTTCGCCCAAAATGAGCCATGCCGAACCTTTCATCAGGTGGACATCAGGATTATTGACTTCAACTTTTTCTGCAAGTTCAAGGTATTTCATTGCCTTTTTGTACAACCCTTTGTTGAGCAAAACCTGGCTGTATTTCAATTGAAGGGTTACTGCGTGAGGATGGATTTGAATACCTTGCTTCACTGCAATTTCGGAAGTATTATAATCCCCCTCGTCCATCAGTTGTTCAACAATGGCCTCAAATTCTGAAACATCGAAGTATATTTTTCGGCCAGAGATCATTGATTCTTTAAACCGGCTTAGTGCCTCGCTGATGTCTTCTTCGCTGAAATAGTTTCTTTCTTCTTCGTTCATAAGACCATTAAAATGAGTCTGCGAAATTAGTAATTCAACCGAGATAAAAAAACACCTAAAGGTGTTGATCGCGCAACAAATCATTCACGGTTTTCACCGGATTGAATGTTTCAATGGGTACCTCTACAAAAAGAGTGTTCCAGTTACTCATGGCTCCGTTCCATAATCCGGGAAGTTCCAGGGCTTTTAAATCTTTTCCATCTTTTGATTTTTTAGATATAAAACCGGTTGCCGGGTCGGTAAACTGAGTGAGATTGTATTTTTCTCTTTTGTAATTTTTAATGCCACACACTAAATCAACCGGATTAAAATGTGTTGCATTTTTAGCAATTTTTTGTTGCTGAACGCTTTCAGGATCGATTTGTGAGCTTTCTGCCACCTGCAATGAAATGGTACCATCCGGGTTTTTGGCCCAAAAGGGGCCTCCACCCGGTTCACCTTCGTTTTTAACCATTCCGCAGACGCGGAGCGGACGGTTAAACTTCTCTTTCAGGTACTGGTACAAATCTTCCCGTTCAGTATAATAATGGTTACTTTCAGGTTTTGTATTCAACGTATATTCTAGAAAGTTTGAAGCAGCAGCTAAAAATCCGCTGTCGAGAGCTACATAATGTTTTTCATTTAACTGTTGCTGGTACATAAATAATTTTTCCTGATACTTCAGCAAAACTCCTGCCAAAGCTTTCTTGTAATCTATTGTTGTTTGTTTTAAATGATCGGGTACAACATTGTCGATATTTTTAATGAAAACAATATCGGCATCCAAATCATTCAGATTTTCAATGAGTGCTCCGTGACCGCCCGGGCGGAAAAGCAAACTTCCATCTTCTTCGCGGAATGGGTCATTGTTTAAATCCACTGCAACAGTATCGGTTGAAGGTTTTTGCAAGCTGAATGAAACTTCAAATTTTACATTCAGTTCATTTTCGTATTTTTCTTTTACTTCCTGTAATAAAGTTTCGAAACCCTGACGGTGTTCAGGCGATACAGTAAAATGCAGCCGCACGATTCCATCTTTATCTTTTGCATATTTGGCGCCTTCCACAAGATGTTCTTCAAATGGTGTACGCTTAAATTCTTTATAGGAATGGAATTTCAGCAATCCTTTCGGAAGTGTGCCGTAATTCAACCCCTTTTCATTTAAAAGAAAATCAATAAGGTTTTGGCAAGTTTCCTTTTCATTATTTTGCTGAATAACTTTTTTAAGATCCGGGTAAAATGCAAATTTTTCTTTTTGCTGAATAAATTGTTGTGCTGTTTTATTCTTCATTAAAACTTCTTCCGGATTATCTGTTTTTCTGCATTCTTCCAATGCTTCAAACAATGCCTTGAACATTCGGCTTGCAGCCCCTGAGGCAGGAACGAATTTCAGAGGTTTTATTCCCCGTTCCACTTTTTCATCAAATAAATCGCTTCTTTTTTTTATCTGCCGGGTGTCTAATTTTATAATTCCGTTTCCCACAGATGCAGCATCTTCCACCTGAAGATAAGGGAAGCCGTGTTTAAAATTTTCGATTTGTTTGATGATGGTGTGCAATTCGCTACCGCGCTTTTTTATCTGAAGTTTATCTTTTTCTGATAACATAGATGCTTTTTTACGATGTTTAAAAGTAAGAATAACATTTATTAAATAAAACCCTCCAACACCTCTGAATGGATAAAGTTTTCAACGAGTTTTTAACATGTGGTGTACAATGGCTGTTCCAGCTTATTTTTTATATTTTTGATGCCGCAATAAAAAAGTGTTCATGGAATTTTTTTGGGGGCATGAAAAAAGATATAATGATTTTTCAACCTATTTCAGGAATAAGTTTGCTGAGCGGGTACAGAAAGTTTCAATTGATGCAGGTTTTACCTGTCCAAACCGTGATGGGTTAAAGGGAAAAGGAGGCTGTACTTATTGTAACAACAAAACATTTAAACCTACTTACTGCAATCTTGAAAATTCAGTTACCTTACAAGTAGAACAAGGTATTGATTTTTTTGCCGGTAAGTATAAGTCGATGTTGTTTCTGGCCTATTTCCAGGCCTACACAAATACTTATGCACCCCTGGATGAATTAAAACGGTTATATGAAGAAGCTCTTCAACATCCTAAAATCAAAGGGGTTGTGATTTCCACACGTCCCGATGTTGTGAATGAAGAATTGCTGGATTATCTGGCTGATCTGAGCCGGAAAGTTTATGTGATGGTGGAATTTGGTTTGGAGTCACACCTGAATGAATCACTGAAACGAATCAACCGCGGGCACACATTTGAAGAATCGGTATGGGCGCTGGAACAAACTTCCAAGCGAGGAATAAACAGTGGCGCTCATTTAATTCTTGGACTTCCGGGTGAATCACGTACTGACTGGCTGGAACAAGCTAAAGTGATTTCGCATTTGCCAGTAAAAAACCTCAAATTACATCAGTTGCAGATTCATAAAGAAACAGTCATGGAACTGCAATATCGCGAAAATCCTGCCCGGTTTCATCTTTTCACTGCGGAGGAATATATTGAACTGGTGGTGGATTACCTTGAATTGCTGAATCCTGAAATTATTGTGGAACGATTCATCAGCCAGTCACCGCCAGAAATGCTGCTTGCACCGAAATGGGGATTAAAAAATTTTGAGTTTGTTGCCAAAGTGGAAAAAAGACTGAAGGAGCGGGATACCTGGCAGGGGCGGTTGTTTACCGGTTCAGCCAGTTTTTAAATTCAGGCGAACGGTCTACGCTGACTATTGTTTCCATTTCATCGTCGGCAGGGGGCTGCAATTTTAGTTTTATACGGCTGCGTGACCACGCCACCATACTTTCAATTGCATTCAGATTAACAAGGTATTTTCTGTTGATGCGATAAAAAACGGAAGGATCCATTAAACCTTCCAGCTTATCAAGACTAAACTCAATGGGCCAGTTATTTCCTTCAAAAGTTTTAAGAAAAACATTTTTATCCATTGCATAAAAAAAAGCAATTTCCGCGGTTTCCACCATTTTTATTTTCTGACCGATTTGAATGATAAAACGTTTTTTATAAGCCGGTTTATCTTCTTTCATTTCGGAGAGAAGCCTTTCAAAATCAATGGTAAAAGCTGATTTAAGGCTCCGGTACTTTTTCAGGCTTTCGATTAAATCATTTTTTCGGATGGGTTTTAGAAGGTATGAAATGCTGTTCAGTTCAAAAGCTTTAATCGAATACTGATCGTAAGCAGTTGTAAAAATCACAGGTGTATTCACAGCCACCTGCTCAAAGATACTGAAGCTAATCCCGTCAGAAAGCTGAATGTCGAGGAAAATCAAATCGACGCTGTTTACCATTAACCATTTTACCGATTCCTTTATTGAACCGATTTTGGCCGGAATGGAGATTTCCGGAGCAATTTCATTCAGCTGTTTTTCGAGCCGGTTAGCTGCCAGCACTTCGTCTTCAATAATCAGTACTTTCATTTAATTCGGGTTTTAATAGCGGCAGTTGCACAATGTAATGATTGGTTTTTACAATAAATTTAGGAGTTTCCCTGCCAATCATTGCATAGCGTTTTACCATGTTTTTTTGTCCCAGACCAGTGGATTTACCGGAGGAAATTTTAGGCTGAATATTATTCTTCACCATCAACAGGGTGTTTTCATTGTAAATATCAATAATTAACGGATGAGTTTCACTGATGATATTGTGTTTAATTGCATTTTCGAGAACTACCTGGAGCGATAATGGTGGCATAAACTTATCCAGAAGGTCGGCAGGAATATCTACATTCAGCTTCAGTGAATTCCCGTAACGCATTTCCTGAAGGAAAAAATAGGAGCGCACAAAACCAAGCTCTTCATTTAATGTAACCACAGGCTTTTCGATGGTTTCAAGTACATAGCGGTAAATTACTGAAAATTCATCAATAAATTCCTGCGCTTTTGAAACATTGGTGTCAATTAAACCTGAAAGTACATTCAGGCTGTTAAACATGAAATGTGGATTGATTTGGCTTTTTAATACTTCAAACTTAATTTGCGATAATTCCTTCTCCAGGTTTTCAGCTTTCATTTTCGATTGGGTACCTTCGTTAAAAAACAGCCATGCCTCCAGGATAATCATTAAAATAATATTTACGACTACAAAAATCAGCGCATTGTTTATGTAAACCGAAAACAGGTTTTCGCGGTAAGGAGTGATAAGCTGTGCTACTGAGGTGAAAATTAAAGAAATTAATATCCCCAGTGTAACTGTGAAAATAATCTGGATGATGGTCCGGCTTAAAATTTTACTGTTCCAGGGAAATCTGCGGTTTAAGAACCGGATGATGAACAGGTTGGGATAAGCAATCAGAAAGCTGGCCGGCAGACTTAATGTCACTCCCCTGAAGAGACGGATAAAAAAATAAGTGGTCCCCTCCAGCAGGTGGTAACCACTTAAATGATTGTATGTAATAACTGCCAACTGAACAATCATCACCAATCCGAACAGCATGGCCAGCAACTTTTTAAATGGGAAAAAGCGGTTTATATCCTTGAAAGGCATTTCTTTTGGTTATTAATTCGATTTAAAAATAACAAAATTAATCCTGTTGGATCATAAACTCCCGTAAACAGGAGCGTTCATTAATCCATCAGCTTGTACATTTTCATAGAAGAAAAACTATCTTTTTCCTGCGGCAGACTTCTTGGATACCTCAGAGTTAAACCTGTTGTTTTCATCCGGATTTTTGTTCTCATGACTTTGATACTCATTGTTTTCTTTTTTCTGAAGTTTAATGGTACAAAAATAAGGTGGCAGGGTTCAGTGTAAAAAGAAAACCAGACGAAAGCGTAAAAAGGAGGAATGAACGTGGAAGTGATGGTTACGGCCGATAAATGATTGACAAGTTTATGCCGTTAACTTTTTATCTCAGCATCAATCAGTTTCAGAATGGAATCCAAATCCTGCATTAATGGATTGTAATGGGTTATTTCGGTGGCACGGCAGGTAAGTATGAAAAGTAATATGTTGTTTTCAAATTCCCTCGACCTCAGCAACTTCAGGTTACTGATGTTATTTTGTCCTTCCGGTACATCGATTTCATTTGCCGAAACTCCGGTGAGATCAAAAATGGTGCGGATACTGTTTTCATTTCTCCTGAACATATCCAGCATCTTTTCCCGTTGAATAACCAGGTCATTTTCCTGTTTCGAAATATCATCCAGTGTTGAAATCCAGTTGGTCAACTGCCTGCGAAGTTCTGCATTTGAGATGTCTTTCAAACTTCCTGAATTAATCATTTCATTCAGCAGAGAATTATTGGGGTTAAAAACAACATCGAAAGCGAAGGTATTGTACAGCAACTGTGAAAATGTTTTTTCTGTCGGTTGTAATTTTGCATCCGAAATGTATTCCACTATTTTTTTTGCTCCTTCATAATTTTGTCTGTTTATTTTTATAAGTTCCTGTAACTTTAACCTGCTGGTTTGGAATTCATTTCGTAATCCGGCCAGATAAACCTGTTCTTTTTCTCTTGTAATCCTGTTTTGGTTATTGTTGTTGATGGCAAGGGCAATTAAAATTCCGATAACTACAAGTACAATTTCGCCAACTGCATAAAGGATGTAATCCCTGAATTTTTTTTCAGAAATTAAGTTTTGCCTGATTTTTCGAAAGAATTTAATCATTTTAAAACCAGATGGTTTAATGTTTTTGAGTCCGGTCTTCAATAACAACCAATCTGTATTTCTGTCCATTCATCACCAGCCGGTGTGCGTCAATGTGCAGGTGCTTTGTTACGGTTTTGTTGTGAATATTAAAATCGCGGATTAAGGTTAGTTCCGAAAGATTAGAGCCGGAAAGCAACTCACGCATCTGGCAGATTTTACAGAAGTTGTTATCTCCGTTAACCGGTTTGCCCCTTTGGTTGCAACCCATTATTTCGCAAAACTCATGTTCGAGAATATCACCTTTGTCGCTTTTCGTTAATTTCTGGAAAGCTTTATTGAAGTATCTTACTTTAAAATCGTGACCGGTTAAAAAAATAGCTTGTGGATGGTGTTCAATCAGTTGATTTACCAGGTCATTGGCCTCTTCTATTCTTGCAAATTCGAGCCGCATAATTTCGGAATTTAAAGGTTTATTAATAGGAAATTAAATTGATTTCTTACTGAAATTCCAATTTTTAAATCAAACTGAAATGTAGCAATTTTAAATAAAATATTCAATTGAAAATATTTTATATATAAAAAATAATTTAATTGGATGGAATTCAGCTATCTATGGAGCCAAAGACGCGTTTCAGGATTTCGGTTACCCGTGCAGCAGGGTTTTCACGGATGCGTTTTTCTTCCTGTTCAATTTTCAGGAACAATCCATCGAGCGCTTTAGCAGTGAGATATTGGTCCAAATCCACATCCACTGTTTTAAAACCGGCTACCTTTCCCACAACCGAATTGGCAACCGTATTCCATTTGTCGGTAAGTAAATTCCAGCTTTCAGCTGTAGAAACATTGCCTGCCAGCTTTTTATCCAGTGACACCTGTATTTTGGGACGGTACAGTTTAAACAATTCATCATAGGTTGTGCGGTGTAAATATTGTGTGGCCGCGTCATCATCGCCTTTTAAAATATTTACTGCATCAGGAATAGTCATGCCGGTGATGCTGTTTACAAAAATAGGTTTTGCCTCCGAAACAGCATCTTCGGCAGCTCGGTTTATGCGCAATAGTACGTCATCAATTAAATCCTGTCCTCCTGGAATTTTATTAATATTATCCACAATAACATCAGCTTCCGGCGGCAGGTAGATTTTTACAAGTTCGTTGCCATAGTATCCGTTAGTCACCCCGAGATTTTCAACCGATTTGTTGGTACCTACAATCAGCGCTTCCTTTAATCCGGCCACAATTTCATCGCGGGTGAGTGGCCGCCCGCTGTTCATGGTTTCATTTGCAATTTGTTGCAATTCAGCACAGGAAGAAAGGAAAACGATGAGTAATAATATTAAACCTGATTTTTTCATTGAGTTGCTTTTCGTTTTTATGTTAACGTAACAATCAGGATTTTTGTTTTGGGTCTTATGAATCTGTATACTCTTAATGAAGTGATTCTGAAATTACACCACCTTAGCGAAACAACTTTCCAATCAAATCCTCGCGGTTTTTTGATTTTAATTCCTGAATTATAGATTTACGATATTCACGTTTGTACCAGAAAAAGAATTTTCGCTGATTTCGTTTTGCGTCCTGATTGCGGGCGGTGTAAACCTTTTCGAGCGTATAAGGGTGATAGCCCGAATAATATACTACTGTTGCAAGTGTCATCGGTGTTGGAGTAAAATCCTGAACCTGTTCGAGCCTGAAATTCATGTTTTTGGTTTGGATGGCCAGGTTTGCCATATCTTCGGGTTTGCTGCCCGGATGACTGGAAATAAAGTAGGGAATCAACTGCTGGTTCAGATTTTCTTCCTTGTTTATTTTGATGAATTCTTCGTTCAGTTTTTCAAATAAACTGAACGATGGTTTTCTCATGAATTTTAATACATCATCAGATGAGTGTTCCGGCGCCACTTTTAACCTACCCGAAACGTGGTGCTTAATCACTTCGCGCAAATATTGTTTGTTGGCTTTGTTGGTTTCCTCGTTTTTAGTTTCATGCAGAATCATGTCGTACCGTATTCCGCTTCCAACAAATGCTTTTTTGATTTTAGGATTTTTGCGTACCTTTTCGTACAACTCAAGCATCGGTTTGTGGTTGGTGTCCAGGTTTTTGCAGACGGCAGGGAATATACAGGACGGACGTTTGCATTTCTTGCAAATTTCTTCGTGAATGCCTTTCATTCTGTACATGTTTGCGGAAGGTCCACCCAGATCGGAAATGTAGCCTTTAAAATCGGGCATTTGTGTTACTTTTTCCACCTCTTTTAAAACCGATTTTTCCGATCGGCTGGCGATAAATTTTCCCTGGTGTGCTGAAATTGTACAAAATGTACAACCGCCAAAACAACCGCGGTGAATGTTTATCGAATGGCGGATCATTTCGTATGCCGGAATCGTTCCTTTGTTGTGATATCTCGGGTGCGGCAGGCGGGTATATGGTAAATCATAGGAATGATCAATTTCCTCCTCACTGAAAACCGGCCACGGTGGGTTCACCACAATCTTTTTGTCTCCGACAAGTTGAGTAAGTTTTTTTGCCTCCAGTTTATTCGATTCTTCCTCGATGTACATAAAATTACGGGCAAAAACTTTTTTGTTTTTAAGGCACTCTTCATGAGATGCAAGTTCCAGTTTGTCCCACTCTTTTTTTGTGGGATATTCTTCTGCCGGTTCTACCTGAAAAACAGTTTGCGGAATTGTAGTCAAATTTTTAAGCGGAACTCCCCGTTGCAGGAGCCGGGCAAATTCAACAATTGATTTATCAGCCATGCCGTAGAAGAGCATATCAGCCCTTGAATCCATCAAAATAGAAGGCATCAGTTTGTCCGACCAGTAATCATAATGGGTAACCCTTCGCAGAGATGCTTCGATTCCACCTATTATCAGCGGAACTTCCGGATATAATTTGCGAACGATATTTGAATAAACGATGGTTGCATAGTCGGGACGTTTGCCGGATTGTCCTCCCGGTGTATATGCATCATTGGAGCGTTTCCGTTTATTGGCAGTGTAATGGTTCACCATTGAATCCATATTTCCACCGGTAACGGCAAAAAACAGCCGTGGCTTTCCAAGTTTTTTAAAATCGCGCAGATCGTCCTGCCAGTTTGGTTGCGGAACAATTGCAATTTTTAATCCTTCAGCTTCCAGAATACGGCCGATTACTGCAGCGCCAAATGATGGATGATCGATATAGGCATCGCCCGAAAACAGGATGACATCCGCCTCTTTCCAGCCCAGTTGCTTAAATTCTTTCTGCGAAGTCGGCAACCAATTGTTATTTTGTACGTTTTCTGCCATTAAATTCTTTGCAAGAGTAACAAATTAAAATCAATTTTGATAAAATAAACTACTAATATGTCTTTTTTATTAATTCAATTTAAAACAGAAATCCGGACTATGGGAAAGTCCATAAAATAAATTAATCTGAAAAAACATTCTATTTTTGTAGTACCATTTGGTTGGATTTTTTTACAGCATAAGCAAAAATGGAATTATTAGGTCCGAAAGATATTTTTAAAGCTCCACCAGCATTTACACTCCTTGGCGGCGAGTATTTTGCTAAATTTTTAATGTACATTCTCCGGTTTCAGAAACTCAACAAAATCTATGAAAAGATTGCCTTAAAACACGGCATTGAATTTATAGACGAGGTTATCCGGGTAATGGAATTCAACATTGAGTTTGATGAAAATGAGTTAAAGCGAATTCCCGCAAAAGGACCGGTGATTGTTGTTGCCAACCATCCGTTTGGCGGCCTTGATGGATTGCTGCTGATTAAATATCTTTCTAAAGTTAGGCCCGATGTGAAGGTGATGGCTAATTTTTTACTTCAGAAAATTGAACCGGTTTCCGACTATTTTATCAGCGATAATCCATTTGAAAATCATTCAAAAGAAATTCAACCGGAAGATTTGAAGGAGGCAACCAGTCATTTGGGCCAAAATGGGATTTTGTGTCTTTTCCCGGCAGGTGATATCAGTACTTACGGAACATTCGATACCATTGCCGATCATTTGTGGCAATTTCCTGTGGTGAAATTTATAAAAGATGCAAAAGTGCCGGTTGTTCCGGTTCATTTTCAGGGCACCAACAGCCGGTTGTTTCATTTTCTGGCTAAAATTCATCCTTCACTACGGCAGGTGCGGTTGCCGTCGGAATTGTTGAGTAAGAAACATAAAAACATAAAAATACGTATCGGGAATCCGGTGAAGCCAGCTGAGCAGCAAAAGTTTGAAGATGTGTACCAGTTTGGCCGTTTTCTGCGGGCGCGTACCTACAGCATGGAATCGGCGATTGAGGTGAAGCGGTTTTTTAATTACAACCTGAAACCGCAGCCAAAACCGGAACAGGTAATTGATCCAATTCCTAAAGAAAAAATACATGCTGAACTTCAGGAAATACGAAATGATTTCACACTTTTTAACTTGAAGAACTACACAGTATTTTGTGCACCATCTAAAAAAATCCCGGCTATTTTAAATGAAATCGGGAGGCTGCGTGAGATTACGTTCCGGGAAGTGGGAGAGGGGACTAATCGGGGAATTGATATCGATGAATTTGATTTGTATTATAACCAGATGTTTATCTGGGACGAAGAGGAGGAGTGTATTGTTGGTGCCTATCGTATTGGTAAGGGAAAGGACATTCTGGAACAATACGGGAAGCGTGGTTTTTACCTTAATTCACTTTTCAGGATCGAAAACGAATTTAAACCCGTTTTGAGTGAAAGCCTCGAATTGGGCCGTTCGTTTGTTATAAAGGAATATCAGCGCAAACCTATGCCCTTGTTCCTTTTGTGGAAAGGAATTTTATACTTTCTGCTTAAAAACCCTGAATACAGGTATCTTATTGGGCCGGTGAGCATCAGCAACAATTATTCGAAAATTTCAAAAGATTTGATTATCCGGTTTATTATGCATAACCACCTCAACTGGAGGTTGGCGCAACACATAAAACCCCGAAACAGTTATAAATTCAAAAGCGATAATCCCGATATCAACATCCTGATGGAAAATATGGAACATGATATTAACCGGCTGGATAAAACCATCGGTGATTTGGACGAATTAAATTCAGGGTTACCTGTGTTATTAAAAAAATACATCAAACTGAATGCAAGGATTATTGGATTCAATGTTGATCCGAAATTCAACAACTGCCTCGATGGATTGATTGTTCTCGACGTTTACGACGTTCCCAAAAATACCATCGAATCGCTTTCAAAGGAAGCCAATGATGGATCGATTCTGGAGCGTTTCTATACAAACCGTGAGTTATCGCCTGCTGATTAACGATACTGCTGCGATCCCTGTGACCTACAGGATAAGCGGAGATGAAATCTTAAAAACCAGAAGCTTAATAAATAATTCCGCCAGACTGTTTCCTTTACAAAAAATCTGTTGTTTTGGCTATAAAAGATAACTTTGCACTCCATGTATGATTTCGATGTAATTGTAGTAGGGGCTGGACCGGCTGGATTACTGGCTGCAGGAAGAGCTGCAGAATTGGGTAACCACGTACTTGTAGTTGAAAAAATGAGGCAGGAAGGCCGTAAATTGCTGATTACCGGAAAAGGTCGCTGCAACATTACCAACGATGCACCAATCAGTGAATTCATTAAACATGTTTTTCCTGAAGGGCGGTTTTTGAAAAATGCATTTTCCCGATTCTATTCAAAAGATATAATTAGTTTGCTTCAAAAATATGGTGTTGAAGCAACACTTGAACGGGGTGGCCGGTATTTTCCTGCAACCAATAAATCGGCCGACGTGCTGAAAGCGCTTTTGAAATGGGTAAATGCGTTGAATGTAGAAATTCGCTGTGGCCATCGGGTAGAAAAATTGCTTATTGAAAGCGGCGAAATAAAAGGTGTATTTGTAAACGGTCAGCAAATAAAATCGAACCGGGTAATTATTGCAACCGGAGGAAAATCATATCCTGCAACCGGTTCCACCGGCGACGGTTATGAACTGGCAAAACAAGCAGGACATTTGATTGTAAATGCGAGACCGGCGCTGGTGCCTTTGGAAACATCCGGAGATGTGGCGCAAAAACTTCAGGGCCTTAACCTTAAAAATGTGAATGCTGTAGTTTGGGTAAATGGCAGAAAAGCCGGTGAAGCTTTTGGTGAGATGCTGTTCACACATTTTGGCTTGTCGGGCCCAATAATTCTAACACTCAGCCGGATTGTAGTAGATGTACTGCAAAAGAAAAATAAAGTTGAAGTTACAGTTGATTTAAAACCTGCGCTCGACGAACAAAAACTGGACAACCGCCTGGTTCGCGATTTAAACGGGCATGGAAAGAAAAAGTTTGGCAACATATTCAGAAACTGGTTGCCTTCATCCATGATTCCGGTTTTTATCGAACTGCTTGAAATTGATCCGGAAAAGGAGTGTCATCAGGTTACCTCGGCTGAACGGAAAAAAATACGTTTTCTTCTAAAGAATTTAAGTTTTAATATTACCGGACACCGGTCGTTTAAGGAAGCAATTATAACGGCAGGCGGAATTTCATTGAATGAAATTTCACCTAAAACAATGGAATCAAAACTTGTAAAAGGTCTTTATTTTGCCGGCGAAGTTATCGACCTCGACGCTGAAACGGGTGGATATAATCTGCAGATTGCTTATTCCACCGGCTGGCTGGCAGGGGATTCAAGTATGAAAAATTAATCTTCAATAACCTTTTTCACCCGCCCGACTTCACCGGTTTCGAGCATAACTTTTATTCCATGCGGATGACTGGCAGAATTGGTGAGTATGCGCTTTACAATTCCTTCGGTGAGTTCGCCTGTGCGCTGGTGGTGCTTTTGCACAATTTCAACTTCGCTGCCAACCTGTATGTTTTTTCTGAGTGTGCCGTTCATAAATAATTATAGTGGTATTAAATCTTTTTCAAACCAGAAATTTCAAAACATCCATATTCTTCATCATTTATAAATCTTTTGATTTCATCGTATCGTTGTGATAATATATCAATAAGTACTTTTGTTTTTAAATTTCCAGCACGAATCCAAATAATTTTAGGAGGAAATCCTAAAAGTAGATTTAAATCATTAAAATCTGAATCTTGTGTGACAATAACAAAATTATAATTCTTCGCGAATTGCCAAACATCTCTGTCCGACGAATTTATTAATCCTTCCTTTTTCAAAGAAGTTGATCCGGAAAACTGTTCTGGTAATAAATAAAGTATACGATGGGATATATTTTGATCAAACAACAATTTCATATTGCCGCCTGATAATTTTTATTCTCACGATCAGCAGCAAAACTTAATGCTGCAAGAATATCATTTTCAGTTAATTCATCAAAGTCATCAAGTATTTCTTCATGAGTCATCCCGGCCGCCAGCCACCCCAGTATATCGCCCACAGTAATTCGCATTCCCCTGATGCAGGGTTTGCCTCCCCGTTTGCCTGGCTCAATTGTGATAATTTGTTTATAATCAACCACGATGAATATTTTTAAGTAAAAATACGAAAAAAATTAAATTACAGGACTGACGAATATATCTGTTTATCGTAAGTATAAATTACTGTCGCCGTAACTTAAAAACCGGAAATTATTGTTCAGCGCGAAATCATACACTTTTTTCCAGTCGCTGCCAAGAAAAGCGCTGATTAAAAGCAGCAGTGTACTTTGCGGCTGGTGGAAATTAGTCACCATTCCGTCAATGATTTTAAACTGATATCCGGGAACAATAATAATTTGCGTTGAAAACTGCAGTTCGTCTTTATCTTCTCTTTCAAGAAAATTAGTCAGGTTTTGAAGTGCGTTTTTTACAGATATTGCCCCTTCATTTTCATAAGGTTCCCATTGCGAAACTTCAAGGGGCAGGGAGAAATTATCATTTTTTTCAAGTTGCAGGCCCAGCCAGTATAAACTTTCCAGCGAACGCACTGAAGTTGTCCCTACTGCAATTATTTTCCTTTCAGCAGAAATTAAATCCTCAATTATTTTCCTGGAAATAACTACTTTTTCATGATGCATTGTATGCCCGGAAATGGTTTCTGATTTAACCGGTTGAAATGTACCTGCGCCAACGTGTAATGTGATTTCTTTTGTTGCAATATTTTTCGAAGTTAATTCCTGTAAAACTGAATCCGTAAAATGCAATCCGGCAGTTGGGGCTGCTACCGACCCATCAATTTTAGCGTAAACAGTCTGATAGGTTTCCTCGTCCGATGCTTCACTTTCGCGGTTTAAATAAGGTGGAATCGGCAATACCCCGGCGTGTTCTATAATTTCTGCAAACGTAAAATTCCCGGTCCATGAAAATTCAATATGAAATGAATTACCCTGGTGCGATTTCATTTCAGCATGAATAGTTACAACTTTTCCTTCCGGTTTAATAACTTTTTGTAACACCTCATTTTTCCATTTTTTTGCATTGCCAACCATGCATTTCCAGGTTACCCTTTCTCTTTCCTGAAAAGCAATCTGGTAATCTGCAGGTTCCACAGGTTCGAGGCAAAAGATTTCAATTTTAGCACCGGTTTCCTTCCTGAAAAATAAGCGGGCATGAATTACTTTTGTATTGTTGAACACCAATGTCGAATTTACAGGAAGAAACTCTGCTATGTTCTTAAATTTGCTTTCCCGGATTTCCCTGTTTTTCCAAACAAGCAATTTCGAACTATCCCTTTCAGAAATTGGGTATTTTGCAATTCGTGCATCCGGCAGTTCGTAAGTAAAATCTTCAATTTTTATATTTCCGTAATCCTTCAACTTTTTTATTTTTAACCGGCACAAATTTAATTCAATTATTGATTTTGAAAAAGAATCAGTTTGCCAGACGGGAAGAGTAGCGTAAAATTCAAACTTATGTTGGATGAACTTATTCGAGGCAAGGTGTGTTATTCGATTAAAACAGGATACCAAACTTAAAAACATCAAACATGAAAACTGCAACTTTAATTTTTTTTTACATGATGATTGTTTCAACGTTGTCGCTTAATGCACAGGTCAGGGAGATTCCTTTGGAAGATTTTTTCAGAAATCCTGAAAAATCAGGGTACCAGATTTCACCCGACGGGAAAAATTATTCGTACCTCGCACCTTACGAGAATCGAATGAACATTTACATTCAGAAGATTGGAAAAGAAAAGGCTGAACAATTAACTTTTGAAACCGATCGTGATATTGCCGGCTATTTCTGGGGAAATAACGGCCGTATTCTTTATTTAAAAGATGAAGGCGGTAATGAAAATTTCAGTCTTTACGGTGTGGATACCGATGGTAAAAACCTTGAATGTTTTACCTGTTTCGAAAACGTCAGGACTACTATCATAGATGATTTACCCGAGATAGAAGAGAATGTAATTATTGGTATGAATAAACGAAACCCGCAGGTTTTCGACCCGTACCGGTTAAACATTGAAACGGGTGAAATGGAAATGATTGCAGAGAATCCGGGAAATATTCAGGGCTGGATAACTGACCATGACGGGAAACTCAGGGCCGCGGTGGCCATTGTTGATGGTGTAAACACGCAGTTGCTGTACAGAAAAACCGAAGCCGATGAGTTTGCCCCGGTTTTAACTACCAGTTTTAAGGAAACGCTGAATGTGCCCTTTTTTACTTTCGACAATCAAAAAATGTATGCTGTTTCCAATTTGGGAAGAGACAAAACTGCTGCCGTCATTTTTGATCCCGAAACCGGTCAGGAAACGGAAGTGCTTTATGAAAATCCGGATTTCGATGTTGACCGGATGTCCTATTCACAAAAAGAGAAAAAGTTATGGGCTGCATATTACACCTCATGGAAAAGCGAACGGCATTATTTTGACGAAGACTTTAAAAATTTACTTGAACGCCTCGAAAAGGAACTTGGAAATGTAGAAATAGGGATTTCAGCTTACGATAAGGCCGAAGTGATGTTTATCGTCCGCACTTCCAGTGACCAGACACTTGGCGCATATTATTTGTACAACAAGAATAAAGATGAACTGACTAAAATACACGAGGTTGCTCCATGGCTGAAAAAAGAAGAGCTGGCCGAAATGAAACCTGTTGAATATACCGCCCGCGATGGCATGAAAATTATGGGTTACCTGACTCTTCCCAAAAATGTGGAGGCGAAAAATCTTCCGGTAATTGTAAATGTGCATGGTGGTCCGTGGGCACGCGATGTCTGGAGATTCAATCCTGAAGTGCAGTTTCTGGCCAATCGTGGTTATGCGGTTTTTCAACCCAATTTCAGAGGCTCTACAGGTTTTGGGAAGAACTTTTGGGAATCTTCTTTTAAAGAATGGGGGCTTGATATGCAAAATGATGTTACCGACGGAGTTTACTGGCTCATTCGCCAGGGAATTGCAGACAAAAATAAAGTTGCCATTTACGGTGGAAGTTATGGTGGTTATGCAACTTTGCAGGGAATTGTAGTGAATCCTACATTATATGCTGCCGCAGTGGATTATGTGGGCGTTTCAAATCTGTTCACTTTCATGAAAACCATCCCGCCATACTGGAAACCGCTGCTCGATATGATGTACGAAATGGTTGGTAATCCGGAGCAGGATAGCATACAGTTTGCTGCAACTTCACCTGCATTAAATGCAGATAAAATTATCACTCCTCTTTTTGTGGCGCAGGGAGCAAATGACCCACGGGTAAATAAAGCTGAATCGGATCAGATTGTGGAAGCTTTGCGAAGCCGGGGAGTGGAAGTTGAATACATGGTGAAAGAAAACGAAGGACATGGTTTTCACAACGAAGAAAACAGGTTTGATTTTTATCGTGCCATGGAGAAGTTTCTTCGTACGCATATAAAATAATCAGCTTCCTGAACTTATGAAGAAAGTACCAAATCACAATTCAACTGCGCATAATGTAACTGTCAGGTTAAACACAACAGGAGCCTGATTTCGCAAGATGAAGCTAAATCTTTTAATTTGAATAAAGACGCTTCAGTTTGAAAACTCTCCCATACATTTGTTTAGCTACACAGAAATTGGTATACTTTTGTGTAAAATTTATAAATATGATTAAAGTAGGCGACAGGGTAAAATTTTTGAATGATGTTGGCGGAGGTGTGGTTACCGGTTATATCAATAAAAATGTGGTGAATGTTGAAAATGAAGATGGGTTCGAAGTTCCCTATCCCGTTTCGAAACTTATAAATGTTGATGCTCCGGAGTTAAGCCGTAATTATAAAACTGTTGAAAAAGAACCGGTTGTTGAAGAGAAGGAAATTGTGAAATCAGAGTTTCCGGCAGGTAAAATAATCAAAGGTAAAAATTCACCCGATTTTTATTTCTGCCTGGTTCCAACTGATTCAGGTAATCCGCTTGCAGGCGAAATTGAGTTGTTTCTTGTAAATGACAGTAATTTCACCCTTCTTTTCCATTATTCACATTTTCATGATTCGAAATATATTTCTGTAAAACATGGTGAAATTCAACCCAATTCAAGAATTAAGCTTGAAAGCCTTGTGCAGTCTGAATTAAGCGAACTTCCCGAATATTGCTTTCAACTTATTTGGTTTTCAGATGAACAGAAAGACTGGTTTAAACCTGTTCAGAAAAAGTTCAGGATAAATGCTGTGAAATTCTACAAGGAAAGCAGCTTTCAGTCGAATCTGTTTTTCGAAAGGAATGCTATGATTTTGCAGATTTCAGAAAACCTTTTAAATATCGAACTGGATAAACTAACACAGGAAGATTTTCAGAAGGTTGTTGAAAAGAAAGACCCTAAACCAGTTGCTGAACAGCCGGTAAAAAAGAAAGTCGCTGAAGTTGTTGAAGTGGATTTGCACATTCATGCATTAATTGACAATTCTGTAGGGTTAAGCAATAAGGAAATCCTGGATATTCAGCTTGAAAAAGTGGAATCGGAAATGCGTTCGGCCATTGCAACAGGTATAAAACGAATAGTTTTTATTCATGGAGTGGGGCAGGGTGTCCTTAAACAGGAAGTGGCCAAACTGCTGCGCCACAAATTCCCAAAATTCTATCACCAGGATGCTTCTTTTCAGGAATATGGTTACGGGGCGACAATGGTGATATTGAGGAAAGGATAAAGGATAAAGGATAAAGGATAAATGCTAAATGATAATTGGTGGTCTTTTAAGGAATTATTAATTTGGGGATTTAATTCAATTAATTAACCTAACCTGAATTATGGAAAAAGAAAGAGATCTTAAAAAAGAACCAAAACATTTTGTATTGACTGTATTCATCTGACTGAACAATTACCGAAATCATTTCTTGGAAATCATATCAAAGGGCAATTAATACGCTGTTCGTCTTCGGTTGCTGCAAATTACAGAGCTGCTAATCTTGCACAATCAACGCCGTCTTTTATATCCAAAATTAGTATTGTAATTGAGGAAGCTGATGAATCATTGTTTTGGCTGGAAATAATTAAAGATATGGAATTAATATGTTCATCTCAACGGGATAAGTTGGAAAATGAAGCAATAGAATTGGTCTCTATATTTATTTCCACCCGAAAAAAATTACAAAACCGAAAATTCTGATTCATCCTTAATATTTATACTTCATCCTTTTTTGTACTTTTGCACCGGCAGGCTGTTTTATCGCTCTTCACTTTTGTGAGGGGAGGAAAGTCCGGGCAACACAGGGCACCGTGCTTCTTAACAGGAAGATCTTTGAAAGGGGATAGCAACGTAACAGAAAATAACCATTCCTGCTTCGGCGGGAGAACGGGTGAAAAGGTAGGGTAAAAGCCTACCGGTGGTTGTGGTGACATGGCCAGCCGTACGTCTCACGGGTTGCAAAGCCAAATATATCCTGGTACTTACAGCTGTTGCTGTGAAACGAAACTGCCCGTTTCGTTGCCGGCTGCACACCGGCTGCCAGGAGGGGTAGGCTGCAGCGATTCCGGCAGAAATGCCGGAACGAAAGATAAATGATAAAAATTCTTTGTCTTTTTGATGAAGGATACAGAACCCGGCTTACAGGTCTGCCTTATTTAACCTGAATTGGATTTATCCGGTTCAGGTTTTATTTTGTGATGTATCCGGAAAAAAATCCACCCAAAAGTACTGTTTTGAAAAACCACACCTGGTTTGGGATGAAAATCAAGAATCACTTAAAAATCAGGTGAGGAAAAAGATAAAACTGATAAAACTCTGCATAATAAACTTTTTTGTATAGATGCAAAGAAGAAACCATAATAACCACGTACATAAAAGAACTGAATAAAAAGAACATTGAGCCGGCATAGCACCTGTCTCCTGAACCAAATGTAGTTACGACTTCCCAAAAGAATAGGTTCTGAAGGGTTTTTCCCGCTAACCGGACTATACCATCACTATACCTTCGATATTAAATCGCGAACCAACCCCGTCCGTGGTATATGGAAGATATGGTGAAAACCGGTTTGAAACTGCTTTGGAAGGAAGTACAAATCCTGCTGTTAAAAATGCATTACCTCTTGCCCTTTTATGTCACTTCTGCAATATTGTTTATACATGCAAACAAGTAAATGCCTTCTTAAACAGAACCTTTCAGAACTGCTGTAAGAGGAGTTTGTGATATTCTGTTTTTTTGTCCGGGTATATGAAGATTGAGGTATAAAATGTTTTTACTCTACCGGAAAATGAAAGTGATCCAAAATCACACTTGGTTTTAGTTAAAACCTAACCTGGTATTTAAACAATGCTCTTTAAGCCGAATTTAAACGTTATTGATAAAACGATTTATACCACTTCACAAATTCCCCAATTCCTTTTTCCAGCGGAGTATCAGGAGAATAGTTGAAATTTTTCTGAAGGTCACTAACATCGGCAAAGGTTTTGTAAACATCACCAGGTTGCATATCGTGGTACTCTTTTTTGGCTTCCTGTCCAAGCGCTTTTTCAATGGTTTCAATAAAATCCATCAATTTTACCGGCGATGCATTTCCGATGTTATAGACCTTATATGGCGGTTGCTGATTTGGAACATTCTTCAATACATTAATAATTCCATCAACAATATCGTCAATGTAGGTAAAATCGCGGTACAAATCGCCATGGTTAAAAACCTTAATGGCTTGGCCGGCAAGAATATCTTTTGTAAACGAAAAATAAGCCATATCTGGCCTTCCCCAGGGGCCGTAAACCGTGAAAAAGCGTAGTCCTGTGGTTGGAATCCCAAACAGATGACTGTAAGTATGCGCCATCAGTTCGTTACTTTTTTTTGTTGCAGCATACAAGCTAATTGGATTATCCACTGAATCAGATGTGGAAAGCGGCATTTTTTTACTGTTCCCATAAACACTTGAAGAACTTGCGTAAACAAGGTGTTTTATATTATAGTGCCTGCAGGCTTCCAGAATATTGGTAAAACCAATAATGTTGCTGCTAATGTATGCATGGGGGTTTTCGATGCTGTAACGCACTCCCGCCTGTGCTGCAAGATTACAGACAATATCAAACTTTTCTGTTTCAAAAAGTGTGTTAATTTGTTCCCTGTCTTCCAGGTTCATTCTGACAAATGAATAGTTGGGATTTTTAGTACTTGTCACTTTCTTATTCCACGTTGTCGCCTCTTCAGAAATTCCTGCATCAAGTAATCGTGCAAACTTCAGTTCTGTGGAATAATAATCGTTGATGTTATCAATTCCAACCACTTTAAATCCTTCCTGCAATAATTTTTTTGCGAGGTGAAACCCGATAAATCCGGCGGTTCCGGTAACTAATATTTTCATTGTTTCAGCTTATAGGGAAAATTTTATTTCCCGAGAGATAATGCATAATATTGTCAAGGTTAATCTCATTTTCCTCCGGATTAAATACAAGTTTCGCATTTGCCGGCTCATGGTATTCCAAATCAACTCCCGGAAGGTTTTCCAATTCTCCGTTTTCAGCCTTAACATACAACTCGGGTTTATTGTTTTTGCAGAATTCAAGAGTTGCATTCATATAAAATAAGTGAACCCGGTCTTCCCCGATGATTTGGGCTACCTGGTTGCGCAATGATTCATTGCGCGAAATAAAGGAGCAGATGGTAATAATACCCTGGTCGTTCAGAATGCGGCAAATGTGGGCTACCCGGCGAAGGTTTTCAGCACGATCGGCCGGTGAATAATCCAGCTCGTAATTTAGTCCCGAACGTACTGAACTTCCATCGAGTAATACCACGGTTGCGCCATTTTCAAAAAGTTTCTTTTCGAGGCTGAATGCAAGCTCGTTTTTACCTGAACCATGCAACCCGGTGAACCAGATTGTTGCACCTTTCTGGTTGTATTTTTTCTGCCGCTGTTCAGCAGAAACAAGTGATTTTCCCTGTTTGATTTTTTCCTTATCAACATCTGTAATTCTTGAAGGAAGGAATTTGCTGCTCAGTTTGTCGATTATCATTCCAACAGCCACAGTGTTGTTTGTAACCGGATCAATTAAAACAAAGGAACCGGTTTGCCTGTTTTTTTCATATGGGTCGAAAAACAGAGGTTTGGATGCTGTAAGAACCACCCTTCCGATTTCATTTAGCTGAAATTTATCGATGCCGGATTTCTCCAGTGTATTTACATCGACTTTATATTTTATCTGATCGATTCGTGCTTTTGTAGTATTTGATGTATGCTTGATGTAAAATTGTGTGGATAAATCGAGCGGATTTTCATCCATCCAAACCAGCATTGCTTCAAAATGCCGTTCATTCCGGGGCTGATTGTCAGCATGAACGAGCATGTCTCCACGCGAAATATCAATTTCATCTTCAAGTGTTACTGTAACCGATTGTGGAGGAAAAGCATAATCCAGTTCTTTATCGTAGGTAACTATTGATTTAACTTTCGATGTTTTCAGTGAAGGTAAAACCATGATTTCATCGCCTTTTGAAATAATCCCTGACGCCACTGCAGCTGAGAAACCCCGGAATTCGTTGTCGGGCCGCAGCACGTATTGTACCGGAAAACGAAGATCGGTAAAATTGCGGTCGCTGCTGATGTGTACTGATTCAAGAAACTGCAACATGCTGCTTCCATGGTACCATGGCATTTTAGTTGAATTATCCACTACATTTTCTCCTTTCAGTGCCGAAATCGGGATAAAATGAATATCAGGAATATTCAACTGGGCAACAAATGCATTATAATCTGATTTTATTTTATCGAAAACTTCCTGGCTGTAATTTACCAGGTCCATTTTATTTATTGCAACAACCACATGTTTTATTCCAAGCAGCGATACAAGGAATGTATGACGTTTGGTTTGTGTAATGACTCCATTTTCTGCATCAATAAGAATGATTGCAAGGTTGGCGGTTGATGCGCCGGTAACCATATTCCTGGTATATTGCTCGTGTCCGGGAGTGTCAGCAATAATGAATTTCCGTTTTGCAGTTGAAAAATAGCGGTAAGCTACATCGATTGTAATTCCCTGTTCACGTTCGGCTTTCAATCCGTCAAGCAGCAGGGCATAATCAATTTCTTCGCCTGCATGGCCCACACGTTTGCTGTCGCGTTCAAGCGCTGCCAGCTGGTCTTCGTACAACATTTTACTGTCGAACATCAGCCTCCCAATCAGGGTGGATTTGCCGTCGTCGACACTACCTGCAGTGAGCAGGCGTAATAAATCTTTCTTTTGATCCTGGTCGAGGAATTCTTTTATGTCGAGATTGTTGAATGTCATGATATTGTTGTCGTTGTTGTAATTGTTATCATTGTTATCAATGTTATCATTGTTATGCAGGTTATCTTGTTTTCCAGTTGTTTTCGACATAAGATATATAATTAGAAATTTTCATTCCCAGTGTATTTAAACTTTATTATTTCTTCCCAGCCGGTTAGAGGATGGACTGTTGCCAAAAATTCTGATTGTGAAACGGATTCCAAACAGGAAGCATGACTATATACTAAGAATTTAAGAAAGTCTGCTTTGTACCTTCTTCTTCCATATCCTTCTACTATAGTATCTTTTATTGTCTGGCTTGATCTTCTGATTTGTCCACCTGTCTCAAATTTATCCGGATGTGGCAATTTCATAGTCAAATGATAAATACGAACAGACAATTCGAAAGCTAACTGATAAATTTCAAGATCCTTGTAACCTTTCATTTAAATTGGAATTGATACTTTATTTCTGTGAACCGGAAATATGAAAACCATGATAACCATAAAAACAACTCGATAACTTCCTAAAAATACCCTTCCCGTTTTTTTTGTTCCATACTTGCATCCTGGTCGAAATCGATAACACGTGTAGTACGTTCAGAGACAGTTACAGTCATCATCTCCTCCACAATTTTTTCAATGGTTTCGGCTTCTGAATCCACGGCGCCCGTTAGCGGATAACAACCCAGGGTGCGGAAACGAATTTTGCGCATTTGAGCTTTTTCTGCAATTTCCTTTGGCATTCGTTCGTCGTCAACCATGATAAGGTTGCCGTCCATATTCACAATGGGCCGTTCTTTTGAAAAATAAAGCGGAACGATTGGAATCTTCTCCAGCCTGATGTATTGCCAGATATCCAGTTCTGTCCAGTTCGAAAGAGGGAAAACCCGGATAGATTCGCCTTTATGAACCCTTGCATTGTAAATGTTCCACAATTCGGGCCGTTGGTTTTTCGGATCCCACTGGTGATATTTATCACGGAAAGAAAAAATTCGTTCCTTGGCGCGCGACTTTTCTTCATCGCGACGGGCACCACCAAAAGCTGCATCGAATTTGTACTTTGAAAGACCTGCAAGCAGGGCCTGCGTTTTCATTACATCTGTATGCACTTTACTTCCGTGGGTAAACGGGCCAATTCCCTTTTCGAAACCTTCCTTGTTATAATGAACAATTAAATCCCATCCTTTTTCTTTGGCATATTTGTCGCGGAATTCAATCATTTCCTTAAACTTCCATTTCGAATCGATGTGCATTAAGGGAAATGGAACTTTCCCAGGGTAAAATGCTTTTTCGGCAAGGCGAACCATCACCGAAGAATCTTTACCAATTGAATACAACATTACCGGATTTTCGAACTCCGCTGCCACTTCGCGGATGATATGAATGGCCTCCGCTTCCAGTTCGCGGAGGTTAGTCAGACTATATTCTTTCATGCAAAAACTTCAATAAATTGCGATAACTTAAAATTATGTGCGTTGGCAAAGATAAAATTTTTATTTCAATCGCCTTTTTTTAACAGACGTTGTTCACTTTCATTTAAAAGTGCCAGAAAAAAGGGATCAACAGAAGGGAAATTAAAAATGCAAGCAGATTAAGCGGGAGACCAATTTTAAGGTAGTCGGTAAATTTATAGTTTCCGATAGCCTGAACAATTAAATTGGTTTGATAACCAATGGGAGTTGAAAAACTTGCAGATGCTGCAATTGCAATTGTAACAAAAAACGGTTTGGGGTCGAGGTGCATTTGCTGGGCAGCTGCCAGTGCCACCGGGAAAACAAGGGCAGCAGCTGCATTGTTGGTTATGATTTCTGTAAAAATAGTAGTGATAATATAGAGTGCTGCCAATACACCGACAGGACCAAGGACACGGGCAAAGTTGATGGTGGTGCGCGCCATTGCTTCAGCAGCACCTGAATTTTGCATGGCCTTACTTATGGCAAACGAACAGGCAATAGTGATTAAAACATCCCAGCTGATAGCTTTTGTGTATTTCTGGTGGGGCATAATTTTCATCCAGATTAAAAGGATAGCTGCAATGGCTGAAAAGAAAAACATATCGAATGTTAAACCGGCCGGTGAATCAAAATTCTGGCCAACAGTGGCACCAATAATCATTGCAAGAAGAATAATAAAAGCAAGCCACTTTTTGAGAAAAGTTCCTGTAGTCCGGTAATCACGAATGTAGGAAGTGAGGTAAAATATTTTAGAATCGCCCCAGTTCTGAATAAATTTTTCTGTAGTTAAAAGTATCAGGTTGTCACCGGGGCGTAATTTTAATTTGTCCATGTTAGAAGTAATACGTTCCCCGTTTCGGTGAATTGCAATTACAACTGCCTGGTAATGTTCGTAAAAATTAAATTCAGGAATTGTTTTTCCAACGCCCGGAAAACGCGGGGCAATCACTGCTTCGTATTGTTTCAGTTTATCTTTTGAAATGCCTTTTATTAAATCAATTCCGCTTAGCCTGATGTTATCGTTTGCAAGGATATTTGTTAACTTGTCCGACTTTCCTGCAATCAGCAACTTATCGTTTGGTAAAATTTTAATTGCCCCCTTTTTTGTTTGAATGATTTCACCATTTCTGTCGATGCTTCGGATTAAAAGGTTTTTCAATTCTTTCATCCTTCCATTCTTGATTTCAAGTCCTATAAGGTTGCTGTTTGCCGGAACCACAACATCGTAGTAATAATCTTTGTACTCGGTAGTGCTTTTTGAATTGAAAAGTATTTTTTTACCCGGCAGGAATTTGTTTCCGGCTACCGACATATAAATGGTTCCGATAACTGCAATAAAACCGCCCACTTTTCCAAGTTCAAACATGGTAAAACCTTCATAGCCGTTTTCAAGGATCAATCCATGAACTACAAGGTTTGTGGAAGTTCCGATGAGGGTGCACATTCCACCCAAAATAGTGGCATACGAAAGGGGAATCAGAAACTTTTTGGAGGAAAGGTTAAGCTTTTCCGACCATTTTTTAATAATCGGCGCAAAAATGATAACAACAGGTGTATTGTTTAAAAAAGCAGATAAAACGGATACCGGAAACATAATTCGTGGAATCAGGAAAACCATTTTTCCTCTTTTTCGCGGAAGATAGGTTTGCGCAAGCCTGTTTAGTACTCCCGACTGCCGCACTCCTTCGCTTACAAGAAATAAAATCCCGACAGTAATCATTCCTTTGTTGGAAAAGCCGGCCAGCATTTCATTGTCTGTAATTATTCCCGCCGACATTAAAATTACTGCCGACGAGAAAAACACAAGTCCCGGGCGCATAATTTCTTTGGCAAGTGCTACAATGGTAAAAAATACCACCGCTAAAACAATATAACCGTCTAAATTCAGCAAATTGATGTTGGATTACAATCAGTTAATTTATCACGTTTCAACCTAAAAACGGGAATCAAAACTAACATTTAAAATGATTCCCTCAAACTATCAGAAAGAAAACGGTTAATCCTGAATATGG
Organism: uncultured Prolixibacteraceae bacterium; assembly: GCA_963816685.1. GTDB lineage: Bacteria > Bacteroidota > Bacteroidia > Bacteroidales > Prolixibacteraceae > CAVYUC01. The sequence continues at coordinate 196,499 of CAWFMB010000012.1, read as the reverse complement.
ATTTAAAAGCGGGTGTGAATTTATATTTTAAAGAATTTATGCAAGCTTTTATTTATATAAAAAGAAAACATTTTGTTTTGTTTTTTAGGAGTCACCTGTAATGCGTTCATTATTCAACAGGAAACATTGTCAGCCGAGATTTTTAGAATATAATGGTTATCAAGTCAAAAGCATGTAAAAAGACTTTGTTGTTTTTGACCCTGTTGTTTTTTTCAGACAAAAATGAGTTTGATTCACTGGTTATATTATTTATTTGAATTTCAATATCCTTTGCTGAGAAATTGAATAAAAGAAGTTTAGTTTCAGAATCAGATTTTACAACAAGTCCATCAAACATCAAAGGGTGAGATGAACAGGAATAAATAATATCGGAGAAGCCGGCAAGCTCTTTTATTGACTGAAGGACAGGAAAAATATCACCTCCTTTTGCATCAAATTTTTCAGGAACAGGGGGTTTATAGTTTCCCTGGATAAAACCCCGCCAGCCCACAGTTTCAAAGTAGGTTATCAAACTGGCACCCGATTGAGCCAGAAATTTTAAACTTCCCAACAACCATTGCGCAGCAAACACCGAATTTTGGCGAACATCAACCTGTGAAGGTAATTCGCCGGCAACAGTTGCTGGTTCTGCTGAAGTTTCAACCACATTAAACCGCTGTTTCAATGTTACGGGAGAAACAAAAAGAGGTTTGCCGGGAAAAAGTTCCCTGGCCGACTCAACCACATACTTTTGGGCTTCAAGGTTTTCTGTTAGCGAAAGATTATCGAAGGCATGAACCTGCGGACAAACTGCAAAACATACAAACCCGGCATCTTCATCAATATCCCTGTTGCGGTTCAATTCAGCAAACCAGGCGTTTACTCCTGCCCCAATTTTTGTTGAAGGAAAATTCTTTTTGAGTGCAGCAAAAACTCCGTTGAAAATGGTTTTATCAGGAAGATGATTTCGGCTTACAATTAAAAAATGACCAAAATTGAATGCATATTTTGAGGCCTCAGAAATGAAAGCGGTACACTCATTATTAAAATCTGTAGAAAAACAGAGTACTAAAAATAAAGGAACACTTAATTTATTGGCTTCATCTTTGAATCTGTTTAAATCGTACTTCCAACTGTCTTCAAAGAGCCTGATTTCGGCACGTAGATGTTTGAAAGGAGAGGATGTACCATCCGGACACAAAAAGGGAACACCCTGTTTATTTTCATCGGGTGTCAATCCCTTGTTTTGAGCACTGGGATTTAACTTCTGAGCCAAACCCGTGACACCCTTTAATTTTAGGAATTCAGCTTCTGTATGCTCAAGCGGTTCATTTCTGCTTGTTGCACCAACACCAATTTCCGGGATTTTGTAAATTCTGTTTTCATCAAAACTCAAAGAAAAGGTGTTGGCATTGGATTCAGTGTGTTGTTCGCCCTGAATTTCCAACACAACTTTCTGAACTATAATATTATGGTTTTTAATTTCGAAAGGAAAAGGCAATCCCAGCGGACGACTGTATGTTTTGTATGATGCATCCGTCCAGTTTCGCTGATCTTCCATTTCAAAAATATCACCCTCAAAAGAGAGTTTGGCAGAAATGCCTTTTGCAGGCTCCCACATCATCCCCGAAATATTCATTATGGGCTGATGCGCAGAAATCATTTCGGGGAAAATTGCTTTTTCCGTTGTCCCGTCAGGATGAATAACCGCGCATTCTTTTCCGGCACATTCATTGATTGGATGGAGTACACAGAACCCAATCCGGTTTGTTTTAAATGTTGACTTTGCTTTGCCTTTCATTTCAAAAACCAGGCGGTTTTCTTCTCCCCGTATGGTATAACCGGCCTCAAAATTAATATCATGTCTTTGATATTTTATCCTGACTTTCACCTGAAATCCCCATTTGTTTTCTTCAATGTTTTCTGATAAGATTTCAGGTTCAATTGTTCCCCAATTGTGATCGCGAACAGCAGAATAAATCCTGCGCACAATTTCAGTGCTGCCAGATTTAATCCGGCGGATTGAGCCGTTTTCGTAGTGTAAAGTATATTTTGTTGTTTTAAGTTCCATTCACTTTTATAATTAGCCTAATCTTAAAATTCGCTCAATCGCACCACCTGGCCGGTATTGGCTGATTTGTAAGCTGCCCAGACAAGTTTTACTGTTTCAAAATTATCGTCTCCTGTATTTTCGGCTTTGCCTTTTCCGAGCATATCGTTAAGGATGTTTTGATTGATTTTGACAATAGAAGGAGGTTCGGGTTTCAGGCGGTCGGTTTGCCAGGGATAGGCTTGCATTGGAACTACCTCTTTTGAAGTTCCGCCTGGCGAGGTAATGCTGATTTCAAATTCACCGTCCAGTCGAATGCTGCCTTTATCACCTTCAATTAGCAGCGTTGTTTGAGGAAAAATCTCCTTTTCGAGGGGAGAGCTGAACGAAATTTTCTGGATACAAACCACACCATTTTTCATTTTTAAAATTGAAGTTGTCACATCTTCGCCTTTTATGGTTGGGTTCACTGTTTGTTTTTCGCAATAAATGGTTTCAGCTTCCCCGAATAAATAGCGCAATACATCGAACTGGTGCGAACCCTGATCGGTAAGCGCAAATTCTTCAAGTTCAGCTAAAAATGGTTGAGTTTCGAACAATGGGAAAGCAGTTAAAAAAGCAGTTTCACAACGAAAAGCTTTCCCAATAACTCCTGAATTCAAAATTTCTTTCACCCTACGGAATTGAGGTTGCCAACGGTAATTTTCATGCACATAAAACCGGACTCCTGCCTTTTTAATGGCTTTCATCATGCGCTTTGCTGCTTCGTAATCCGGAGCCAGCGGTTTTTGGCATATTACATCCACACCATACTTTGCACCGAGAACTGTAAATTTTTCGTGAGTATCCACATCAGTAATGATGTCGATAAAATCAAGCGATTCGTGTTTAAGGAGTTCTTCTGCATCATCGTAACAATGCTTAATGTTAAAACGTCTGGCTAATGCTTCGGCTTTGGAAAGGGTGCGGTTGTACAATGCAATACATTCTGCACCTTCCAGTTCCTGCCAGGCACCAATTTGAAACTGGCTCCAAAAGCCGCAACCGAATATCGCAAATTTTTTCATGAGTAGTGAGATTTTAGGATGATTAGTCAATACCATGACCAATCAAGTCATTCGTTGAAATTTTAAATGCTGAATCCGAAACTTTCTAAGTGATATCTATTACCTGTTGCAGTACGTTTTCAGGTTCGAAAATCTGTTTCCAGTCTTCTTTAAACAAAATGCTGCGGCCCCGGTTAAGTGCTTTATTGGCGGCATCGGAGAAAACTGCATTGGGCAGTTCCTTGAAAAGAACGGCTAACTGAATGTTGATGTGGCCCAGTAAAAATTCGCGGGCAGCTTCCCGCGGAACACCACGGGCAATGATTTCTTCCATTCCTTCGCGCACCAAATCAAGACAAGAAGACGATAGCGTTTCCACCAGCGCAGGCTCCAGCAGTGCCATCTGTTCCATCGTAATCTTAAATGCTTTCGAGACCGGGGCGTACATGGTTTTTGCCATCTTTTCTCCTAAATCGTAATCCGTTTCTGATCCATGCATCAATGCGCAAACAATAGTTTGTTTAGCTAAGGTACCGCCAAAAAAGTCGGCTTGCGCTTCGGGCGTTCGTTCCCAGTTAAATACTGAAGGATGCGACGGATGTGCAATGAAATAGGAAATATCGTTGCGCATAAACAATCTGCCGGCACGGGCAACAGCAGGATCGAGCGTCATAACAACCGCACCTTTTTTCATTTGCGGAATAACACTTTCCGAAACATTGGCTAAAGCTACATCCGGTACTGCAAGAATTACTGCATCGGCTGCTGGAATTGCCTCTTCCGCCGAAGTTGTTTCAACTCCGATTTCTTTCAGGTTATCAATTCCTCTTTCACTGATTTCAACATAATTCAGTTGGTATTCTGAATTTTTAAGATTACGCGTGAGGCGGCAGCCCATTTTACCGCCGGCTCCAATTAATGTTATTTTCATGGTATTATAGTTTTTAAATTTTTAATGATGATTACTGATGCACAATAAAACATGTTTCACAATTCATCGGACAATACACGTTTTAAATAATTAATACTTTGCTCAGCCCAGCGAGCTTCTTTTGCGACGGTTTCTTTTATGGTTTTATCGGGAGGAGTCCATTGTTCGAGGATAGCTGACCTGCATCGTGAAGGCATCTTCTGAATCAATTCATGAACAGGCAACATTCCTTCCCCCAGAGGACAACCTTCGATTACAAAACCCATTTTGTGGGAAACACGTTCCACCTTAAATTCTTTAACATGAAGGTTAACCGCAAGAGGTGCAAGTTTTTCAATAACAGTTTCATAACCCTCACCAGCGCCCATTGAGTTCACCGTATCAAGACAAATAGCCACAAATCCACTGTTGGATTTTTTAACCATTTCAACAAATTCGCAGGCTTTAAACCGGTCGTGGTTTTCAATCGCCAGTATGATTTTATTCTCTTCGAGAAGGGGAACTGCATTTTTAATAACCGAATGAATTTCTTCAAGCGCAGGCTGAAAACCTTCTCCATCGATTACAAACCGGACAATGGGCGACTTAAAAAAAGTGGCAATTTTAATGTACCTCTCCAGATTTTCACCTGTCATTTTTTTCGAACCCACCTCAATCCGGATTCCTAAATCCTCCGCATAATTTCTGATTTTTAATAATTCGGTTTCAGAAAACTGATCAAGCGGTAGGTTGTCAGCCACCTGAACAACGGGCACACCAAATTCTGCGGCCTTTTCCAGCAATTGAAAAATTGTCATCTTTTTATTGGTTCCCTTTCCGGGAACTCCAATTGCCCAGGTGTAAGTGTATGAACTAATTCCTGCCTGCATATTAACCGTTGGAATTCAGTTATTTAATTTTTCCCGGTGCTTTATATCTCGCATCTTCATCATCCAGTACAAGAATCCAGTCCAGACTTTCTCCAGGAGTGGGAGTGTTAAAAGTTTGTATTCCTGTATTTGTGTACTTACCAATTCTTTTGGCTTCACCATTGCGTGGATTGTACCACCAGGCAACTATATTTTCTCCTTTTATTACGTCCATATTAACCCCGAATTTTCGTCCTGCCGGAACATAAACCATTGCATATGTTCCCTGCTGGTCACGGGTGGCAACATAAGTATAAGCTCCTCTTCCGGGCACTGCCGAAGGAACTTCTCCGGTTACAATAATTGAATTATCAGGAATGCGGGTAAGAAATGGCCGTGATTCCATTAACAATCTTCCGTAAATCATTTGTCCGGCACCGGCCTGATCAATTGCTTCAAACCATGTCATCAGCGGGCGGTTAACTGCTTCGCGACCGGGTGCATACATTTGCCAGACCGAATGATGGCCGTAAGTATGTCCAAATGCACCCGAAAACAAATCCCAGTATAAAGGCCGGCGAACATCAGTGGCTACGGAATGCCCGTTTTTATCGGGATCGAAGTTAATGGGGTGGTCTTCGTAAATTGGCTCAGCATCCATTACCGGCTTAGCTGGTTCGCGGTTATAGTCTTCCAATGTCATGAAATACCGCTCAGTATAACTTGGGCTATGCCCGTTTTGCCGCATGTTGAAATCGAGCCAGGGCTCATTGTGAAAGTATTGTGCCGAACCACTTCCCCCACTTGGATGAAATGAGCAAAGGTGATTTCCTCCATCACCTTCTTTTAATCCTTCAGCCATTTCAATAATAATTTGTCTTTGAGTATCTGTCTCAACAGGACGATCGCCTCCCAAAATCCAGATAATATTTGGACTGTTTTTATAACGGTTGCCAAGGAATTTACCGTAAGCTCTTGCATTTTCAGGTGTGAAAATCTCTGGGCCAACTCCCCATTTTTTATTCCATTTGTCACCCCAGGTAGGCAGCAAGCCAATGAAAATCCCCTTATCTTCGGCTTTCTTTATCACCCGGTCAACATGGGCAAAATACTTATCGTTGGGCTTTGTGGGGTCGTTATCGATGAGTGGTTTTTCACCTTCGGCATTGGGTGTATTCAACCCGTCGAGCTCGGCAAGCGCCACAGCCTGAATGACGGTAAATCCTTTTTCCCTGCGGTTCTCCAGGTATTTCTCAGCATCAGCGTTGGAGAGGCGATGAAACAATTCCCAGGCAGTATCTCCCAAATAAAAAAATGGTGTACCATCTTCAAAAACCAAAAACCGGTGGTTTTCGGAAACCATTAATTTTCCATGGGAGAAATCAACCGATTTCCCTTTCCATTTTTCCTGCGCATGAACAAAGTAAACAGCAAAAAGTGCAGTTAGTAAGAGTAATTTTTTCATTTTTAAGTATTTAGAATAATAAACATGATCAGTGAGATTTGAGTACTAAAACAAGGAGTTGCAACCCCTTGTTAATCTGGATTCCAGCGGGTTCATTATGCATTCGACATCGTGATTAACAGTAAACCTGTAATATAAGCAATAAACATTACAACAAGCAAGGTATTTGTTCCTTTTGGCGCTCCCTGAAATTCCTTCCAGACCAAAAGTCCCCATAAGATGGCTACAACCGGCGCTGCATTGCTTAGTGCATAGGCGATAGCCGGATTTGCCGCACCAACAGCCATATAGCTAAATATGGTGCCGAGTGCCCAGATTGCTCCGCCAGTCATTCCAAGAACGTGTGTTTTGGATGTGCCTGCTTTATATTCGACCATTCTGACAGGCTTTCCTTCAACAGGATTCCGCATAAAAAACGGATTTATGATTGTTGTTGTTATGACGATTCCAATAGCCATAAAAAATACACCTGAATAGGGTGTTAGTGAGCCCTTCCCGCTTTCAACAAATGCGGGGTCCAACGAATTAATTACTACAGGGTAAAAGAATGCAATAAATGTTCCTGCCAAAACAGAAAGCACGATTCCTTTCAATGAAGTTTTTTTCTTCGTCTTTGCAAGGTTCTTATATGACTTCCCGCTCAAAAAGATGGCTATTACAATAAATACAATGCCTGACCAGAGCATGGCAGGATTATCTGTTGGAATTCCACCTTTCATCGAGATATTGATGTAGTTCAAAATAATACCCAGCACCCAGGCAATTCCGCCACCTATTGGAAAAGCAACCGACATTCCTGCAACTGATATGGCAGCAACCATCAACAGGTTACCCATATTCCAAAGCAAACCACCGAGCATGGCATATAATATACTTGATACTTCAGCTTGTTTTAAATCCTGCAGAAATGGCCGGCCGGTTTCGCCCAGACTTCCAACGGTAAATGCTGCAAGAGTGGCCATAATAACAATACCAATGGTTAAATCCCAGTAGAAGAGTTCGAAACGCCAACCCTTTTGGACCATTTTTTGAGTGTTTTGCCACGACCCCCAGCAAACCATTGCAAAAACACAAAACAGAATTGCAACCCAATAACTTTGTAGTACAATCATTTAATTAAGTTTTTAGTTCCTACTTATATACACTTATTCAGTCGAAAATAGAAATATTGCCTACTTTTACACCTTACCATTGAATATGTTTTAAAACATAAAAATAAATTATGAAGTGGCTTGTAAAACCCGATAAACAGTCGATGACTCCTATTTATCAGCAGATTAAAGAGGGTGTTTTATTGGCAATTGAAGATAAAAAATTGCAAACCGGAGAAAGTATTCCTTCGATAAACAAACTGTGCAGTGAATTTGGATTGGCACCCGGAACAGTAATAAGAGCTTACGAAGAGCTGCGTGAAATAGGAATAATATCTTCAATCCAGGGGAAAGGATATTTTATTTCGAATACACAGTTTCATATGAAAACAAGGGTATTCTTGCTGTTCGACCGGATGACGGCTTATAAAGAAATACTTTACGATTCAATTATAAATACACTGAACCCCGAAATTGATGTTGAAGTTTTTTTTCATCATTATGACATCCGGCGCTTTGAAAAGCTAATTAAATCGAATATGGGGAAGTACAGTTTTTATGTGATAATGCCACATTTTAATCAGGATGTTTCAAAAACAGTTTCAAAAATACCTGAAAAGAAGTTAATAGTTTTAGACAAATCAATTCATGGATTTCATGGAAAATATGCTGCTGTTTACCAGGATTTTGAAAATGATATTTACAACGGATTGCTTTCGCAACTTAAAAAAATCAAAAAGTATGACCACTTTGTATTCAGCAGCTCCGAGAGTCCGTTCCAGTTTGTGCCTGAAGGATGTTTAAAAGGCTTCCAAAGGTTTTGTGAAGAAATCCGGATTCAGTATAAGATGGTTAAAACTCTCGACTTAAAAACGATTCAACCCAAAACCATTTATTTGCTTTACAGTGATAATGAACTTATCAATTTACTGAAAGAGATGGAAAAACAAAATTTGAAACCTGGAAAAGATATTGGCATTATTTCTTATGATGATACACCGATGAAGGAAATACTTGCAGGTGGTATTTCAGTGTTAAGCACCAATTTCGAACATATGGGAAATGTTGTGGCTTCATTTATAAACGGGGCACCCTTCGAACAACTTGTAAACCCGTCGAAGTTTATTTTGCGAAATTCGATCAATAGTAATATGCTGTGACCCGAACAAAACAAAAGGTCAGCAACTTTTAATAATTTGCTGTACAAAATATAAACAATGAACATGGAAGTTAATTTAAAGATATTCAGGTTTTAGGATGCTTTTGCAAATACAAATTTACTGCGACCTGATCCTTTTAGGATAGTTATTTGACATATTACAGCAACCTTCCCGAATCGGAACGGCTATTTTTGTTCAATCCGTAAAAGGGTTGTAAAAGCCGAAATTTAATTTACATGGCGGCTGCTCTTCCTTTGTTCAAATACTCCCTGATGGATGAAATATGCAATAATTTCTCCTTCTTATCTTCCTCCAGCTTAATTTCTTTATTTCCACTTATTAAAGATTCAAGTGGTATACCCAGGTATCGGTTTAATAAAGTTATCATTTTCAAGGTTAGATTTCTTTTCCCGTTTAATACCTCTGAAACCCTGGTCTTTCCTCCAAAAAGCGGAGCTACGTCTGTTTGCTTTAAGTTCATTTGTTCCATTCTGAACTTAATTGCTTCAATCGGGGACGGAGCTTCCATTCGATGATTTTCCTGTTCATATTTCTCAACCAATAATGAAAGCAACTCTATTTCTTCTCCTTCAGTGCTTTCAGGTTCAATTGCATCATCAGAAAAATTCATTAGCTCGTAAATTCTTTCACAGGCTTCGTTATATTCTTCTTGTGTTCTTAATATTTTAGTTTTCATACCTTATCGTTTTTGCATCAATTTTATCATATTCCTTATGTGTTCCAAACCACACAATAAAAACAATTTTGAGTTTAAATTCAATATCAACAATTAACCTGTAATCGTTCCCTTTTATATTAAAGACAACTCGTTTTGAACTTATAATACTGGCATTTCTGTATTTTGCCTTTAACTCGTTTGCATTATTCCAAACTGAAAACTTTACTTCGTAAGTCCAGGCTTTCAAAGGTCCTTCTGCACTTTTGTATTTACCAGTCCTGGAATAATCCGTCAGAGTTCGTTCTTTAATTATTCTCATTACGACAAAGATATACATAAGTTACCTTAATTGGTAACAGATGTGAAATATGATTTTAAACAAATTTCCAACTTCAACTCCGGGAGCTGGAGTTTTCAACTCCAACACTAAGATATCGGACTTTCCAAAGTCCGGCTCCCGGCTTGCCAAAACTTCCGGATGGATATGGTTTTTTGTGAAAATAACCTGAATGAATCTTTTCTTATCTGTGTAAATCCGTGAAATTCGTGGTAGGTTTTCTTTTTGCCACGAATAACAGTTTCCCCGGAAGTTGCAGGTTCCAGTGACAACATGAAAATGCCGGACTTTCCAAAATCCGGCTCCCGGTTCCAAAACGTTGATGGATATAATTTTTTGTGAAAATGGAACCTGAATGAATCTTTTCATATCTGTGTAAATACCGTGAAATTCGAAGTAGGTTTTCTTTTTGCCACAAAGGAATGCTCCCCCGGTGAGTTGCAGGTTCCAATTACAACATAAAAAAGCCAGCACTTTTAGTCTTCTCCTAGCTTGCCAAAACTGCCGGATGGAAATGGTTTTCTTGTGAAATTACCTGAATGAATCACTTCATCTGTGTAAATCCGTGAAATTCGTGGTAGGTTTTCTTTTTGCCACGAATGCCGTTTCCCCGAAAGTTGCAGGTTCCAGTACAACATGAAAATGCCGGACTTTCCAAAATCAGGTTTCCGTTCAAGTCACTTGATGAGATTTAAACCTACAAAAAAAGGAAAGCTTAAACGGCTTTCCTTTTCAATTTTTAAGTGACCCAGCTGGGGCTCGAACCCAGGACCCCATCCTTAAAAGGGATGTGCTCTACCAACTGAGCTACTGAGTCCTCCTTTTATTCAAACCTTTGTTTCTCAAAGGCGGGTGCAAAAGTAATATTTATTTTTTTTTAGACAAACCAACTTCGATTTTTTTCTGAAAATCCCGGACTTTTTAATATTTCCGGCAGCATTATTTATTCAACATTAAAATGCATTGAAAAGTTTTTAAACGATAACCCTGTATTTATCAGCAGAAAAACATTCAGGGACGATATTCTCTGAATAAATTATGAAGAATAAATATGAAATGTAAAATTTAATTCACTTTTACTGACGATTGCCTGATGATTAATTTCGTAGGCATAACTATGGTTTGATATTCATTTGGCTTTGATTTTGAATTGATTTGGCTGATAATCAGCTCTGCAGCTTTTTCCCCCATGGCAAATCCGGGTTGCTGAATTGTGCTTATGGAAGGAGTAACAACTTCTGAAAACGGCTCATTGCTGAAACCAACAATTAAAACATCATCAGGAATTTTTATTCCCTTTTGCCGCAGGTAAATGATTGAACTAAGTGCGGTGGTATCATTTGCACAAAAAATTGCATCAGGTTTTACGCGTTGAGAAAACAGTTTCTGAATGGCCTTGGTTCCTTCTTCGCGGGTGAGACTGTTATGGATTAGCATCGATTCATCTGTTTTGAGCCCTGCATTTTTAAGGGCTTCCTTATACCCGTTCAGGCGGTTTTGGTAGATGGCAAGGTTTAACGGACCTCCAATGTGAGCAATTTTTCCGGCTCCCTGAGAAATTAAATGCTCCGTTGCTTTATATCCGCCTCCAAAATCATCAACAACAATTTTATGCGCTTCAATTTCATCCACCACCCTGTCGAAAAAGACAAGGGGTACCTTCCGTTCTGCAAAAAGATGAAGGTGATCGAAACGGACAGTTTGCATTCCTATGGAAAGAATTAACCCGTCAACACGGTTGGCAAAAAGTGTCTGGGCTATTTTCATCTCCTTTTCGATGCTGTCGTTCGATTGCGAAATGGTTACTGCAAACCCGTTGTTATATGCAACTTGCTCAATTCCGCTGATTACCGACGAAAAAAAGTGCCGGTTTATTAAAGGAACAACAACTCCAATTGTATTTGTTTTTTTTGTTCTGAAATTTGCAGCAAGAATATTGGGCCGGTAACCCATTTCAACCGCTTTAAGTTTTATTAATTTGCGGGTGTTCTCGCTGATTAAAGGGTTGTCATTTAATGCTCTTGAAACAGTTGAGGCAGAAAGACTCAAGCTTTTGGCAATGTCATGAATGGTTGTTTCAGGTTTATTGTTCATGTTGTATTAAATTTGGAATAAAAGTAAAAAATAATTTTAAATGGTGCAATCGATTGCATGTTTTATAATATCCTCTTATATTTGTTAATCTGTTGAGATTTATAAAAAAAGCGGTAAATTCTTGAATCAAACGACTATTAATTCTATTTTATAATGATGAAACGAACATGTTTGCAGATAAATACTAATAACCATGAACAAAATACATGTGAGTTCCCTGCCCGATGGTCAGACGGGCATCGGGTGAAAATGTGGATAAAGAGATAAAGTTTAACCAACAACTAATGAGTAATATTATAATTTGTACAGATGAAAAATAATTATTGGATACTGATTTTATTTTTGTCAATTCTTTCTGCATGCTCCGGTAAAAGAAAGGAGCCTGTTGCTGTAAATGATTTAACAACTGAATTAAGCAGCCAGTTAAAATTCCTGGCCGACTCAATTCCTGCGGATAAAGTTCCACGATCATATCCCGATGATGACGGAAGTATTCGTTTTGTTGGAATTAATGACTGGACCTGTGGCTTTCCTGCAGGATCATTTTGGTTTATGTATGAATTAACCGGAAATGATTACTGGAAAAACAAAGCAGTTATAAATACTGAAAAACTTGAAGGTGTGCAATTCCGCACAAATACTCATGATTTGGGGTTCATGGTTTTTTGCAGTTATGGAAACGCCTACCGGATTACAGGAAATGAAAAATACAAGGATGTCATTCTTCAGGCGTCAGAATCCCTGATAACCCGTTTTAATCCAAAAGTTGGACAGATTAAATCATGGGATCATGGTAAATGGCAGTTTCCTGTTATCATTGATAATATGATGAACCTTGAAATGCTTTTCTGGACATCGAAAGAAACAAATAATCCGAAATACAGGGAAGTGGCTGTTAAACATGCAGAAACAACATTGAAAAATCATTTCAGAGAGGATTGGAGTTCTTATCATGTTGTTGATTATGATACTCTGACAGGACAAGTTGTTCAAAAGGTAACCCACCAGGGGCTGGCTGATTCATCATCGTGGGGAAGGGGACAAGCCTGGGGATTGTATGGTTATGTAGTATGTTACAGGGAAACCCAAAATGTAAAATACCTGCAGGTAGCCGAAAATATTGCGGATTATATCCTCAGCAATCTTCCAAAAGATATGATTTCGTACTGGGATTATGACGATCCAAAAATACCTGATGCTGAACGTGATGCTTCGGCAGCAGCAATTACTGCATCTGCCCTTTTCGAACTCAGCACCTATTCGAATAAAAATGAAATTTACCTGGATGCCGCCAAAAAAATAGTTCAAAATTTATCTTCTGAAGAATACAGGGCAACAGGTGGTTCAAACGGAGGTTTTCTTTTGAAACATGCAGTTGGACACATGCCAAATTCTGACGAAGTGGATGTGGCAATTAATTATGCCGATTACTATTATCTGGAAGCGCTTAAAAGGCAACAAAAACTTAAAGATTAAAATTATGGCAACAATTTATGAAGAAAGACATGCGTATCATCCCGAAGATTTTAAACGATACGATACAGAAAAAATCAGAAAAGAGTTTCTTGTGGAAAAAGTGATGGATCCCGGAAATATAAGGCTTGTATATTCGGCAATCGAACGCTACATTGTGGGTGGCGCCGTACCGCTTGAAAAAGGATTGAAACTCGAGACAATTAATTCATTGAAAGCCGGTTATTTTTGCGAGCGCCGCGAAGTAGGAGTGATTAATGTTGCTGGCAGTGGTTCTGTTGTTGTTGACAATACAGAATACAAAATGAATTTTAAAGATGCCCTGTACATCGGGAAAGGAAGTAAAAATGTGGAGTTTAAATCTGATAATCCTGATAATCCTGCACATTTCTACATCAATTCAGCTCCTGCCCATAAAGAATGTCCGGTTAAACATATAACGATGGCCGATGCAAATGTTTTACATTTAGGGTCTCTTGAAACTTCCAATGAACGAAATGTAAACCAGCTGATAATTAATACCCTTGTTGAAACCTGTCAGTTGCAGATGGGCATGACTGAACTGAAACCCGGAAGCGTGTGGAATACAATGCCGCCGCACCTGCACGGACGCCGGAATGAAGTGTATTTCTATTTTAATGTACCTGAAGATCAGGCAGTCTGCCATTTTATGGGACAACCCGACGAAACACGGCACATCTGGATGCACAACGAACAGGCAGTCATCTCACCCAGCTGGTCGATTCATTCGGCTGCAGGAACCAGTAATTACATTTTCATCTGGGGAATGGCTGGTGAAAATCTTGATTATACAGATATGGAAGGTATTAAACCTGAAGATCTGAGATAATTGGATGGATATAAATGTTTAAAATCTGTTATGGATCGAAGATCCTTGGTTAAATATATATCGCTACTTGGATTGTATCCTTTTGGCAGCAGGTATTCTGCATCTGCAGAAGCTATAAATGTTTCCGGCCAGGCCGAAAGAGAATACCGGGTGGAAGTAATTACAAGAATCGGAAATCCGCTGCTTGAATCACTCAGTAAAGGGGAATTGAAGAAAAATATGCCGGTAGAAAGTAAACCGGGACATGATGCTGATCGAAGGATGGTCACCTACCTCGAAGCCTTTGGGCGGTTGATGGCAGGTATGTCGCCATGGCTTGAACTTGGTCCGGATGATACTCCCGAAGGCAGGCAGCGGGAATATTTTGCAACACTTGCCCGGCAAAGTATGAAAATGGCAGTCGATCCAAAATCACCCGATTTTATGAATTTTACAACCGGTGGTCAGCCACTGGTTGATGCAGCTTTTCTTGCCCATGCGATTCTTCGGGCGCCAGATGTTTTGTGGAAACAGCTGGATACCGAAACACAGAAACAGCTGATAGCTGCAATGAAAAGTTCCCGTGTAATTGTTCCTCCCTATAACAACTGGTTGCTGTTTTCGGCAATGGTAGAGGCTTTTCTTCTGTTTGCAGGCGAACAATGGGATGGTTTACGGGTAGACCTTGCAGTAAAAAAACATATGGAATGGTATGTGGGCGATGGGTTGTATGGCGATGGTCCGCAGTTTCACTGGGATTATTACAACAGCTATGTTATCCAGCCAATGTTGATGGATGTGCTGCTTGTTGCAAAAGAAAACAACAAGGGATACAACAGAATTTTTGAAACTGTTCTAAAAAGGGCAAAACGTTACGCAGAAATTCAGGAACGCCTGATTTCTCCCGAAGGGACTTTCCCTGCAACCGGCCGTTCATTGCCTTACCGTTTTGGTGCTTTTCAGCATTTATCGCAAATGGCGCTACGGCATCATTTGCCTGAAGAAATTACACCTGCACAGGTTCGTTCTGCGCTTACTGCAGTTATCCGCCGGTTGTTTGAAATGCCCGGAACATTTGATGAAAATGGCTGGCTGACCATTGGTTTTAGCGGTCATCAGCCCGATATTGCCGAATCCTATATTTCAACTGGTAGCCTGTACCTTTGCTCAACAGGTTTACTTGCTCTCGGACTTCCTCCCGAAGATCCATTCTGGACAAATCCACCGGCCGAATGGACTCAGGTGAAAATCCGGAGCGGTGAAAATGTTCAGAATGATCATGCCATTCGTAATTAATTTAAGAATTTGCATATAGATAAAAATAAAGATGAATATGAACGAATTATTTGACTTATCAGGAAAAGTTGCACTTGTAACCGGCGGCACACATGGAATTGGAATGGCCATCGGGAAAATTCTCGGAAAAGCCGGGGCAAAGATTTGTGTAAATGATATTTCCGAAGAAAAACTTGAAAGCTGTAAAAAGATTTATGCTGAAGAGGGAATTGAAGTGTATACTTTAAAATTTGATGTAACAAGCGAAGAAGATGTCGACCGCGGGATTGCTCAGATTGAAGCCGAAGTTGGGGACGTTGAAATTCTCGTAAATAACGCAGGAATCATCAAGCGGATCCCCATTTTGGAAATGGCAATAAAAGATTACAAACAGGTTATCGATGTCGATTTGGTGGCACCTCTGATTGTATCCAAAAGAGTGGTCCCGAAAATGATTGAAAAACGTGCAGGAAAAATCATAAACATGTGTTCCATGATGAGCGTTTACGGCCGTAATTCAGTTTCAGCCTATGCTTCTGCCAAAGGGGGTTTAAAACTGCTGACTGCAAACATGACCTGTGAATGGGCAAAATACAACATTCAGATCAACGGAATCGGGCCCGGCTATATCGCTACTGAGCAAACTGCACCCATCCGTGAAGGAAATCATCCGTTCAACGATCTGGTGATGACACGAACACCTGCCGGACGCTGGGGAGAACCCGAAGATGTTGGAAATGCTGCTCTCTTTCTTGCATCAAATGCAAGTGATTTTGTAAATGGCCATGTGTTGTATGTTGATGGCGGAATACTGGCTAATTTTGGTTATGTTAAAGGCGAAAATGAAATACCTTCCTGAAAATGAAAAAAATTCTGATCCTGATCCTGCTTGGCTCTTTTATTCTTTCCTGCAACAAAGGAGACAACTTTTCGGTACAAAATCCATTAAATGAGGCACGCACTGACGAGGTGCTTGTATTAACCCGGGATGAATTTGGCCGGAAAATTGACATAAGGGAAAATATGCTTCCGGTTTTTTCTGAAGGGGAGAATCTGATTGCAAGTCAGACAGATGATTTGGATGGAGACGGGAATTGGGATGAGGTCGTGTTGATTTTGGATTTTAAAGCGAACGAAACCAGGCAAATCCATGTGAATTTTGTTTCGAAAGACAATTATCCTGAATTTGAAAAACGAACCAATCTGCGCCTTGGAATTTTGCAGGATGACGGAACTTACAAAGAGGTGGATCAATACCGCGCATTGCCTTGTGACGATGGTTTTGAAGTCATTGCACAGGCAGAAAGCGTGAACTGGGAAAATGATAAAATTGCATTCCGCAATTATTTCGATTGCCGGAATGTGAAGGATTTATTTGGCAAACTGAAACCTTATCTGATTCTCGATGATTTGCAGTCGCCAAAATTGCCCAGCTATCATGAGCTTTCAGAATGGGGAATGGATGTGCTGCATTGCGGCAGCTCATTAGGCTCGGGAGGTATTGCCCTTTTAAAAAATGATTCACTTTACCGGCTGGGATCAACTGACGTGTATGAATATCAAAAAATTGCGGAAGGTCCGGTGCGTTCTGTGTTTGAATTGGTGTACAAAGGCTGGCATGTTGACGGCGATGATTTGGAAGCTGTTGAACACATATCCATATATCCCGGAAAATACTGGTTCGAATCGGAGGTAACAGTATCCGGTTGTCCCGAAGGCGCCCAAATTGTAACCGGAATTGTAACCACCCAATTGAAACGGGAGCCTTTTCAGTTTGAAGCAGGCGATTTTCAATGCATCGGAACCCATGATGTTCAATCCTTAAACAACGATGAACTTGGAATGGCAGTTATCGTTCCTTTGAAAGGTGCTGGTAAAATCGGCCGTACCACTGATATTAATTTTTTCAAACTGGGTTATCAGACAGTCATTGAAAAAAGTTTCAGCAATATCATTTCCGAAACGTATTACATTGGTCAGCAATGTAAAGCCGGCACTCCTGAAAAGCACTATTTTTTCGCGGTCTGGGGACTCGATAAAGACCAGTGGAAGACAGAGGAAGGTTTCAGAAAATACATTACGGAGGAAGCAGAAAAATTATCCAATCCGGTAAGCATCCGGTAATCCTGTTCCAATCCGCAAAAAAGCCTGTTGAATATTGAATTCACAGGCTTTTTTGCGGATGCAGTATTCTTTCCCGCCTTGTCAGGCAGGGAGTCTGTTGTTTCGTTTTTAGTTTGCCGGTCATTGTTCACATGCTGTCCGGGGGGATGTGCATTGTGAGGTGACATGAACTTTTAAGATGAAGAAAGCCGGCTGCAAGTCGTTGTCCCGGGAAATATAAACCACAACAGGTTGACACGGTGGCTGAGTATTTCATGATAAATCAAAGACAAAAAACTACACCAAAAGAGCTGTATACCTGCAGCCGGAAAATGAGGGGAATTTGTTAATTTCCGTGATTCCGGTTTTCCTGGAAGATCAAATTCTCAATAAATGATTGTAGCAAAAAACTTTGGGCAGTATTTACAGATGATAAACGTCTGTTCTTCTGTCTTTGTATTTGCATAAACAGCAATCCGGATTTATCAGATCAATCAAAAGGCTGCCATTTCACCTTAAAAGGTGTAGTGCATGGCCTGTTCTTCCCTATCCTAAGGCCGTACTATCTTCGCGGTTAATTCGCAGTTAATTCGGAGTTTCTTCGCAGTTCATTCGCGATTTCGCGAATGAACTGCGAAGAAACTCCGAAGATAGTGCGAATAAAGTATAGACCAGGTATAGGGGAAGGAGAGGCGAGGGAGAGGCTAAGGCACTGGCAGAGGCAAAGAAGAGGAATAGGCGAAGGCGAAGGCAGAGGCAAAGAGGAGGCGAAGGCACAGGCAAAGGCACAGGTGAAGAAAGGCAGATGTAAAGAAGAGGCGCAGGCAGAGGTACAGGAGGCGAAAAATGCTCAGGCTAAGGCACTCCTCTTCTTTAAACTTTAAACTTTACCCGTCTCATGTGGGAAGTATGAATAGCTTGCTGGTTAAAATAAACTTTGGCTTTCCCGGTTCGTATGTACCATCTGTCTTCAGTGCTGTTCTTCAGCTTTTTCGCAAGGATGCCTGTAAACATTCTCCTGTTTTTGTATCTGTAACCAACTATCCGTCATGTTATTTCCAGTCGTATCGTGAAACTTCCCCCTCTATTCCGGTAAAAACCATATCTATATTTTCTCAAAACGTTTCGTTATCATTACTATGATAAGCACCGTCTGCATAAACCTTTTGCACAGTAGTATCTGTGATTGCTTGTGTTGTATTAATTGCCTTCTTTACAAATACCTTGTCCTCTGTAGTCTCCTTATCTACCATTACATTAGTAATCATTCCAACTATCCTTCTGATATTTTTCTGTTACATTCATGCTGAAGCCTTTTACTTTCTTTCTGATTTGCCGCGGTAATTACTATCAGTATCATGTGCTACTGCACTCTTTTTGACTCTATTTCTTCTTTGCGGAGTTCGACTTTTTTGTCCTCGCCTTCTACTTTATATTGTTCATCGAAAACCCGCTGTAGAAGCCGGTAAGCTTCGCTATTGCGGCTGGTGAAAAGTACCAGGGTTTTGTATGCCAGAATACCGATAGACTGCATCCTGGTTTGACTTCTTCTTTGGTGCTACGATAAATAATTTTTAGTGTCTCTTCATCTAGCAGTAGAGTAATCTGTTGCCTATCTTCTTCTTGGAACAATGAAAAATCGCTTTCCTCCAATGTTTTGCAAAATAAAACAAAGCTTTGATGGATGATTTCGTATCGCGAGCACCAGGCAATATTGCTGCCAATGAGTTTGCTGTCCATGCGGATACTTTTGCCGCTTACTTCAAAATCTTTTATCTGTCCATGTGTAATTGTTTCAAAGGCTTTTTGCTACAATCCTCTTTGTTTTCACGCAAATGCTGATGTACCCTCTTTCGAAACAGGTAATAAGTTGAATCGGTATAAACTCTGAACCCGTCTGTTCAGCCGGACAGGCTTTGAACATTCTGAATCCAGCCCTGTATAATTTCGCCTGATTCGGGATCGAGTTGAGAACCGAACATGCTGTGTGGAATTGAATAAACAACCAGCATAACAAGTGCAGCAACTATGGTGTAAACCGGCTTTTGTTTTTTGCGGTTCATGAAAAAGGCAAGCACCCAAAACAGGAAAGCCACAAGTGTTTTGTTGTCGGTTAGGTCCCAGGCAAAAGGTACACCCGCCCAAAATTCATCAAAAGCATACCATTGTACAAATGGCCCTAAAATCATTCCCCCAAAAAAGAGGGCAATAACAGTTAATGTGGTATACAAACGAAATCTGGGATGGTTAAACACCGCCATAATGCCGGCAAGGTTTCCAAGCAGCATGGCAAAGAACATCAGAAAGATATGTGGTATCAGTATACCGGCAGGAACATCTCCCTTGAACCGGATGATTACCGGTTCTCCATTATTTATGGGATAACTGCGGCTGTCTTTTGACAACATTATTTTATACTCGTATTTTCCGGCTGGTTGCAAGTGGGTCAGCAACGCAAAAAGCTGATCGTTTTCCCGCTGCATTTTCAGGATTTGCCATTCATCGTTCGTCGGATATTTCCTGTACTGAATTTCTCCCGAAATATCCTTATCCGGAATGGTAACTTCTATTTTTGCATCGGTTTCGCCGCCATGACTTCTGAGAAGCCGGTATTTATAAGTTTGATTTTCGATGTTAACCTCTCCCTTTTTATCATAAGTGGGACCGGTGGTCCGCTGATAAACCATTGCTGCAAGAGTTATGATTACTGCAAGTACCCAATAATGCCAGACTTTCATTTAAATAATTGTATTTAATGTTTTATATTCCACCAGTACGTACAATCATGCTCAGTATTTCATTCATTCATTCATTCATTATTACTAATGTACTATTTTAAACCTGTTCGGCTCAGAGTCATGTAAATGAACTTTTGCTTTTGTTTGAACAGACACATTTCATCTGTAATTGAATTTTACAATTATAAATGATTTTAGTTAAAGTTTTCGGGAATTTTGAACAAATTCCAATATTACAGGTTTATTTTCTTTAATCCGATTAAGAACCTTGTTGTAATTATTACAATTTAATTCTGTAATTAGAAGTATTCATCTTTTTTAAAACCAATATTATAATGGATGATAATTAAACCAAAGTTACTGTTGGTTGTTATGAAGGATTTAATAATGCAGGATTATTCATTGAAATTTATTCATTATTAATTGCACTTTAAGTTCATATATTAATTTTTTTATTTTAAATTTGATGCTAGCTAACTAATGATAAAAACTTATTGCCTATGGACACTTCCTTCTGAAATTTAGTACAGAATTATCTGTTTTATTCATACTATTTTCACACTAATTTTTATTAACAAAACTTAAAATCTATGGAAAAAAAACATCTGAGAGGGTTTCTGACCTATCTTTTTCTAGCCACTTTTATGGCAATTTCTACAGGTTCTTATGCTCAACAACAAGTCTCCGGTAAAGTTACGGACCAGGATGGTGCCGCAGTGCCGGGAGTTACTATTGTTGCCAAAGGAACAACAGTGGGTACAATTACAAATGTAGATGGTGAATACCAGTTGACAGTGCCGGCACAAACGAATACACTTGTATTTTCATACATTGGTATGTTAACACAGGAAATTGAAGTCGGCAGCCAGTCAACCATTAACGTCACTTTAAGGCCTGATGTTATCGGGGTTGACGAAGTAGTTGTTGTAGGTTACGGTACCCGCTTAAAGGAAGAATTAACCGGTGCAGTCTCTTCTGTTTCTGAAGAAGCATTGGAAGTTTCTACAGCACCCAGTGTGGTAAGTCGTTTGCAGGGGCAAATGTCAGGAGTTACTGTGACTTCATCCAACAGGCCGGGTGGCGATGCAACTATACGAATTCGTGGTATTGGTACAATTAATGATCCAAATCCGTTATACATAATTGATGGTGTACCTGCGGGTCCGGGAAACAATATCAATCCAAGTGACATTGAATCGATTTCGGTTTTAAAAGATGCATCATCGGCAGCAATTTACGGAACAAGGGGTGCCAACGGTGTTGTAATTATTACCACAAAACACGGACGTTTAAATCAGCAGCCTACAATTAATTTTACTGCAAAAACAGGTGTAAGCCAGGCAGTAAATCAATACGATTTATTAAATACACAGGAATATGCAGATGCACTTTGGATGTCATTCGACAACAGGGGGATGGCCTATTCCCATGCACAATATGGTACAGGAAGTTCTCCGGTAATTCCGGATTATATTTTACCGGCAGGTGCAAAAGAAGGCGATGCTTCGGTTAATCCATCTTTATACAATTATCCGGATTACCAGATTTTTAAAGCAAATAAACAAGGCACTGACTGGTACGATGAAATCTACCGTAACGGTATTGTTCAGGAATATGATCTGTCAGTTAGAGGTGGCGCCAATAATGCAACCTATGCATTCTCAGGAAATTATCTGGATGAAGATGGTATCCTTGAACACACCAACTTTAAAAGGTACACGTTCAGGATGAATTCTGATGCAAAATTCAACAACTGGTTTAGGGCAGGTGAAAATCTTCAGGTAATCTATATTGATGAGCATGGTAATTTATCGGATAATGGTGAAGGTACTCCAGTTTCATTTGCTTACAGGGCTCAACCTATCATTCCTGTATATGATATCGGAGGAAATTTTGCAGGCTCACGTGCTCCTGAAATGGGAAACACCTCCAATCCGGTAGCAATGCTATACCGCGATCGCAATAACAATGGCAAATGGGCAAGGGTTCTGGGAAGCGCTTTTGCTGAAATTACATTTTTTGAAGGATTAACCCTGAAAAGTTTATTCGGATATAACTTTGGTCAGTGGAATTACAAAGGATATATTATTCCAAATTACGAACATTCGGAACCTAACCGGGTTAACGGACTGGATGTCAACTCAAACTATTCACTGCAGTGGAACTGGTCAAATACTTTAAATTTTAATAAAACTTTTGCCGATATCCATCGTTTTAATATTGTGCTGGGTACTGAAGCAATTGACAACAGGTATCAATCGCTGAATGCAAGCAGAAGAAATTATTTTTCTATGGATCCGGATTATATGCAACTTGATTCAGGAGAATCGAATAAGGAAAACAGTGGAAATGGATCGGAATGGTCGCTGTTCTCTGTATTTGGACGTATTAATTACGACCTGATGCAGAAATACTTTTTTGAAGCCACAGTGCGCCGAGATGGTTCTTCCAGGTTCAGCGAGGCTAACCGGTACGGAACATTCCCTGCAGCATCAGTCGCATGGGCCATGTCGCAGGAAGGTTTTATGGCCGGCACCCGTGATTGGTTGGATCTTCTGAAAGTCAGAGTTGGATGGGGAGTTTCCGGTAATGATCGTATAGGAAACTATAACTCATATACAACATACCGCACAGACAGTTACCGTTCCTCCTACGCACTTGACGGATCGAATACCGGAGCTATCTCTGGTTTTATGCCAAATGCTTTGGGTAATGAAGATGTTACCTGGGAGACCACAGAAACTATCGATGTTGGTTTGGACGGAACATTACTTGATAATTCTCTGACCTTCTCTGTTGATGTATGGCAAAGGAATACTTACGACATGTTATACCGGTTACAAATTCCGCAGGTCATGGGTGATGCAACTGCACCTTTTGTCAATATTGCCGAAATGAAAAATACAGGTTTTGATTTTGAACTTGGTTATGCAAATTCAGCATTAAACGGAAATTTCACTTACAGTGCGAGATTAACGCTATCTCATTATTCAAATGAAATAACAAAACTTTCGGAAGATGTTGAGGAATACATTAGCGGTGCAAATGAACGACAGAAAGAATATACCCGTGCCACAGTGGGGACTTCATTCCCTGAATTTTACGGATATGAAGTAGTTGGTATTTTCCAGGATCAGGCAGAAGCTGATGCATGGCCGACAGCCATTGGTGATGAAGGAACCTATAACCAGCCGGGTCACTTCAAGTATAAGGATCAGTTAACTGTGGATACCAATGGCGATGGTGTTCCGGATGAAACTGACGGGGTTATTAACGCCGAAGACAGAACTTATATTGGTAATCCACATCCGGATTTTACAGGAGGTTTGAATATTGATTTAGGTTATGGGAATTTCGATTTAAACCTGTTTTTCTACGGAAGTTATGGTAATGATGTTACCAATTATGTAACCCGCTGGATTGATTACGGTATGTTTAATGGCGGATTAAGCAAAGATGCATTGTACAATTCATGGGGCAGCCCGTATCTGGATAATAATGCAAATGCAAAACTTCCGATTCTTGATTTCGATGATACCTCTCAGGAACCTTCGTCTGCATTTATTGAAGATGGTTCTTACCTGCGTTTAAAATCGCTTCGTCTTGGATATACTTTTCCAAAAAGCATACTGGAAAGAGCGCAAATCAAAAGTCTTAGAATCTACGGACAGGTTACCAACCTGTTTACGATTACAAATTACAGTGGTCTTGATCCGGAAGTTAATGCTTCAGGTACTTATATGGGTATGGATTTGGGCGCATGGCCTACTCCACGTCAGATTATGTTTGGAATAAATCTTGGACTTTAATTATTAATGTAATTAACTTAAATAATAGAAGATATGAAAAAACTATCGATATTAATGGCCATAACCGGTATCCTGGCCTTGTTTAATTCTTGTTCAGAAGAATTTCTGAATAAAGCTCCGTTAGGATCTACTTCTGAAAATGTATTCTATGATGCGAAAGGAATTAATGCATTATTGGTTGGTACTTATGCAGTAGTTCCTGGCAGTTCCCTTTGGGAAGTTTCCTGGGGAGCATCCATTCAAAACTGGACTTATGGCTCAGCTGCCTCCGATGATGCCTATAAAGGATCAGAAATTTCAGACCAGGTTCCTGTTAATGATATTGAACGCTGGGAAGTATTATCAACAAACAATTATCCTGCTGATAAATGGAGACTGAATATTGGTATGGGGATTGACCGTGCCAATAAAACACTGAAAGTAATAAATAATACGTTGGAGGCTGGAAATATTACAGATGAACAGGCAACCAAATTTAAAGCAGAAGCCCGTTTTTTAAGAGGACTGTTTTATTTTGAGTCGTGGCTTGTTTTTGGTGATTACCTTCCTTTGTTAACCGAAGAAACTGAAGATCCAACTTTAGTATCCAATGTTAATGAACCGGGAGCAGTATTGCAGTTTATTGTTGATGATATGACCTATGCCTGGGACAATCTTCCTGAAACACAGGCACAGCCGGGCCGTGCTACAAAATATGCAGCTATGGCTGTAGCCGCACGTGCCTATATGCAGGATTTGCAATATGATAAAGCCAAAACATTGCTCGATAATATTATTAACAGCGGAAAGTATTCGCTGATGCCAAATTTCATTGATAACTTCAACATTGAAACCAATAACAACGCTGAATCAGTTTTTGAAATTCAGGCAAATGTGAATGATATCAATGAATCATTGAATGCTGAAATGGGAATTGGGTTAAACTGGCCCCACGGTTCGGATATTGGAATGTGCTGCGGGTTTCACCAGCCTTCACAAAATCTTGTAAATGCTTATAAAGTAGATGCAAATGGTTTGCCGCTTTTCGATACATTTAATGATACTGATTTGAAAAATGATCAGGGAGTTGCTTCTGAAGCTACATTTGTTCCTGCTGAAGATTTGCTGGATCCGCGTTTGGACTGGACAGTTAGCCGCCGTGGAATTCCTTACAAGGACTGGGGTATTAACCGTGGTCGTGACTGGATTCGTAAACAACCGGACGGAGGCCCATATATGCCTGCATCAAAACCTTTCTTTAAAAAGTCGGAGCGTTACAGCTTATCTACTACTACCGGCTGGCAAACTGGTATTAATGCAAATAATTACCGTTACATCCGTTACAGCCATATTCTTTTGTGGAGAGCAGAAATTGCAGCCTTTGATGGAGACCTTGAACTTGCCCGTACTTACATTAATATGATACGTGACAGGGCCGACAATGATGTGGTAATGGGTAAAGTTTTGATTCACGAATTGCCGCCAACAGTCTATCCATGGGGTGCCGGTACAACTGATGCCGATTATGAAACCGGTGGTGCTGTGGATTGGTCGCAGCCTGCAGCAAATTACAAAGTAGGTCTTTATGGTCCGTTCGCCAATAAGGAGGAAGCCATGCGGGCTGCACAGTGGGAACAGCGACTTGAATTTGCCACTGAAGGACGCCGCTTTTTCGATCTCCGCCGTTGGGATAAACTTCCCGGTGGTATGAGGGTTGATATGGCTGCTACTTTAAATGAGTTTGCACAAAATGATGCAAGAATCAGACAATTCATGCAAAAACCTGGTTTGGCTACTTTCGAAGAAAAAGATAAATTCCAGCCAATTCCGCAAGTCCAGCTCGATTTGCAACCTGGTGTTCTGGAACAACGTCCTGGATATTAATTAATAAATCCATCAAAAAAAGAGGGGCAGAAATGTCCCTCTTTTTTTATTATCTTGTGCCTTCTAAAACCAATTAAAATTACCAAAATGAAAAGAAATATATTTTTAGCTGTTGTTTTTATGTGCCTTGTTTTTAATTCTGTTGGACAAAAAGTTGAACTTATTCCCAAACCTGCTGAAAGAAGAGTGGATGTACTGATTAACAATGAATTGTTTACCTCTTACATTTATCCGAAAACAATAAAGAAGCCGGTGTTGTGGCCGGTAATTACTGCTGAAGGGAATGAAATTACACGCCAGTTTCCCTTAAAAAACAAAGCCGGCGAGCGTGCTGATCATCCGCATCATGTTGGGATCTGGTTAAATTACGGCGATGTTAATGGTCTTGACTTTTGGAATAATTCAGATGCAATTCCTGCTGATAAAGCCGATCAGTATGGTACTATTTATAATGAAAGCATTGAAAAAATAAGAAACGGAAGAGGTGAAGGAGCATTGGTTACCACTGCTTCATGGAAAAATAACAAAGGAGAAAAGTTGTTAAATGAAGAAACCGAATTCCGCTTTATAGCAAACGGTAAAACCAGGATTATCGACCGTATAACAAAACTTAAAGCTGTTAACGGGGAGGTAAAAATAACCGACAATAAAGAAGGGATGTTTGCAATCCGCGTTACCCGCGCATTGGAATTACCGGCGACAGGAAAAGTACAACTGGTTGATTCGCATGGGAATGTTACTGAAGTGGAAGCATCAGACGATAACATTGCAACCGGAGATTACCTGAGCAGCGAAGGAATTACAGGCGGCGATGTATGGGGTACCCGAGGAAAATGGATGAAACTTTCAGGTGTAGTGAATGGTGAAAAGGTGGCAATCGTTATTTTCGACCATCCTGCAAATCCTGGTTATCCGACCTACTGGCATGCCCGCGGTTATGGACTCTTTGCAGCAAATACCCTTGGACAAAAAGTATTTTCTGACGGTAAGGAAGAGATGAATTTTTCTGTTGCAGAAGGCGAAACAGCAACATTCAGGTATCGTTTGGCCGTTTTTTCAGGAGACCCTTCTGTCGATGATATCAATAAAATGGCAAAAGAATTCGAATCAAAAATTTAAGTTTTTGAAATTCCTCCCTTTTTGGGGAGGTAAGGAGGGGCTTAAATGGCACTAAACTACATCTGGATATTCTTCTTTTTGTCTGCCTTTGTAATCGGCCTTGTCCGGTTGATTTTTTTTGGCGATACCGGGGTATTTCCTGAAATGGTAAATGCAACGTTTGATATGGCCAAAACCGGCTTTGAAATTTCACTCGGGTTAACGGGTGTGCTTACCCTGTGGATGGGAATTATGAAAATCGGTGAAGAGGGAGGCATCGTAAAGGTTTTTTCCAAAGTAATTGGTCCGTTTTTCAACAAGCTGTTTCCCGACCTGGGGAAATCACATCCGGCATACGGTTCCATTATGATGAACATAGCAGCAAACATGCTGAACCTCGACAATGCGGCGACACCAATGGGGCTGCAGGCCATGAAAGAGATGCAGCAGACAAATCCGGATAAAAAAACTGCCTCGGATGCTCAGATTATGTTCCTTGTATTAAATACTTCGGGATTGACATTGTTGCCCATCAGCATTATGGTATACCGGGCACAATTGGGAGCTGTGAATCCTTCCGACATTTTTATCCCGATACTGCTGGCCACTTATTTTTCGACTATTGCCGGATTAATTGCAGTTGCCGTTTATCAAAAAATTAATTTGCTCGATCGTGTGATTCTGGCTTATCTGGGAGGTTTAACCTTGATTATTGCAGCGATAATCTGGTATTTTTCCACGCTCGATCAGGATGCAATCACTGAAATATCGAATGTGGCGAGTAATTTCATTTTATTTACAGTGATCATTGCTTTTATTCTAATGGCATTACGAAGAAAAGTAAATGTTTATGAAGCTTTTATTGACGGTGCAAAGGACGGTTTTAAAACTGCAGTGAAAATCATTCCGTACCTTGTTGCCATTTTGGTTGCCATTGGAGTTTTTCGTGCTTCAGGAGCAATGGATTGGCTGATTTCAGGTTTTTCCTGGGGTTTTGAACAGGCGGGTATAAATACTGATTTTATTCCGGCCCTTCCAACTGCTTTAATGAAACCACTTAGTGGCAGCGGCGCCCGCGGAATGATGGTGGATGCAATGACTACATACGGCGCCGATTCATTTGTTGGCCGGGTGGCAAGTACAGTGCAGGGAGCTACTGATACTACCTTTTATATCCTGGCTGTTTATTTCGGTTCTGTCGGAATAAAAAACACGCGGTATGCAGTGGTTTGCGGACTGATTGCCGATTTTACCGGAATCATCGCAGCAATTTTAATGGCCTACCTGTTCTTCCATTAACCCGGGAGTTTGAGTTTTTCCATCCTGGAGTTTGAGTTTCCTAACTCAAACATTATCTGGAAACCAAAATGCCGGAGTTAGGAAACTCCGTTTCCCGCATTTTCAATCTACCGAATCATACACAATTACCTTATCCCACAGGTGAGCGTTTTTCTCAACAAAATTAAGGTGCACCGGGTGAACCTGGTATTTATCCTGGTCTGAAATGCTGTCAAACATTACCATGTACGAATAGGTGTACGAATTTTCAACAACATCGCGTTTTTCAGTCCTTGCAGGCACACCAAAGTGACTCAGTTTAATTGTTTCCACTTTTAACAGCTTTTCAATTGCCTCTTCAAATTGTTGCCGGTGCGATTTGTTATCAGGCTCTTTCAGCCAGAAATAAACGTGGTGCACCAGGGCTCCCTCAATTTTGACTTCGCCGGCCGATGCCTTTTTTGCAAATGGAATAATGCTCGTTGCGGCAACTCCTGCCAATACCTTTTTAAGAAAATTTCTTCTGTTTTTCATAACCTCTTTAACAATTTTTCAATTTCCCAATTTTTCAATTTTTCATTTAGTCAATTCCTCAATTTCTTTCAGGTGCAGTTTAAAATGACGCGGAAAATCTTCCACCATCTTTCGGAGGGTAATTTTTTCATTCACCATGGAAATCCATTCATTGTTTAAGCTATCCGGATTAACCTGCTGAATGACATGAATAAAATGAAGTTGAGCATATTTCCAAAGCTGAATCAGGTGATCCCGGTTTTCGTCTTCGTAATTCTGTATTGCTATCCAGCGATCATTGTTTCCGTAAGTGGCATAATTATGGAACCGCAAGGGTAATTCCCGGTACTGAAGCTGCACCACCCTGTGAGTGTTGTTCGATGCGGAATCAATCATGTGGCCAATGATCTGTTTGATGTTCCGGTTTTGTGAATTGCGGGGTGTTGAAATGACCTCATCGGAAAGTGCATTAAGTTTTGGCTCCCATTCCGATAGCAGTGTTTCAAGTTCGACCGCAATATTTTCGAATTGTTTCATTTGAATAAATTCATTTAAGTTTTTAAACCTGGTTAAATATCCCCGGGATTAATCCCGGGGTTAGTCATCAGGCCGGAGTCTTCAGGCCCATAACCCCATCTTATTGAATATCAATTATTCTATTTTCATTCCTTGCTGGCTTAACCAGAATTTTATTTTTACCGGAGAAGTATACATACCTCATTTTATATTTTATCAATCACCTGTTTAATACGAATTAACTTTTCCAAAAGTGGTTCCAGCAGGTCAAGTTTCAGCATGTTTGCACCGTCTGATTTTGCAATTTCGGGATGCGGGTGTGTTTCAATAAAGATGCCGTCAACACCAACAGCAATTCCGGCACGGGCAATGGTTTCAATCAGTCCGGGTTTGCCCCCTGTTACTCCGCTTGCCTGGTTGGGTTGTTGCAAAGAATGGGTAATGTCGAGAACAACCGGTACATTCATCCTCCGCATGACCGGAATTCCACGGTAATCCACCACCAAATCCTGGTAACCGAAAGTTGTTCCCCGCTCGGTAAGCACAATCTTTTCATTCCCGCTTTCACGGACCTTTGTTACTGCAAATTGCATGGCTTCGGCCGAAAGGAACTGACCTTTCTTAATGTTGACTACTTTACCGGTTTCAGCTGCTGCAACAAGGATATCAGTCTGGCGGCAAAGGAAAGCAGGGATTTGCAATACATCCACATATTCAGCAGCCACTGCAGCTTCATGGGCTGAATGTATATCCGTCACTGTCGGGATACCAAAAGTTTCCCCGATTTTCCGTAGGATTTTCAGCGCTTCTTCATCGCCGATTCCGGTGAAGGAATCGAGCCGCGAACGGTTTGCTTTCCTGTATGAACCTTTGAAAATGAAGGGTATTTTTAACCGGGCAGTGATTTCAACTATCTTTTCGGCAATTTCCATTGCCATTTGTTCGCCCTCAATGGCACATGGTCCGGCCATCAGGAAAAAGTTTCCAAAATCAGTATTTTTTAAGTTTTGAATCTGTGGATGCATTTAAAAATTGTTTTTGTACAACAAATGTAGGAAAAAGGAAAGTCATCCGTCATTTGTCATTTGTAAAAATCCAATTATCCGGTTTTAAGAAAATTGTAGCAGATTGTTTGTTCCATCAATTTTGGAAAGAAATATAAATTCTTAATTTCGGCTGTTTAAAATCTGATTTGATAAAACCTTTAATAGTATGCTTAATAAATTCGTAATTCTGATTGTGTTTTGCACGATTTGTTTTGGTTCTGTTCCGGCTCACGGAAAAAATGGATCAGAAAAGAATAATATTTCAGCTGATAAGAGTGGGAAAGTAACGCTGTATATTACAACTACCGACCGTTCAAGCGATTTTGAAAAGAAAGCCTTTACACCGGAAGCAATTCCGGGAAATTCATTAATCACGTTTGTTCTCGATCCGGAAACAAAATACCAGGAAATGGATGGTTTTGGCGCTGCTGTTACCGGCTCGTCAGCTTATAACCTCATGCAGATGAAACCGTCGGACAGGAAGAAGTTTCTAACCGAAACCTTTTCACACGATAAAGGAATGGGTTACAGCTATATTCGCATTTCCATTGGATGTTCAGATTTTTCGCTCAGCGAATATACCTGTTGCGATGAAAAGGGAATTGAAAATTTCAGTCTTCAGAAAGAAGAACTTGAATATGTTATTCCAATTCTTAAAGAAATTCTTAAAATCAATCCTGAACTTAAGATTCTCGGTTCGCCATGGACATGTCCGCCCTGGATGAAGGTAAATAACCTGACTGATTTGGAGCCTTTTAATTCGTGGACGAGTGGTCAGCTTAATCCGGAGTATTATCAGGATTATGCTGCTTATTTTGTAAAATGGATTCAGGCATTTGCTGAAAACGGGATACATATTATAGCCGTTACGCCTCAAAACGAACCGCTTAACCGGGGAAATTCAGCATCATTGTTTATGGGTTGGGATGAGCAGCGTGAGTTTGTAAAAGAGCTGGGGCCGGCAATTCAAAATGCGGGGCTTGATACAAAAATTTATGTATTCGACCACAACTACAACTACGACAAGATGAAGGATCAATTCGATTATCCGGTAAAAATTTATGAAGACCCGGAAGCAAAGAAATATATTACGGGGGCGGCCTATCATAATTATTTAGGCGACAAAAAAGAACTGGATGATATCCACAGCCAGGCACCCGGAATGGAGCTTTTATTTACCGAAACCTCCATTGGAACATGGAATAACGGGAAGGATTTGGCAACCCGCCTGATGGATGATATGGAAGAAGTAGCCCTGGGAACAGTGAATAACTGGTGTAAGGCAGTAATTGTATGGAACCTGATGCTTGACACCGACCGTGGTCCGAACCGGGAGCATGGATGCCGTACCTGCTATGGAGCTGTTGATATCGATTCGAAGGATTATAAAACCATTGTCCGCAATTCGCACTATTATATTATCGGGCACCTTTCGGCAGTTGTTAAACCAGGGGCGGTGCGTATAAAAGCAACAGGAAACCATGCTGAAGAAATGAATTATTCTGCATTCGAAAATGAGGATGGCAGTTATGCATTTGTGTTGCAAAATGATGCTGCTGAAGATAAAACGGTTGCAGTAAATGTTGGTGGCTCCGGCTTTGAGTATTTGGTGCCGGCAAAATCTGTTGTTTCATTCCGCTGGAAGAATTAACAGTACACTGTTTGTCAGGCGAAGGATTCGCAGATATAAACCTTTATTTCGTCATGTTTACCAGGCTTTTTTATTATTTTTAGCCTGATCTGATTCCAATTTATTCAACCTAAAATTGTTGTAATGAAATCAATTATTTTGCTGTTTCTTTTCGCACTTGTTTTGAATTCTGCTTTTGCAAAAATTAATCCCACGCAACTTACCTGTGAGTACCTTGAGAATCCTTCGGTGGTTGATGTTTTACAACCGCGACTTTCATGGATAAACAAGGCAAACGAAGGTGAGCGGGGCCAGTTACAGACTGCATGGCAGGTTCGTGTGGCAAGTTCACCCGATAAACTTGAACAACCGGATTTGTGGGACAGTAAACGTGTGGAGAGTAACGAGTCGGCAAGGATTAAATACAACGGTTCGCCTTTAAAATCGCGGCAGGATTGCTGGTGGCAGGTGCGCGTATGGGATAAAAACGGCCAACCTTCAGGATGGAGCGAACCTGCTTTCTGGCATATGGGGCTGCTGAATCCATCTGACTGGAAAGCCACCTGGATTGGTGCTCCCTGGCAGGGAGAGGAGGCTTTGCCAAAGCCAATGAACCCGAATGCAGCGCTTCCTGAAGAACTTCCTCCCCCGGCACCGCTACTCCGGAAGGAATTTAAAGTAAATAAAAAGGTTAAAAAAGCTGTTGCCTATGTTACCGGCCTTGGCTATTTTGAAATGTACCTGAATGGTGAAAAAGTGGGCGACGATGTACTTGTTCCAAATCAAACGAATTACGGAAAGCGGCCGGGACTGATAAATCAGAACATCCCGCTTCCCGATGATTTCAGGGAATACAAGGTGATGTATCTTGCTTACGATATTTCTGATGGTTTGAAACAGGGGACAAATGCTGTGGGCGGCATTCTCGGAAACGGTTTTTACAATCCTGCAAAATACTGGGCGCAAGGCTACGGAACTCCGAGGTTTCTTGCTCAGATTCATGTAACCTACGAAGACGGAACAGAGGATGTGATTGTTTCGGACCAAACATGGAAAGCAGCTAAAAGTCCGATTCTGATGGACATGGTTTTTTATGGCGAACATTATGATGCCCGCAAAGAGCAACCTGGCTGGTGTACCGCAGGTTTCGACGATTCGAAATGGGAAACTGCTGCTGAACGAAAAGCGCCTTTTGGAAAGCTGGTGGCGCACACTGCTCCCGCCGATAAAGTAGTCGAATGCTTAAAACCCATTCGTATTGAGAAAATGTACAATGGAAACTACATTGTCGATTTTGGCGAAGAGGTTTCGGGCTGGGTACGATTGAATAATATTGAAGGACCTGCCGGATATAAAATCGAAATAAAATATTTAAGCAATACTTATTCGGGTGACAACTCCTACATTTTTAGTGGAGATAAAGAAAAGAAAAGTTATGCAGCGCGGTTTAACTGGTTTATTTTCCGTGAAGTGGAAATTGTGAACTGGCCGGGTGTACTTTCGCCGGAGCAAATTACTGCAGAAGTAGTGAATACTTCTGTGGAGAAATCGGCTGATTTTGAAACTTCCAATTCAATGTTCAACGAATTGAATAAAGTGTGGCAACGCACCCAGACTGACAACATGCATGGCGGAATTGCAAGCGACTGCCCACATCGTGAGCGATCGCCTTATACCGGCGACGGGCAGGTGTCATGCGTTACTGTAATGCACAATTTCGATGCAAAAAGCTTTTATCACAAATGGATTCAGGATATTATAGGGGCGCAGGTGGTGGAAACCGGTTATGTTCCAAATGGTGCGCCCTGGCAACCAGGTTGCGGCGGTGGCGTGGCATGGGGAGCGGCAATCAGCATCATGCCCTGGGAATTTTACAAACATTTTGGTTCGAAGGATATTCTCGATGATGCTTATCCGGCAATGAAGGAATATATCCGCTATATGCAGCAATGGGTGAATGCTGAAGGAATCATGCACCAGCAACGTGTCGGCAAAGACGGAAAGGTACTGAAATGGTTCAACCTGGGGGAATGGGTTACACCTGGAGAGCTGCCACAGGATGAGCTTGTTCACACCTTTTATTTCTGGCGTTGTGCTGACCTCACCTCCAAATCAGCCAAAGCACTTGGGAATAATGAGGAGGCTCAAAAGTATAAAGAGCTTGCCGAAAATACGAGAAATGCTTTTATGACTCATTTCTGGAATGAAGAAAAAGGAACCTACGGAGATGCGGGAGCCAATATATTTGCGTTGAAAATGGGAGTTCCTGCTGATAAATATGATAAAGTAATTTCGGCATTGAAAGCAAATATCAAAGCCAATGACGGCCATTTGGATACAGGGATTTTTGGCACGCAGTTCTTTTTCGAAACCTTGTCGGAAAACGGATTACATGAGTTTGCCTATGAAGCAATGAACAAAAGGGATGAACCTTCCTACGGCCGCTGGCTTGAGCTGGGAGCCACAACTACCTGGGAACAATGGAGCACCGACGGCTCACACAACCACCCGATGTTTGGTGGTGGATTGAGTTGGTTTTACCGCAAACTTGCAGGAATGAATGCTGATGAGGATGAACCCGGTTACCGCCATATTATCTTCCGTCCGCAACCTGTTGATGATGTTTCGTTTGCAAAATATTACAACAATACCTCGTATGGAAAAGCAGGTATTTTGTGGGAAAAATCAAATCAGCATTTAGCTGTAAAAGTTGAAGTTCCGGTTGGTTGCCGGGCTACAGTTTATGTTCCGGCAACAAATGACCAGAAGGTTTTTGAAAGCGGCAACCCTGCA
This sequence comes from uncultured Prolixibacteraceae bacterium, assembly GCA_963816685.1. Taxonomy (GTDB): domain Bacteria; phylum Bacteroidota; class Bacteroidia; order Bacteroidales; family Prolixibacteraceae; genus CAVYUC01. The sequence continues at coordinate 161,855 of CAWFMB010000012.1, read as the reverse complement.
GGCAGTAATGAATTTGTGACTTCGGCAGGTAATGAAGAAGGATATCAGTTGTTCGAGGTTAAAAGCGGCGTATATCATTTCGAAGTTCAATAAATTAAATTAAAATCAAAATGAAAAGTGCAGTTTATATTCTGTTTGCCCTTTTGTTGGTGTCGTGTTCACAACAAAAAGTTGAATGGGTTGCAACTACCAAAAACAATCACTGGATAGAAAAGGAAGGTTTAGAAATACAGAAGGCAACAGATGATTTTGATGTTAAAATAGATACTGAAAAGCGGTTGCAGGAAATGGAAGGATTTGGCGCCTGTTTCAATGAACTTGGATGGGTTTCGCTGAGCCGGTTAAATGATGCAGACAGGGCAGAAGTATTTGCCGAACTTTTTGAACCGGACAAAGGCGCTAATTTTACGATTTGCCGGATGCCTGTCGGAGCCAATGATTTTTCGCGCGACTGGTATTCTTATGACGAAACGGAAGGCGATTTCGAAATGGCAAATTTCAGTATTGATAATGATCGTGAAACATTAATACCGTTTATTCATGAAGCGCTCGCATATCGTCCGGAGCTGGAAATTTGGGCTTCTCCCTGGAGTCCGCCGGCATGGATGAAGTGGAACAAACATTACGCATGCAGTGTGCCATGGGAAGGATTGGCTGAGCAGTTTCAAAATCACCTTCCGGCGGATAAACAAGGCAAAGAAGGTACAAATATGTTTATTCAGGAAGATAATTATTTTCGTGCCTATGCCCTTTATTTTTCAAAATTTATTGAGGCTTACAAAAAGGAGGGGATAAATATCGGGATGATTATGCCGCAAAATGAATTCAACTCCTGTCAGATTTTTCCGAGCTGTACATGGACAGCTGAGGGGTTGGCAGAATTCATCGGCAAGTACCTTGGACCGGAAATGGAAAAGCAGGATGTTGGGATTTTCTTTGGCACAATGGAACGGCCGAATGAAGCGCTTGTGGATACGATACTTAATGATCGTGATGCAGGCAAATATATTCAGGGCGTTGGATTTCAGTGGGCAGGGAAGGAAGCCATTCAGGGAATAAACAAAAGATATCCGGAATTGCAGCTTTATCAAACGGAGCAGGAGTGTGGCGACGGCAAAAACGACTGGGAATATTGCCGTTATGCCTGGACCTTGATGAAACATTACCTGCAAAATGGTGCCAGCGCCTATCTTTACTGGAACATGTCGCTCGATGAAGGTGGTTTCAGCCGCTGGGGATGGCAGCAGAACTCGCTGGTTACCGTCGATCCGGAGACAAGTACATACCGGTTTAACCATGAATATTACCTGATGAAGCATGTGAGCCATTTTGTGCAACCCGGCGCTCATTTGTTAACTACTTCGGGAGTATTCGGGAATGTGATTGCTTTTCAAAATCCGAATAAAAGTATTGTTGTTGTTGTGCAGAATGAAGGAGCTGCAGCTAAACAAATTACCGTTAATGCGGGTGATAAATCCATTACTGCCAATCTGGAGGGGGATTCGTTTAATACGTTTATGATTGAGGAGTAAAATGGAGGCAGATAGCTGGTAATTCGTAATGTTTATTAAATCGAAAGCAGTGGAAAGAAATTTTGGAGTTGCATTTTAATTTGACAAGAAATGGTAGCATAAATAAAAAATTATATTGTTATATTTCATAACTAAGTTGCTAAGTATTCATAATTAATTTATTAACCTAATTCCCTTTTTCGATGAAGATAGAATATAATAACCTGTATACTCATTTTGTTTTTACAACATTTCACCGGCAAAATTTGATACCTGAACTTAACAGGGAAAGAATAGAAAAATATATCACTGGCATTGTAAATCGAAATGATTCCAGGCTCTATGCTATTTATGCAAATCCTGACCATGTCCACTTTCTTGTTTCCCGTTCTGCAGCGTTGGCTGAGGAGGAACTGGCATCTATAGTTGCTGATAGTTCAGAATGGTTTATCAATAAATATAAGCTTTCTGTGGGGGTATTTGGTTGGCAACAGTCAGCTTCTGCTTTTTCTGTTTCAAAATCAGATGTGAATAAGGTGTGCAAATATATTCTTAATCAGCCTGAACATCACAAAAAATACAGTTTTTCAGAGGAATATGATAAGTTCGTTAAATATTATCAGGATAAGTTAAAGAAATAGGTAAAATGATAACAGGCAATTTTGTGAATATGTATTATTATTTGGAACCGGTTAAAAATAAGGTAATAAGGTATGGGGGTGGGTGAGCCGTTTTTCTACGAAGGTAAAAAAGAAAAGATAAGGTGAGAGGAAGCTCTTCAACAATAAGAAATGTATAATTTAAAAAATAAAGGTTAACTGGCAGTTGCATACCTTGTTCCTCTGTTTAAACCATAGTTAACTGGTATTTGAATTTAAAACCTTATTTCTCTGTTTATACCTTAGTAGCAGTAGAGTTCAACCTTATAATATTACCTTATTCCCTTATTCAATGGGTGGTTTATTTTTGCCAGGGTGAAAAATAAAAAGATATGACAATAGAAAACATTTTATAAAAACAGGTACGGATAAAATTCCTGAAATAAAAATTTAACTGGTATTTGAATTTAAAACCTTATTTCTCTGTTTATACCTTAGTAGCAGTAGAGTTCAACCTTATAATATTACCTTATTCCCTTATTCAATGGGTGGTTTATTTTTGCCAGGGTGAAAAATAAAAAGATATGACAATAGAAAACATTTTATAAAAACAGGTATGGATAAAATTCCTGAAATAAAAATTTAAGTGGGATTTGAATTTAAAACCTTATTTCTCTGTTTATACCTTAGTAGCAGTAGAGTTCAACCTTATAATATTACCTTATTCCCTTATTCAATGGGTGGTTTATTTTTGCCAGGGTGAAAAATAAAAAGATATGACAATAGAAAACATTTTATAAAAACAGGTATGGATAAAATTCCTGAAATAAAAATTTAAGTGGGATTTGAATTTAAAACCTTATTTCTCTGTTTATACCTTAGTAGCAGTAGAGTTCAACCATATAATATTACCTTATTCCACCATTTTTACCGTAGTACGTTGTGGAACAGATTTTAAAAACATCGTTATGAAAAACATATTCATCATTATCCTGGTAATTATCTCGCTGGATTTATTTGCACAACCTTCTGTATTACTTGAAGCCGAAAGCTTTGGGAATACCGGCGGGTGGGTTGTCGACCAGCAGTTTATTCCATCCATGGGTTCGCCGTATTTGCTGGCGCACGGGATGGGTGAACCGGTTGAAAACGCAGTGACAACAATTGATTTTCCTGAAAGCGGGCGTTACTGGTTTTGGGTACGCACAAAAGACTGGGTGCCTGATCGGCCGGAGACACCGGGCACATTCAAACTTATTTTTGATGGTGAAGAATACCCGGAGACTTTTGGTGTAAACGAAGGCTGGCAATGGGTGCAGTCGGGGAGGGTGAAGGTTGGCAGTTCAGGGAAACTAAAGATTGAACTGAAAGATGAAACCGGATTTGAAGGACGTTGCGATGCTATTTACTTTTCGAAGGATAAAAACGATTTTCCACCGGTTGAGCTGGAAGATATGACAGCATGGCGGAAAGAAAAACTGGGTATTCCCGCACCTCAAAATGCAGGGGAGTTTGATTTGGTAGTAGTTGGCGGCGGTTTAGCCGGTTGCGGTGCAGCAGTTGCAGCCGCGCGTCAGGGTTTAAAAGTGGCGCTGATTAATGACCGGCCGGTATTGGGCGGAAATGCAAGCAAAGAGATACGTGTTCATACTGAAGGACTTGAATTTTATACCATTGTACAGGAGTTAAGTACGATGCATTATCCTAATGGCGATGCAGGGGCTATCACTGCCACTGATACGATTAACAATGTTGTAACTGCTGAGCAGAATATTTCTGTCTTCCTTAATACCCGCGCCTATACGGTACATAAGTCGGGCAACAAAATTACTGCAGTGGATTGCTTTAACACGCACACTCACATGGAGACCCGCTTTGAGGCGCCGCTTTTTGTGGATGCCACAGGAGATGGCTGGATTGGCTACTGGGCAGGCGCTGAAGTGCGTATGGGCCGCGAATCGCGCGATGAATTTAATGAAACTCTCGCACCGGAGAAAGCAGATGGTATGACAATGGGCAATTCAATTCTTTGGAATTCGGCAGAAGTGGAAGTTGTGGATGATAAATTTCAGGAGAAACCCAAAACAGTGGGGTTTCAGGAAGTGCCATGGGCAATGGATGTTGCAAAAGATTATCGTGCAACAGGGGGAGAATGGTTCTGGGAATATGGTTTGCTCATGAATACCATCTATGATGCCGAAGAAATACGGGACCACATGTTCCGTGCCGTCTACGGCAACTGGTACAATGTGAAACAGGACCCAAAGAATTCAAACCTCCGGCTAAAATGGATAGCATACATAGCCGGTAAACGCGAATCACGCAGAATTATGGGCGATTATATTTTAAAGGAGAGCGATGTGATTCATCATCCTGAATTTGAGGATGGGTTTGTTGAAGAAGTGCGTGCCATTGATATCCATTATCCGCGCGGAGGTAAATATGATTTCCTGACGGAAGCAGAATACACCAAAATTCAGCAGTATAAAATTCCATACCGCTGTTTATATTCCAAGGATATTGACAACCTGTTTATGGCAGGCCGCTGTTTTTCGGCCACTCATGTTGGTCTGGGCAGTCCTCGTGTGATGCATACCACAACCCAGATGGGTGTTGTGGTGGGTTATGCCGCCGCTGTTTGTAAGGAAAATAATTGTTCACCAAGGGATGTGTATACTTATCACCTAAAAACGATGGGTGAGCGGCTGGAAAGGATAAAGTCCGGCGCGGAGTTTAAGCATTAAATGGAGTTTAAAGTTTAAGGTTTAAAGTTTAAAGAAGAGCGATTTCCGGATGGTATGAAGGGCAAAGGGCAAAGGGCAAAGAGCAAAGGGCAAAGGGCAAAGGGCAAAGGGCAAAGGGCAAAGAGTAAAGAGTAAAGGGCAGAGGGCAAATAGTGCGGAGCATAGATGGATAGACGGTCGTTATTTTCAATATCTTTTGCCGTCAGTTTTAACTGACGGATCCGAATTCGCAGGAATCCTTCGGGACTTTAATCCAAACACAACCACCCCGGGTTCCGGGAACGGTTATCCGGTTACGGGTTTGTCTTTGTTTGTTTAACCGGTAAACGGTAGAAAAAGTTTGAGCCTTTGTTCAGCGTGCTTTTAACCCCAATTTCTCCGTTGTGCATATTGATTATCTGTTTTACAATAGCCAAACCTAATCCTGTACTTTTCTCTCCACCAGTCGGACGGGTACTTGTTGTCTGAAAATACTGAAACAGGTTTTGTTGTTCGGGCTCAGAGATACCTTTCCCACTATCAATAACTTCTGTTAGTATCTGTTCGTGGTTTAATACAGATAACCGTACAATAATTTTGGAATTTTTGTAAGAGTATTTTACTGCGTTCGATAATAAATTATCTACTGCTTCGCTTAGATAGTGTTCATCAAAATCAATTGAAATGCTTTCTGATTGTGATTCGAATAAGATGGCAATGTTTTTATGGTTAGCCAATACTTTGATTGAATAAAATCTGCTGTCTGATAAAGGAGATATAGTCCTGATTTTTAAAGGTTAATTCGATTTTTCCTGATTCAATTTTAGCTATATCCAGCAGGTTTTGAAGAACAACAAGCGAATTGTTACTTATCGATTTTATCGTATTCAGTATTTCGAAAATTTCAGGTTGAAAATTATCTTTATAAGTACTTACCAATATATCCGCATACGAAAAAATAACACCAATGGGATTTCGTAAATCATGCGCGGCTATTCCAATAAATTTGTTTTTTTCTTCGTTCAATGCTTTTAATTCTTCATTTACTGCATTAAGCCGAATATGTTTTTCCTTTAAAAACAACAGTAATAATCCCACGGATGTAAACATGCTAAACCGGACGAATGAATTCCATAACGGATAAAAAAGGCTGGAATATTCCCTGGTAAAATATTCGGCCATAAACCATATGAAGGAAGCAAAAAATGAACTGATTATTATTGAAACTGATTTGGTATTCCTGTATAGTGCCAATAAGGCTATCGGAATTAAATAAAAAACAGAAAATGATAATTCCTTTCCCGAAATGTAATCCAGGAATCCAATAAAAAAAATAATTATAGCGGTATAAACAAAAATTACAAATCTGTTTTTGATATGTCTGATTATAATCATTTTTGTCTGTTTTAATATTCAATGTAGTAACCCTTCCTCTCTATACAAGGTTTTTACTCAACGCGATCATTCACATCTTTTATTTCATTATACCACACTGGCAGGTAGGGTAAAATAGAATATCGAACCACTTCCTTCGCGGCTTTCCACCCAAATCTCGCCGCCCAGCATTTCAACATACGATTTTGCAATGGCAAGTCCCAGCCCTGAACCTTCAAGAGCTCTTGTGTCGGCAATGTCGGCCTGTTCGAAACGGTTAAAAATTGCTTTTATCCGGTTTTCCGGAATCCCGATTCCTGTATCTTTTATATAAAATTCAATAACCTTGTCTTTTTTCCGGCATCCCAATTGAATTGTTCCGGAATCAGTATATTTTATTGCATTTTTAATGAGGTTGGTAAGAATTGAATCCAGTTTATTTTTATCAGTAGTAATTTTTGTTTCTGACAGTGGCAAATGCTTTTCGATGCTGAGTTTTATTCCCTTTTTTCCTGCTTCAGGATTAAAGAAACGATACAGATCTTCCATACTGTTTTTTACATCAATTTCGGTTAAGTTGAATTGAATTAACCCTGCTTCAATTTTCGAAATTTCAATTATATCGGTAACTGTGCTTAACATACGCTGCCCGCTTTGATGGACGATGTTAATAAAGTTTTCTTTTTCAGCACTACTTAAATCGGGTTTTAAAAGAAGGTCCGTAAACCCGAGAATTCCGTTCATGGGTGTGCGTATTTCGTGACTCATGTTAGCAAGGAATGCCATTTTAAGGCGGTCGCTTTCTTCAGCTTTTTCCTTGGCGTGTACCAATTCTTCAAGATACTGAATGCGTTCAATAAAGCTACCGATGAAATGGGCAATAATTTCCATTATCGACTTGTCTGTTTCTGTATATTCTTTAAGATTTTTATAATCCTGAATGGCAATTACTCCATTGGGTTTGCTGCCTTTTGTCGTTTTAAAAGGTACACCCAGCCAAATTGAAATTTCTTCGCCATACCCTGTTATGATTTCACCTGTTTCAGTAACAGGTAGATTTTTTGGGGAAATAATAAGTGATTGATTTGATTTAAGAACATGATCAGTAAAACCGTTGCTTAAATCACAGGGTTTGTTTAACTCAATTTTATCAAATTGGTCAGAGTGATATGGGAAAGAAAAAGTATTATTAATTTCGTTGTATAAAGCAAGATAAAAATTTTCTGCACGGATAATCTGTTTTAATTTCTTATGAACTTCTGCAAGAAAGGAAGTGAGAGTATGATGTTCGGTAGACAATTGTGAAATTTCAAGCAGTAACTTCCGGGTATCTTCGAATCTTTTTTGCTCGGTAATATCTTCTTTTATGGCTACATAATTTATTATTTCCTTTTTTTCGTTTAATATGGGCGAAATGGATGCAGATTCCCAGTAGAGTTCACCATTTTTCTTTTTGTTATGAAATTCTCCAAACCATACATTGCCTGAGGTAATCGTATTCCACAGCTGTTTGTATTCGTTTTTTGACTTTTCAAATGAACTAAGTATCCGGGGATTTTTACCAACTAATTCTTCTTTTGTATAACCCGTAACATGCAGGGTTTTTGGATTAACGTATTCTATGTTTCCATTTAAATCGGTAACAACAACAGAAACAGGGCTCTGTTCTACTGCTCGGGATAATTTAAGCAATTCTTTTTCGAAAAATTTACGTTCGGTAATGTCGTTTATCAGGACATGGCGAGCTTTCCGGTCATTAAAAACTACAAAATGTGAGGTTATTTCCACATCGATTAATTCACCGTTCTTTTTAAGGTGCCTCCATTCACCGGATGAATTTAAAGCGGAAGGTATACTATTAATATGCTTAAGAAGAGGTTCGATATCTTCAACCGGGCGGATGTCTTTTAATGTCATTGAGAGAAATTCTTCCTTTGAATATCCGTAATGTTGAATGGCTGCATTGTTCACTTCCATGATCGCAAGCGTTTCGAGGTCGTAAATCCATATTGGTTGCGGGTTATTGGCGAATAACAACCTGTACTTCTCTTCGCTTTTCTGAAGTTCTTTTTCTATATTTTTTTGTTCTGAAATATCGACAATATATCCCCTGATTTTTTCGAGTTTATCATCATTGTCAAAAATACCGATAGCATTTATCAATGCATGAATTGTTTTTCCCTGAACTGAAACAAATTCCACTTCATGGTTTTCCACTTTTCTCTGTTTTTTAACCAGCCGGATCAATTTTTTTCTGTCTTCCGGATTTTTATAAAGTTGGATTGTATTAAGCTTTTCGAGTTGCGACTTATTTTCGAAACCAAATAAGTTTAAAAACGTTTTGTTGCAGCTGTAGATTTCGCCTGAAACAAAAACAACATAATCGGCTGAGATATCATTTTCGAAATACTCTTCGAGATTGCTTTTGTTTATTTGAAGTTCTTCTTCTGCCTGTTTACGTTCGGTGATATCGAGCATGGAAACAACAGTATGCCTTGTGCCGGGAATCATGTTTATATTCAGGATGACATCGCGCTTTGAGCCCTTTTTATCTATAAGTTTCACTTCATACTTTCGGGGTACCAAATCCGGGTTCTGACGTCGCAGCTGTTGATTTTTAAGCATTTCCTGCAAACTTTCCGGGGCTACATATCTGGTCCAGCTCTTCCCGGTCAATTCATCCGGGTCATAACCTGTTACAATCAGGCATTCTTTGTTTGCCATAAGAATAGTTGTATCCTCATCAACAATTAATGTAGATGTTCCAGTGGATTCAAAAATTGCTTTATACCGTGTTTCGCTTATTTTTAGTTGTTTTTCGGCTTGTTTTTGATTTGAAATATCCTGAAATGCTCCATGTATCCTCACTATTTTTCCATTCTTATTTCTAACCGCTTCTCCCACTGCTCTCACCCATACCCGTTTCCCTGTTGCGGTAATTATCTCCATTTCCTCATCATATGGGATGCCTTCATGAACACATTTATTAAAAACTTCTGTAATTTTTTCGCGCCACTCCGGGGCATAAAAACGAATTGCCTCATCCACAAGCGGAGCATACCCGGGTGGCATTTCGTGTATTGCTGCTACTTCATCCGACCAATACGTCCGGTTTTCTTTCAGGATAACATTCCATCCACCCAGTTTCGCTTTTTCACCGGCAATTCGTATCAGGTCATAATTTTCCTTCAGCTTATTTTCTGCTTTCTTATATTCGTTAATGTTTAGAATCGTATTTAGGACATATTCTTTCCCGTCTATGACTACTTTGTCACTGTTCATTTCATAATACAGTTTTTTTCCCGGTTTGGAGCGCAAAATTATTTCCTGATTTCGTACTGAACCATTTTCCTTCAATGTTTCAAGTATGCGTATTCTAACTTCTTTGTCGGGATTTATGCCCAGCTCAGAAGAAGTCTTTCCAATTATTTCATGCTTTTTAAATCCAAATTCACGCTCAAATGCTTCGTTAACTTCAACAATGATTCCATCAGAAAATCCGGATAATGTTGCAGGGAAAACAGATTTTTCAAACAAAAGCAAAAACATACGATTGCTTTGCCTTAAAGTCTCTTTTGTCTGCTTTTGTCCGGTGATATTCTTTTCGAAGACTTCCTTCAATTCAGCATATTGCTTACGCAATTGTGCCAGTTGGTGTAAAGGACTTTCATCGGGTTTGTTTTCGTCCATACAGATATTTTTGTCAAAAATAGCATTTTTGATTGAAGTTCAGAGGAGGGGAAAGGAGTTTAAAGTTTAAGGTTTAAAGTTTAAAGGAGGGAAAGGGAGTTTAAAGTTTAAGGTTTAAAGTTTAAAGATTTTCAGTGTGCATGCTTAACCTCAAAGTGTCAGTAAGACCTTTGAGTGTTTAAACGTGCATTAAAAACTTTTCCATTATGCAGGAATGATTTTTTTTTGCCGGGCAGGTACTTTTTTCTCAGGAAGTTTCAACCTGATGCGCCGGATTCGAGATTTTTCAATAGCAGGTGTCTATCTTTCAGTTTTTACCTGCTTTTAACGTAACCATCAATTGATTTCGAAAATTCCAGGCAGAATAGCTCCCGGGATTTCATCGCGGTTATGGAGTATTAAACCAGCAGTTCTCATAATTGAGGATGGTTTTTTTAATGTATCCATTTTTTGCTTTTCAAAAATTTGATGAGATCAGGATTGTCTGCCGAAAGCGGGGGAAGCCACATGCCGGCTTCCTGGCGGGTCCACCAGTTGCCTTCGGGATTTCCGGGTTCTGCAAAACTGTAGCGGTACAATACCACCCGTACGTATTTTGGAGGATGATCGGGGAATGGATTTTCGGAGAACAGCCGCAATCCGTTTGGATCGTTATGCAGCAGTTTCCAAACGAGGTTGACAGTCCATGGATATTGCGTATAGGTTGTCATTGAAGCGAACCACATTTGCCAGTCGAAACGCAGCTGGTAGGGTGCCACCTGCGGCGGGCGTACATCAGGGAGAACAGGTAATCCTTTGTAAATATAAGGTTTCCAGTTGGCTGAATCGGAAGGGATTTCATCATCTGTTCCTTCAAAAATCACATTCATCCGTTGTATTCCTACTGACCCGAAAGCGCCGTATGTGTTCACAAGATCCAGCGGATCAAAGGAAGTATTCATAATCTGTTTTGATGAAAACATATTCAGCACGGGTTGGATACTCAAGAATCCAATGATAACAGTAACAATCCAGGCGGTTACATTCATTGGTTTCGAAGGGATTGCATTTTCAGCAGCCTGGTTTGCTTTCCTCACGAGCGCTTTTGGAAGGATTGCCGACCAGAATCCGTCATCAAAACAGGCGAGTGCCGGAACAATTGTCAGCCAGTTCAAAAAAGAAAGGTTACCGCTAAGGATGAGGTTGATTTGAAAAATGACGATAATTACACCAGCAATATGGCGCGCCAACCGTGGCCAAAAAACGAAGAAAGGGGCGGCAATTTCAGCGAGCCAGTTGAACCAGACCCCGGCTTTCAGAATGGAATGCGGCAGAAAATGAAACCACCGGCTCAGCGGTCCGGGAAGGGGCTGCGTTTCGAAATGGTAATAGAGGGCGGTTGCATCGCGCCAGATTTCATCGCCCCGGATTTTTATGAGGCCGGCGCCAAGCATGATTCTAAAAATGAGCCACCTGAACAAAATGATTATGGGGAAAGGAGCCTCCCGCTTCGGAAACGGGCGCATGTCGGTAAGCGGACAAAGAAAGATGGCAAGGAAGCCTGTTTCAAGTAACTGGATTTCCCATCCGTAACCGTACCAAACCTGTCCGATGTGGACAAAAGACATGTAGAGCAGCCAAAGCGCCACCATCAGAAGGGAATTGGCGAAACCGGCAACGACAACAAGTGACAGGATGAAGCCAAGCCATGCAACCACCAGCAACGCTGTATCGGAATGTTCTATCCAGAAAAGGGAAGGAAGCCGGATGAATGCTGCACTGTCTGAACCGAGCGCAGAACTCACGCGGTCGAGGTAAAGACCTGCGGGAGTGAGTCCGTTGGAGCCAATCAGCGGGATAATCTGGCGGATGGCCACCAGAAAGGCCACCGCATAAATAATGCCCAGCAACCGAAGGATCATAAACCGGGTAAGCCAGTATGAGCGTTGCCTGCCGTAATGAGGAGATGATATGTTGAATAATTTATTCATTCTCATTTAAGCTGTATTTTATGCTCATTCGCTGCGCAGTTGACTGCCATACAGTCGTTGTTTCGGGTATCAATCGGTATTCGTCGCCTTTTTTTGAAAGACATCCTTTAATGCCCTTTTCGCTGCATGATATCCGCACATGCCATGAACTCCGCCTCCGGGAGGAGAAGATGAGGAACAGATGTAAATCCCTTTTGCAGATGTTTTATAAGGAGACAACCGAAGTGCCGGGCGTGTGAATAATTGTGTGATGTCCATCAATCCGCCGTTAATATCGCCGCCAATGTAATTTGGGTTGTAATTTTCCATTTGTACTGCATTCATTGTATGCCTTTTCAAAATTAAATTACGGAAACCCGGTGCAAAACGTTCCACCTGTTTTTCTATTATTTCTGTCATATCAACTGCCGAACCGTTTGGTATATGGCAGTATGCCCAGGCAGTTTGTTTACCTGCAGGTGTCCGTGAGGGATCGAACAGGCTCTGCTGGGCCAGCAGAACGTATGGTTTTTCCGGTATTTTACCAGAGAAAACCCGTTGTTCGGAAGCGGCAATTTCCTCAAGTGTGCCACCAAGGTGAATGGTACCGGCTTTTCTGCATTCGGGAGCAGTAAACGGAATGGGGCCATCCAGTGCCCAGTCGATTTTAAATGCGCCCATGCCATACCGGTAGCGGTTCAACTGTTTTTTGTAAATGAAAGAAAAACGTTGTCCTGTAATTTCCATTAACTGTTTTGGTGTCACATCGAATAAAACAGCTTTGGCGCCGGGGAGCTGGTTAAGTGAACGAACATGAAAGCCGGTTTCTATTTCTCCTCCCAAAGCAACAAAATAGCTGGCCAGGGCATCTGCAATGGCTTGCGATCCTCCTTTGGGCAACGGCCATCCGGAGGCATGGCATGCCAGCATCAGCATTAATCCAATTGCTGAAGAAACTGTATTTGTAAGCGGCTGCATGGCATGGGCTGCAATTCCTGCCCACAATCCTTTTGCTTTTTCGGTTTGAAACAGTTTGCCTGTTTTTACAGCTGATGGAAGCGCTTTTAATCCAAACCGGATAAATCCAACCGGATGTTTCGGGAAATGAAGGGGACCCATAACATCCGTAAAAAGTTCAGGAGAGTTTTTAACAAGAGGTTGCATCCATTCCAGGTAAATATTTTCATCGATACCCAATTCATGGGCAGTTTGCTCCACCGACTTGTACAAGGCTGCTGCCTGTCCGTTGTCGAAAGGATGGGCTGCTGCAATTTCAGGGTAAATGAATTCTAACCCGTATTGTTCAAGCGGGAGTTTTTTAAAGAAGGGGGATATTACTGCCATGGGATGGATGGCCGAGCAAATGTCGTGTACAAATCCGGGAAGTGTAAGCTCAGATGATCTCGACCCGCCACCGATGGTATCCTTTGCCTCCACCAGAAGCACTGAAAGCCCGGCCTGCTGCATAGTAATTGCTGCAGCCAAACCATTTGGCCCCGAACCAACTACAATGCTGTCGTAATCCTTTTTCAACATCTGTTAACGCTTATTCAATAAGTTATACATTTGGCGGGCCGGTTTGTTTAGAAAAAGTGCTGGCTATAGCAGCGAGTCAGTTAAAACAGAAAGGCCTTTCATTATTTGTGAAAGGCCTTTCTGTTTAATCAGAACACACAGCCAAAACAGTTGATAAATTGAGCAGTCGATTATTTCTTTTTAGCAGCTTTGAGAGATGCTTCAGCCTTTATCCAATCACTCTCAGCGTTGCCTTCTTCTCCTGAAGCCAATCTGGCATTGTAAATCATTTCTGCCTTTTTGCGTATATCTTCTTCTGTAATTTCTGGTTTAGCTTTGGGTGTTGTTTTTGTTTTCTTAGTGGCTGCTGCTTTTGGTTTTGCAGCGGTCTTCTTCATTGTCTTTTCTCCAGCGGGAACTTTCTTTGTTGCCATAATTTTTAATTTTTGTGTTGTTTGACATTTTTTTGCAAGATTAACTATTTAAATTGTAATATGTTGGAAGAAGGTTGCAATTAAGTATAATATGCAGGTGTAAAATAATAATGGGATAATAAACATCATTGATATAATCCGTTAACTTTTCAAAAAGAGCGAGTATTCAAATGTTAATTTGTCCGGCTTATGAATTCACCTGTTCCGTTTTTTCGGGCGGTGGCGAAAACTTGTCAAACACAACAGTCTGGTTTCCGGTTCCCATAATTACTTTAGTTGTAGTTTCAAGAAAAAGGCCTGTTTCCACAACTCCTGGTATTTTTTTTAATTGAATTTCAAGGGTTGTAAGATTGGTGACTGCAGAAATATCAATATCCAGAATAAGATTTTGATTATCAGTTTTAAAGACTTTGTCGTTCATTTTCCGTAAAACCGGGTGAAGTTTTAACTGCGCCAGTTCGTCTTTTATTTTCGATTCAGCAAATGGAATAACTTCCACCGGCAGTTTAAATTTTCCCAGTCGGGTAACCTGTTTTCCCGAATCGACAATGATTATGTTGATGTTTGAATTATGGGCTAAAATTTTTTCGCGAAGAAGTGCACCACCGCCGCCCTTTATCAGTCGCAGATATGGATCAAACTCATCGGCGCCATCAATATTAATGTCTATTCGTTCTACTTCACTGAATTCTTTCAACGGAATGCCATTTTCAATTGCCAGCAGGCGGGTATTTTCTGAAGAAGGAATTCCAACGACAGATAATCCTGCTGCGACTTTTTTCCCCAATTCCTTTACCATGAAAGCAGTGGTTGAGCCTGAACCGAGACCCACAACCATTCCATTTTTAATAAATTTCACTGCTTCAGTGGCAGCCAGTTCTTTTTCTTTGTCGTAATTCATTTGAAAAGTTTATAAGTTCAATTTGGTCAAATCCTGAACAGTTATTGGTTTAGCCAGGATTTTCCGGTTTTTATCGATAATAAAGAGGGTTGGAGTAGCGAAAATATTATAACCCGCAGCAACTTCTCCGTCCCATTTTTTTAAATCGGAAAGGTTAAACCACGATTCGGTTCCAAGTTTTAAAACACCGTTTTTCCATTCTTCCGCAGATGTGTCAAGGGAAACGGCAACCACTTCCAAATCGTTATGCTGTTTTGCCCAGTTTTTAATGAATGGAATCATTTCATTGCAGTGAGGGCACCAGCTTGCCCAGAACAGCACCAGCGATTTTTCTTTCAGAACCCGTGAAAGTGTTACCGGATCGCCATTAATATCGTTTAAAGTAAAATCGGAAACAACAGTTCCAACCTTCATTTTTTGTGCTTCCAGTTTTCGTTCCAGTGTGGTTTTTTCGTCCGTCTGGCAGGTGGTGCCTGAATAATTTTCAGCTATGTAATTTAATACATTGTCCATTTTCAATACTTCAAACCCATGTACTATATAATTGAGGATAAATTCATACACCTTCTGATTTTTGTTGGTGCTGCCCAAAATAACATCCACTGCTTTTATGTATTCATTTTCAAGTTGCTTCTTTGTATATCCGGGCTGGTTATAACTTGTGAGGTAATAAAATATCCGGTCGGTATAAACAGAAGAATTGATCAGCATTTCATTTGTGAAATGAAGTGGTGTAAAAAATTCTTTTTGAATAACTTCTTTCCGTTGTTGCTGGGTTAGTTTTCCATCTGTAAATGGTTCGCGGTACATTTTTATCATTTCTGATGCCAGCAGGTTGGGATA
Organism: uncultured Prolixibacteraceae bacterium; assembly: GCA_963816685.1. Taxonomy (GTDB): domain Bacteria; phylum Bacteroidota; class Bacteroidia; order Bacteroidales; family Prolixibacteraceae; genus CAVYUC01. The sequence continues at coordinate 146,316 of CAWFMB010000012.1, read as the reverse complement.
TTTTTCAGCCATCTGCGAAATAAGAACATCCCTTTCTTTTTGGAGCAGGTTGAATTCCACTGTTTTTCGTGCTTCTTCTTCCGGTTGCTCTTTATTTTTATAGTAATTTATTTCAAGTTCCAACTCTGTTAATTTGTTACGATAGTCTTTTTCATAGCGCATAAATTCATACCATACTCTGTTTTCTTCTGATAAAATCACCAGCAAACTATCTTCCGGCGCGTCAAAACTGGTTTCAAAAATCAGATCTTCATTTTTGAAAATAAAATCGAATTGCTGTGGAGCTTCGTTCATCACCTTTGAATAGGTGGTTTGTCCAAGAACCAGCCGGTACATTCCGGGAGAATAATGTGCAGGGATTTTAAATTCAGCTTTTTTAATATTTCCTGGGGGGCTGGTTTTTACCGGATGCACCAGGATAGTGTCTGATGGTATAAAATTATCGCCACTTATTTTACCAAAAACGACATGGTTTACAGGTTGATTTTGTATCTGGATTTCCAGAGTGTATTCCTGTGATTTGGAACTTAATGCAATGACCAAAGCAGTAATTATACCAGTGATTATATATATGATTTTTTTCAATTTCTGCATATTGAATATTCCGAATGCGGTTTAAAAGTAGCAATTTTATATTTTTTTCTGCATAACCACTTTGTTTCGGCTGTTATTTTTTTTTGATTTAACCGGTTCCTGATTGTACAATTTTGAAATTGTCAATAAACAGAAGGTGATTTATGAAAATGCGAATCCAATTTATTGTTATTTTTGAGCATCTTAATCAATAAAAATCGTACAGATGAATTCATACTTGACCAGAACTTTTCTCCTTTCAGTCATTTTAAGTTTTTTTAATTGTTCATACGGTAATGTTTCAATTCCTGAAATTTTCTCTGACAATATGGTACTTCAGCAAAAATCGGAAGTTACATTTTGGGGCTGGGCAAAATCGGGAGAAACTGTAACAATAAAAGCGGGCTGGGCGGATGATGAAAAAACAATAAAAGCCAGTAACCAGGGGATTTGGAAACTCGAAATGGCAACACCTTCTGCAGGTGGTCCTTACAACATCAGCATAAAAGGTTATAATGAAATCGTTTTAAAAAATATTTTAATTGGCGAAGTGTGGTTGTGTTCCGGGCAGTCCAATATGGAATGGTCGGCCAATTCAGGATTGATAAACCGTGATGAGGAAATTAAAAATGCGAATTATCCGGAAATTCGTTTGTTCCAGGTTTTAAACAGTTCTTCGGAGTATCCGCAAGATCATTTAACCGGTGAATGGACTGAATGTACGCCGGAAACTATGGGCAGTTTTAGTGCCATCGGATATTTTTTTGCACGCCGGCTGTACGAAAAACTTGGTGTTCCGGTTGGGATAATTAACTCAAGCTGGGGAGGAACGCCGGCAGAAACCTGGATGCCTGAAGAAGTAATTCAGCATGATGAATTTTTACGTGAGGCGGCAAAAAAGCAAAAGTCAGTTCCCTGGGGGCCGGTTGAACCGGCACGGCTTTACAATGCTATGATTTCACCGCTTATTCCTTACCGGATTGCCGGCACACTTTGGTATCAGGGTGAGGGAAATACCATTAATTCTTCGGCTTACGAAGAATTGCTGACTGCATTAATCCAAAGCTGGCGGGACAAATGGGGTTACCAGTTTCCGTTTTATTTTGCCCAGATTGCTCCATATAAATACGGCGATTCTTTCGACGGCGTAATCGTGCGGGACGAACAACGAAGGGTTTTGGATGTTCCGGAAACAGGAATGGTTATTCTTAGCGATATCGGCGATACATTGGATATTCATCCCAAAAACAAACAGGATGTGGGATTGCGGTTTGCCAACATGGCATTAAACCGGCATTATAAAACAGAAAACTTTTTGGATTCAGGCCCGCTGTTTAAAGAAATGACGGTGGACAAAAACAAAGCAGTAATCTCATTTGATTATTCTGAAGGATTGCATGTGGAGGGGGAAAATTTGAAGGGATTTGAAATTGCAGGTGAAGATGGAAGGTACTATCCGGCTGAAGCAAAACTAAAAGACGAACAGGTAATTGTACAATCTAAAAATGTAAATAATCCGGTAAATGTGCGGTTTGCATGGTGGAATACAGCAACACCAAATTTATTCAACGGGGCAGACTTGCCGGCTTCGAGTTTTACAACTGAATAAAAGTGCGGTTAATTTTTAATTGCAGGTAACATTCCAGGGCAAAATTAAAATATTGGTTCTGACACATTTTTTATAAACTGAATGGAGTGCTCATTAAAAATCTCAGGTTGATCAATATTGCATACATGACCGCTGTTGTTAATTATGACCAGTTGTGAATTCAGGTGCTTTTTTACAAGCTTGTTTACCATGGGCAAAAACATATGATCACGCTCGCCCATTAGATAAAGTACCGGCACAGAGGCTTCTTTTATCAGGAACTCCTGCAGGTTATCCTTTATTTCGGCCGACATTTGCAGCCATTTGCTGAATTCCTGTTTCCCAAGTTTCATGGCTTCCTTAACAAATATTTTCCGTGAAAGGGTGTGCTTTTTCGAAGGAATCAGAATCCATGCATTCAGCTTATACAGCCACATGTACGGAAGAATGGAATGCAACAATTTGGCAACATTGACCAGTCCGTTTATTTTTTTATTGAATTGTATGATTGCGCCTCCTAAAATTATCGATTCTGCCCTGCCGGGAGCCAGTTTATCCATCGCACGTATAATGATGCAACCCAATGAAATCCCCACAAAATGAGCTTTCGCAATTTGAAGGTGATCCATTATATTTATAACGTCCAGTGCAATTTCATTAAACTGATATTTTTCTTCTTTTGAGTAGTCAGTTTTGGATTTTCCGTGGCCACGCAAATCGACAAGTAACACATTAAAATGTTTTTTAAAATCGCGCAGTTGTTTAAACCATACTACATTGCTGCCGCCCGCACCATGTACGAATACAACCCATGTTTTTGAACTTTTATGCCGGAATGTTTTATGATATATCATGAGCAAATGAAAAATTGACAGATATGTTTACAAAAACAGATCCATATTTCACCCAATTGAGTGAGATATGGATTTATTGGTTAAACAACTGGCTGTTGTGAAAGTTTTCTTTTTGAAATGCAGCAGATTTATTAAAGGTCAGAATAGTCAGTAGGGTGCAACAACATTACATCGGCATGCGACACTGTTCCTTTGTATTCTTCTTTTGCTGAAAGTGTTTTCCAGTCGGGATGATTGCGAAATGCCTCCCAGTGTTCATCGTGCGATTTCATATTTGAAAAAGTAGTGAGATACATCAGGTTAGGCATGGCGCTTCCTGAAATTACTTCGGCAAAAAATACAGGTTGAAATTCAAGTTCTTTAAAGAGTTTAACTTCGCCACCTTCATTAAACATTTCAACTTTCTTGCGGTATTTTTTTTCGGTAGGGCCTTCATAACTGCGCAATTCGTAAATCCGTTCCGAAGGTGGTGTTGAATGTGTTGGTACTACCATTTGTTTCATTTCTTCGAAGGGTTTCAGAATAATCGATTCAACACGCAGAAATGGTGGTTTTTCCCAGGACGCATCAACATAGTCTTTTCCATCGGTTAAAAACTGTTTGTCTTTTAACAACGATTTATCCAGCGTTTCAATCTGTTCCAGCTTTTTTAAGGGAATAAAAACGAAGACTTTTTTTCCGGCATCCGGATTATCGGCAACAGGTTTAAAAACTCCAACGGTTTTTACCCCCGCCCGGTGGAGTGCAGGCAAATAGGCATTTTCAAGATATTGTTCAACTTGAGTTTCCTGAGTTTTATCGCCCAGATTATACACTTTTATCTGGTAATAATTTTGAGCAGAAACTGTTGCGCCAAAAAACATTACCGCCAAAAACAGAAATACGGAAGCATTTTTTGCTGAATTTTTTAAAATTTTCATAATGAGTTAATTTTAGATTTACCGGTTTAAAATATGAAACAAGGTAATACTATTTAATTTAGAATCCTTTTTACAATTCAATTTTGTTAATGATTATAGTTTTCCGGAAGATTAAAAAAGAGGCCATTGTAATAAACAACCTCTTTTTTACTTGCCTTTTATTTCCCGGGATAAACGGGACTCATCCATTCTTCTTTTTGCTGATACTTGCTTCCGCTGGCCCAGCGAATTCCGCGGGTTAATATTTCCCAGGCCTGGGGAACATCGAAATCGGCAGGAGTATGTCCAACTGAAACATAAAATACGCGGCCTTTACCATAGGTTTTTTTCCACACCACCGGGATTACAGCACCATCAATCCAGTCGGCATGGTCGGCGTTGAAAGTTGTAGTTGCCAGTACTTTTACATTTGGATCCACCTGCATGTAATATTGTTCCGAATGGATTTTGAAATCCTTCAATCCTTTTGTAACTGCATCTTTTTTATCGGTAATTTCCACCGTGTAATCGATTACACCACCCGGATGGGCAACCCACTGGCCACCTACCATAAACTGGTATTCAGTAGCTTCGCGGAACGAATCGCCAAGACCGCCATGAGTTCCGGCCAGTCCTGTTCCGTTTTTAACCGCTTCAAGCAAAGCTTTTTCCTGTTCGCCGGTAATTTTTCCCATGGTGTGTGACTGAAAAATCAAATCGGTTTCATCCATAATTTTTTTGTTGGTATAAACACCCAGCGAATCAGAAACAGTCACAATTGCTCCCTGTTCTTCCAGGTATGGAACTATTTTATCCGTTAGTTCTTTTGGGAAATGGCCTTTCCAGCCACCCCATACCATTAACACTTTTTTGCCTTTCAGAGAAGGCAATTCATCGCCGGATTTTGCCGTTCCGGTATATGTAAACAAGCAAAAGCTTATTGCCAAAAACATTCCCGGCAAGCTGATTTTTGAAATTAATTTAAATATCATAGCATCTGGTTTAAATTGATTTATTACTGAAAACATATTTTTATTGTATTCATTTTCTGCAGCACAGCCTTAAAATATTTTCCTTGTCTCGATGGTGTAAAATCCCAGTCGCTCAGCAACGTTGGCGGCCAGGTCGGGTCGAAACACCAAATGGTAAAGGAGATACCTTTTTTATCGAAATAGTTCATAATTGCATCTCCGTATGATTCATCTGAAATGCAGGGAATATGTGCACCTCTTTCGTCGGCTCCCATGAAACCAAATTCGGTTGCAATGATCGGGTATTTATCGGCTACATGCCCCCAGTCTTTCTCCCACTGAACTTCCCATGGTTTATTACGTTTTTGCGGGTATGGATGTGTGCAGTATGCAACATTTTTATCGTTCACCGGATTTTCAAGAACCTCATCCAAAAAGTACCCCCAATTCATTCCGGCAACCAGGTATATTTTTTTATCGTCAATTTTATTGATTTCATCGATAATTTTTTCCAGGGTCGGGCGCCAGGTGACCCAGCTTAGTTCTCCCAGTTTCCCGCCCTCATTTGTTGGTTCGTTAAACAATTCATAAACTGCAACTGCAGAATTGTTTTTGTAACGTTTTGCAACTGTTTTCCAAAATTTAATGGTTTCTTCCCAGGAGGTATCATAAATGGAACGTGAAAACTTTTCAGTGTTCAGATTGCCGATGGAATGCCAATCGATAACCACATACATTCCACGTTCTTCGGCCATTTTTACTCCTTTGTCAACCAGTTCGAAATAATTATCCCAGCCACGTTCGTTCAGGCGATCAGGATGAATGGCGAACCGAACCAGGTTGCAACCCCAGTTTTTTGCTTCATCAAAATAGCGATCGTTCCATTGACCTGCCTTTTCAAGTTTATCAGGATCAGAAAAACTTACGCCACTCAACCGGATAATCTTTCCGTTTTTTGTGACAATATTTTTTCCCTCAACATGCAGGGCCGGGAGTTGTTTTTTTGCTGATGCAGCTACAGAAACAAGCAAAGCTGCCAGCAAAATTAAAGTTATCTTCTTCATTTTATTAGATCTGTTTTTTATGAATCGTTTGAACAGGTTGATTCAATTATTTCCAGGCCTGTGAAAGTTGTTTAAAACAATCAGCCGATTTATCTGCACGTTCGCTGTCAACCTTACCGTAGTAACTTTCCATGAAGCTTTCTGCAGAATTCCAGACGGTTTGCATCATGCCAAGATATTTTGGTTTCATTTCCCGGGTGGCATTATCAATAAATTCGCGGGTCATTTTTTCCTGTTTAACTGCATTTTCCGTGTTTCGCCACGGGCAGGTAAGTACCTGTAATCCTTTTGCTGCAAAAAGTGCGGCAGTCGGGTCGGGGCGTTCGTAATGCCAGTCGCAGATAACCACATCTTTCGGAATTAAATCAATTGCACGGTGAGTATTGTTGTAACTTCCTTCCCATAAACCAATACCGGTAGTTTTTCCATCAATCAGCCGGTCGCCCCAGATAAAAAGTTCGCGTCCTTTTTTATTTAAATGGTTGCGTATTTTTGTGATTTCACCTGCAAACAGTTCAGCTTTATCTTTACCGTAACAACGGGGACATTGTTCGTGGCCAATGTAAAATACTTCGTCCATTCCTGCATGAAAAGCGTCAGTTTCAAAAACATCACAGATTTCATCCACCAGCGCAAAAACTACATTGTGAACTTCGGGATGCAGCGGGCAATAACTTTTGCAGTACAATCCATCTTCGTTTGGCCATTCGTAATTTGCCGGAAATTCAACTTTTGGAGTTTCATCAAATTCGGGATAAACTTCGAGTAGTTTTCCCACTTTACTATGCCATGACTGGTGACCCAGGAGGTTAATTTGCGGAACCAGCCGGATATTATTTTCCCGGCAAACATTTACAAGCTTTTTTATATCTTCTTTTTTTAACGGATGATCGCCTGCCAGTTCAGGATGACTTTTATAATCGTAATTATAATCAACGCGCAAAACAAGAAGGTTTACACCTGCAGGTGCCAGTTCGTTGTCAATAAAATCAGAAAATTTGTCTGTGTTATCTGCAGATGGTGCAGCAATGCAAAGTCCGCGAACAGGATAAGGAGATTGTGCTGCAGAAAAAAAGGACACGGAAATCAGTAAAAACAGGATAAATGTAAAATGTTTCATTGGTTTATTCATTTAGATTAAAAATCGGTGTCAATTTAACAAAAATCCTTTCTTTAAATAATTTTCTGAGTAACATTTCTGTGGGAAAAAATAACGAAGCTAAAATCAGGCGCAATTTCATCTGTTTGCCGCAGTATTGCCGAAGTTATTTTTGGCAAGTATGGACTGTTCATTCGCAATTATATTTTTATGAATTTAGCTCCAAAAGCTTTCTCGTCGGCCAATATTCCGTGAATCTGCCTCCAAAAGATTTCGCGTCGGCCAATATTCCTTGAATTTGCCTCCAAAAGATTTCCGGGACCCAATGTCCGCGAACAATGACCTCCAAAAATTTTACCTTGATTTTCCGGAAAATGGCTCTTAAAAAAAATGGCCGATTATATATACTTAAAGCAAGGTGATTATAAAGTAATGCGCCCCCTGCTTTTTTACTGGTTAAAAACAAATGAAATGATGTTGGCGCCCATTTTCAGTGCTTTTTCACGAATCGCAAACGGATCGTTATGAACCTCCTGATCTTCCCAGCCGTCTCCCAAATCCGATTCGTAGGTATAGAGGCACACCAGCCGGTCTTCAATAAATATCCCGAAAGCCTGTGCCGGTTTTCCGTCGTGTTCGTGAATTTTGGGTAATCCCTCGTTAAAATCATATTTTTGATGAAAGATTGGGTGGGAGGGAGGCAGTTCCACCAGTTTCTTTTCGGGAAAAACCTTTTTCATTTCTCGCCTGAAAAATTCATCAATGCCGTAATTGTCATCAACATGCAAAAATCCTCCGGCTTCAAGGTACATCCTTAAATTGCTGGTTTCATTTTCAGATAAAACGATATTGCCGTGCCCGGTAAGTTCAACGTAAGGGAAATTAAATATTTCGGGACTACCAATTTCAACGGTCGAAGGCTCGGGGAAAATGTTGGTATTGAGATTTTGATTGCAAAATTCGATAAGATTGGGAAGTGCAGTCGGATCGGAGTACCAGTCGCCGCCTCCGCCATACTTTACCAGGGCAATTTTCACCCCTGAAGTTTGTGCATTTCCGGCAACTCCTGAAATCAATAATATGAAAATCAATATTTTTCTCATGCTTTTATTTCGTAAATAATTTTATTCATTGGCCAAATTAACAATGTGACAGGCAACAATTCCTGCCGTTTCAGTGCGCAATCTTGATTCCCCAAGCGAAATTTCGGTAAATCCGTTATTCTTTGCAAGTTGCACTTCTTCCGGACTAAAATCTCCTTCCGGGCCAATTAAAACCAAAACATCAGCCGCTTTATTTACAACTCTTTTTAAATGCGTTTTATTTCCTTTGAAACAGTGGGCAATGTATTTTTCTTTTTCAGTTGCTGATGAAATGAGCTGATTAAAATGCACCGACTCATTTAATTTTGGAAGATATGCCTTTACCGACTGTTTCATCGCCGAAATCATTTTTTTTTCAAGGCGTTCAAGTTTTACAATTTTACGCTCAGAATGTTCGCTGATTAAAGGAGTTATTTCATCGATTCCGATTTCCGTAGCCTTTTCGAGAAACCATTCCAGTCTGTCGATGTTTTTTGTAGGTGCAATGGCAATGTGCAGCCTAAAATCTTTTAGACCAAAATTCAGAACTGAATTGAGGATGTTCAGGCGACATTTTTTTGGATGGGCTTCAGCAATTTCAGCTTCATGAAAACCGCCTTTTCCATCCACAATCTGAACACTGCTGCCTTCGGTAAGGCGCAGAACCTTTACTGCATGTTTTGATTCATCCGGATCAAGCGTTACTTCACTGCCCCTGATTTCAGGTATATAAAAAAGCTGCATTTTAAAAATCATTTAACTGATGCAAAAATAAACAATCTAAAGTCTATTGAACTACAAACTGTTTGGTTTTGTTAGTATTTACTGAACGGGTTGTTAATCAGGCATTATGAAGAGCAGCAAAGAATTAAAAACAGCTATATTAAAAAATGAATCAGTGGTTTCGAAAACTGCCGGCTTGTTTATGTTTTTATTTCTTTTCACTTTTTGTTCGCCAAAAACTACCAATATTCCATTAAATTTTGCAGAACCTGAACCTTTCACTGTTTCGGGAAATATTGAAACGACCGACGAATGGTGGACAAATTTTAATGATAATAAATTAAACTTGTTAATCGATTCTGCCTTACAATCCAACTTCAATTTAAAATCAGTCTGGCAACGGTTGCTTGCCTCTCGGGCAGTTGTAGATCGCGAAACGTCAGGTTTGTTTCCCGACTTGGGTGCATCCATTCAGGGAGGTGTAGAATACCCGCAGCCAAATTATGTAGGTGGAGAAGTGTTTCGTTTTGAATTGAGTTCGGATTACGAAGTGGATTTGTGGGGCCGCATTCGTTCAGGAATCGATGCAGAAAAATTCAGGACGCAGGCTTCTTTTGCCGATTATCAAACAGCTTCAATTTCGCTTTCTGCCGAAATTGCAAGCACATGGTTTCAGCTTTTGGAAGCAAATATGCAATTAAAATTAGCTGAAGAGCAGGTAGAAACTAATGAAAAGGTTCTGAGTTTGATTAAAGTCAGGTTTGGCAGCGGACAAATCAGAAGTGTTGATATATTGCGACAGGTACAGTTGCTGGAATCAACAAAAGAACGAAAAATCAATGCAGAGTCGTGGGTAAATGTACTTGAAAATCAACTGGCGGTTTTGCTTGGACAGCCACCACAAAACGATTTTATTTATTCTGAACATCTGTTGCCGGAGCTTCCGCCATTGCCTGAAACTGGAATTCCATCAGAACTAATCCAGCGCAGACCTGACGTACAAAGTGCATTTTTTCAGTTGCAGGCTTCCGATCGCGATCTTGCAACGGCAATTAGCAGCAAATATCCACGTTTGTCATTTACAGCATCAACTTCAGTGAGAGCCAACAATGTGAGCGATTTGTTCAAGGATTGGGCATATTCATTATCCGGAAACCTTTTTGCGCCGATTTTTAATGCCGGCCGTTTAAATGCCGAAGTCGACAGGAATGAGGCAATAAAACTGCAGCGTTTGTATGAATACGGAGAAACCATATTAATTGCGTTTCGCGAAGTGGAAGATGCATTAATTCGGGAAAAGAAACAACTGGAAAGCATTCAAAGCTTAGAAGAACAAATGCGTCTTGCAGTAAAAACAAGTGAGCAACTCAAAATTGAATATTTAAACGGAATGAGCAATTACCTCGATGTGCTTACTTCGCTCGACCAGGAGCAGCAGCTTCGACGTGATTTAATAAGTGCGAAATTAATTTTACTCGAATATCGGATTGCATTGTACCGGGCATTAGCTGGAGGTTTTGAAACCGAACGGGAAACAGCTGAGAAGTACGAACCATAATGTTTATCATTCAAAATCTTTTACTTAGGATAACAATATAATATGGAAGAGAATCGAAACAAATCGGAGCAACCAGTGAACAGAAAGAAAACGCTTTTCATAAGTTTGGCGATTTTACTCATTGCCGCAATTATTACATTTATCATATTTTCTACAGAACCAACTGCTCAGCGTGGCGGCGCAACAAAACAAACTGCCATGCTTGTTGATGTTGTAGAAACGGAACGTGGCGATTTTCATCCTGAAATTGTGACCACCGGAACAGTTATTCCGGCTAATGATATCAATCTGGCGCCCAGAGTCAGCGGTGAAATTATCAGCCTGTCCCGAAATTTTACCCCCGGTGGTTTTGTCAGGAAAGGAGAAGTTCTTGTTCAGATCGATCCATCTGATTACAAAAATACACTGCAGTTGCGAAAAAGCGATTTGCAGCAGGCGCAGGCTGATTTGAAGATAGAAATGGGTCGCCAAAATGTGGCAAAGCAGGATTATCAGCTTTTGGATGAATCGTTGGCTGGCGAAAACAAGTCGCTTGTATTGCGTGAACCACAACTTGACGCAGCCAAAGCAAATATTGAAGCGGCACAGGCAGCAGTTAATCAAGCCGAATTGGATTTGCAGCGGACAACAGTCCGTTCTCCATTTAATGCACATATTCTTAGCCGGAATGTAAATGTAGGGTCACAGATTGCGGCAGGTGAAGAATTGGGACGCATCGTGGGGTTCGATGAATACTGGGTCGAATTAATGGTGCCGCTTTCGAAACTTCCGTGGCTTATTTTTCCTGAAAAAGAAGGCGAAAAAGGTTCGCTGGTTAAAATAAGAAACCGTACTTCCTGGAAAGAAGATGAATACAGACAGGGTTACCTGTACAAGCTGATTGGTTCACTCGAAAACCAGACAAGACTGGCGCGGGTATTGGTGGCTGTCGAAGATCCCCTGGCAAGGAAGCCGGAATCGGAAGGATTGCAGCCGTTAATCATTGGAGCGTTTATGGAAACAAGTATTCAGGGGAAAAATATTCAGGAAGTATTCAGATTGAACAGGGATTTTGTCAGACAGGACGAAACGGTATGGATAATGGAAGATGAAAAACTTCAAATTCGTGATGTGGATATTATATTTCAGGATGCTTTTTATGCCTACATTTCATCGGGACTTGACGAAAACGAAAAAGTGGTAACCACAAACCTGTCCACTGTAACCGAAGGAGTTAATCTGCGTGTGGAAACTTCAGAAAACACTATGGAAAGCGATTCAGTGTCCAGTGATATTCCGCAGTCGCAAAATGGCAACCAAACATCGGGAGGAATATAGGGAATGGCAAAATCCGGTTCAAATAAAAAAGGGTTAATATCATACATGGCGCGGAATTCCATTGCAGCCAATTTGCTCATGGTTTTATTTATTGGCGGGGGAATCTGGACGATGCTCAATGTTCAGAAAGAAGTATTTCCTCAATTTCAACTTGATATTGTTGAAGTGAGTGTTGTTTATCCGGGAGCGGCGCCTGCCGAAGTGGAAAAGGGAATTCTGATGCCCGTGGAAGAAGCTGTGCGTGGTGTTCAGGGAATCAAAGAAATAACATCGACAGCGCGCGAAGGCTCCGGTTCGGTGAACATTGAACTGGTGACAGGCATAAACAGGATGAAAGCCTTTCAGGAAATCGATCAGGCGGTGAACCGGATTCGTACATTCCCTGATGATATTGAAGAACCAGAAGTAAGGCTGCAGGACCAGCAGCTCGATGTTATGGAAATAAGTTTATATGGCAATGTTGATATCTGGACATTGCGTAAACTGGCGGAACAACTGCGCGATAGATTGTTGAACAATCCCGGTATCACGCAGGTTGAAATTGGAAATGTTCCGGATTATGTAACTCATATTGAAATTCCGCGCCATAAATTGAGGGAATATAACCTTACACTTGCCGAAGTTTCGCGGATTGTGGTGCAATCCAGCGAAGATATTCCTGCAGGCGCTGTGGAAACAAATTCCGGTGAAATACTGCTCCGGATGAAAGAACGAAAACAATGGGCAAAGGAATTTGGAAACATTGATATTGTCACCTCTGAAACCGGGGCTACGATTACTCTCGCTGATTTGGCAGAAATTACAGATGGGTTTGAAGAATCCGGATTTCACGGGCAATTTAACCAACAGCCTTCTGTAAGTGTCGAAATCTTCAGGGTTGGGAAGCAGTCGCCTCTTGAAATTGAAGAAACTGTAGAATCGGTTTTGGATGATTTCGAACAATCCCTTCCGCCAGGTGTAAATCACCGCATTGATGGCAACCGAGCCGATGATTATCGCGAACGGCTTTCTCTACTTACTGAAAACGGATTGCTTGCTATTTTCATCGTATTTTTTATTCTGGCGCTTTTTCTTGAATACAGGCTGGCATTCTGGGTGATGCTTGGCATGGCTATTTCATTTATTGGAGGTCTTGTTTTTCTTCCTTTGTTTAACATCAGTATAAACATGATTTCAATGTTTGGATTTCTCGTGGTTCTTGGTATAGTGGTCGACGATGCAATTATCGTTGGTGAAAATATCCATGAATACAGGCAACGGGGGATGCCGGCCCTGAAAGCAGCTATAAAAGGAACAAAAGACATTGCACGCCCGGTGCTTTTCAGCATTTTAACCAATATCATTGCGTTTATCCCGTTGTTGTTTATTCCCGGCGAAACAGGTAAATTCTGGTGGCCGTTACCGGCGGTAGTCATTATGGTGCTTGCAGTTTCGCTTATTGAAGCCTTGTTTATTTTACCTGCACATCTCGCACACGGTTCTAAAAAACGTTCGGCAAAAACAAAGGTGGTTCAATTTGCGGAGCGCTGGCAGGAAAAATTTGCCAGGGGTTTCGACCGGTTTGTGGATCGTTATTACCGCCCTTTTCTTGACAGTAGTCTGCGGTACAGGTACATCACATTTAGTACTGCAATTGCATTGTTTGTAATTGTTGGTGGATACGGATACAGCGACCATATGGGAATAATTATGATGCCTGAAGTTTCGGCCGATGAAATTGAAGCGGGTGTAACACTTCCGGTAAGCACGACTATTGATCAGGCGGCAAAAGTGGCAGAGGAAATTACCCGGGCTACACAAAAAATGTTCGATGAACACAATCTGTATGAAGTTGCAGAAGGAATAAAAACAAATGTACGGGGCCAGAATTTTATCGATGTGGAAATAGTGATGAAACCACCCAATGAAAGAGACATGTCGGCACAGGAAGTGATTGAATTGTGGCGCGATGAAATTGGCGATATTGAAGGTGTCGATCAAATTACATTTGAAGCTGAGAGAGGGCCGGGAGGTTTTCAGCAGGATATCAGCGTAGATATCAGCCACACCGATATTGGCATGCTCGAAAAAGCAAGCCAGGCATTTTTCGAACGGATGGAAGCCTTTGAAAACACCCGCGATGTAAATGACAATTACAACAAAGGCAAAACACAATACGATTTTAAACTGCTGCCGGAAGGGAGAAACCTTGGATTAACGCCAACAGAAGTGGGACGGCAAATCCGCAATGCTTTTTATGGCGATTTAACCATGCGGCAATTGCGCGAAACCAACGAAATTGAAGTGCGTGTAAAATTACCTTTGGAAGAGCGTCAGGATATTTATCATCTCGAAGATTTAATTATCCGCACACCCAGTGGCACTCAGGTCCCGTTGCTTGATGTAGTCAGTCTTGAACAGGGAGAAGCATTCACCAACATTAACCGGCGCGACGGGCGTCGTGTGGTTACGGTGGGAATGGACGTGGAACCTGCAAATGCGGTTACACGTGTTCTTGAATCAGTGAAAACTGAGGTACTGCCGCAACTGCGTGCAGATTTTCCTGGAATTACCTGGAGTTTTGAGGGCAGCCAGGCTGAAATGAGAGAATCAACAAAGGCGTTGTGGGGAGGTTTTGCCCTTGCAATGATGGTGATTTACGCACTTTTGGCATTGGCATTTGGCAGTTATATTCAACCTTTAATTGTAATGACGGCTATTCCGTTTGGAATTGTGGGCGCTGTTATCGGGCACATTTTACTGGGTTATGATTTATCGCTGATCAGCCTGATGGGGGTAATTGCACTTTCGGGAGTGGTGGTAAACGATTCGCTGATAATGATTGATTATGCGAACCGGAAACGCAAAGATTATTCAGTTTTCGATGCAATTCACGAAGCAGGTATACGTCGTTTCCGGCCGATTATTTTAACCACTTTTACCACTTTTGGCGGATTGACTCCAATTATCCTTGAAACATCGCGTCAGGCATATTACCTCATTCCCATGGCAATTTCACTCGGTTTCGGAATTGTTTTTGCCACTGCAATCATTTTAGTCCTTGTTCCCTGTCTTTATATGATTTTGGAAGATATTGTTTCGGCAGTAAAATCAAGTTCAATTTACCGGGAAACAACAGCCTGAATTAGTTCAGTATTATTTTGTTTTGTTTGGAAGCCAGGTTTAGGATATTCTCTGCCGCAAAATCTTCCTGTGCGGGATTCAGGAATGTTTTTCCTTTTTATATTGTAAAAGTTTTTATTTTAACATTTTGGGAATTAACTGAAAAGCCTTTTTGCCGGTGCGGGCTTCAATGTTTTTCCAGGAATCAACATTGAAATCAATGCCTACGGCAGAACAGGTTGGCATTTCATCACGAAAATTTACCAACAGGTTACTTACAAAATAAAAGAAACCCGGATTGTGTCCGAAGAAATAAGCAATTTCCACTTCATCTGGCAGCTTGTGTATTAAATCAAGGAATTCAGAAGTGGTTACTCCATCATAAATGTCCTGTTCTTCTTTTATATTTCCCTTTTCGAAATTCAGGTTTTCGGCAAAAATACGGGCGGTTTTAATTGCACGTTTTGCCGGACTTGAAATCATTGCATCCGGTAAAATTCGCTTTTTAAGTAATTCCCTGCTTACAAGTTTTGCATCTTCTTTGCCCCTGTCGCTAAGGTCGCGGTTAAAATCATCTTCATAACCATAATGAACCGATTTTGCATGTCTGACTATTACAACTTTTTTCATAGCTGCCTGATTTTTGAAATGTGAGATTCAATTCCAAACAAAATTAGTTTATTTTACAGCGATAAAATATAATTCAGTTCATTTTTATGAAACGCATCGGGTTATTGTCTGACACACATGGATTTTTGAATGACCGGCTTTTTGTTTTTTTCGAAAAGGTGGATGAAATATGGCATGCCGGAGATTTTGGGAATCTTGAAACTGCCGATCGGCTGGCTGCATTTAAACCTTTGAAAGGAGTTTACGGCAATATTGATGGACACGAAGTACGTGTGGTGTACCCGTTGCATCAGCGTTTCTTCTGCGAAGAGGTTGATGTTTGGATGACTCACATTGGCGGTTATCCGGGAAAATACGAGCAAAACGTAAAACCCGAAATCTACAGGAAACCTCCTAAATTATTTATCAGCGGACATTCACACATTCTGAAGGTGATTTACGATAAGAAGCTGGATTTACTGCACATGAATCCCGGAGCTGCCGGATTCAAAGGCTTTCATAAGGTATGCACCGCACTCAGATTTGTCATTGACGGAAAAGATATCCGCGAACTTGATGTTTGGGAAATACCACGTTCAGGAATACAACTTCCTCAGGATTGAAAAACAGCGACAACCCAGTTTCTTCTGACATCGTGACTTTGGTAGTTCAAATTCAATTTACCTGCCGCATTTTTAATATCCTCCAAATCCTGCGAATAGAACCCGCTTAAGAAAAGTTTTCCCTTCGGATTTAAAACTGTTTTGTATGCCGGCATATCTTCAATCAAAACATTTTTCTGGATATTGGCAAAAATCAAATCGAAAGTTTCGTCGCCCAGCATACCTGCGTCACCCTGGTAAACCGTCAGGTTTTTAATATTATTGTATGCTGCATTTTCTTTAGTTCCTGAAAAAGCCCACTCACTGATATCAACAGCTACAATCTTTTCAGCACCTTTCATTGAAGCAAGAATTCCCAAAATTCCTGTGCCGCAACCCATATCAAGAATCTTTTTCCCCTGGACATTTTCAGCAAGAATGGCTTCCATCATCATTGTTGTGGTTTCATGATTCCCTGTGCCAAATGCCATGTTTGGTTCAATTATAATTTCGTACCTGGCTTTCGGATATTCATCGTGAAATGGTGCCCTGATCACACATTCACTTCCAATAATCAATGGTTTGAAATAATTCTTTTCCCACACTTCATTCCAGTTCCTGTCCTTAATCACCTCCGGTTTCCATTCGATTTCAACGTCGGCAAACGGCCGGTTGATAATGTTTTCAAATTTCAATTTATCGAAATTCTTTTCAGGAATATAAGCTTCGATTCCGCTTTCGGTTTCTTCAAAACTTTCGAAACCAATTTCACTTAATTCAGAAGCAAGTACATCTGAAAACCACTCCCGAACTGGTTGTGTTGAAATCGATATTTTTAGGTAATCCATATTCTGTATATTTTAATACGAAGTTAAAAAGAAGATTTCAACCGATGTGAAAAGAAAATAATTTTATCTTTAAAACCTGAATAAACTTAATCCGGGTTTATAGATACACTTGCTTAATCAAAATACCAAAATCAATAAAAGATGAAACAACCTGATTATTCAACGTTTAAAAAAAATTTAACGTTTTGCTTTAAAAAGTTACTGTTTTGCTTCGTACTGGCAACATTTGCAAATTCAGGAAAAGTAAATGCACAATCGGTTCAGGGATTTTTCCTTAATGACTGGAATCCGAAAAGGTTGGAAATGCCTGTTTATATTGAAACCGAAAAACCGGCTGCCCCTGCAGAAGTTACTGTTTTGGTTCACTACAATGATACATTGGCAAAAGTTTCGCCTTATATTTTTGGGAATAATGCAAACACGTATTCCACAATTATGTATGACAATTCAAAGCTGGTTAATTATATTAAGGATTTAAACCCGGGGGTTTTGCGTTATCCGGGAGGAAATTTGTCCAATGAGTTTTTCTGGGATTTACCTGCTGACACGAGGCCCGATGATATTCCGGCTAATGTTAATGTTTGGGATGGAATGAACCAGCAAACCTGGACAATGTCTGTTAATAATTATTACAAATTTCTTGAAACTATAGGTGCAGAGGGAATTATTACCGTGAATTACAGTTATGCACGTTATGGATTAAGTGACGACCCGGTTGCACAAGCAGCACACTATGCCGCCGACTGGGTGCGGTATGATAATGGCCGGACAAAATTCTGGGAAATCGGGAATGAAAATTTCGGAAACTGGCAGCAGGGATATAAAATAGATACTTCGCTCAACAAAGACGGGCAACCCGAGACAATCAACGGAGAATTGTACGGGCAACACTGCCGCGTGTTTATTGATTCGATGAAAGCTGCTGCAGCTGAAGCCGGAAATACAATTTACATTGGCGTTCAGGCCTGGGAATCTGAAACATCATGGGATCCGGTACAAACCGTCTGGAATGAAAAAATGATGCCGGTCATTGCAGACAAAGCTGATTTCTATATCGTTCATAATTATTATACTCCATATAATGAAGATTCGGATGCACATACAATTCTTGAAACATATGATAAATCGAATGAGTTTAAATCAGCAGTTTTAGCCGATTTGCAGGAGGCCGGTTTTGGACCTGCACCAATTGCACTTACCGAATGGAACATATTTGCCGTAGGATCAAAACAACAGGTTTCACACATTAATGGGATTCATGCGGTACTGGTTACCGGTGAACTCATAAAAGACGAATATGGCCTTGCCACCCGCTGGAACCTTGCAAACGGATGGAATAACGGCGACGATCATGGTACGTTTTCACAGGGAAATGAACCCGGTGTACCGCGTTTCGAACCGCGTCCGGTCTTTTATTATCTTACATATTTCCAACGTTATTTTGGCGATGTGCTGCTGAAAAATTCAGTCTCCGGGAGCAATGATATTGTAGCTTTTTCATCTTCCTTTGAAAATGGACCTGTAGGTCTGGTGGTTGTAAATAAAGGAACTACAGACAAAACCATTCAGATTGAAACCAACGGATTTACATCCGGCAGCCGTTTTTACTGGTATTCTCTTGAAGGCGGCGATTTGGACGGAGAATTTTCGAGGCAGGTGGTAATAAACGATCATGCACCTTCTCTGGTTGCCGGCGGACCATTAGATTATAATGATGTTGCTGCCAATTCAGCCGAAACTGCAGATGGAATTTTAATTTCTGCCAAACCCTATTCCGTAAATTACGTATTGCTGGAAGGAACAAAAACCGGAATGTCAGAATTGAAAAATCCAAAGAATGAAGTCTTTAAAATACATCAGAATTATCCTAATCCATTTACAAAAACTACTCAAATAAATTACTCGCTGAAGAAAAACGGATATGTAAAAATCGGGGTTTACAATATGGACGGTCAGTTGATCAGGACACTTGAAAATTCAGTAAAAGAACCGAATTCATACCGTACAGAATGGAACGGCAAAAATCAGAACGGGGAGTCGGTTAGCGGCGGAATTTACTTGTACCGGTTCGATGTTCAAACCGACGATGGTTATTTTACAGAAACAAAATATATGAGCCTGCTGAGGTAGTTTTTTCTAAAAGGAAGACATAAAAAACCGCAACCTGAAGCTGCGGTTTTTTTTATACGATTGTAATTAAAGCTTAGCCCGGATTATACATATATAATCCCTGTCTCCGACAACGACTAAGATTACGTAAAAACTTTTAATAAAAGCTTAACCTCCAAGAATCAAGTTTCGGGGCAGGCTATCTAAGTCGGGACTAACCTGAACTTTATTCATATTTTTGAAAATTTATGAATAGTTCAGGTTAGAATCCATTGATTATTCCGAGAAAATCTTCGGCTTTCAGGGATGCGCCGCCAATTAAGCCGCCATCTACATCTTTATTGGCAAAAAGTTCTTTTGCATTGCCGGGTTTGCAGCTTCCGCCATACAAAATTGAAATTTCCTCTGCCACTTGGTTTCCAAATTTTTCAGCAATAATTGAACGGATAAATTCATGGATTTCCTGTGCCTGCTCTGAGGTCGCAGTTTTTCCTGTGCCAATGGCCCAAATCGGTTCATATGCTATTACAAGTTTTTTAAAATCGTCAGCCGAAAGCCTGAAAATAGTTTCATCGAGTTGCTTTTTTACAAAATCATTTTGAGTTCCGGCTTCCCTGATTTCCAGTGGCTCACCGCAGCAATAAATGGGAGTGAGATTATTTTCCAGGGCAAGTGCCACTTTTTTATTCAGTGTTTCACTTGTTTCACCATAATACTCGCGTCGCTCGGAGTGGCCTAAAATTACATATTCAGCACCAGTTGATTTTACCATTTCAGCAGAAACTTCACCGGTGAATGCACCTTCGGCTTCGGCTGCACAATTTTGGGCAGCAACTCCAATTCGTTTAGTGTTTACATTTTCAACTACTTTTGTAAGATGTGTAAACGGAGGTCCCAAAACAACAACTACGTCATCATTGCCTTCTTCTGCAACCAATTGGTTAACTGCTTTTGCCAGTTCAATACCCTCCTGCAGATTTGTATTGCATTTCCAGTTTCCTGCAACTATCTTTTTTCTCATGTTTCTGATTTTAAGTAAATTATGTATAACAAAATATAACGTTCACAAAGTTAAAAGGTTAGCTTTTAATTCGGGAATATCCGTTTTTGAATGTACCGAATATTAACTATTTATTCATGAATTCTTCCTGAAATTCCTCGGGTGACGGAATATCATTGTAATGATATTTAGCCACTACTGTTCCGTTTTTAAGTACAATTAATCCCGGATTGGAACGAATCATTGTTTTCAGCGTAATCTCATCTGTATTGAAAAATTCGTAAGGTGCACCATATTCTGCTGCGAATTCGGTTGATTGTTCAGGTAGTGAAGAGGTGAGTCCTATAAACGACATTCCGTTTGCCATCGTCCATTCTGCCAGCTCGTTTATATCTTCCTGTGCTTCTGTATGTGTTTTTGACAAATCATACGCTACTACCATAAAAACATAATTTTCGTCGTAAAGAAAATAGTCGATGATGTTTTCTCCATCCGGAGTTTCAATAGTTAAATCGTGAATTGGCGGTTTGTATCCTTCCTGAAGGAGGTTCGATTCCATGTTGCTGAATTCCCAGTTTACAGTGTCCTGCCAGGGATAATTTTCTTCTGTGAATTTTTTTATATCCCCTGTATTTTTGTTCTTATAGTAGAAAATGTTTTCGTAGATATCTTTTGGGGCATCATCAGGATAGGTCATGGCCCCGGGAATGTTTACTCCAACTTTGTAGGGCCTGAAATCGATAACCGGTAAATGGTTGTAGGAATAGGCTACTACAAAAACATATGCTGCCAAGGTTAACGCCCCCAGGGAATACCCCACCTTTTTATCGAAAATGTGGTTCATGTTTTTACGGTAAGCGAAAATAATGATGGTGAGGATAATCAATACCACATTCTTATAAAAGGTTTCCCAGTTTGAAATTACAAGTGCATCCCCAAAGCAGCCACAGTCGGTTACCGGGTTTTCGATCGCAATCCAGAGAGTGAGCACAGTAAAAAAAGCCATGAAAAGCAGTGCCAGCCATGAAAAAAACCGAAGAAACATGTTAAACACAAGAGCTACACCAATAGCAAACTCGGCAAACGACAATAAGATTCCAAGCGGAAAAGCTGCCCAGGTTAACCAGTCCAATCCCATGGCATTAAAATAATCGGTGAATTTATAGGTCGAACCCCATGGATCTATTCCTTTTACAAACCCCGAGAAAATAAAAGTCAATCCCACCAAAATGCGGGCAACGTGTTTTACAATCTTCATAATTCAGAAATTAGTTTTGATCTTCAAAATCTATTTTAATCAGGGCAAAAACTGAATAGTTTATCATGTCAAGGTAATTGGCATCAATGCCTTCCGAAATCAATGTTTTGCCCTGGTTGTCTTCTATTTGTTTGGTGCGTTTAAGTTTCATCAATATTAAATCGGTATACGAACTGATGCGCATATTTCGCCAGGCTTCACCATAATCATGATTTTTCGCCAGCATTAATTCTTTTGCTTTGTTAAAATGAGTATCGTAAAGCGAAAGCGTTTCACTTTTATCCAGTTCATTTTCCGACGGTTCAAGTTCAAGTTGAATCAGGCCCATTATGGCATAATTGATTATCCCTATAAATTCAGGCCTTATACCTTCATTTATTTTTGAAATTCCTTTTTCTTCAATGCTTCTAATCCTGCGGGCTTTAATGTAAATCTGGTCGGTTAATGAAACCGGCCGTAAAATTCGCCAGGCCGTGCCATAATCTTCCATTTTTTTTGAAAAAATATCGCGGCAAACTGAAATTACCTGATCGTACTGTAGATTTGTATCCTTCATGCAAATTTAAATAAGCCATAAAAATATTAAAAATTGAGGAATTTGAGGGGTTTTATTATACATTTGTACTTACTGTAATGTATAACTATAAAACGTTTGGAGTATGTTGATTACCCAATCGGCCGGAAAATTCCTCAAAAGAAAAAGTACAATTAACCTGGGTGGCGAACTGATAAATTTGTCGCATCCGGTAGTAATGGGAATTGTTAACATAACCCCTGATTCGTTTTACGACGGCGGGAAAATTGAAAGTGAAAAGGAATTACTTTCAGTAGTAGAAAAAATGATAACTGATGGTGCTGCTGTTATAGATATAGGCGGCATTTCAACCCGGCCGGGAGCGCCAATGATTTCAACCAAAACAGAGCTGGAACGACTGTTGCCGGCAGTGCAGGCAATCCGGAAAAGTTATCCGGAAATACCCATTTCAATCGACACGTTCCGGTCATGGGTGGCCGTGCGTATTATTGATGAAATC
This sequence comes from uncultured Prolixibacteraceae bacterium, assembly GCA_963816685.1. Lineage (GTDB taxonomy): Bacteria > Bacteroidota > Bacteroidia > Bacteroidales > Prolixibacteraceae > CAVYUC01. The sequence continues at coordinate 124,026 of CAWFMB010000012.1, read as the reverse complement.
GGTCCAATTATCGTGAACGATATTTCCGGAGGATCACTGGATACAAAGATGTTTGAAACTGTGGGGAAAATGGGTGTGCCGTATATTCTCACCCATATTCAGGGCACTCCTGAATCGATGCAGGAGAATCCGCAATATGAGGATATTATAAAAGATATTTCAGCATTTTTTGGTGAAAAGGTTAAACGGCTGACACAACTGGGGGTGAAAGATGTAATCATTGATCCTGGATTTGGGTTTGGAAAAAATCTCAGCCATAACTTTGAACTGCTGAACCGCCTTGATTCATTTAAAGTTTTTCAGCTTCCGGTAATGGTGGGAATGAGCCGCAAATCAATTGTATGTAAAGCATTAAAAGTGAATCCTGAAAATGCATTAAACGGCACCTCGGTAGTCAATACTCTGGCGTTGCTTGGTGGTGCAGATATTTTAAGGGTGCATGATGTAAAAGAAGCAGTGCAGGCAGTTAAAATCTTTGAAGAGTTAAAAGCGACAGTAATATAATGCCACTATTTATAACAATACGTTTTCTCGATATCCTTGACATTCTTCTGGTGGCAATTTTGCTTTACCAACTATACAGGCTGATTAAAGGAACAGTTGCGTTTAATATTGTTATCGGGCTGTTTTCCATGTACTTGCTATGGCTGGTGGTAAGAGCACTGAATATGAATCTCCTTGGTTCAATCCTTGGACAGTTTATTGGAGTGGGTGTTCTTGCACTAATTGTTGTATTTCATCCGGAAATCCGGAAATTTTTAGTGTTTATCGGCACCAATTATAACGTTAACCGTTTACTTTCAATCGATAAGCTATTCGGCACTCATAAGGGCCGGAATATAAACAATGAACAAATTGAAACTCTTGTTGATGCTTGTGTATCCATGTCGAAATCCAAAACCGGGGCAATAATTGTGATTGCACAAATGTCGGAACTGAATGAACAAATAAATTCAGGTGAACGAATAGATGCAAAAATCTCATCATCGTTAATACGCACAATTTTTTTTAAGAATTCGCCGCTGCACGATGGGGCAGTAATCATAAAAGCAAATGAAATAGCGGCTGCCGGTTGCATTCTTCCTTTAACTCAACGCGACATTGATAAAAGTTTAGGTTTGCGCCATCGCGCAGCCATTGGAATTACAGAAAATACAGATGCCATTTCAATCATTGTTTCCGAAGAAAGAGGGTCCATATCGTTTGTAAAAGAGGGCGAAATTAAGCGTCGGGTATCGCGTGAAGTACTGACAGCACTGCTTGAGGAAAATATTTTTAATCAAGTGTAGTTAATTGATTTTTACCTTCCCCGGTTAATATTCAAAATTATTATGAACAGAATTTGCGACTTATTTAATATCCAATATCCAATTATTCAGGCAGGAATGGTCTGGTGTTCGGGCTGGAAACTTGCTTCGGCAGTTAGCAATTGTGGTGGTTTGGGATTAATTGGTTCTGGCTCTATGCATCCGGAAACACTGGAAGAACATATTTTTAAAGCAAAAAAAGCTACAGCCAAACCATTTGGCGTCAATGTTCCGCTGCTTTATCCGCAGGTCGAAGAGATTATGAAAATAATAGCACGAAACAAAGTTCCCATTGTTTTTACTTCGGCAGGCAGTCCTAAAAAATGGACGGGTTGGCTCAAGGACAGAGGGATAAAAGTAGTGCACGTTGTTTCAAGTTCGTTATTTGCCGAAAAAAGCGAAGCAGCCGGAGTTGATGCTGTTGTTGCCGAAGGTTTCGAAGCCGGTGGCCATAATGGAAGAGAAGAAACGACAACATTTACTCTTATTCCCCCGGTTCGAAAAGCAACCGGATTGCCTTTGCTTGCAGCGGGTGGAATTGCCACTGGCGAATCAATGCTGGCTGCAATGGTTTTGGGTGCCGATGGAGTTCAAGTTGGTTCAAGGTTTGCAGTTTCTGAGGAATCTTCGGCTCACATTAACTTTAAAAATCTGGTTACCGGTCTGGAAGAGGGAAAAACCAAACTTGTTTTAAAACAGCTTGCACCTGTTCGGTTAATTAAAAATGCTTTTTACGAACAGGTGGAAAAGGCCGAAATCAACGGATTATCTGCTGAAGAATTAATTGAAATTCTTGGAAAAGGAAGAGCCAAAAAGGGGATGTTTGAAGGTGACCTTGATGATGGAGAACTTGAAATTGGTCAGGTGTCGGCACAAATAAACGAAATACTGCCGGTACGGGAAATAATGAATCAACTGATTTCAGGATTTAATGCAGCAAAACAAACTGTTTCAGAAAACAACAGGTTTTCTTTTTAAACCTGTCGAAGTCTTAAATAACAGGCGGCGTTGCAGAATTCCGCTCATTCAGATTAAAAAACTGAAAAGCAAGAAAAGTATAAGGAATTATCCAGAGTAAAGATGAAACAACTGTGGATAATACCATCAGTACCCAATAGTAGGTTGGATAATCCAGGGAACCGGTTTCTTTTAAACTGAAAAAAGCAGATGATGCTCCACTGAACATGGCTGGAATTGACAATACAAATCCGGCGGCATAAACAACTAAAATTCCAAGAATATTAATGAGTAAAGTATTCAGCCATTGTGTATGAACCAGTTGCCAGGTCCGGGTAAATGCACTTCCAATTCCTTTCTTTTCGAAAATAAAAATAATAACCACCAGTGAAAGCGAATTGGCAAAATAAATACCAGGCAGAATACAGAGGATAACACCAATTAATACAATGACAAACAATACAAAGTTGGCTCCCAAAGCAAGAAGTGTATTGGAAAAAAGTCCGGCAGAAATATCAGAAACTGTGAAATTACCCTTTCCTTTTTTAATATACATTTCGATATAGGAATAATAAGTTCCAATCAGCAGTGATTGTACAAACAGCCCAAACAGTGATGAAAGGAAAATATTTTTATAAAGCGGAACAATATTGGCTAAAAGTTCTTCTGAATTTGAAAAATCAATTGAACCTGAAATTTTCATCTGAACAAAAACCTGAAGTCCTCCATAAATTAAAACAAAAGGAAGTACATAAATCAGAATAAGCCTTGAAATTGGTTTAATTTCAAGTTTTAGAAATTCAAATGAATCGGAAACTATTTCACCCAGTTCTCGTTTTTTTCTGAATTGGATATTTTTATCAGACATCTAAATAGTGTAAATGATTTAATTGAAGGTTTTCTCGTCAATCTGGTATTTATTTCTGTCGGATGAACTGCGCGAAACCAAATCGCCTAAAAAGCCGGCAAGAAAAAACTGCGCTCCAATTATCATTGAAGTAAGTGCAATATAAAAATATGGACTGTCGGTTATCAGTTTTCCAACGATTCCATGCTGAAGTTGAATTATTTTTTGAACTCCCAGCCAAATGGCAGCTGCCAGACCAATAAGTATCATCATAATACCCAACACTCCAAAAAAGTGCATCGGCCGTTTCACAAACCGGGAAATAAACATTACCGACAATAAATCAAGGGGCCCCCGGATAAACCGTTCAAAACCAAACTTTGTTTTGCCGTATTTCCGTTCGCTGTGAACCACCACCTTTTCACCTATTTTTTTATAACCTGCCCACTTTGCAAGCACGGGAATGTAGCGATGCATTTCGCCATAAACTTCAATTGTTTTTACCACATTTTTGCGGTATGCTTTTAATCCGCAGTTCATGTCATGAAGTTTAATGCCGGTAATTCTGCGTACTGTCCAGTTATAAAATTTACTTGGAATGTTTTTGGAAAGAACAGGATCGAGCCGCTTTTTTTTCCATCCTGAAACAAGATCGTAACCTTCTTTTACAATCATGTTGTATAATTCGGGAATTTCATCAGGGCTGTCCTGCAGGTCAGAATCCATGGTTATTACCACATCTCCCTGAACCATATCGAAGCCGCAGTACAAAGCGGCTGATTTTCCGTAGTTCCGCCTGAACTTAATGCCTTTTAAATTTTGATTTTCTTTCTTTAGATTTTGTATAACCTGCCAGGAATTATCAGTACTTCCATCATCAATCATTATTACTTCGTAAGTGAAACTGTTTTGTTCCATCACCCTGCGTATCCATTCCGCCAGCTCCGGCAGCGATTCTTCTTCGTTATAAACAGGTACAACTACGGAAATATTCATTCAAACAATTTAAAATTAACAGATAATATTTAAATAAGCATTAATTAAAAACAGCTATACTTTAATACAACAAACAAGTCCTGTACAATCAGGACTTGTATTATTTTTCGGGTTATTATTCTATAATATCCTTAGGAACTTTTTTTGTAAAAATAGAGGTAATCAGCGAAATTATCAATCCAATTAAAGTTCCACCAACAATTGACATAATCAACAGGAAAACAGGCTTTTGAAATTTGGCTTGCATATCAAGTGCTGCCTGCATTTGATCTTCCGGAACCCGTCCCTGTTTTACTAACTGTTCTTCAGTAAAAATCCTCAATTGTTCGGGTAGCGAAGGATCAATTACTGTATACAGCAAATAGGTATAGATACCAGTGAGAATGGAAGCAAATAAAACAGTTAGCACTCCCATTCCCAATGCCTGTCCGTAAGTCATTGTTCCGCCAAGAGATTTTCGGTAACTAATCTGCGCCATAACCACTCCCGCAATCATAATGGCATAACCTAAATACTGACTCCAACTTACAAACATGTTTCCGGTAACATAGAATATAACAGAAACCAGGATTAATGCAATTCCGAGATATAATCCCGACGTAACGGAAGATTTCCAGATTGATGTAGAATTTTGTTCCATGATAAATTGATTTTTAAGGTAAAGTTTCGACAAATATATGTTTATTTTTTTATCCTGTTTTACAAAATTGGATTGAATATGGCAGTTGGTATAAGCTTAATAACAAATTGGCTGCGTGATTTAATTGTCGCTTTAAATTTTAATAATTTTGGGAAACTTTGTACAGAGGTTTGGAGGTAATACAAAATTTTCTACTTTTGCACGCGGGTAAGTCCTGTGCGACCAGCTCCTGCTGAATTCCCCCAGGGTCGGAAGGCAGCAAGGGTAGGCGGTTGTAGCGGTGCGACACAGGTAGCTTACCCACTTTTTTTTAAAAGAAGAAAAGGTGTTGAAAGTTTGAAAAAAGGTTTGCAGAATAAAAAATTAATTCTTTACTTTGCGCCGCTGAATTTGAAAACAGCACTCGTTTCCGGAGTAAAATCCGGATGATATAAAAATTGAATATAAGCCGAATTAGCTCAGTTGGCCAGAGCACGTGATTTGTAATCTCGGGGTCCTCAGTTCGAATCTGAGATTCGGCTCAATTTCAGGGAAGATACCGAAGCGGTCAAACGGGGCAGACTGTAAATCTGTTGGCAAAGCCTTCGTAGGTTCGAATCCTGCTCTTCCCACAAAAGGGAACATCTTAATAAGTTGTTCCCTTTTATTTTTTTATCCAGCCGGAAATTAATTTTAAAAGAGTGGGTCACTTTAATTTTCCAGTGAAGTAAATACCTCAAATTATATTTATCCGGACAAAAAAACAGAATAACACAGATTCCTCTTGCAGCAGATATGAAAGGATTGGTTAATGAAGTTACCTGTATCATTGTATAAATAATAGTGCAGAAGTGGAACTAAAAGGTAAAAGGTAATGCTGTTTTTACGGCAGGATTTGTATTTCCTTCCAAAGCAGTTTTATACCGGTTTTCACCATACCTTCCATATACCATGGACGGGGTTGGTTCGCGATTTAATACCGGAAGTATATTGATGGTATAGTGTTGGTAAGTCAGATTCGCAGGTAAAACGTTTGCGAACGCTTCTGCAATTTTTCACAGTCTACTTCAACATGAAATTCCTGTCTTAGAAAATTTCACAGACAACTCAAACATGAAATTCTATTTTCTGAAATTTTCACAGCCATATAAAGTCTTGAATTCTTTCTTCTTACGCCCGTAGATCCATTTTCACCATGAAATTCTTCATTCTGCCGCCCGCAGATTCATTTGCAACACCGAATTTCTGTTTTCTGTCATCAATTAAATCGTTACCTGCACGCGGATATCATTTTCAAGTCATTTTATTTGGACTTTCACCTTTAATTTTCCGATTTGAAACGAAGCATAAATTTGAAATTAAATCTTTTAGCCCCAAAGGATAACTGTTTTAAATACTTTTTACAATATCCCACACAAAAGCACGGATTCCAACTTCTTCATTAACCGCATTTAGTTTTTGTATCTTTTCAAGGAGTTCATCCACTTTTTCGTCTTCGATGACAGTCATTGTTGCCGAATTTATTTCGGGCCATGTATGTGTTCCCATTCGGGGATCGCCATCCACTGAGCCGCGTCCCAACATTTCCTGCCATTTTGAAAAACCACGAATATTTAAACGATCGAGCATAAACTCTATCTTTTCTGTAAGCGCCTGGTTGTAAATTATCATTACTGATTTCATTCTGTATTGTTTTTTGATTTTTATTGTTATTTAAAGCCATCATGCAATTGTCCGTAATAATTGCATGATAGCTATTCTTTTTATTCATCCATAAAGGAATACCTTGATTCAAGTTTCTTCTTTTTGTTCCGTTCTCCGCGGTGTGCAAAAATCCGGTAAACGACAGGCACAATCACCATTGTAATAATTGTTGAAAAGATGAGGCCCCCGATAACAGAAATTCCCATCGGGCTCCAGATTTCGGAACCTTCGCCGGTACTCAGGGCAAGCGGCAGCATTCCAAGGATTGTTGTAAGTGCAGTCATTAAAACAGGCCGCAATCTTGATTTTCCGGACAATACAATTGCTTCATCCAAATCAATTCCGCGGTCGCGCATCAGATTAATGTAATCTACCAGCACAATTGCATTTTTCACTACAATACCGATGAGCATAACCGCGCCTAATGCTGCAATAACACTGAGGGTAGTGTTGGTGATATAAAGGGCCAGGATGACACCGGTAAATGCAAAAGGAATGGAGAACATAATAATAAACGGCATTTTCAGGGATTCAAATTGTGATGCCATAACAATATAAACCAACACAAGGCTCAGCAAAAGCAACATGGCAATATCCATAAATCCTTCCTGTTGATCTTCATAAGCACCGCCAACTTCAACTACAACATCGCCCGGAACATTCATTGTACCTATTTTTTGTTCAATGCTTGCAGCCAGTTCTCCAAGCGAAGTTTTATAGGGTGTTGTTGAAATGGTTACAACACGTTCGCGTCGTTTGTGCTCGATGTTTGGAGGCGACCAGAATTCTTCTACTGTTCCGATTTCGCCTAATTTTACTGTCTGGCCGGTAACCGTTTGCAGTGAAATATTTTTTATGTCGGAAATGGAGTTTCTGAATTCTTCATTGAACCGGATTACAACATCATATTCTTCACCTTCTTCGCGGTAACGGGTTGCAGTAAGTCCTGCAATACGATTGTATAAAGCTGTTGAAACCATTGAAGTATTCAGTCCCACTGCTGCCATTTTTTCGCGGTCGAGTTCAACCCGGAGTTCCGGGCGCGCTTCTTCGCGGCTGATTTCAATATCGCGGGCGCCTTCGATTTCCTCAATTTTACCAGCAAGTTCATTCGCCAGGGCAGTTGTTTTATCGAGATTGTATCCATAAATTGAAACATCAACAGTATTTCCGGCCATTGACATACCACCGCCTGTAGTTATGTTGTAATTGATTACTTCAGGAAAAACAGCGAGTTCATTTCTTATTTTTTCAGCAAATTCCCAGATTGTTATATCCCGTTCTTCAATGTCTTTCAGTTTCACTGTGTAATTGATAATGTTTGAACCTGTAGATTGAAAAATAGCGAGCATCCCTGCTTTTTCATCACTCCCTGCAGAAGCTGAAACCAAATCCACTTCGGGATAAGACATTATGATTTCATCGATTTTTCGCGCCAGTGTAACAGTTTTTTCAAGGCGGGTACCCGATTGTAACTCCACCTCTACTGTAAGTCGTCCCTGGTCTGATTCAGGAATAAATTCAGTACCCAGCTGGCCGGCGAGAAATAAGGAAGCAAAAAATACAACAAACGAAACGACAACGATTATCGTTTTATTTTTTATGCTCCATCCAAGTGCACGTCCATACCAGTTGTCCAAACCATCGAAAACAGGAACCACAAGTTTTTGGTGGCTGAATCTGCGCGATTTTCTTTTTTTGGAGCGCAGACGCAACATTTTCGAACTTAACATCGGAGTCAGCGTAATCGCGGCAAGAGTTGATGTTACGACAGTAATTGTAACAATCCAGCCGAGTTCCCTGAAAAGAATTCCTGTCATTCCGCTAATCATGGTCATTGGAAAGAAAACTGCCACAACTGTAAGTGTAGTTACTATAACTGCAAGCCACACTTCATTGGTTGCATAAATAGCTGCTTCACGCGGAGTACTGCCCCGTTCGATGTGTTTTGTAATGTTTTCGAGAACGACAATTGCATCGTCCACTACCATTCCTATTGCGATTGACAGTGCAGAAAGCGAAATTATATTGATTGAACTTCCCGACACGTTCAGATAAATAAAAGAAACGATAAGCGAAATGGGGATGGTAAGTACAATGATGAATGTGGCACGCCACCTGCCAAGGAATAACAATACAATTAATCCGACAAACATGAGGGCAAACATCAATGTTGTTGTCAGGTTGCTTATGGATCCGGAAATGAACTGACTTGTATCGAAAATGGTTTGAATCTTTATATCCGAAGGCAAATCTTTTTTCAATTCTTCGAGACGACTGGTTACCTCGCGGGCAATTTTTACAGTATTTGCCCCCGATTGTTTCATAATCATCATTCGCACACCTTGCTGACCGTTGATTTTTTCATCAATGGTCATCTCTTTCAGCGAATCTTTAACTGTTGCAACATCTTTTAAATAGATAGCCTGTCCGTTGAAATCGCCAAGAACCACATTCTTAATCTCTTCGCTTTGCTCGAACTCACCTTCCACACGCAGGGCGTAATTCATTTCGCCCATTTTAATACTGCCGGTGGGCATATTAAGGTTTTCAGCCCTCAACACATTTCCAATTTGTTCGACCGTCATGTTGTAAGCTTCAAGCCGGCGTGGATTAATATTAATCATGACCTGGCGGGTTGGCGTCCCCATTAAACTTATTGAACCAATTCCTTCAACACGGTTCAGCGGGTTGATTACCTTTTCATCGAGGAGTTTTTCCAATCCTTCGTAATTCTCATCAGCCGTAACCGAATACATTAAAATAGGAATCATACTCGAACTGAACTTAAAAATGTTTGGATCGTCAGCCTCTTCCGGCAAGGTTCCTTCCACAAGCGAAAGGGCATCCCTGATATCGTTTGCAGCTTCGCTCAAATCGGTTTCATATTCAAACTCCAGCGAAACCACTGAGATGTTGTCGCGGGAGGTTGAAGTAATTTCTTTCAGGTTATCAATTGTATTCAACGCATCTTCAATGGGTTTGGATATATTGATTTCGATATCTGCCGCACTGGCCCCATTGTAGGTTGTAAAAACAGTAATTGCAGGAAATTCAATTTCGGGATAAAAATCGACAGGTAGTTTTAGCAGCGAATAGATACCAAACACCATTACCGCCATAAATACCATGATGGTTGTTATCGGTTTTTTTACCGCACTCCCATATATACTCATAATATTATTCTTTTAAATTATTATTTTTTGAAGGTGTTACTTCACGACATTGATTTTACTGCCGGCCAAAAGATTTGCCTGGCCTTCAACCACCAGTTGATCTCCTTCATTTACATCATCGGCAATTATTTCAAGTTTATCATCGTAACGGTTTCCGATTTTAACCTGCACTTTTCGGGCAACACCATTATTGTTCAGAAAAATATACCTGTTGTTTGTACCTTCCTGTTTTAATACAGCGATGGCCGGAGCCAGAAGGGCTTCATCCTCTTTCAATTCAATCTGAATGTTGGCGAACATTCCGGGCCGCAGTATTTCACTATTGTTTTTTACCCTGATTTCTACCTGGAATGTGCGTGTATTTTTATCAATTGTCGGATAGACTTTATAGATAGTTCCATCAAATGTTTTATCCGGATAAATGTCGGTAGTAATTTTAGTGTCCATACCTTCTTTTAATCTGCGGGTAATAAGTTTGCGACACATTTACAACAGCTTTCAGCGGATCGATTTGCATGAGCGAAACCACTGCAGCTTTTCCGTCTTGTGTATTTGGCGCTCCTGAAAACATTTCACCTTCTTCGTAATATTTTCCGGTTACAATTCCGTTTATCGGCGATTCGAGTGTCGTATTGTCCTTTAAAAATTCAACATTCGATTTTGCAAGTTCGAATTGTGTTTTCGCCTGTTCATATTGTTGTTCCGAGATACTTCCGAGCTGGTAAAGTGTGTCAATACTTTTGTAATTGTAACGTGCATTTTCAAGCTGCGACAATGCCTGGGCAAGCTGTGTTTTGTCCATTTCAACCAAAACCTGACCTTTCTGAACGCGGCTTCCTACTTCCACATTAATTTCTGAAATTCTTCCGGGAGATGCCGGTGCACTGTGAATTTCTGTCCATGGAATTAAATTGGCTGTATAATCCAGCGTTCGTGTAACCTGTTGTTTTTCAATTGAGCTGGTTTTCACAGGAATTATTTTTTCAGTTTCTTCGGTGCCGGCTGTAGTGCTGCTGTTTTCGGCGGGTTTGTTACATGCATTAAAAACAAGTGCAACCGCTAAAACAAAAGGGACTTTAAATACTGTTTTCATTTGAATTGATTTATATCTTTTCATTCGTTTTAATATTTTCAGGGAAGTATTTTACTGAACGTTGTTGTACAATTTATCCAGTTCAAGTTTCGATTGCAGCAACTGGTGCACAGAACTGACATAATTATTTTCGGCCTGCAGGAAATTTGAATTCGACTGCGTTAAATCCAGACTCGAAATCATTCCCTGTTTAAATTTATTGTAGTTGCTTTGATACACGCGTTGGGCAACTTCCACATTTTCTTTTTGGGTCACGTAATTTTCGTAAGAATTATTTAAGTTGAACTGTAACTGTTTTTCCTGAAGCAGCAGTTGTTCTTCAAGCAATGCTTTACTGCGGCTGATTTTGTCCAGTTCAATTTTTGCCTGGCTCATTTGTGCTTTTTTTGTGAATCCTGAGAAAATAGGGATGCTCAGGTTTAAACCGGCTGCATTTTTTGGGCTGAGGTCGAAACTTGTAGTCAGCAGTTTTTCGGTGTAACTGTAAAAACCATTGAGGGTAGGAGCAAAGGCCCACTTTTGCATATCTACATTTTTCTTTCCAATATCTTCCTGCGCCTGCATAATCTGGTAGGTCGGATTATTTGTAAGTTCCAGGTTTGCATCAGCCAGTCTTTTATCTGTGATATCCTGTACGATTTCATCAAGCTTGTCGGTTAAAGTTATTTCGGTTCCGGGCTGAATTCCCATGCTCAGTTGAAGCATGTTGTAGTTTAACTGAAGACTTCGTTCCATCGCTTTGCGTGAATTCTGAATTTGTGAAAGGCTCACTCTGATTTGGTCAACATCGGTTTGTTCTGCCAGACCGGCGCTGTACATATCTGAGGTATGTTTTAAAACTTCCTGCAGGTTTTGTTCATTTTCCGCAATAATATCCAGCAGATTTTGGGTAACCAGAATCAGGTAGTACGAATTTATTACATTCTGCCGCACATCCAGTTCGGTCAGAGAAAGGTTTTTTTCGGCAATATCTTTCCGGATTTTAGCCATTTGTACACCAATCCAGTACTGGCCGCTAAACAGCAGCTGCGAAACCTGAACCTTTGCATTGGCCTGATCTTCCATAACAATTGTATTTCCGCCGCCGCCAAACATCTGGTCCAGTGATTTCAGCACTTCCAAATCGCCTGCATCCAGTTTTGTGTAATCAATATCCGGAGGCTGAACATCGCCGCCGCCAATGTTGAATTCGAACTCGTAATTAAAATTTGTCATATAATCCATCGTGCCATTAACCTGCGGCAATCCGGCGCCCTTTGTTTCTTTTATCTGTGCATCGGCGGCCTGAATGTCGTCCTTTGCGTTCAGCAATGTTTTGTTATGCTGCAGTGCATATTGCTGCGCTTCCTTTAATGTGTAAGAATATTGTTTTTCCTGAGCCTGCACAACTATCCCGCATAAAACAAACACAATCACCATTAACTTATTTCTACTCATACTTAGTTTGTTTATAATTTTCTGAACTTATAAATAAAAAAATTTACCTGTTGTCTAAAAATTCATTCTTCAGTATTAATATTTTTTGACGAAAGAAGGTTATCATCTCCACCAGTTCTGAAAAAAATACAGCGTTGGCAGAATTCTTATCGGCTTTCAGTTCCACAATTCTTGTGAGCAGCTCATTGAAAGAACTGATCTTTTTTTCGAAATCTTCTATTGCAGTAAAAACGTTTTGCTTCTTCATGCGGAAATATCTTTTTCTATCTCCCGGAAGGGTAACATATTCGATATCCCCCCTGATTTCAAGGTTCTTCAATGTGTTGCTTGCCGAGCTTTTGCTGATTTGAAGTTCTTCGGTAATTTCCTCAAATGTAAATTGTTCTTTATCCATCACCATAAAAAGGCCCAGCATACGTCCCGCAATGGGTTGAAATCCTTCCTTGTCGAAGTAGCGGCCAATTTCTTCTACCAGTTCCTTCTGTTTTTTAACTCTTTCTTCGCTGTTCATAATAAAAATTTGAATTTGAATTTATTTGAGGTGACAAAATTAGTTAAGTTTTTTTGGTTCACAATTTACCGAACCAAATATTGGTAACATTTAACCTTGAGTAACAATGAACCTGAATTTGCTTCTTCGGATATTTATTTTCTTCGTAAGTGAAGGAGCTGGGGATAATTTACGGTTCACAAAAAATTTACGTTGATATTGTGGTGATATTTAACCGCTAAAGCAGGTTTTAAATTTTCATCTTATTTGTCCCTTAATTTAAGCGGCACATTTAAATCATTAATGATGATATCTTTCACCACATTCATATTTGTGTTTCCGTAAACACTTGTAATGAATGGAACTATCTGTTCAAAATAAATAATGGTTGAATTGTTTTTATCCTGATTTTTGTAAAATACAGCCAATTCATCAGCGATTGTTTTTCGTGGAATAGTTCTCAATGTAAATTCCCCGATTTTTTGGCGTTCCCCTTTTTTTATATAATCCATTTCAAGGTTTTCCTTTTCCGTAGCCGGGTTCAGCGAGAATGATTCTTTTGTGGCTTTATAGTGGACTGATTTGTTTTTGCCGGGAGGGAGAAATTCAAAATAACTGGTTTCGTCCAGTATTATTTTATTCGGATTAATGCTGAATGTTGCACTGTCGATTATCAAAACATTGTCTCTGAAAAATCCCATTAAATCATAAATATCATCAAACGGGGGATTATTTTCCGATGTTCCGCGTGAAGCAGTTTTGTAATATTTGTTTTGAGGTATTACTGCCTCCTTTAAAGAAATTATCCAGCTTTTATTGTTTTTTTCAGGTTGGGATGGCGACAATAAAAAATAACCATTGCTTGGAGAAAGCAGGTAAAGTTTATCGGTTGGTGAAGTAAATTCGAGCATACTTTCTTCTGTAAGTTTATCCCCTGTTTTAAGTTCTTTTTGTTGGAGCAACACTTTTCCTTCAACTTTTATAACATAGAAATTTTGCGGAGTTGCAGAAACAACAAAAAATAAAAAAAGTACATTAATAAATATTGTTTTCATTTCATTTAAATTTTAAAACGATATGCGATGCAATACACCATGTTTAAAGTTGTAAATTCAATTTTGGTTTTAGAATATCGATAATGAATTCGATTATTTTAAGGTAGATAAAAAGCACAAGGATGTTGATGAGAATATTGAAGAACAGGTAAGAAATGACTGTTAAAAGAGAAAGGAATAAAAATTCATCGAGGGAGTTGAGGATAAACAAAATCCAACCTGATTTAAACCGCCGCTTTACCAAATCCAGAAGATTAAAACCATGGCCGCTGAACAGGCGGTATGATATAAAAGTAAAACCGGCAATCATGAGTAAAAGCCAGAGTTTATTCACCACATTTTCGTTGTTTAGAAGCGTAAGATAGGCGTTGTACACTATCAGCAATCCTGGCATCATTCCAAAAGCAGTTTTATGGATATCACTGTCGAAATTGCCAATCAGGATCAGTTTTCCTGCAAACAGTTTTTTCAGATCCGCCGGCTCCATCATCGGACCAAGCATTGTTAGTGTTTCCAAATGATGAAATGCATAATTTGATTCATCAAATGTACTGCCCAACTGAAAGTCGCTCATTCTCACCTTAAAATCAGTTATCGGTGCTTTTAGGCTTAGCTTTTCCCCGTCGCGAAAAAATAGTCCCTTTTTAATGATTTTATTACCTGTCAGTTTTTCGTAAATCGAGGTTGGAAGTGTTTCAATCCCCCGGTAAATAACAGGATATTTAAAATACATACCGGCAGCCGAACGGTAGGTTGCAAGTGCATAGGGAAAATGAAGTACAGGTTTCAGGTAAGTCTCTTTATTTTTAAAATGGCTTACGCCAAGCACTTTGTCATCATAAAAGTAGAATTGTTGTTGCAGAACTGAATCATCTTTTGAGGGAACATCAAAAAGTATATCCAAAACTACCAGCCTGATTTCGTTTTTAAAAGGTGCCATTAACTGCAGAATTTGTGCTATCTGTTTCCGGTCGGTAATTTCCATTTTTACAGGCTGAATGGAAAGGGGATCCGTATTTACTTCAATTTCAGCTTTCGACTGCGAGGTATTTATGAATAATACGTCGGATGGTGGTGGTTTTGGATCGATGCTGAGCATTTCTTTTTTGATGAGAGAAGTCCACTTTATCAAAAAAGCTTCATCACCAAATGTATATGACATTCCCAGCCAGATGTATCCCAGAGACAGCAGAAAGAAACTGTGAAAAATGCTGATTAGAAGAAGTATAATCTTCTTCCGCCGATGCTTTGGTTTAAGAAAGTTTGATTTAAACAGTTTCATGCAAGTTTCTAAAAATCATTTTTTTAGCTGAACAAATAAAGTCATGTAAATGTTGTTTGAAATAATACAAAATAGTATTAAATCTCACGCGGATATTGTAATTAAGTTCAGGTCGTATTGAAATAAATGCGGCTGATTAAATGAAAACCATTAAATAAAAATCAAATACTATGAATAAACTAGTGACATTATTTCTTTTGCTGAGTTCAATCTTTGCCGGAGCGCAGCAGAATCTTCAAAATCTTCGGTTTGATAATGACAGGTATTTTTATTTCCGTGAGCCTGGTGCAAATAATGCTGTTATTGCCGATGTGTCTGTACTGATTCTTAGTTTACAGTTGATTTCTACCGATAACAGCGGTATTGAAAGACTTTCTATGAACCAGCGTTTCAGAAATCCACCGGGACGACCTTTTTATTTGCTGGCAATTCCGCAGCTTTATGAAGTTGATACAGAAAATGATATAAACGTTTATAAATTCGGACAAAATGGGGGAGAAGATAATTTTAACAGTGCTGAGGTTCGAATATTACGAAATAGTACACCGTCTTCGCCTGTTAATGTTGGGAGGTATATTAGCCCACCGGTGAAATTTTCAGTTGATGCAGATCTGCTTTATACTGATCCTTCGGAAGCCCCATACGACAATCAGGAATTCCTGCATGTTACTGCATCTGAAATCCGGACAGCCACAATTGAGATTGATCGTCAGCCCAACCGTGGAAATTCGTATGTGTGTATTTTCAGTGAGAAAGGCGATTTACTTGCCGCGCTCGATCCAAAGGATCCGGACAATAATGCACCAATACAATCATTTACTACAAATAAAAATGTGTATGTAATTCCAATAGTTGGCAAAAAAGTAAGCAAGGAGGGAAATACGGATCAAGTGACTTTTGAAGTGGGTGATCCACGTGAGAACGCTGTGATTCGGATTTTTGAAGAATAATGCAGAAAAAGATAATAATTTCAGGGTTACTTATTTTTTGGTTGACCTCGCAGAATGTTCGGGCTCAACAGGTGAATTTGCTGGATGAAATTGAACAGGCTGTTGAAAATAATCAACGGAAAGAAGTATCAGCTATCTATTCAGTAATTACAGATAAACCTGAGGTTATAGAAAATGAAAGGTTTGAAAGGTTTCTTGAAATTTCACACACACTTTCAGCTTCTGGATATGCAGAAACAGTGGCTTCTCAGCTTGAAAAATACATTCGTACAAATGATTCAGCATTTCTCCGGGATTCTACAAATAAAAGTAAAATTTTAACAGAATGGGGTTATGCGGCTTTTTATTGCGATCAACTGGATAAATCCGATTCAATTTTTCGGATTACCCTTTCATTACAGGAAGAATCTGAAAATACTCCACGGCTTGATATCGCTTATTCATGTAATTTCCTGGGTTACATTCATCAGCAACTTGGAAGAAATATTTCTGCAATAGAGTATTTTGAACGGGCAAAAAAAATCAGGATGGAAGAAATGGGAGAGAATAATCCGGCAGTTGGACGGATTTACAATAACCTGGGAATGGTTTATGATTCGATGAATGAATTTGAGAAAGCCTTTACAAATTACCAACGAGCGGTGGAAATAAAAACCGAAAGCAATGATCCTTCAGTTTATAACAATTATGTAAATCTGGGAATTTTACTGAGTAGGTTTGGAAACTATTCGCAGGCGCTGGATTATTATAAAAAAGCGGAAACTCTTTTGCTAACATTGGATAAACCGGAGAAACTGGCCGATTTGTATGTGAACCTGGGTGTGACTTGTAATATGCTCAAGGCAAATCAGGAAGCTTTTCGGTATTACACTGAAGCCTTAAAAATATATACAAAACAGCTTGGCGCTGATAATGTAAAAGCTGGCAAAGTTTACCAAAATCTTGCGAATGTTTTTGACGAACTTGACGACGATGTGAATGAACAAACAGCTATTGAAAAAGCAATTGCAATAGCTGAAACAAATTATGGCGACAGGAGTCCTGAAGTTGCACCACTTTACAATAACCTCGGTTTAATTTACCGTAATCATAAGAATTACACGAATGCATTGGATTACCTGCGCCGGGCAATTTTTATCTACCGGAATATTGAAAATCAGCAACAGGAGAAGTATTTAAATACCTTGAGCAATATTGCTGAGACATTTGAAATAATGAATGAACCGGATTCAGCATTGGTTTATTTCACTGAAACGGTTGAAAACCAGCAAAAGCTTTACAATGGCAGGCATCCATTTCTTGCATTTTCATACAATAACCTTTCTGAAATTTACCTGAAAAAAAAGGATATTAAAAAAGCACTGGACTATGCAAATCAAGCATTAACAGCAAATTCATCAGGTAAAACTGTGGTAAAAACCATTGGGGAAACATGCATGGATCCTGATTATTTTTTCGAAAGTTATCTTCTGCTTGGTACAATTTCGGCCGAAAATAAGCTACCAGCAAATGAAGTCTTTCATAATTTTTACCTCGCTGATTCTATTTTGTCCGGCCAACGTAATTTTTTATTCGATAAATCGGATAAAATCAACCTTGCGCACAATTCCAAATTACTTGCCGGTGCTGTTCTTGAATATTTGTCGCAGCAAAAGAACAGTCTTCAGAGACAAGATATAGAAACTGCTTTTAAATTTGTTGAAAAAAGTAAAAACCTTGTATTGCTGCAGTCAGTTACAGTTAATCAGGGAAAAACTTTTGCATCAGTTCCAGACTCTGTTTTACGCAATGAAGAAGCAATACTAGGGCAGATAAACTATTTTGTACATCAGGAAGAACTTGAAACCGACAGTCTGCATAAATCTGATCTGGAAGAAAAAATATTTGCATTGAAACTCCGTCAAAAAAAATTACTCGAATTTATGGAAGGCAACTATCCGGAATATTATGATTTGAAATACAATGAAGATGTTCCTGGTATTCCGGATATTCAGTTACAGCTGGACAAACAAACGGCTATCGTGAGCTATTTTGTTGGTGATACAACGCTTTTTCGTTTTACAATGACCAGAAACAATTTTGGGTTCACTGGAATTCCCATAAGACATCTTGATGATCTTTTAACCGGAATGCGTAAAGGAATTACTCTTGGCCTGAACGGAATTTATTTTGAAAAGGCCCACGAATTATACACATTGTTGATTCCTTCCGGTTTGCAGTCAGGTATCAAAAATCTTGTAATTATTCCGGACGGAAATCTTGCAGTATTGCCTTTTGAAGCATTACTTCAGAATGTTGTAAATGAGAATTTGCCGCCAGAAAAGTGGCCGTTTTTATTAAACCGGTATACAGTCAGTTATTCCCCTTCCTTTTCATTGTGGATGAAATTCAGGGAATCACCGGCAATGGAACCGGACACCGGCAGGTTACTCGCTTTTGCTCCTGTTTTTACCAATCGGGGACCGGTTGCTGTAGCGGAATCCGGTTCCTCAAATTTATCGAATGAATTCGTGTACACTTCAAACTTAAATGATTTTGGACTGGCGCCACTACAGGAATCCGAAAATGAAGTTTTGCATGTGGATACTGTTTTTCACCGGCTTTCACTTGCTTCCGATATGTATTTATTTTCAAACGCTTCAGAGAAAAATTTCAGCAACCTGCATTTAGACAGGTACAATTTCATACATATTGCTACTCATGGTTTTGTTGATAAAAATAATCCTGATTTATCGGGGTTGTTTTTTGCTCCTATGAATGACTCTGATTATGATAATATTTTATACACAGGAGAAATTTACAACCTGAAAATAAATGCCGAACTTGTAACACTTTCAGCCTGTGAAACCGGAATGGGAAAAATAGCAGAAGGAGAAGGGCTTTTGGGCTTTTCGCGGGCTTTTATGTTTGCTGGCGCTAAAAACCTGCTGTTGTCACTTTGGAAAGTGGATGATACTTCCACCTCGCAGCTAATGAGTAATTTTTATTCGAACCACCTGGAAAATGAAATGCCGCTGGCTGAATCGCTTGCACAGGCTAAAAAGCAATTAATTCATGGGACAAAATTCAGTCATCCTTATTATTGGGCGCCATTTGTGTTGATTGGAAATTAGTTTTATTTAGCTCTGTGTCTCCTGTAATTACTTATCTCTTATTCATTTTTTTGCTTATTCATCTTGTGGGGCACATTGGCAGGTGAAAGTCGAAGCTTGCATTCTATTCACCAATCAACCGCTTCTGCACTTTGAATGCTTCTGCAGGGTTTAGGGTGAAAATCTGGTAAATATCCTGTTGGACGAGACCATTCTTTTCGAGTGCAGGAATGAGCAATTCCTCGATATCGGTAAATCCGCGAAAATCACCACCATTGGATTCACCGGGTTTGTACCAGCCCGCATCGTGTGAAAAAAGCAACCGGTTGAGCAACCTTTCCTTTTTCATTAAAAGCGCAAATTCAATGAAACGGTCGAGGCGTTCAGGATTAAAATTATCAAAAGCAATCCATGCCCCTCTTTGTGCTGCTTCAATATGTTTGTTAAAGTCCTGTTCGTTATGTGCGTGTGTCCAGATAAAAGCAGAGGGCTGAATTCCGTAACTCCTTAGGATTTCAAGCTGCTGAAATGCAGGCATTGCCAATCCGGTGTGCGACATGATGGTCAGTCCGGTGGCTTTATGCGTGATGCAGGCCGCTTCTACAATTTTCCGGTTGATCTCTTCCAGCGGTTTTCGTTCCACCGATATTTTAATAAAACCCGGATAAACTCCCGTGTTTTCAATTCCGTTTTTTGCTTCATCAATCCAACGCTGTGCAAGCTGTTCGGCGGTTTCTTCGAAAGCATGTTTCGGAAGAAATTTTCCACCCACAGCAGTGTAATATCCGGTGTTGGTAATAATCTGCAAACCGGATTTTTCTGACAGCATTTTCAGCAATTGCGGATCGCGACCCAAATAAGCCGGCGTACACTCCACCAAAGTAACGTATCCTAAATCTTTAATTTCTTTCAGATAGGGAAGAACTTTTTCCACCACTTCATTTTTTTCCCAGCGATCGTAACTAATGCTGTCAGCACCGATAAAATCCACAAGTAAATGCTCATGTTCAAGCGTTTTTCCAATGGCACTTGCCGGGATTTCCCCATCGACGGTAATTATTTTTGACTCCTGTGTGTTGCAGGATATAAGAAGGCAAAGGCTCAGAAGAAGGCTCAGAAGAAGGCGAAGGCTCAGAAGAAGGCGAAAGTGAAGGAACCGGATATGATTCATTTTGGTTGTTTTAAATTTTGTTCAATTTACGAAAACCGGTGATTATTGCATTGTTTCTAAAGCTATAATATTTCATTTCCGGTAAATCGGCAAAATAATAAGGCGAAGGCGAAGTCTTTACCTTTGCCTGTGCCTTTGCCTGTGCCTGTGCCTTCACCTCATTCTTTCAGTTTTGCGTATTTTCCGCTTTTTGGATACAAGGATGGCACCCGATATTACCAGTGCGGCACCCAAAATGGTTACCAGCGAAAACCGTTCATGGGCAATCCACGATACATCCAGTTCAGTTAAAATGCCCATGGTAATAAAAGTGATGATGGGATTGATGATAATGATAACGCTCACTTTGTTGGCTTCGGTAAATTTCAGCGCCTGGGCAAGGCAGGTGTATGCGATAAATGTATTGGCGCCCAGAAAAAACAGCAGCAACCACCATGTCCAGTGCAATTGAAACAGTGGCTCCAAATGGATAAACGGCAAATATAAAACAGTGGGTAATCCAAAAAGAAAAAGATTCAGGTTTTGTACCGGATGTTTTAGGACAAGTTTTTTTTGCAGGACAGCATAAATTGCCCAGGCTACCGCACCGGAAATGACAAATAAAACTCCTTCATTATAATTTTTTTTGCTTTCAAAAAAAGCAGATAGCTGGTCACTGTAAAAAAACGACAATCCGATAATTGCAATGGTAAATCCAATAATCTGATAGCGGTTTATTTTCTCCTTAAAAACAGCAAAGCCTGCAACTGCCAGCATAATTGGTCCGGTTTGGATAAAAAGCTGTGCATTACTGGGCGTGGTGCGTTCAATGCCGAGCATAAATCCAAGGTAATTCCATGATATAGCCAGCGCCGCAAAAACGAGCAGAACAGGAGGTTTGATTAAAATTTTAAATGAAGATGGATTTCGGCCCAATTGCCAGCCAGCCAAAAGAATAAAGGCTACAAAAAAACGGAACCATACAATTGTTTTTGGATCAACTTCCTGCACTGCAACTTTTAAAGCTATGGCCAGGAACCCCCAGAAAAAGGCGGTTACAGAAGCATAGATTATTCCCTTGGTGTGGTTTTGCATTGAATACCTGGAAAGTTTTTTCAGAAGTTGTTCGAGATAAGTTTGCAAATAGAGGATGAAATCTCAGAATATTTGCTTTTTTTTATTCTGCCAACTTTTTTGAGTATGATGCGTTTATCGGCTGCAAATATTCTGTTTGGCCTTACGTTACTTTGTTTATTCAAACCTCCACTTACGAGATCGAAATTTGAAAGTGAAATGGCATACAGATCGCGAATTTTCTGACTTGTTATTTGACAAAGAATGACATCATCTCCTATTAAATCAGCAAGAACAAGGGCTGGACGTTTTTTCGATTTGGTCAAGTCGGAAAAGGGGAAAGGCACTACTACAATTTCGCCTTTTACAAATCTTTCCATGCTTCATCCTCCTCCACTTTATCCCAATCTTTGGAGAGTACATCATAACTTGCCAGATGAGTTTCGGTCAATTCAGAACTCCTGCGGAACTTTAAAAATTTTATAAAATCGAGGATTTCACACGCCAATTCTTCCGGAACGGATTTAAGTTCTTCTATTATCATTTGTTTTGTTGTCATCGGTATTTTAAATTTTCAAATAAAGATAACCAACAATTTCCATTACCGCAACCCGGTTTCATTTCACTTGTATTTTTCTTTCAAATCATTGACCGTGTATAAATCTTCTTCATCCTTTATATACTCAAACAATTTAGAATTATTAACAAGTTGAGTAATTCCTTTTGTAAGAAGTTTATCATCGGTTTTTTGCAACAGGAAATCAACAAAATCCTGAACTTCCTGTAATTTTTGATCAGGAAGCTGATTCAATTTAGTTACCGTATTTTTAATATGTTCCTGACGAGTCATTTTTCTTTTAAAGATAACCAACAATTTCCATTACCGCAATCCGGCATCCAGTTCCCGTTTGAATGCTTCCACCAGTTTTTGCATGGTTTTGTCGATTTGCTTTTCTTTCAGAGTGCGCTGGTCGTCGCGGAGAATGAAACTCACGGCATACGATTTTTTACCTTCCGGAATTCCTTTGCCCTCGTACACATCGAACAAATCAACTTTACGCAAAATCTGACGTTCGGTTTTGTACGCAATGTTTTTTATTTGTTCAAATTTTACCGGTTTGTCAATCAACAGAGCCAAATCCCTCCGCACTGCCGGGTATTTTGGTAATTCTTCAAAAGTTACCCTGTGCTTTTTGCTTTCCATTAAAAGCTGGCCCCAATCAAAGTCGGCATAATAAACGGAGTTTTCCAGTTCGAATTTTTTAAGGAATTTCGGATGAACGATTCCCAGGTCTGCAACTTTTTTATTGTTCCATTTATAGCTGATTCCTTCTGAAAATAATTCATTCTCGGTTTCTTCCATTTGAATTTCGTCGGTTTTTAAACCCAGGCGCTTCAGAATATTTTCAACATACGATTTTAACTGGAAGAATGAAGTTGACTGCTGTTCGCCTGTCCATTTTTCCTCTTCTTTTTGCCCGGTAATGAAAAGCCCAAGGTGTTCTTCTTCCCTGTAATTGGTTTCCGGGTGTTCCTTCAACTCCGTCCCTTTGTAAAAATAGCAGTTCCCGAATTCGTAGAATTTCAGGTTTTTATTTTTTCGGTTCGAATTGTAAGCGATGCTTTCCAACCCGCCAAACAAAAGTGTCTGGCGCATTCCGTTTAAATCGGTGCTGAGTGGATTGAGTAACTTTACAGTATGATTTTCGCCAAAGACTTCCAGGTTTTCGTAATAGCTGCTTTTTGTCAGTGAATTCGACCAGATTTCGTTAAATCCCTGCGCTGTAAGCATGTCTGCTATCAGGTTGCGAATTTGTCCTGGATTTGGTTTTTCAGCAAACTGTAATGATGATTTTACAATGGACGGAATTTCAATGTTATTGTAACCGTAAATGCGCAGTATCTCCTCGATGACATCGGCTTCGCGCTGCACATCAACCCGATAGGGAGGTACCAGCAATGACATGCCTCTTTCGTCTTCACTTTCAATTTTGATTTCCAGCGATTGAAGGATTTTTTTAATGATTCCTTTTTCTATATCCTTGCCAATTAACCGGGTGATATTCGACCAGGAAACCATTACCGGAAAATCAGTTATTGATTTCGGATAAACATCCACGATTTCGGAAGAAATGGTTCCGCCGGCAATTTCTTTAATCAGCAATGCTGCTCTTTTGAGGGCATAAATTACGCCGTTAGGGTCAACTCCCCGTTCGAAACGGAATGAGGCATCAGTGTTTAAGCCATGCCGGCGGGCAGTTTTCCGGATATACACCGGATCAAAATATGCGCTTTCAAGAAATACATTTTTGGTGGCTTTTTTTACTCCTGAATGTATGCCTCCAAAGACACCACCAATGCACATTCCTTTTTCGGTGTTGCAAATCATCAGGTCGTCATGGTGCAGGCTGCGTTCCACTTCATCCAGCGTTACAAATGCGGAGCCGGCTGGCATTGTTCTCACCACCACCTTATTTCCGTTAATTTCTCCGGCGTCGAAAGCATGCAGTGGTTGTCCGGTTTCAAAAAGCACGTAATTTGTAATATCCACTACATTGTTAATAGGAGAATGGCCAATGGCTTTCAATCTGTTTTTCAGCCAGTCGGGCGATTCTTTTACTTCAACATCAGAAATAGTTACGCCGGTGTATCGTGGACATGCTTCCGGGTTTAGGATTTCCACCGGAATTTCAAGGTTGTGGTTGTCTGCTTTAAAATGATCGACCGAAGGTCGTGTATATTGGATGTCAGTCGTTTTTCCGAGGAATGCTGCCAAATCACGGGCAACACCAATATGCGATGCACCATCAATACGGTTGGGTGTGAGGTCGATTTCAATTGCCCAATCCGATTCAACATTGAAGTACTTCCTGGCTTCGGTGCCCACTTCTGCAGATTCATTAAGTACGATAATTCCCTCGTGGTTGGTTCCAAGTCCTATTTCGTCTTCGGCACAAATCATTCCCTGCGATACTTCGCCCCTGATTTTTGCTTTTTTCAGCGTAATTTCTTCATCACCCATATATAACGTAGTTCCCACAGGTGCCACCACCACTTTTTGTCCGGCAGCTACATTAGGCGCTCCGCAAACGATTGAAAGCAATTCACCCGTGCCAATATCCACAGTGGTTTTGCTGAGTTTATCAGCATTGGGATGGTTTTCACAGGTGATAACTTTTCCGATGACCAAACCTTTCATGCCACCTTTTACTGTTTCCACTTCTTCAATGCTGCCTACTTCGAGCCCTGTTTGTGTAAGAATTTCAGCAATTTCTTCCGGTGATTGTTCCAGTTGTATGTAATCTTTTAACCACGAATAGGATATCTTCATTTTAATCGAATTTTTCGAGCTATTTTTTGAATCCGACAAAAGTAAGGATTTTTTGGGGGAATGCAGTGGGGGAGTTATTATTAAGGCAATATTATGAGAATCATTAAGGATTTTTGTAGATGGTCAGGAATAAAGGAGTAAGCTTATTTATAAATATTCTGCCGGTGTGCGATTTTTATTACTTCAATGATTAATTTATCATTTTCAACTGAATAAATCACCCTGTACACACCTGAACGAATTTTGTATACATTTTGGAAACCTGACATTTTTTTTGCATTTCCGGGAATTGGATTCTCAGGCAACTGTTGTATCAATCCTATTATTTTTAAACCTACAGGTTGGGGAAGTTTTAACAATTGTTTTACTGCTGATTTGCGAAATACTATCTTATAAATCTTCGCCATGTAGTGCTTCAAATTTTGAGATGACTTCTTCAAAAGACACTGTTTCTTCGTCCCTTGTTTTTACAATATCCTTTCTGTCTTCAATAAATTCAAGGTATTCCTGAATGAACTGTTTGTGTTTTTTAAGTTCTATTTGAACAGCTATTCTGTTGCCCTTTTCATCTGTTAAATATTTTATTCCTTCCATTTTACGGCTGTTTTTATTCTTGCTCAAATATACCAAATTCAAAACTTTTATTGTGTTCGCTGGCAATCCTTCTGTATGAATTTTTTGAATTGCTTCCTTTTCCATCAATCTTAATCTCAAAACAGGAGCATATACCAAATTAGCGAACTTGTAACCCGGTTTGAAGAACAAATCGATTCGTACAAACAATCCGATTACAACGAAACCACAATTCGCAGTGGCAGGTTGATACCACCGGCTTTCTCAAATCAATATAAAAATTTAGATAGGTAATAAATGGGCTTACAGCTGTAAGCTAACAGCTTGGAGCTACTCTTACCACGTCCTGTTTTTCATATACTCATCCAGTTCTTCGCGCGACATGGGCAGTTCGTCTTCGTTGTCGTCCAGCCATTTAATGAATGCATCTTTAATCTCATCGGTCCATTTTGTATCGATTTGGCCGGGTGTATATACTCCTTTGCGCAACATTTCGTGTCCGAATTTATCGCGCAGTCCTATAAATTCGCCGGTAATCACCACTTTTTGAACGAGGTGGGCCGGAATGAAAATCACACCTTCGCGCTTTGCCAGTACAACATCACCGGGAACTACGGCTGCCCTGCCAATCCGGATGGGCACATTAATTCCTGTAACTGTCATTTCCATAATATATGACGGATCAAACCCGCGGGTAAATGCATTGAACCCTTCGATTTTTGAAAGGCCTTCCAAATCGCGGGCACCGCCGTTAAACACTACACCTGTTTTTGATTTGGCATAAATAGAGTTGCCCAGATTATCGCCGATTAAAGTGCCGTCGATAACTTTTCCAAAACCATCAGCCACATACACATCACGTTCTTTCAGCATATCAATGGGCCAGGAATTGGAAGCTCCGATTCGACCCTGTTCTTTTCCAAGGGTTTCAATCTGTTCCTTAATTTCGGGCCGTGAAGGAGAATACTGCACGGTTAATGCTCTTCCAACAAATGGTTTGTCGTTGATGGTTGTCCAGCCTCCTTCAAACTGGTTGTGATATTCTTCGTTGCGTAAAATGCCCCAGGCTTCTTCAATGGAAAGGTTGAGCAGCCTGTCGAGCAGTTCGTCGGGAACAATCGGGCGTCCGCCGGCATCGCGTTCACCTTCCCATTCTGGGGTGTAGAATTTCATGAGTTCATTCGATGGCTCAATTTGGGCCTTAGTGAAGCCGGTTGTTCCGGCAATAATTGCGATAAAGAGAATCAGTTTTTTCATTTTTGTTTTATTTAAGATTGTTTTTTACTGTTGATACTTCATTTATCTGTTTATTTAATTTACTGTACCCTTCTGCCTGTCGGCATCTGACCTCAAAAAGGGGAGAATGCTGCGAAATATTATTAGTTGTATTTCAGATTTTACCAGCTTTTAGAACGTTTTTTCCTTGAAAGGTCATAATGGTCAATATCTAAATTTCTATTCTATATATTTTTTTCGAAATATGTTACATCTATTTTTTTACCCCTCTGCCTGTCGGCATCTCCCCTCAAAAAGGGGAGAATACTTTGATGTCACTATCTGCAAGATTTCAATTTTTACTCAATTTTTTATAGAACGCTTTTCCCTTTTGAGGGAAAATGGCGAAGCCAAAAGGGTAGAGAGTATTCTCGAATTTATATTCAATCTTAATATTGTTTTTAATTCTCTTACCCCTCTGCCTGTCGGCATCTCTCCTCAAAAAGTGAACAATACATCGAAATACAATTAGCTGTACTTCAGATTTTACCAGCTTTTTTGTTGGAACGTTTTCCTTGCCGGGATACTGCTCTAACTAACTAAATTAAGTTATTCTTTCATTTTCTATTCTTTTTTCCATTATTTCTTCATCCTGCTCATCGTTGGTTGGTTTGTTCCTCCACCAGGTTGCCAGTGACGAACCGGTAATGTTCATCATCGGGCCAAAAACGGCTGGCGCCAAACCAACAGTGGCTACCTTGCCCATTTGCAGTGCCAGACCCGATGCCAGACCGCCGTTTTGCATGCCCACTTCAAGGGCAATGGTACGGCAATCCTGTTCTTTCATTCGCAGCACAAATCGCGAAATGCTGTATCCCAAACTGTAGCCAAACATATTTTGAAGGAAACTGGCTAAAATGAGTAATAGTCCTACCTCGAGCAAACTTTCCCGGCCGGCGGCGGTAATGATGGTGATGATTATACCAATTCCCAGCATAGAAATAAATGCAAGCATCTTGTTCAGCCACTCTTTGTTGCCTTTTGCCAAAAATTTAAACATGTAAGCACCTGCAACCGGCAGTACCATAAACCACAATACATCATTTCCAACCCCTGAAATAAATCCTCCAATTTCAGTTCCGGTGGTTTGGAATGAGATGTAGTTTTTCAGTAAAATAATCAGAAAATAACTTATCAACTGAATGATTTTATTTTTAAGTGAAACTTTTGTCAGCGAAAAGATATTAAAGATTAAGCCAGCAACTATCGGTAAAATAACCATATTGAAAATGCCGATCATCATGTTCCAGAAATCCACCTCCACCATTTGACCAGCCAGTGTTTTCATCAGGAATGGCGTTAACAGCGGCGAAAGTAAAGTGGCAAAGGCAGTAAGCGTTACCGACAGTGCCAGGTTGGCTTTTGCAATAAATGACATTACATTTGATGCAAGTCCGCTGGGAGATGAACCTACAAGCACGATTCCGGCAGCAATTTCCGGTGGAAAACCAAACACAGTTGCAACAGTTATTCCTACAACAGGCATAATGGTGAACTGGCAAATAATTCCGGCGATTACTCCTTTAGGCATTTTAATCACCCCTGCAAAATCGTTCAGGCTCATTTGCGAACCCATGCCAAACATGATGATTTGTAGCAGTGGTATAATCAGCAACTTCAACTCGAAATCTCCTATTGAAAGAAAATATTTGGGATAATACATGGAAACGGCTACGGCCGCTGCAATCCAGAGAGAATATGAAAATCCTTTCAGCTTTTCAAAACCCCTGAAACTTGTTGCCAGCACAATAAATCCAAGTATCAGTAAAGGACCGGTAAACACTGTTCTTCCTGTAAAATGGAGGATGGCAAACAGGATAAAAAAGA
Source organism: uncultured Prolixibacteraceae bacterium (assembly GCA_963816685.1). Lineage (GTDB taxonomy): Bacteria > Bacteroidota > Bacteroidia > Bacteroidales > Prolixibacteraceae > CAVYUC01. The sequence continues at coordinate 95,791 of CAWFMB010000012.1, read as the reverse complement.
GTACAGACAGGAAAATGAGTCCCTGATAAATTGTTTTTTGTTTCACAATTAAAATCGGCTTTTAATTTCAGACACCAGACAATTCGTAATCTTTTTTATTCTGGTGTCTCATATCCATTTTTTATTAACTCCACTGGCGATCCCATGAATTCCGTTCGTTCCATTCGTCGGTTGGAGCAAAAAGCTTTTCCCCTTCTTTAAGATGTTCTTTTACCACTTCTTCATTTAAATCGATACCCAGTCCCGGTGCTTCAGGAACGGCGACAAATCCATCTACCAGGATTGGTTTCTGTCCGGTAACATAATCTTCCCAGTAAGGTGTGTCAACATCATGATGTTCAAGCGCCACAAAATTCTGTGTAGCGGCTGCGCAGTGGATATTTGCCATAAAAGAAACCGGAGTTCCGGCAAAATGCATCGCCATTGCAATTCCTCGTTCTTCAGCATAATCGCCTATTTTTTTTGTTTCGAGCAAGCCTCCGGCTGATGCCAAATCCGGATGCACCATGTCAACCGCATGATTATCGATGAGGTTAATGAATGCTTCCTTGCCAAAAATATCTTCACCGGTGAGTGTTGGCGTATTGATGTTTTGCGTTATTTCTTTCCATTTTTCAGTATATATCCAGGGCACCAAATCTTCGAGCCATGCAAGCTGGTATTTTTCAACGGCGTTTCCGAGACGGATGGCAGTGTTTGTATCAAAATGACCAAAATGGTCGGCAGCCATAGGGATTTCGTAGCCTACAATTTCCCTTACTTTTGCCACGTAGTCAACCATTTTTTCGAGGCCCAAATCCGTAATCTGAATTCTTGTAAACGGATGTTTTGTATTGCTGAGATTTCCCGGTTTACTCTGGTCCCATTCACTTTGGCCGCTCCAGAAACCTTCACCAATTAATGCTCCGGGTATATCTTTTATTAATCCAATTCCAAAATCCATTTTTAGGAAGGTGAATCCTTTTTCGATTCTCGAGCGCATTCTTTTTGCATAAACTTCCGGGTCCTTTGAAGAAGGTGTGTCGGCATAAATTCTGATTTTATCGCGGAATTTGCCGCCCAGCAACTGGTAGGCCGGCACACCGTAAGCTTTTCCGGCCAAATCCCAGAGGCACATTTCAACACCTGAAACTCCGCCGCCCTGTCGTCCGTGATCGCCAAATTGCTTGATGGATTTAAAAACCTGTTCCACATTGCAAGGATTTAGCCCCAGCAACCTGCTTTTCAGCATCAGCGCATAACGAGGATCGGCAATATCACGCACTTCGCCCAGTCCGTAAATGTCCTGGTTGGTGTACATTTTTAAAATCGGGCCATCAGTTGTGTGAGCTACCCGAAGGTCTGTAATTTTTAAATCGGTTGGGGCTGAACTTCTTCTTACGTTTTGGGTTGAATATTCAACACTTGCAGCAACGTCGTTCGATTTGGCAAGAAATGCAATTCCCAAACCTCCCATTGCTGTTTTTTGCAGAAAATCCCTGCGGTTGAATCCGGTTTTAGAATCACTGTTTTTTAATACTTTCTCAGATTTTTTCATTGCTATATGGATTTAATTTTAATTTCTGTAAAAATGGAAGATAAGAAAATCAGATATTTATTAAGGTAACTCCCGGGATGTTTCATCGATTATCAGATTTAGTTTCATTCAAAAATAAAAAAAAATGGCGTTTGCCAATTGGTTTGCTAAACAATAATCCTTGACCTGAAGGAAAAATCATTTATCAATAATTTTAAAATCTATATATTACGGCCCAAATTTCAATTCATAAAAACCAGATCGAAAATGAGAACTATTTTATTTGTAATTATTGTGTTTGGTGTTACATTTTATTCATGCCAAAATCAAAAGAAAGCAACCACAGAAAATATGGAAAATCCGTTTTTTAAAGAGTGGACAACCCCTTTTGGGGTGCCGCCATTTGATGAAATAAAAGAAGAACATTACCTGCCGGCATTTGCGGAAGGTATTAAACAACAGGAAGCGGAGATTGAACAAATTGTTGCCAATCCCGATGAACCATCTTTTGAAAATACAATTCTTGTACTGGATAAATCGGGAGTGTTGCTCGACAAAGTCAGGGGAGTCTTTTCGCCATTGACTTCGGCCAACACAAACGATAAAATGCAGGAGATAGATCGTGAGGTTACTCCAATGCTGACAAGGCATCGTGATAATATTTCCATGAATCCGGAATTGTTCAAAAAAATTAAAGCAGTTTATGATAAACGCAATGATTTGGGACTGGATGCCGAACAACTTCGGGTTACCGAAAAATATTACCAGGATTTTGTGCGAAATGGCGCTAATCTTTCCCCTCAGAATCAGGAAAAGCTGAAAGCATTAAATGAAGAGCTTTCGAAGCTGAGCCTGCAGTTTGGAGAAAACCTGCTTGCTGAAACAAACAAAAATTTCAGACTGACTATCGATAATGAAAAAAATCTTGCTGGTTTGCCGGATGATGTAATTGCCCGTGCAGCTGCCGATGCCAAAAAGTTTGGGGAAGAGGGAAAATGGGTGTTCACACTGGCTAAGCCAAGTATTCTTCCCTTCTTGCAGTATGCCGATAATCGGGATTTGCGCGAAAAACTGTACAGCGGGTACTTTATGCGCGGCGACAACGATAATGAATCCGACAACAAGGAAATCATTAAAAAGATGGTGGAACTCCGCGATGAACGGGCGAAATTACTTGGTTTTAACAATCATGCTGAATACATTATCGATGTAAATATGGCCAAAACTCCTGAAGCAGTTTATGGTTTCCTGATGAAACTCTGGAATCCGGCGCTTAAAATGGCCAAACAGGATGTGAAGGAGATGCAGGCAATTATCGATAAGGAAGGTGGTGATTTTAAGCTGCAATCGTGGGATTGGTGGTATTATAATGAAAAGTTGCGCAAACAAAAATTTGATTTGGATGAGGCGGAAGTAAAACCATATTTCAGTCTCGACAATGCTAAAAAGGGAATTTTTTATGTGGCTGAAAGTCTCTACGGATTGAAATTTATTCAGCGCGATGACCTGCCGGTTTATAACGATGAAGCCGAAGTTTATGAAGTGCAGGAAGCTGATGGTTCGCACCTAGGTGTGTTGTATATGGATTTTCATCCACGCGACGGAAAACGGGTGGGAGCGTGGTCGACAGGATTTCGCAGTGCTTCGTACCGCGATGGCAAACGAATACCGCGAATCGGAACGATTGTAATGAATTTTACCCGCCCGGCCGGAGATACTCCGGCTTTGCTGAGTTTCGATGAGGTTTCCACACTGTTTCACGAATTTGGACACGCATTGCATGGACTTTTTACTGACGGACCTTATGACAGGACAGCCGGCAGTGTACCACGTGATTTTGTTGAACTACCGTCGCAGGTTATGGAAAACTGGGCTGCCGAACCGGAAGTGATGAAAGTATATGCCCTCCACTACAAAACCGGCGAACCCATTCCCAATGAACTGATTCAGAAACTGGTGAAAAGCGGAACTTTCAACCAGGGTTTTATCACCGGCGAATATGTAGCAGCTGCATTGCTCGACATGGATTTCCATACTGTTCAAAATCCTGATGTTAAAGATGTGCGCCAGTTTGAAAAAGATGCGATGGACAAAATCGGGTTGATTCCTGAATTTATTCCACGCTATCGGAGTACATACTTTTCGCATATTTTTGACGGTGGATATTCTGCCGGATACTATGTGTATATTTGGGCGGCTGTGCTCGATACCGATGCGTTTAATGCTTTCAAGGAAAAAGGCGATCTTTTCGATAAGGAAACTGCAGCAAAATTCAGGGAGTTGTTAGCCAAATCAGGCTCTGATGAAGGAATGAAGATTTACCTGAAATTCCGTGGAAAAGAACCTTCGATTGAACCGTTGCTTAAAAAACGGGGATTGATGTAGATCGAATATCAACGAATATAAAAAGAGGCCATTTCACCGTTGCAGTGAAATGGCCTCTTGATTTATATAAAGATCGAATGTATTAAAATGTAAACGCTAAAATGCCACCCAGAACGGATGCACCGCCGGATACAACTGCGGCAATTAAAACCCACCATGCCAATGCTGCTGCGGTTTTTCGCGTCGCCTCAACCTGTTTAAGTGTTTCCTGCCGGGCTTGTTTCAAACGCAATTTAACTTCATTTTCAACCTCATCTATTTTACGGATAACATTGTCCCTGGCTTCTTCCAATTTAATTACTGCTTTTTCTGCCTGTTGATGGCTTATTCGTTTATTGTTGCTTAGCAGCGCAATAAGTGATTCGCGATCAAGTTTGCTGAGGCGTTTTTTCAACACATGAGGTGCGGCTTTTGGATCATCCATCATGCGCTCAACGTCCATTTTAAGCCGTTCGTATTGTAACTCCGGCTGGTTCATTCTGTCAAACCAGTTGCGGATTGCCATTTCGGCTTTCACTTTGTTTTCATCAAGCATTTCCCGCGATTGGTGCTTTACATCCTGACCGGTTTCACTTGCCCTGGAAGCAGTGCTGCCGGTGGTAACTTTTATCTTTTCGATAACTTCTTCCACTGTTGAAACAATCTTTTCTGCCTGTTCCTCTTTTAATCCATCACTTGATAAGGCTGATTTGAGTGTTGAACGGTCCAACTGGCTCACACGAGCCTTAATTATTTGCGGAGCAGCCGTCGGATGGTTCAGAATGTGATCCAAATCTTCCTTCAGGTTGTCAGGGTCCAATTCTTCACGATTGGTGTCTCTTAAAAACTGAACTACCTTTTGGCGGTATTCTTTTCCCTGTTGTTCATTGCCAGGCGTAATTTTATCAACAAAAGCAGCGGCTTTGTTCGCCTTGGTACCTTTTGTTTTCATTGCTTCACGGGCTTTATCAAACGCATTTTTCAAATTTTCTTTATCCTTTCCGGATAATCCTTTTTGCTTTTCGGCGATATCCAGAAACATGCGACGGGTGGCATCCGGATCATCAGGAGTATATTGCTCCCTGATTTCTATCTCATTTAAAAGTTCCTGCAAATGTTCGTGAAGAGTATCGGCATCATATCGTTGAGGCTCAAGTTTCGATACATATTCATCCATTTTTTGCTGAACCCCTGACAAATCGTATTCCTGCCTTATTTCGTCATGAATGGCTTTTACTGTTTCGCGGGCAGTTTTCTTCATTTTCTTTTCAGTGTTTGAACCAAAAATATTTTCGACTGCCGAAACACTCGTTGAAAGTGTGCTTTTTACCAGTCCGAAAAATGATCCGGCAAGAGTGGATATCAATTTTGAATCGAGATAAATACCAAGCAGCAATGTACCTGCCCATATGATTAGTCCAAGCGAAAATCCAATAATATTTCCGGGAACCAGGCTCAATTTTACAGCAATAAGACTTGCAAAAAACAAGGATACAGAAAGTGTTACAAGCATAAAAATACCTGCTCCTGTCGATATTTTAACACCGGTTGGAGTAGAACCGGAGGAGCCGGAACTACTGTCAGAATCGCTGTTCCCGGATTTTCTGACATTGCCAATTGCAGTAATGCCAAGCGCTACAGCCAGATTGGTTATTATAAACTGGAAAGCGAAAGCCAGTAAAATACCCGCAGTAATAGCGATAAAAAAACTTCCGGAATTTCGGGAGATTAATACTCCTCCCTCTTGTGCGTATGCTGAAAAGGTGCTAAATGATAGCACCAGTAATAAAATAACTGAATAATACTTTTTCATGGGTTAAATTTTTTGTGTGTCTAAAAAATATAACCAACTCTTAAATTAAATTGTTCAGTAAAGGATGGTTTTCAGATGAATATCTCTCCTGTTTTTGCAACTCCCTGCTTCATCGGAGTGTTGTTGTAATTAGGATTTTTTTATTGAAATGATTTTGAGGGTATTTTTATTCTTGAGATTTATTTAAACTGCTCCACTTCTTGAAAAGTTGGCCATGGGATAACTCCCACGCTCCACCTTTTGAAAAAGGAAGCCGTGGGATAACTCCCACGCCTCCACTTTTTGAAAAAGGAAGCCATGGGATAACAACATGGACCAAAATATAAAAAGCAGCCGTGGGATAACTCCCACAGTCAAATCATGAAAAGTAGCCGTGGGATAACTCTAGCAGCAGGAATTCCTGAAAATTTGCACAGATAATTCAAAGGATGGCTAAAAAGCTCCGGTGCATTCTTATGGCAAATAACGTTTAACTTTTTTCTTTTTTGGTGGCAACAGGAAACGGTTTTGTTTCGGCACCTGTATACAAGGTTACATGTGGGAATGGAATTTCAATTCCCTCTTCGTCAAAAGTCTTTTTAATTTCCATGAAAATTGAATTTTTTACTTTCAGAAAATTGGCTTTTTCAAACCAAACCCCCAGAAGGATATCGATTCCGCTGTCTCCAAAATTTTTAAAAATGATGAGTGGTGAAGGTTCTTCAAGGCAAAGCGGGTTATTTTTGGCAATACGCTCCAGAATGGTTTTCACCCTTTCGAGGTTTTCTTTATACGCCACACTTATTTCAATATCGAGCCGGCGGATTGGAAAACGGGTAATGTTGGTCAGTTCTGTACTGATAACCGTTTGATTCGGAATGCGGATAAGCAGGTTGTCGAATGTTTTTACTTTAATCGAAAGTAAATCGATGCCGTAAACAACACCCGATTTATCGCCGATGCGGATAACATCGCCAATTTCGAATGATTTTTCAGAAACGAGGAAAAAGCCGCTGACGATATTTCCAATACTGGTTTGCGAAGCGATTCCAACTACAATTCCGATGACACCAGCTGCACCAAATATTGGCGCAAGATCAATACTAAGTTCAGATATAACAATAAACAACAGAGTAACAAATCCTGAATAAACCACCGCACGGTTGATTATCATTTTTCGTTGTTTCGACCAACGCGATGGCAGAAATTTTCTTACCACCCAGGCAACCGAATAGATAATGATTAATCCAACTATCAGGATTATAATAATCCGGAGAAAAGTTTCAAGGTTTTTCGCACTAAAGTATTTCGACCAGTCAAAGTTCATTCACAATAATTTAAAAGTGATGTTACAATTATATTTTAATTGTCACTCTGATTTATAAATATTTTTAATGAAATGAAAATTCATTTTCAACAAGCTTTTTCCTGAACTTCGGGGTTTGGTAATGACTTCAGGTTTTTCACCATGAAAAATTTTCGAGTAATGGTATTCAGCCGAACTCACTGTATCTTTTCCTTTATATTCAATTTCCACAACGCTCGAAACAATTCTTTCGCTTTTGTACAGTGCAAGATTGTCTGACCGGATTATCAGACGCTCCACCTCAAGTATGCCGGGCGAATTATTGAAAATAGATACCGGGCACACTGTTTCCAAAGCTGAAGTTTCAATATTTTCAAGGTTAAGATAGAAATCGCTTCCAAGTGCAAAGGCAGGTTCGCCGCTATCGGGGTCCCCAAACCAGGTGTCGGATAGCCGCATGCCGGGAATTTCACGGAGCAGGTTTTCAGGTTGGTTTTTCGAAAAATAAACCTGTATATTCAATGGGATTTTTATAAAAAACGTAAGTTTTTGTTTGGGTGTAACAAACATTTTGCTGCCTTTAAAAACCAGTGGTTTTGTTGGTGTGGCAGGAAGAATTAACAGTGAATTGGATTTTCCTGTCTGAAAGAAATCACCTTCCGTAAGTTCCGGAATTTGTTTTGTTTCATCAGTTTCGCCTTCGTGAGTTACTAAAAACCAGCCTTCCTTTTCTCTTTTTGCACCGATTGTTAGTTTTCCAAAATTGAATAATTTATGATTTCCTTTGGTAATCTGATGTTTGCCAAACAGTGAGTTTTCTTCCATTTTTCTGATTCTATGAAGGCTAAAATACGAAATAGTTGGAAACCCGATAATGACGGGCAAAAAAAATCCGGGCCGAACCCGGATTTATAAAAGTCTTATCTAATCCATTTACTTGTTTTTATTGACGTTTACTGAACTTCCCAAATCCATGTTAAGCGATTTTGTAATGGAAGAAATATCATCGGGATTGATCATTCCGCTGATGCTGATTAAAGCGTTATCATCGCCGCCGACAACTAAAATCAAATCCGAGATTTTACCATTACCTGCATCTTTTGCCAGAAACCGCACCACTTCGTCATCTTCGGTTACTTCCATCAGCACTTCATAATCATTGGTTTTAAAAAATCCATCTTTCTCCAATTCGGCATAAAAATCGATGGACTTGTTTAATTCATCGTTATCTACCGAAAGAATCCGGATTCCGTTCAGTTTTGAGAGCATATTGCTGGTTGCTTCGTCACCTGTGTCTATTTTACTGGCAAAACTCAGCAGTTTGCCCGAAATATTTACAGTAGTGAACCCTTTTTGGTTGGCGTATTTTTCAAATAATTTGTCAACCGGTGATTTTTGTGCAAGCACTGCCATTGGCAATACAACTGCAAGAATTAAAATTAGCTTTTTCATTTTATTGTTTTTTTTAAATTTTTGGTATTCAATGGAACGCGCCTCAAATCCGTTTTCAACAAAGTTTTAATATCGGTTCGTTTCATGATTTCTCGATTTTATTTATTTGTTTCATTCACTTTTATTCCTTCGCCTTTGCCTTTGCCTGTACCTTCGACTTCCCCTTCGCCTTCGCCTGTTCCTTTGCCTATTCCTGTTCCTTCCCCTTTACCTAAAATATTTACCTTTTCAAATGCATCGTTTATTGGTTTAACTCCTTTTTCAAGTGGCTCTGCTGCAGTTTCAAGTTTTTCGAAGTTCGACAATTCGGCCAGTCCCTTGTTGTATTTCGACGATACAAACTTTAATGTTTGAGCGGCGTAAGCATAGGCAGCTTCCGGATTGTCAAAGGTATCTTCATACGATTTTTGTTGCTGTTCGTAAAATAAAATTCCTCCCAGTATGATTATTACCGACGCTGCAATTCCGGTTACTGCAAGCCACATCTGGCGGTATTTCGATTTTTCCCTGTGTTCGTTCTCAAGTATAAAATCCATTACATCTTCTTCGATTTTGTTTTCTCCGGCAACTGCAGCCAGTTCCGAAATTCCCCCGAAAAATTCAGCATATTCTTTTAACTCGTCTGCTACCTCTGCTGATTGAAAATATTCTTCCAGCCGTCTCTCGTCTTCCAGCGAAGTTTCCCCTTCAAAGTAGAGTTGCAGTAAGTTTTTTATTTCCTTTAGTTCCATTTCTTTATTATTTTTTGCATTCCGTTAGAACTGTGCGTCGATTTCTCCATATATATTTCAGCTTTTCGTTGTTCATTCAAATTCAGTTTTAAAAATTCTTCACGTACTTTTTTACGGGCCCTCGAAAGGTTCACGCGAATTGCATTCACTTTCAGATCCGTTTGCTCCGCTATTTCTTCATATTCCAGTTGTTCAATATCCCGCAGTTGCATTATTGTACGCTGCAAATCGGGCAACTCGTTAATCAGTTTTTTAATCTGTATAGCCGTTTCGCTCAATTCAACCTGCTCATGAACATCAACCGATTCTTCTTTTAGTTTGCGGTCGGTTTCCGCATCAATTGGTACGATTCGTTTTGCCCTGATAACATCGAGGCAGCGGTTTCGTGTCATGCGCATTGCAAATGCCTCAATATTTTCAATTTCACCCAGCGTGTCGCGCTTTTGCCAGAGTTTCAGAAAAACATCCTGAACCACGTCATGCGCTTCATCTTCGTCTTTCAAAAAATGTGTTGCAAAGCGAAGCAACTTTTTGCTGACTGGTAACACCGTTGTTTTAAAATCACTGGCAACCATTTGCTTTTGTTTCTGTTTTTGTTCGTTTCAAAGGTAAGACGGAGGCATTACAATATCATTACATCAACTCAAACTTTTTTAGCTGGCGGCCGGGCTTTTCGCTGTAGTTGCCTCGCCGCGCCAAAGGTTTTGTAATGCCGGCGGGGGCTCATTTCAATCGCCCCTGCCGGCAAACAAAACCTAATGCGCGTCTTCGGCAAGCTGCCGCTCCAATCCCTGCCAGAGCCGGCAACAATATTTAAGCAGCATGCATCAACCGGACTTCTTGCCAAATAAATTATTTCACAAATGGTTTTCTGCTATACCCGATTAATTATTTTATTTTTGAGAAGTATTACACAAAAAACCAAACCAATGAAACGAAGTAGCTTTGTTGTCGTATTTATTCTTTTTATCTGGTTCGTCATCTCTTTTGTAACCAATATTCTTGGTCCGTTAATGCCTGTAATTATCGAAAATTACAACCTCAGTCTTGGAATGGCTTCATTTCTGCCATTTTCATTTTTTCTGGCCTATGGTGTAATGTCCATTCCATCTGGCATGCTGGTGGAAAAATACGGTGCCAAAAGATCGATGTTGATGGCGTTTACCCTGAATTTTATCGGTGCCATCTTTTTTGCATTATTTCCGACTTATATCATGGCGCTTGTCTCACTTTTTACCATCGGCATTGGAATGGCCATGTTGCAGGTTATCATTAATCCATTGATGCGGGTTGCAGGCGGTGAAGAACATTTTGCATTTTATTCGGTGATGGGGCAACTTGTTTTTGGAGGCGCATCTTTTATCAGTCCGTTTGTTTTTACTTACCTCATGAAAAACCTTTCGGATTATTCAGGTAACGGTAATCTGTTTATCGACAGTTTAAGTAAATTGGTGCCTGAAGGTCTTCCATGGTCATCATTTTACTGGATTTTTGCCGTCGCTTTTGTAGTTATTATTTTAATTATCTGGTTAATCCGGCTTCCAAAAGTGACTTTAAAAGAAGATGAAAAAGCAGGTCCGGTGCAGAGTTATGTCGAATTACTAAAGAAACGCCAGGTAATTTTATATGCGCTGGGAATAATGGCGTATGTAGGCACAGAGCAGGGATTGGCCAACTGGATGAGTAAATTTCTTCAAACTTATCACGGTATAAATCCTGTAACAGAAGGAGCCGCAACTATTTCTTGGTTTTGGGGACTTATGGCTGTTGGTTGTCTGGTTGGCCTTTTGTTATTGAAATTATTCGATTCAAAAATTATTCTGAAAAGTGTTACCATTCTTACTATGGTTGCAGTAATTCTTGCACTGTTTGGACAAGCAGGCGTTTCAAGGCTGGCATTTTCTGCCACCGGGTTTCTGATTGCTACAATGTTTTCCATTATTTTTTCGTTAGCGCTGAATTCAGAAGAAAAACATCATGGTTCGTTTTCCGGGATTTTATGCTCCGGGATTTTTGGAGGTGCATTAATTCCGCTAATAATCGGGTGGCTGGGCGATTTGTTTGGGTTAAAAATCGGAATGATGTTTCTTTTTGTAACGTTAGGCTACATTTTAAGCATCGGTTTTTGGGCTAAACCAATTATAAGCAATAAAACCATTTCGCTGAAAAAGGAAGGTAATGTTTGAGTCAACAGTTCTGTGAATTTGCCTCCAAAAGATTTCCCGGCAACCCAAATTCCGTGAATTTGTCTCCAAAAGATATCCGGACGACCCAAATTCCGTGAATCTGTCTCCAAAAGATTTCAGGACATCCCGTATTCCGTGAATCTGCCTCCAAAAGATTTCCGGACGACCCGTATTCCGTGAATTTACCTCCAAAAGATTTCGGGACAACACATATTCCGTGAATTTAACTCCAAAAATTCCGGCTGTCATTGTCCGCGAATAATGGCCTTAAAAAATTGCCCCGGTTTTTGTACTATTTTTCCGGGTTTAGCCGGACGATGCAAATGGAGCTGAAAATAAAGTCCCTCTTATTTTTTCATGGTTATTCGTCAACTTTGCCCTTTTTCAGCTAATTTTAAGCCATCTGAACCAAATTATGAAAACATATAATATAAGAACCAAAAATATCAACCCGGAGTGAAACCGCCGGATAGTTAATGGTCTCGTTATTTTTGAAGTTTATAAATTCAAAATATTCTGTAAAATGAAAAAATTAATCTTTCTAATGACGCTCCTCTTTCATGTGTTGGTTTTGGTTCTTATGCCCAAACAAACGGAGAATTAAAAATAACAAAAGGGGAACAACAGTTTTTGAAACATGCCGATGGGTGTTTAATGCAAATGGAAAAGGCAGCCAAAAAAGAATCCCTTACCGGAGTTGCTGTGATTTCATTTATTCCAGGTGATTCAACAGGTTCCTGGACCTCAAAAATGAAAGTAGTTGGTAAACTGGCAGACGCTAATGCAAATTTATGTGCCGTAGCTTATTCCAAAGCCTCTGAGATGGCGGTTACCCTAAAAGATAGCGGAGACAGCACACGTAAAACGATAGCCGGTGAACTTGGATATCAGGGAGGGGCCATTGTAAAAGTAAAATACGGGTACCTTGTGGCCGCCTTTTCGGGCGCAAGCGGCCAGCAAGATTATGATTTATCTAAATTGGGGCTGGAATGGCTGGCTCAAAAATTTAAGTAGTGCCCGACTTTTTTGTAATGGTTTTAATTCATCATTCATTTCGATTATCTTTGTTCCCAATTCCTGAAAAATATGTCAGAAAAACCGTTAATATTAGTTACAAACGATGATGGAATTCATGCAAAAGGATTGCGTGAACTGGTAGAAGTAATGCAGCATTTTGGCGATGTAATAGTTATTTCATCGGAAACTTCCATGTCGGGAAAAGCCTGTTCAATAACTGTTGATCACCCGTTGCGGGCAATTCCTGTCGAAAAGATTCAGGGGTTTCCAACTTACAAAAGTAACGGAACCCCTGTGGATAGTGTAAAATTGAGTTTTAATAATTTGCTTGAACGCAAGCCGGATTATGTGGTTTCGGGAATTAATCACGGTGCCAATTCGTCCATTAGCGTAATTTACAGCGGAACAATGGGCGCTGCCATCGAAGGTAGTTTGCATGGTGTCCCGTCCATGGGTTTTTCTCTCGATGATTTTGCAGTTGATGCAGATTTTTCGAAGGCAAAAATAGTGGCAGCCAAAGTTTTTCAGAGTGTACTTGAATATGGACTTCCGCCATATACCTGCCTGAATGTTAATATTCCAAAAGGAAAACCTCAGGGAATAAAAGTGTGCAGGCAAACCAGCGGAAAATGGGTGGAAGAATTTGAGAAACGCGTAGATCCTCACGGACGCGAATACCATTGGCTTTCCGGTTATTTTCATAATTTCGAGGAAGATTCAATTGAAACCGATATTCATGCATTAAAAGAAAATTATGCTTCTGTTGTGCCGGTTTCGGTGGACATGACCTGCTACAAAACACTTGAAGAACTTAAAAAATGGAAATTCTGATGCAGCGCAAAAAAAATGCACTTGATACAGTTGGAATTGGTCTGCTTTCAGGTTTTCTGCTACCGGTAATTATATTTTTTCTTGTGTATGTTTTTAATGAAAATGAAGTTCCTTTTCTGCAATATGTAAAAGGTTTGTGGCATTTGCAGGCACTTGTAAAACTGGGCAGTTTATGTGTATTTGCAAACCTGCTGATTTTTATGGGTTTTCTTCGAATAAAATATGAGCGCGCTGCCCGCGGAGTTTTGGGCGCAACTATTATTTACGCAATTGTGGTTTTAATCTCACGGGCTTTTTAAGGGATGAAGTATTATTTAATAGCAGGCGAAGCTTCCGGCGATTTACATGGTTCCAATTTGATGAAAGAGTTAAAAGTTGCTGATCCAGTTGCCAGATTTCGGTATTTTGGGGGCGATTTAATGCAATCGGTGGACGGTGAGCTGGTTAAACATTACCGCGAAATGGCTTTTATGGGAATCGTTAATGTTCTGCTGAATCTGAAAACCATCAGCCGCAATATGAAATTCTGTAAAGCGGATTTACTTTCATTTCAACCCGATGCTTTGATTTTAATTGATTACCCGGGATTTAACCTGCGTATTGCAGGATTTGCAAAACAGCACAACATAAAAGTTTTCTACTATATTTCACCAAAAGTTTGGGCGTGGAAAGAATATCGCGTCAAAAAAATCAAAGAGTATGTTGACGAAATGTTTACCATTTTTCCCTTTGAAACTGAATTTTACAAAAAGCACAATTTTGATGTTCATTATGTAGGAAATCCGCTGATGGATTCTGTTGAACAATTTAAAAAACAAGCGCTTTCCAAATCAGAGTTTTTCAAAAAAAATAAGCTGGATGAACGTCCTGTGGTTGCTTTGCTTGCCGGTAGCCGGGTCCAGGAAATTAAGCGAATGTTGCCGGTGATGGTGAAAATAGCAAATCATTTTCCCGAATTTCAGTTTGTAGTGGCCGGTGTAAAAAGCATTAATGATGAACTTTATCAAAGATTTCTGAAAAACTCCGGAATTAAACTCATGTATAAGCAAACCTACGATTTGTTGAACAATGCCCACACTGCACTGGTTTCATCAGGTACGGCGGCGCTTGAAACCGCATTGTTCAATGTGCCGCAAACTGTAATTTATAAAGTGGAAGGCGGATGGCCTGTGGATGTAATAATGCGCAATTTCGTATTTAATATGGCAGGTGTTTCGTTGCCGAATATTATAATGAACAGGGAAATTGTGCGGGAGTTTATTCAGGTGAAAATGACTTTTAAAAATGTGAAAAATGAAATGAATAAGTTATTGTATGATAATAATTACAGGGAAAAGATATTAAATGATTACAGCCGCTTATCAGAATTAATCGGAGGGCCGGGAAGTTCGGCAAGAGCTGCCGGTAAAATGGTGAATACATTAAAAGCGCCATAACTTTAAACATTAAACTTGTAACTGCCGCATGTACAGTTTATTTAAAAAAGAAATAATTGCATTTTTAGGATCACTGATTGGTTATCTGGCTATTTTAATGTTTTTGCTGGTTACCGGACTTTTTTTATGGGTGTTTCCTGGTACATATAATATTCCTGAAAATGGTTATGCTACGCTGGAAGGCCTTTTTTCACTGGCGCCATGGTTGTATCTTTTTTTAATCCCTGCTATTACGATGCGCTTTTTTGCTGAGGAAAAACGCAGTGGAACTATCGAAATATTGCTTACCCGACCGCTATCGGATTTCAAACTTGTTTTTGCCAAATTTCTTGCTGGACTTGTATTAGTCGCAATCTCGTTGTTACCCACTCTAATTTATTTTTTGTCGGTTTATTTACTGGGAAATCCTGTTGGAAATATTGATGCAGGTGCAACCTGGGGCTCATTTATCGGGTTGTTTTTTCTTGCTGCAATTTACATTGCCATTGGGATATTTGCATCTTCAATCACTGACAATCAAATTGTTTCGTTCATTCTGGCAATGGCATTATCGTTTATATTTTATCTTGGTTTCGAATTTATTGCCACCTCAGGAGTTCCTTACGTTCTTGAGCAACTTTTTGGCTGGTTCAGCATTAATAATCATTACATGTCTGTTTCGCGCGGTGTGGTTGATTTGCGCGATTTGATTTATTTTCTTGGAATGGCCTTTATTTTTCTCTGGCTTACTATTGGTTTTCTTAGGAATAAAAAATGGAAGCAGAAAAAGTTTAAGGTGAATTTTTTGGTCACTTTTGTGATACTGATGTTTATTTTCTGGTTTTCAGGGAATTTCTTATTACGTATCGATCTTACTGCTGATAAACGGTTTTCATTATCGGGGGTAAGTACCCAAATTGTGGAAGGTTTCGAACATCCGGTGGAAATAGAATTTTATCTTGCAGGTGAGCTCGAGCCGGGATTACGAAAACTTCAGGAAGAAGTATTTGAAAAGGTTGCCGTTTTAAATGCTTACTCGCCTGAACCAATTCGAATTTCGGTAAACGATCCGTACAACATTTCGAACGAGGAAAAACGGGAAGAATTTATAGAACAACTCATTCAAAAGGGAGTAAAACCAACAAGTTTCCGTCAGAAAACCGAACAGGGAGTGAATACACGGCTTATCTTTCCGGGTGCTGTAATTCGATACAACGGACGCGAAATGGCGGTTAATTTCTTAAAATACAATCCTGATTTTTCGCACGAGGCCAATTTTAATCATTCCGTAGAAAGCGTGGAATTTGAGCTTGTTTATGCGTTTCAGAAATTAGAACGTGCTAAAATGTCAACAATTGCTTTTCTGGAAGGACAAGGCGAAGCGGATCGTTACCAGGTTTATGATTTTGCTTCATCGCTGGCCGGCGATTTTCAGGTAACACGAATTACAGCCGATTCATTAACAGAAAATGTTGATATTTTAATTGTTGCCGATCCGGTGCAGCCCTTTGCAGAAAAAGATAAACTTTTAATCGACCAGTATTTAATGAAAGGGGGAAAAATTGTGTGGCTTGTTGACCCGGTTCAGGTTAGTATGGACAGTCTTTCCAGGGGATTTATGACTTTTGCTTTTCCGCGCGATTTAAACCTCAGCGATCAGCTTTTCCGGTATGGTGTTCGTTTAAACCGGGAGTTGCTGCAGGATGTCGAATGTGCAATGATTCGGGTAAATACTGCCCCACAGGGAAATGAACCGCAATTTACACTGCATCCCTGGTATTATTCACCGTTACTTATTCCAAATGATGCCCACCCGCTGAGTCGTAATTTAAACCGTGTGCTGGGTGAGTTTGTTTCTTCTGTCGACACACTTTCGGGAAATTCAAAATTGCGCAAAAGCATGATTCTCTCCACATCACCGTATGCGCGAAGCATCCAGGCACCTTCAACTGTCAGCCTCGAAAACATTAATAATCCACCGGCCCGCCAGTTATTTAACGAATCGTTTATTCCGGTCGGTATCTTACTGGAAGGATCTTTTACTTCAGTATTTCAAAACAGGTTAACAGAGCCATTTGGATTAACTTCTTCTTCAATATTAACCGAAAGTCCGCCAACAAAAATGGTGGTTATTGCCGATGGCGGAATTATAGAAAATAAAGTGGATTATTCCACACAGCCGCCACGTATTCAGGAATTGGGTTTTGACAGGGTTTCGGGACAAACTTTTGGCAATAAGGAATTTTTGTTAAATACAGTTTATTATCTAAACGACGATAAGGGGGTGATGCAATTGCGCAACCGAACACAAAAACTGAGGCTCCTCGACAAAGTGCGGCTTCGTGAGGAAAAAGTATTCTGGCAATGGCTGAACGTAATTTTACCGTTAATCATAATAACCCTGGTTGGAGTGATCTTCAATGCATGGCGCAGGTATCGTTTTGCCCGTTCATAAATAGCTGAAAAAATCAAACTTACCGGAATGGGATATTTCATTAAAGTTTGTATATTCGTGTACTTGGTTTATCCTTTCAGTATCAAACTAAATCAGCTCGCTAACAGTGATTTCTGAAAGTTGAATGCCGGAATCAGATAAAAAACAAAATAAAAATTTTACTATGAAGTTCGTTGTCTCAAGTACCGATTTATTAAGTCACCTGGCCGCCATCAGCAAGGTAATCAGCAGTAAAAGCACCATGCCAATTTTGGATAATTTTCTTTTTCAACTGGTTGAAAGCGAATTAACAATTACTGCATCCGATTTGGAATCGACTTTAATTACCAGCTTGGCACTGGATAATACCGAAGGTGAAGGAACAATTGCAATTCCGGCAAAGTTATTAATTGATACATTAAAAGAATTTCCGGAGCAACCTCTGACTTTTCAAATGAATACTGAAACATTTGGAATTGAAATCTTTTCTGATAATGGAAAATTCAGTATTGTTGGTCAAAATGGCGATGACTTTCCTGAACAACCGCAGGTGGATGTAGAATCGGCATCGTCAGTAAATTTGAGTCACAAGGTTTTGCAAAAAGGTATTGAAAAAACTTTATTTGCTACTGCAGATGATGAACTCCGTCCGGTTATGAATGGAATTTTTATTGAAATTTCTCCGGAAAATATAAGTTTTGTTGCTTCCGATGCGCATAAACTTGTTCGCTATCGTCGTACAGATGCAACTGCCGAATTTGAATCATCGTTTATTCTTCCTAAAAAACCGGCTGGTTTATTGCGAAATCTGTTGCCAAGGGAAGAGTTTGATGTGAAACTTGAATTCGATGATAAAAATTCAATTTTTACATTGAGCAATTATAAGCTTATTTGCCGTTTGGTAGAAGGAAATTATCCAAGTTACAATTCTGTAATCCCGGCCAATAATCCCAATAAAATGATTATTGACAGGCTGGCTTTTTACAATACTGTAAAACGTGTTTCAGTTTTCTCCAGTCAGGCAAGTAATCTTGTGAAATTAAGCATTCACGAAAATCAACTTGTGGTTTCAGCGCAGGATATTGATTTTTCCATTTCAGCTGTCGAACGTTTGAATTGTGAATACGAAGGTGATGAAATTGAAATTGGTTTCAAATCTACATTCCTTCTAGAAATTCTTACCAACATATCTGCGGGTGATGTAAAAGTGGAAATGAGTGATCCAACACGGGCAGGTTTACTCTTGCCTGCTGAAACTGAAGATGAAAACGAGGATGTATTAATGCTTTTGATGCCAATGATGATAAACGCTTAAAACAAAAAAATTATAAATCCTGAGGGTATCCCAAAGATCAATATTGATATAGTATGATTTTTCGGATACCTTCTCTTTTAAATAAAATCATGCAACTTAATTTAAAAAATCCGGTTGTTTTTCTGGACCTCGAAACTACAGGAATTAATATTGTAACCGACAGAATTGTTGAAATTGCCCTGCTCAAAATTCTTCGGAATGGGAGCGAGGAAGAAATGTTGCTTCGGATAAATCCTGAAATGCCAATTCCTGCGCAAAGTTCAGCAATTCACGGAATTTATGATGACAACGTCAAAAATGAGCCGACTTTTAAAGAAGTGGCTAAAAACCTGGCCAAATTCCTTGAAGGATGCGATTTGGCTGGTTTTAATTCAAACAGGTTCGATATTCCGCTTTTAGCTGAAGAATTTCTGCGTGCTGATATTGATATCGATTTAAAGAAACGAAAGTTTATAGATGTACAGGCTATTTTTCATAAAATGGAAAAACGGACGCTGGCGGCAGCACTTAAATTCTACTGCCAGCAGGAGTTGCTCGATGCACATAGTGCAATGGCTGATACAAGGGCAACTTACGAGGTTTTAAAAGCACAGCTTGAAGTTTATAAGGGGGTGGAATGCGAAGATAAAAATGGGAAAAAATCGGTGCCAATCATAAACGATGTGGAAAAGCTGAGCGAATTTTCCTGTTACGATCAAAATGTTGATTTCGTGGGCCGCATAGTTTATAACCAGGATGGTATAGAAGTATTTAATTTCGGAAAAAATAAGGGAATTCCGGTTGAAAAGGTATTGACGGAACAACCTGGTTATTTTGGTTGGATTATGAACAGCGAATTTCCTCTTTACACCAAAAAGGTTTTGACGCAGATTAAATTGCGAATGATGAATAAATAAGTTCAAAGTTTAAGTTCAAAGTTTAAAGTCAACGTTTAAATGAAAATAATTTGTATTGGAAGAAATTATGTTGCGCACGCCCGCGAATTAAATAATGAAGTGCCCGAAGAGCCTGTATTTTTTATGAAACCGGATTCAGCGCTGTTAAGAAATAATCAGCCGTTTTATATTCCCGAATGGACAAATGAAGTGCATCACGAAATTGAATTGGTATTAAAAATATGCCGGTTGGGAAAAAATATTGAAAAACGGTTTGCACATCGGTATTTTGACGAAATAGGATTGGGAATTGATTTTACCGCCCGTGATGTTCAGGGAGAATTAAAGAAAAAGGGACTTCCCTGGGAAAAAGCAAAAGCTTTCGACCAGTCTGCTGTATTAAGCAACAGGTTTATACCTGTTCGTGATTTTCAAAATCTGAAAAAAATAAAATTCAAGCTGAATGTAAATGGCCAAACCGTTCAGGATGGCGATTCAGAATTGATGATTTTTGATTTTAATGCTGTTGTTGCACATATTTCAAAATATATCACGCTGAAAATTGGCGATTTAATTTACACCGGCACTCCGGCTGGTGTTGGGCCGGTTAAAATTGACGATCGGTTGGAAGGTTATCTTGGTGATGAAAAGCTATTTGATTTTAATATAAAATAAAAACGACAACTATGACAACCTTAAATGAAATTCAGGATTTTTTGGAACCTAAAAAATTTGCGGTTGCAGGTGCATCACGCAATCCGAAAAAATTTGGCGGATCGGTATTTAAAGAATTGAAAGAAAAAGGTTACGAATTGTATCCGGTAAATCCTCATGCAGATGAAATTCAGGGTATAAAATGTTATCATTCAATTGAGTCATTGCCAGGAGACGTCCGTCATCTTTTTATTGTTACTCCGCGGCAGGAAACGGCGCAGATAGTGAATGCAGCTGTAAAAACAGGCATGAAAATGATTTGGATACAACAAAAATCCGAAACTCCCGAAGCAGTAAAAATTGTTGAAGATGCAGGAATTTCCCTGATTTATAAAAAATGTATCATGATGTTTGCTGACCCTGTAAAAGGGCCACATCACGTTCACAGGTTCTTTACCAAACTTTTTGGAGGATATCCCAAAATGATTACATCTGTTAATTAAGCATGGACGGCTTCGATTTTGAAATTGAATTGCAGGTGCGGGATTATGAATGTGATATTCAGGGAATTGTTAATAATGCAGTTTATCAGAATTACCTTGAACATTGCCGGCACAAGTTCCTGAATTATGCCGGGCTTGATTTCGCCTCCCTGCACAACAAGGGTATTGACGCTGTTGTGATTCGCGCCGAACTGGATTATAAATTCCCGCTTCGGCCTGGTGATGTTTTTAAGGTGCGGCTGAAAATCGCAAAAAAGGGCAGGTTGCGCATCATTTTTAATCAGGAAGTAATTCGTAAATCTGACGAAAAATTGATGGTCAATGCTAAAATAACAACTGTCCTGACAAATAATAACCGTCCTGTTTTACCCGGAGTTTTAATTGAAAAATTCGAAAAAATTGGAATCATACCTGAAGAAGAGGATTAAAGATTTTAATCTTTATTTTATCCGGAAGAAATGTGATTAGTACCTGAATTAAATTCTTTCTTCAATTCTAAATTCTTCTGCTTTTATTCCATTGGCTTTTAAGGCTGATTTAAAACCTTCATTCATCAATCTTCCTGCACGCATCGGGAAACTTAGAAGGGCAGGAAAGTTAGTTTGATCTTCCGGATTTTTAAAGAAATTCAAACATGTAGTTAAACTTGTGGAGAGATAAATCCTGCAAGCCACGGGGCGTGCTTCATAAACAATGCAAGTACCGTTTTCGAGCAGGGGACATGGAAATTTTGAATTTAAAAGCTCTTCTTTTTTTAGATTTGCAAGTTTCATCCTTTTAAGTTCAGCACGTTTCCTGATTTCAATTTGTTTTTCGGAAGTAAAATTTTTGTTTATGTAGTTGTTCAGATATTCAAGTTCGTAGGAAAGCGCAAAAACCGGCTGATGACAGCACCATTGGCATCCTTTTTTACATTCGGTTTTTTGATTGTGGGTTTCAATAAAATTCAAAAATGAATGATTGAATTCATCAACTGATGCAAACAATTTTTTTACCACCAAAAACAACATTTCCCCTGAATTTTTCGGATCAGTGACATTCATCCCTAATTTGTATCCGTCAGAAAAGAATTGTTTTTCCAATTCACTAATTTCTTTAGTCATATTTTATAAACTAAATGAAAACAGAAAAAGCTGAAATATAGAAGGTAAAATTAAGTATTTTATGACTGATTTAACGAAGGTGTAAAAAAAATGCCACCTGCAACAACAGATGGCACACAACCTTCAACTACTAACCGATTTTTTATAACCCCAAAAACAGAATATAGTTATGAACTACAATCTTTAATTTCATGACACAAATAAAACAACAGATAATCAGTTAAACTGTAATCTATATCACAGAAGTCCGGAAAAGTTAATGAAGTTTCGGGATAATTCAATTTTACCTTTTTTTTCAAGCTTTTTAAGCAGCCTTGATATCACTTCCCGCGATGTATTTAGCTGCAACGCAAGTTCCTGGTGAGTACCTGAAAATGTTTTAACTCCCGATTTCCGATACCTGTCAATAAAAAACTTTTCAAGCCGTTCATCCAGTTTTAAAAAAGCAATGGAATCAACAGTATCGATTAATTCCCTGAAACGATTTTGAAAGGTCTGCATCACAAATTCGCGCCAGGCTGGATATTCACACATCCACTTATCGAGCAACGATACAGGCAGCATTATAACTTCAGTATCTTCTTCTGCAACTGCTTCTATGTTGCTTTTTAAATTGGTCATGCAGCAGGTGAGTGACATTGCACACACTTCATTTTCCCTTAAATAATAAAGCAGTAACTCGTTTCCTTCTTTATTATTCCTTGAAATACGAATCAGACCATTGAGTACGAGTGGAAAACTTGATATAAACTGCCCCTCCCTGATAATTGAATCACCTGTTTTGAATGTTTTTGATATTCCCTTGGCAAGTATTTCTTCCAACAACTCTTTTTCAAGAAAATGATATCGGGTAGCTATTAAATTTTCCACTAAATTTTATTCTTGTTTTAAATGGAACTTTAACTTTTAGTTAAAAGTTATTCCTGTTTTACTCCGGTAATTGGTGCATCACCTTGATATGAAGTGCCGGTTCCGCTAAATTTATTACCATCAACTTTAACTGAAACTTTAATTACATCCGAATCAGTTTGAAGTTCCAGATAAAGGTTATTATCTTCTTTAATTTCAATTTTAGTAAATGGAATAGTGTATCCATCATCCGTAATAACTTCACCTGTTAACTTTCCATCATTTTGGGTAAAGTTGAAAATCCCGGACATATTTCCCTGGTCCGTTACAACTTCATACTTCCATTTACCAACAAGTTGTTTCTCTTTTAATTTTGCTGAAACCTGAAGGGTAATTCCAAGAACAAAAAGTACAATTAGTATTTTTTTCATGATTTATAAGTTTAATTTAATTAGAAATTGTCAATAAAATTAAACTATTTATTCAATGAAACAGACCATGATATAAATTTTGTGAGTTAATAAATCATTAAATCATGGTTTATACCACCTTTGGAATTTATAAACTTAACGAAAATGAAAGAAGGAGGTTAAAAAATAAATTAAAACATGTCTTTCATTTTTTCAAAGAATGATTTTTCGGAAGCCGAGGGACCCTCCTGGAAAGTTGGTGAAGTCTGTAGTTTTTCCAATGTTCTTTTTTCCTCAGGACTTAATTTTTTTGGAATCCAAACATGAACTCTTACCAGCAAGTCACCTTTGCCGTATCCATTTACATCGGGTAACCCTTTTCCCCTAAGGCGCAGTATTTTTTCAGGCTGGGTTCCGGCTTCAATTTTAACCTTCACTTTACTTTCAACGGTTGGTATTTCAGCTGTTGTCCCCAGTGTAATTTCAGGGAATGATAAGAAAAGGTTGTAGATCAAATTGTTTCCATCGCGAACCAATTCCGGATGTTCTTCCTCCGTAATTACTACAAGCAAATCACCGTTAATTCCGCCGCGTCGCCCAGTGTTTCCTTTGCCTGAAACATTCAGCTGCATTCCTTCGCCAACACCGGCAGGAATATTGATTTTAATAATCTCTTCATCCCTTATAACACCTTCGCCTGCACAATGACTGCATTTATCGGTTATAATTTTCCCTTCACCCTGGCAAGTAGGGCAGGTTGATGTAGTTTGCATCTGGCCAAGCAAAGTATTGGTGATACGGGTTACATGGCCTGTTCCGTGGCAGGTGTTGCAATTGGAATAACCCGATGAATTTTGGGCACCGGTACCGTCACAATGTTTACAAGCTGAATATTTTTTTACCTTGATTTTCTTTTCAACACCATTGGCAACTTCTTCCAGATTAAGTTTCACTTTCACGCGTAAATCTGAACCGCGGCTGACTCGACGTCCGGTGCTGCGGCTGCGCGCACCGCTAAAACCTCCGAACCCTCCGAAATGTCCGCCGAAAATATCGCCGAATGCAGAAAAAATATCTTCAATATCCGAAAATCCTCCGCCATATCCGCCACCGGCTGCACCACTCATTCCTGCATGTCCAAACTGATCGTACCTTTGTTTTTTCTCAGGATTACGAAGTACTTCATAAGCTTCAGCAGCTTCCTTGAATTTTTCTTCTGCTTCCTTGTCTCCCGGATTTTTGTCAGGATGGTACTGCAAGGCTTTTTTGCGGTAAGCTTTTTTTATTTCTTCAGCCGACGCCTCTTTCCCTACACCTAATATTTCGTAATAATCTCTTTTTGCCATTTTTGTGATATGATTTTTTATTCGCCGATAACAACTTTTGCAAACCGGATAACCTTGTCATTCAGGGTATATCCTTTTTGTATTACATCTACAACTTTGCCTTTATGCTTTTTATCGGGAGCAGGAATTTTGGTTATTGCCTCATGCAAATCAACATCAAAATCCTTATTCTTTGCATCAATTTCTTTGACATTATTTTGTTTCAGGAAATCTTTAAACTTGCTGTAAATAAGAACTGTTCCAAGTTTTCCTGCATCATCATCCGGAGTTGATTGCAGAGAATCGAGTGCACGTTCGAAATCATCAATTACCGGCAATAAATTAATAATAACTGATTCGCCTCCTGCTTTTATTAAATCTGCTTTTTCACGTATTGTCCGGCGGCGAAAATTATCAAATTCGGCTTGTAAACGTAAATGTTTATCCGAAAACTCATCTATTCTGGCCTGCAACTTTTCTATTTGTTCTTCCTGTGTAACCTGTGAAGCCTTTTCTTTTTCTTCATTCTCATTTTTTTCAACTTCAGGTTGTTCCTGCTCTTTTTCTTCTTCAGCTGTTAAATCCTGCTGCATGTCGTTTTCAGCATTTTGTATATTCTCAGATTGCTGAGTATTTTCAATATCTTTTTTAGTTTTTTCTTCTGCCATATTTCTTCAGTTTTTTATATGCTTTGGCATATCAAATTATTTGCCATACCCTCTTTAAAAGACAAATTGACACCTATTATACAAAGCAGGTGTCAATTTGGAACAGTAAATTTTATTATTGAATCTGGCTGATAATTTATTTTGCCAGTTCCTTTAGTTTTGCTTCCAATGCAGGTCCCCTTAAATTTCGGGCAATTATAATTCCATTTTCGTCAAGAAGAAAACTTGATGGAATACTGCGAACTCCATAAATGGCTGCATGTTTTGAATTCCAGTATTGTAAATCGCTAATGTGATAAGGCCATGCCAGATTATCGGTTTTTATCCCTTGCACCCAACTATCCTTTGCACGATCGAGCGAAACACTAAAAACAGTGAAGCCTTTGCCGTTTGAAAAATTTTTATTGTTAAAATTGTTATAAGCTTTTACAACCGTCGGATTTTCATGGCGGCATGGTCCGCACCATGATGCCCAGAAATCGAGCAATACAAGTTTACCCTTTGTGTCAGATAATTTGTACGTTTGACCATCAGGCGAAGTCCCAATTAATTCAGGCGCTTTATTGCCAATGTTAATCCCGATTGTTTCCTGTGCAAATGAAATTCCTGTTCCGAGAATCAGAAATAAAACAACTACTGCAAACTTCTTCATGTTCTTTATTTTTTATTTTTTCTGAATTTCAAAAATATAATTTTTTGTCAAACAATTAACATGCCACTACTTTTCTAAACTGAATTTTAAGTAAATGACATGAAATCAATATCTTGATATTTTTGCACCCAATTGATTCAATCTTGTATCAATATTTTCATATCCCCGGTCAATTTGCTCAATATTGTCAATAATACTTGTTCCTTTTGCCGACATGGCAGCAATTAACAATGCAATTCCTGCCCGTATATCCGGTGATGACATTTTCGTCGCCCGTAAATCCTGTGCGCGGTTTAATCCAATAACTGTTGCGCGGTGAGGATCACATAAAATAATCTGAGCGCCCATATCAATGAGTTTATCAACAAAAAATAACCGGCTCTCAAACATTTTCTGATGAATTAAAACACTTCCCTTTGCCTGTGTCGCAACAACAAGAAAAACACTCAGCAAATCCGGTGTCAGTCCGGGCCATGGAGCATCAGAGATGGATAAAATTGAACCATCGAGATATGTTTCAATTTCATAATGGCTTGTTTCTTTTATTTTCAGATCATCACCATTTTGTTCCATTTGAATTCCAAGTTTCTGAAACGATGACAGAATTATTCCGAGATGCTTTATGCCCACATTTTTGATGGTAATTTCAGAAGCAGTCATTGCTGCCAAACCAATAAAACTTCCCACTTCAATCATATCGGGAAGTATGCGATGAGTGCAACCTTTTAACGTTTTTACCCCTTCAATAACCAGCAGATTGGAACCAATTCCTGAAATATCTGCTCCCATTGAAACCAGCATTTTACAAAGCTGTTGAATATAAGGTTCACAAGCGGCGTTGTAAATCGTTGTTTTTCCGTCGGCTAATACTGCAGCCATTAAAATATTGGCTGTTCCGGTCACCGAAGCTTCATCCAGCAACATATAGGTTCCTTTCAGGTGAGGTGCAGAAACGGAATACCAGAAATTTTGGGAATCAAAAGTAAATTTGGCTCCCAGTTTTTGAAAACCCCAAAAATGAACGTCAA
The DNA here is from genome assembly GCA_963816685.1 of uncultured Prolixibacteraceae bacterium. Lineage (GTDB taxonomy): Bacteria > Bacteroidota > Bacteroidia > Bacteroidales > Prolixibacteraceae > CAVYUC01. The sequence goes on along the minus strand of CAWFMB010000012.1, from coordinate 69,365 downwards.
CTCTACGGCGGCCTATTTTATCACCCCCCGGTTGCGGAATGAAACCTTTTCCCAAACGGGCAAGCAACGGACCAATAATCATTATTGAACCGCGAAGGCTGGCTGCCTGTTCTGCATATTCCGGCGTTTTAAGAAAATTGATATTAACAGTTGCTGCATTTAAAAGAAACTTTCCTTTTTGTTGCCGTTCAACCTTTACACCAAGTCCTTTTAATATTTCAATTAATTTAAGTACGTCCCTGATTTCGGGAATATTTTCAATAAAAACATCCTGTTCGGTAAGTAAGCTTGCGCAAATAACCTGAAGCGCCTCATTTTTTGCTCCCTGAGGTTCAAGCGAACCCCGCAGTTTAAAACCGCCCTCTATTTTAAACGCTGACATTTAATCAGTTGGAATATTTTTTCTTTTTCTTTTTCTTTTTAGTGAAAACAGCTTTAGTGTCTGAAAGATTCAAATCTCTCGGAACTTTTAATCTTCCACCGGAAAGATCTTCCAAATCCATCAGAATTTTTTCATCCTCCACTGAATCTTTGTTCCACATCAAATACAACTTTTTCATGTGGTTCGCCAGCTGTTCAATCATTATTTGCTGTTCTTCTTCTCCCATTTTCAGGGCAGCTTCAATCATTTTTTCGATAACCAATCCATAATGGCGGTATTTTAAATGATGTTGATTGTAAGGTACCCGGTTTGGTTTTTCTGTTAAAATATCGGGTGATGGCGGTTCATAAGGATAATCAATGTCGAGTTTAAAATCTGTCATAATTGCAAGATGATCCCATAGCTTGTGCTTGAATTCGGCAACATCCCTTAAATACGGATATAAATTGCCCATTACATCAATAACAGTCTGAGCCGCATGGTTACGTTCATCTCTGTCTTCAAGAGTTGCCACATGGTCAACCATGGTTTGGATATTTCTTCCATACTCCGGGAGCGGAAGTTTTTTTCTTTGTGAATTATAGTCCATTTGTAAAAATTATTTTTTTCGAATAACGAATTAAAAATCTGGTAATCAATTATCGTGTGCGGCAGAAATTCTGCACAAAACTAATGAATTCCCTTCAAAATGCAATTATTTACTATTTTTTGTTTCCCAGCAAGGTTTTAGCTTATAATCTTTAATTTGGCAAATTTAAGCAGCAGCTGTTTTTGTCCTGCATTCTGAAAGAAAACTGTTGCTTTAATATTTGGTGCAACTCCTTCAATTTTAAGCACTTTGCCTTCCCCAAACCGTTGGTGTTCAATCACCATTCCCTGCACTATTTTAGTCGGATCGTCTCCAATAAATGAATTCTCCGAATTTTCGGGTTCTTTTAATTGAACGAGTTTGCGGTTTAAAATGTTTTGTGAACTTTGATTTCGGAATGAATTTAATTGCTGACGTTTTAAAAAATCGTTGTTTGAAATATTTCTTTGAAAGTTGTTAACAGGAGCTGCAGGTTGTTTTATTTTATTTTTAAAGTCCCCGCCATCAAGAAACTTTTCCTCCATTTCGAGAAGAAAACGGCTTGGTGAACAAAAATCGAGTTTTCCCCAACGATAACGCTGGTTTGCATACGAAAACCAGGCGTTTTCCTTTGCACGGGTTAAAGCAACATAAAATAAACGCCGTTCTTCTTCCAGAGCTTCAGGTTTGTTGTTTTCATCGGACTGTGACGAAGGAAAAAGATTGTCTTCCAGTCCAACCACAAAAACATTCTTAAATTCAAGCCCCTTGGCAGAATGAATGGTCATTAACGTTACCTTATCCCTGTCTTCATCTTTTTCATTATCCTGATCGGTAAGTAATGCCACGTCTTCGAGGTACCTGGCTAAATTTTCAGGACGTCCTTCTTCTTTAGCATTAATGCTGAATTCCTGAATTGCATTCAATAATTCCTGGATATTTTCATGCCGGCTCAATCCCTCTGGTGACTTATCATTGTAAAGTTCCTTGAGAATACCTGTTTTTTCTGCAATTGTTTTTGCTGTATCAAATGCATCGTTTTCTTCCGAAAACTTTAAAAAATCAAGAACAATATGTTTAAATCCCAGGAGTTTTGAAACTGTTCCCTTGTTGAGGTTAACAGGGTTGCTGCCAGGCAACTCATCAATTACCTGCCAGATTGATTTTTCAGCATTTACCGCTTCTGTTTCAAGTTTGGCGAGTGTTGTGCTTCCGATTCCACGGACAGGAAAATTAATAATCCGTTTTAAGGCTTCATTGTCTGAAGGATTAATTATCAACCTGAAATATGCGAGCAGATCTTTTATTTCTTTTCGCTGGTAAAAGCTTAACCCGCCATATATTTTATAAGGGATATTCCTTTTTCGCAATGCTTCTTCAAAAATACGCGATTGTGCGTTAGTCCGGTACAAAATAGCATAATCCATATTTTTATAATGATTGCGTAGCTGCGTTTGTGCAATTTCCTGCGCCACAAGAAATCCTTCTTCATTATCGGTTAATGCTGAAATAACTTTGATTGAAGTACCGGTTTCATTTTCAGAAAAAACAGTTTTGGGAATTTGTTTCCTGTTTTTTAGTATGATGCTGTTGGCAGCATTTACAATAGTTTGAGTTGACCGGTAATTTTGTTCAAGTTTAAAAATTTTGTGCCCCGGGTAATCTGTGCGAAAGTTCAGGATGTTTTCAATCCTGGCACCACGAAAAGAATAGATACTTTGGGCATCGTCGCCAACCACACAAATATTGTTGTGTACGGCAGCAAGTTTTTTAATAATCAGATACTGGGCATAGTTTGTATCCTGATACTCATCCACCAGAATATAGTCGAAATGCTGCTGGTATTTTGTTAAAACCTCATTATTGTCCCTGAAAAGCAGGTTTGTTTTCAGCAATAAATCATCAAAATCCATTGCTCCGGAAAGAAAGCAGCGTTTCGAATACTCCTTGTAAATTTCTGCAATGGCAGGCATTCTCATGCTTTTATCAATTCCCCTGATTTCAGTGTTTTGAGCGTACGAATTGGGAGTAATGAGATTGTTTTTTGCCATCGAAATCCTTGCAGCAACAACACCTGGTTTATACACCTTATCATCAAGCTGAAAACTTTTCATGATTGTTTTAATGAGGCTTTTGCTGTCGGCACTGTCGTAAATAGTGAAGTTGGCAGGATACCCGATAATTTCATGTTCAGTACGCAGCATACGGGCAAAAATGGAATGAAAAGTTCCCATCCAAAGGTAACGGGCTGCTTTTTCGCCACCCACATTTGAAATGCGTTCTTTCATTTCGCGGGCAGCTTTATTTGTAAAGGTGAGCGCCAGTATTGTGGAAGGACGGGCACCTTGTTTTAGCAGGTGTGCAATTCTGTAAGTTAAAACGCGTGTTTTTCCTGAGCCGGCGCCGGCAATAATCAGTGCAGGTCCTTCAGTTTGAACTACTGCATCGTATTGGGATTTATTTAATTCTTTTAGATAATCAAGCACAATTCATATCTTTCTGTGGTTTAAAACTAAAATAAAAGATGTTTCACGTATCCAGGTTTTTATCGCGAAGCAATTTTTCAACAAATATAATGAAACTTGCTTTTTGAAAAGATAAATGCTGATTTTTGTGGTTGCCGGGACAATTAAATAAAAATTATACGTTAATATTGTAGCTCAAAGAAGATTGGTATATATGAAGAAAAAAAGTAGTTTATACTTATTCATTTTTATTTTATTTATTCTCCGCACTACAATTTCAGTAGCACAAATTTCGGCTCCGGGTTCTTCGGCATCCGAATCAACAAGTTATCCGGTTTTTCAGGAAACCGACAGTATTTATATTTTTTGTACTGCGGGAGAAGGTTCAGCTGAAGGTGCTTTGCGCGCTCAAACCGATCTGCAGGGCACTAAAACTTTTTTGTGGGAAAAATACAACAATGCTTCCGGTGCATTCGAATTCTACTTTTCCGAAAGCAGCGAAGCGCAGGAATCAACAATAAACTCACTTGCAGATGGCGGATACAGAGTTACAATAACACAGGGAGCAACAACGCAGGTTTACCGGGCCTGGGTTTTCAATGAGTGGTTTTCGGCAAGTGGTGAGATTACTGAATCAACCTGCCAGTCGTTCAAACTCAACGGAACATTTGAAACTGCACAATTAACTTATTACGACCTGTCAAATAACGCCGCAATTGATGTTTTTAAGGATGTAAAAGTGCAGTGGAAAAATGGTGATAATGTTGTAGCTGCCACAATTAATCCACAGGTTTTTAATCCTCCGGCAGAAGATACAGATTATACGCTGAGGGTATACGACCGGTTTGGATGCGAATCTACCACAACTGTTTTTTATGAATCGATTGTTACCGAAGCTAAATTTACAGTTGACCCGCAAAGTGGTGAAGCTCCGTTAATTGTTTCATTTAATAATCAGTCAAAAAATGGCGATCCCGACCAGTATGAATGGTTTATTTATCGTGACCTTGATGAAATTAAAAGGGAAGCCGAAAACTCACAACAACCTGTCGACAGTATCATGATTGTCGCATACGATGAAAATCCTGTTTATACTTTTGAAAATTCGGGAACCTATAATGTAAAACTTGTTTCAAAGAATATATCTGAAAATCAAACCTGCGTAGATACTGTTTATATCGATGAATACATTGTGGTGGATACATCGTTTATTGCGGTTCCGAATGTATTTACTCCAAATGGTGATGGCACCAATGATTATTTTATTGTGAAATTCTGGTCGATGCAAAATATCAAAATTTCAATTTTTAACCGATGGGGAAAAAGGATTCACTACTGGAGTAAAGATAATATTCGCGGGTTCGACAATATCTGGGAAGAAACTGTATGGGATGGCCGGTTAGGTGGCCGCAAGGCAAGTCCGGGCGTATACTATTACGTAGTGGAAGGTACCGGCCGCGATAATGAAAAACGGCGGGCACATGGTTTTTTTCACCTCTTCACTGATAAAGAATGATAATCTGATTCGTAATAAATCATTTTAAAACAGAAGTTGTTGCTGAATTTTCTCAGATGGAACTGTTTTTAATTCAAACCAAAATGTACTTCCCTTATCCAGTTCCGATTTTACCATTATTTTCGAATGAAGCATTTTTGCATAAGCTTTTGCTATGGAAAGGCCCAATCCTGAACCCTCATAAGACTTTGTCAACGAATCATCAGCCTGCACAAACCTTTTGAAAATTGATTTTAACTTGTTTTCCGGTATACCCATACCACTGTCTTTTACATAAAACTGAAAAACATTTCCTTTTCTGTTGCAGCCCAGTTCAACAAATCCCTCTTCTGTAAATTTTATTGCATTTTTTATAAGATTTGTAAGAATCGATTCAAGTTTATTTTTATCTGTTTTAAAAAATAAATTTTGAGTATATCCTGTTTCAGTAAGATTAAATTTCAAACCTTTACTTTCTGCTTCCTGTTTAAAAAAATCGTGAAGATAACTCAGGAAATCATGCAAATCCAAATCAACGTTATGCACTGAAGTTTGACCTGCTTCAATTTTCGAAATTTCAATAATGTCATTAATTGTATTTAGAAGGCGTTCACTGCTTTTTTTTACAAGACTTAAATAAAGCTCGTGTTGTTGATCAGATAAATTTTCAGTTTCCAGCAGTCTTACAAAACCCATAATTCCATTCATAGGTGTACGGATCTCATGGCTCATGTTTGCAAGAAATGCAGTTTTCAGACGGTCACTTTCTTCTGCTTTTAACTTTGCTGCAATCAGATTATTTTCAGCTATAACTTGCTGAGTAATATCGTGGATAACTGAATATTTAAGCTGCCTGTTTTGAATAACTATATTTCCGCTGTAAACCTGGACATCTTTAATTTCTCCATTGGCCAACCGGTGCCTGAAATGAAAATAATCCCTTCCTTCCTTTTTAGCTGCTTTTTTTTCATCATTTAATTCTTTTTCAGTCGATACGCATATGTCACTTGTTTTCATGCTCTTAAACTGGTCGATGGAGTAACCATAAAATTTTAATGCAGCTTCATTTGCATCAAAAATAATTCCGGTGTCAGTATCGGTGAGCACAATAACAGTTTTATTTTCATTAAACAGCGCCTTGTATCTTTTTTCGCTGAGAATCAAATTTTGGGTGGCAATATATTCATCTGAAAAATCGGCAAACGTGCTGTAGAACTTGTCGAAATTACCTTTGTCATCATAACCTGCATTTCCTTCGAACAGGATAAAAATATAGTCATTATTTTTTTTTCGGAATTGATAAACGACATTTTTAACAGCCTTGTTTCTTTTGAATTCTGGATATAAGCGAACGAATTGTTCCCTGCTTTCAGGATTCAGAAAATCACAAAACAGTTTTCCTGTGACATCTTTGCGTGTATAACCTGTAACATTGAGCCAGGCCGGATTTATATCATTTATAATGCCTTCATTGTCAAGTGACTGATAGGCAATTGGTGCATTTTCGTAAATGGCTTTGTACTTTTGATTGCTTGTATTTAACTCTTCAGCAGACTTTTTTTGATGGATTGTATACCTGCGAACCAATACAAACAAAAGAAGCGAAGTAAGAACAACAAAAAAACTTCCCTTTAGCGACTGGTAGTAGCCTAATGTATCTTTGTACAAAGTGAGGTTTTCAAGAACATTATCGGAGAGCAGAATCCACAACAACCCTGTTATCAGATAAATAAGCGTTATTTTGTATTCAAATCTTAATTTTTTCATGCTCATTTGGAAGAAAGTTGGTTTATGACCGGATTGTTTATATTCAAATTCTGTTAAAGTGTAACTTTATGATATTGCCATAAAATTATGAAAAAGTTTAAAAATCACAACTTTTAAAATTCTGAATAAAAAGTGTTTTAAAATTTAAAGGAATTTATTTTCTTTTTATATTTATAATAATTCAGGTGAATCATTTTGAAAGAAGATGAAAAGATAGAACACAACGATAATCATTCGCCGGTTGAACGCGAAGCTTTTTTCAGGTTTTACGAAGAGTTGAATGAACATCTTGCTTTGCCCAGGCGCAAAACAACTTTCAGTTATAAGTTCAAAGGAAAACCTTCGGTTAAAAATGTTATTGAATCTATTGGAGTTCCGCATTCCGAAGTCGATTTAATTCTTGTAAATGGCAATTCTGTCGATTTTTCATACAAGATGAAAGGAAATGAGCATGTTTCTGTTTATCCTGTTTTTGAAACTCTGGATATAACACCTGTACTGCGTCTGCGGGCAAAGCCACTTCGCGAAACAAAATTTATTGTCGATGTTAACCTTGGAAAACTGGCGCCGAAATTACGGTTGCTTGGATTCGATACATTGTTCCGGAATGATTTTGATGATGATGAAATCATTGAAGCAGCGGCAAAGGAAAAACGGATAATCTTAACCCGTGATAAAGGGATTTTATGCCAAAACAAAGTAACACATGGTTACTGGCTCCGAAATGATGATCCTTCAAAACAGTTGAAAGAAGTTGTTTTGCGGCTGCAGTTAAAAAACAAGTTTAACTCGTTTTCGCGGTGCGCGGTTTGCAATGGCAGGTTAAAAGAAGCAGATAAAAGCAACATAGCAAGCCGCGTTTTTGAAGATACCCTTCAATATTATCAGGAGTTTTGGGAATGTACAAACTGTGGCAAAATTTACTGGAAAGGCTCCCACTACCAACGGATTAAAAATTTAATTGATAAGCTAAAAGAAGACGTTCAGTAGTTGTTGCATCTTCAGGTTTACATCGTATTTATTAGTTTTGACAAAAGTTTTAAAACAGAAAGAATGGCACGCTGGTTTATAATTACAGGAATTCTATTAATTGTAATTGGAATTGTACTTTATTTTGCTCCTTCAGTTTTCAACTGGTTTGGAAAGCTTCCGGGCGACATACGTATTGAAAATGAAAACAACAAGGTTTTTATTCCAATTACTTCTATGATTCTGATTAGCATTATTTTGACTGTAATTGTAAACCTTGTCCGGTTTTTCAAGTAAATTCATAAATCAAAATTATCCTGCTTTTCTGCGTAAAATGAAAATTACTCAAGGATAAAGATTTCATGTTTCCCGGAAGCCCGGATATGCAGGAATTGTCCAGACATCAAACCCTGAACAGTATACCGGAGTTCAGACTTCTTGTTTTTTCTCCATTTTAAGAATCCGGTTCATCGGACATATCTTGAAGTTTTCCCTCCGCTTTCAGGGGATTGCGGAATATACAACCGCCACTTCATCCTTATACCATAAGCGTACTTTCTATACACTTTCTTCGGAGTATCTTCGCAGTTTCTTCGCAGTTGGTTCGCGTTATCGCGAATTAACTGCGAAGAAACTGCGAATTAACTGCGAAGAAACTATAGCTTTGGTATAAAGATAATATGCACCTGAATTGATGATACTGTAATATGAAAAACTCCCCGATGTGCCAAATTCCGGAAAATATTTGTTACCGTCTTTAGCCGTGTAAAAAATAATGACGGTTCATTAATTTTTTCTTTTTCTAAATAATAATGATTTAATAATCAGGTGATTCAATCGGGCGCAGAAATCTTTTGCATCATTCTGCTTTAAAAATTATTTCAAAAACGCTGACCAACCGGGGAAGTTAATTATGTTGATATTTGTTTTTTTGTACAGGTAAGTGACTGATTTCCGGAGCCCGCGGGCTCTGGGGACATAAATTTGTTTGCCGCAAAGAGCTTACAATCATTCAGGTGAATTAAAAACAATTGAAATGAATAACAACAGGATTGTAAAATTTAACCTGTTCCGGTATAACCAAATACGGGCAGGAGAATGGGTGGATTTAGGCAGGCACAACAGGGACATCATCCTTTGCTGAACTATCACAGATGATGGAGGGAGATAAACAACCTGTATTTTTCTGACGGATAATTATCCGGAAGTCCGGGTTTAAAATCATGAAATCTCTTTCTGGATGATTACCCGAACCTAATTCCGGACATCGTGTGAAATGCCGGAAAAAAGAGTAGGAGGAAAATTGTTTTTTTTCCTCCTACTCAAATTAATAAGTTTATGCAAAAGGGTTATACCACTCTTACATTTACTGCGTTCAGGCCTTTTTTACCTTCTTTTAATTCAAACTCAACAGTGTCACCTTCATTGATCTCGTCAACTAATCCCGAAATGTGTACAAAATGTTCTTTACTTGTTCCATCTTCAGTAATGAATCCAAATCCCTTAGATTTATTGAAGAATTTTACAGTTCCTTTATTCATTGTTAAAAAGTTAAAAATAATAATTAATACAAATTTAGTGTTATATCTTAAAATACAACAGTTTTTGCAGGTAAATTTAATATTGCTGTATTATCTGTTGATAATAAGTCATTTAAAAAGTGAAATTATTAGTTGGAAGGCTGTCTTTGTACGATGAATTCCTTGATAAGGATAAACTTTTATCGTTTGATGAAGATATATTCCACATTTTTCTTGTAAAAAGAAAAATTTTGTTTGATGTTCAATTAAAATTATTCGTGTTTTTTTACCGGAATTTCAATATAGAAAGTGGTTCCTTTATCCACTGAACTTTCGAACCACACTTTTCCCTGCAAATATCTTTCGCCGAAAAGTTTCATGCTGAAAGTTCCAAGTCCTCTTCCGATTCCCTTTGTCGAAAATGATCGTTTGAAAAGCTGCAGCTGCGACTTCCGTTCAATAAAGTTGCTGTTATGCACTGAGAACTGCACTGAATTGTTTTCGCTAAAACAGCTTAAGGTTATTGTTGCAGTTGGCAAAGAAGCTTCCACTGCATTTTTAATCATATTTGCCAAAATTCGCCGCAGCAGAATAATATCTGTTTCCACTGCAATATCTTTGGATTGCGGATCGATTACAATTTGTTTATTGTTTATATTGCCGTCGCCCAAATACACTTCAGCAATTTGTTCAAGCAATTCAAAAGAAGATACCGTTGAATAACTGACCTGGTAGTCGTTTCGTTCTGCTGTGCTTAAAAGACGTTGTGCTTCAATTTCATCCACCAGATTTTCAGCAGTCCGGTTAATCAGGCCTGCAATTTCAGCAATTTCTGATGTATTTCTTACATTTTGAAGAATTTTTGCAAGTCCCTGAATTCCTCCTGCGCTGTTCAATACATCGTGAAAAAATACCCGCTCAAGAGTTTGCCTCCTTTTTTCGTGGCTGATGTCATTAATTGCAAAAATTGTAAATTCCTCTTCATTAAAGATGTATGGTGTTGCTGTGACGCGCAAATCAAGTGCATCATTGTTTGTAGTAACTATCCTGCATTCTTTTGTTGATTGTTTTCCTTGCTGTGCCTCCAGAATAGCGTTTACCCCGCCACAAGTCCTGCAAAATTCTGTTGTGCCGCAACCATTGGCAGCAGAGGCAGCATGAATACAGTTAGTTGCTTCGCCTGTTCTTTTACCGATAATTTCTGAACTGTCGGAATTTTGAAGTAATTCAAGAAACATGGAATTGGAATAAACTATTTGTCTTTGTTTATTCAGGATAACCAACATATTTGAAATGGCTTCTCCAATGTTTTTAAGCACCTGGTTTTCACTGAAGATTTTTACCTGTCTTTCCAATTCTTTTTTATCCGCTCTTTCGGCAGGGGCATATTCCGTTTTTGAATTTTTTTCAGGCATTCGCTAAGCAGTTTTAAATGATTGGTGAAAGATATTATTTCATCGATTAATTTCAATGCATGTGGGAAAAAAATCTAACACATATTTTATTTCCTTAACACCAACATGCAGGATGAAGGGTGCCAAAAAAACTATGGATTGGACTGTTTCAGGTTTTTCGCTTTAAATTCAATAAGTTCCACCGGTGCATTGTTATGCTCAATCATTGCCACGCGAATGTCGGCTGATGGAGAGTTTGGCAAAACAATAATTTTACAATCCGAAGCTTTGATTGCCTCCTCCAGGTTTTCCACTTCAAACGCAACATGAGGGATTTCTTTAACAATATCCGGTAACTGACAGTTCTTTTCAAACCGCATCCATTCAATGCCAAACGGACTGGTTTCAAATCCTGAAACATATAGCCTGAGATGTGGAATATAGCGTTCGTTTTTAAAATGTTCCTGAGTAGGAATTCCGGTATGATGATATTTCCATCCAAGTTGTGCTGAAACAAAAACATCGTCTGCTTCTTTTCTTGCCGGTTTCATTTTTTCCATCGCTGATGAATTTTATCTTTAATATTAGTCAATGACGATGTCGTATTTGTACAATAATCCTGCAAGTCTGTTTTGTGCAAATTTTGCCTTCTTTATGAGGTTGAGCTCCGGGTCAATTGAATAATTTACTGCAGTACGAAAATCTGTCTTTTGAAGATCACAATTTTCAAAGATGGCTCCGCTTAAATCGCAATTAGCGAATACTGATGCATAAAGGTTCGATTCGGTAAAATCTGCTTCATGCAAAGCGCAATTCGAGAAAGTTGTATTTTTTAACGAAAGCTTGTAAAAGGAGGATAAATTCAGCTGGCAGGATTCAAAATGAAAGGCGAGCAAAAATTTATTGCAATCTTCGAAATGCAGCCCCAGCATTTTACAATTTGCAAACTTCACATTTTTAAAACCTGTACCGTTTGTTTTTGCAAGGCTTAAATCACAATTTTCGAAAACGCACTCGTCGAAATTGATTTCCGATAATTCTGCATTTGCAAAATTGCAGTTTATAAAACTGCAGTTTTCATAATCGGCCTTTTGAAAACTGGAACCGGTAAAATCCTTGTGTTTGAAGTTTTTATCCAAGATGTATGTTGTATCCATTATTGTGCAGATTTTTATTCCAGATATTAATTTCCTGTCTGTTTATGAAAGGTTGAATTTAGCAGATATTCAGAGAAGATGCAATTACACCTTCAATTATAAGCATAAAAAATGCCATTTCCTTTCCGAAATGGCATTTCTCTTCATTCTCAGCTCTGAACCTGGTTCCTGGCGCGGATTTGGTTACATGCTTTTAATTTCACTTACCAGTTTCTGCATTGAACTTTTTGCATCGCCAAAAAGCATGCGGGTTTTATCGTTGAAAAACAGTTCATTTTCAATTCCTGCATAACCTTTTCCCATACCGCGTTTCATGATAATAATATTTTTGGCGAGATGAGCATCAATAATCGGCATGCCGTAAATCGGGCTGGCCGGATCGTCATAAGCTGCCGGATTTACAACATCATTGGCGCCAACAACAATTGCAACATCAACATTTGGCATGTCAGGATTGATGTCATCCATTTCCACCAGTTTTTCGTATGGCACATCGGCCTCTGCCAGCAAAACATTCATATGTCCCGGCATGCGTCCTGCAACAGGATGGATAGCGTACTTCACTTCCACACCTTTCCCTTCGAGCAGGTTATCCAGTTCGTGCGCAATATGCTGTGCCTGCGCTACTGCAAGACCATATCCCGGAATAATAACTACTTTCTGGGAATAGCTTAACAAAACTGCTGCATCGCTTAAAGTTATTTCTTTAATACTTCCCTGTTCCCGATCTTTTGCAGTACCTCCGCCACCAAAGGCGCCGATGATCACATTAATTAATGAACGGTTCATCGCCCGGCACATCTGGATGGTAAGAATTGTACCGGCAGCACCTACAAGAATACCGCCTAAAATCATTGCTTCATTCTGATAGATAAATCCTGCCATTGCCGCTGCTATACCAGTAAGTGAATTCAGCAGTGAAATTACAACCGGCATATCTGCTCCTCCAATGGGCATTACAAAGCTTACTCCGTATATTAAACTCAAAACCAGAAGTCCGTAAACAAGGTAAGTTCTTATTTCTACGTCAAACCCTCCAAAAATTACAAGAAGGATAGTGACTACAATTATCAGCATGAACAACAGGTTCAGGTAGGTCATAAATTTGGAGAAAATATCACCTACTTTACCATCGAGTTTTCCGTAGGCAATCATACTTCCACTGAAGGCGATGCTACCTACAACCAGCCCCAGCAAAGTAACCAGTACTGCCTGATCCGGACTTTTATTAAACTCAATTAAGGCTACAGTTGCTGATGCGGCACCTCCGGTAGCATTGAAGAATGATACCATTTGAGGCATTGCTGTCATTTTCACTTTTCGCGCCATAATGGTGCCAACCACACTACCAACAGCTATAATCAGGATGATCATTGCTCCGTTGAACAACGAAATACCTTCGCCTAAATTATTTTTATTTAAAATCAGGGTAGTAATCATTGGCAGCAGCATACCCGACGCAGCCCAAAGATTTCCTTTTCGGGCTGTTTCCGGATGGCTTTGAAGTTTAAGGCCGACTACAAACATAATTGCTGCGAGGAGGTAACTGTATTCCAGGATGAGTTGTCCCGGCATTAATGTTTCTAACAGAATCATATTATTCATGGTTATTTTTTCTTCTTTTTAAACATTTCGAGCATCCGGTCGGTAACAACAAAACCACCTGCCACATTCAGCGTCGCTAAAAACAGGGCAAGAGAACCAAGTATCCATTCGAAAGTTGTTGAAGCGTGGCCGACAAGGATAATACCTCCGATAATTATAACCCCGCTGATTGCATTTGCCCCCGACATCAGGGGAGTGTGCAACACTGAGGGGACATTTGAAATAACCTCGAATCCAAGAAACACAGATAATACAATAATGAATATTGCATCTTTATTCGCGGTTAAAAAACTTAATACGCTTTCCATATCTATAATTTTTATTTATTCAAAACAGCTTTTACACGTTCGTTGTAAACTTCACCTTTGTTTGTAATGCAGGTACCTTTTACAATGTCGTCTTCAAAATTGAGATTCAGTTTTCCTTCATCTCCGATAATCAGTTTCATGAAATTCAGGACGTTTTTGCCAAACATGCGGCTTGCATCCATTGGCATTTGGGCAGGATAGTTCGACTGGCCGATAATGGTTACCCCATTGTGGACAACTGTTTCATTATCTTTGGTTACCTCGCAGTTTCCGCCTGTTGATGCAGCCAAATCGATAATCACAGAACCGGGTTTCATGGTTTCAACTGTTTCTTTGGAAATCAGCAGCGGAGCTTTTCTTCCCGGAATCTGTGCGGTGCAAATAATAACATTTGCTTTTGCAGCATGCTTATTAATCGCTTCCTGCTGTTTTTGTTTATACTCTTCGGTTTGTTCAACTGCATAACCTCCGGCAGCTTTGTCTTCGGTGGCGCCTTCCACTTCAACAAACTTTCCCCCTAAACTCATGACTTCTTCCTTCACCGCTGAGCGCACGTCAAAAACCTGTACTTGTGCTCCAAGTTTCCGTGAAGTTGCAATGGCCTGCAACCCGGCAACACCAGCACCTAAAATCAAAACATTCGCCGGGCGTATTGTTCCGGCGGCAGTCATAAACATCGGGAAAAAGGTGGGAAGTTTCATAGCAGCTTCCAGCACAGCCATATAACCCGAAACTGTTGCCATCGACGATAAAATATCCATCGCCTGTGCGCGGGTGGTTCGTGGAACTAAATCCAGACTGAAGGAAGTCACTCCTTTTTTGAGGAATGTTTTTACAAGTGCTGTATCCCACAGGGGATTGAATGCACTGATCCACACCTGCGAATCTTTGATTTTCTCAATATCCTCAGTGGCGGGCGGCTGAATTTGCAGCAGAACTTCAGCTTTATCAAACACCTCCCGGCGCGAAACTATTTTTGCCCCAACAGCTTCGTAGTCGGCATTTGCTGCAAATGCAGAATCCCCGGCACCTTGTTCAACCAAAACCTCCACTTTTAAATCCGTAAAAGTCTGCACTGTTTCCGGAAGTAAAACTACACGGGTTTCGTTTCCATGTTCTTTTAATAGCCCAAGAATCATAAATATTTGATTTTTTGTAAATTTTTGTGCAAAACTAATCAATTTAAATTACCGTTTGCGTTAACGGAATATTTTTTTGTCACATTGACCTGTGAAATTATTAACAAATTGTGAGTAAATCTGTTGAATCGGACATTTAGCATTGAAGAATTTAAAAATAATAACCAGTAGCTGTTTTTTTATTTTTTTATTTTTTATTTTTTATTTCCTTGAATTCAAGACACAGGACAAGATCAAAGTAACAGGTTGGTTAATCGTGCTGCAAAGAAGGTCATTTTACTGGCTATTCCGTAATTTTAAAAGGCTTATGGAATAGATTTCAAGTTTTTTCCAGATTTCGGATAACCGCTCTACCTCTTCCGGAAGAAGGTTTAGCTCTGCAATTTGTACCTCCTTGTAAAAGGGGTACTCATGTGCAATAGTATTTCGGGTTTGCCTGAGTTTTACCCAGTCTTTTGCACTTTCAAGCAAATAAAGTTTTTCCAGTTTATAAAGAATATCTATAAAAGGAAGCCCGGTAACATCTTCTTCAAGCGCTTCAAGCAGCTGTTTAAAAAGGCGCGTACCCATGCTGTCCTGTAACTTTGAAAAACGATAAATTAACTGGTCAAATAAAGCCATTTCCAATTGAGTAATTTGTCCAAAACCTGATTCCGATAAGGGGAAATATTTTTTTACATTATCAAAAGCGAACTTCATACGTTGATGGTGTAAATCGCAAACAGCAAGCGTTTCTGTTAATTTATCTTTTATTTCCTGTCTCAGCATAATTGTATTCCGGTGCTGTAAATTGTTTTTAAAAATTGGGAATTGTGCATTGCCGGATTATCAAGTACCACATCAATTCTTTGATCTCCGATTTTAAATATGAGGTCGGTAATAAAATTTATTTTGGAACGAATATCCGGTTTAACTCCGTTTTTTTTACGAATGAATAAATCAATATCGCCACCACGTTTATTGTTGCTTGTACGCGATCCAAACAAAAAAACCTGTACATCTTTTCCAAAATGCTGCTGAGCCAGATTTTTAATGCTTTCTATTTCAAATTTTTCCAAACGCATATTCAAAGATAATAATATTTTATCCGGATGATGGCAACGTAGATATTCACGAGGTATAAAATGTAAGAATTAGCTGACTCTGCTCTGCAGCTTGTGTTCGCGGGAAATCCCTTTTTTTATTTTTATTTCTTTGAATATGACATATCAAGGTTTTCCTTTACCATTGAGCTTTAGCCAACGGTAAAATTCCCATGGGTTTTAACCCTTTTGCTTTTCAATTAAAATTAACAGGGACTAAAGTCCGTGATGATCGGGTACTTCAAACCCGTCCCAGGAATAGGACGACAAAGGATATAAAGCCTTCCCGGATTTGAATGCAACTCTAATTATTCTTTTACTGCTTTTAATGAATAAAGCATTGGTATTTTATCTTCCAATCCTTTTATTTTGAATTTCCTTTCATCAATTTTCACTGTATTTTTAAAACAGTCATAGGGTGAATAATTATATTCCCTGAAATCGGTAATTGTAAGTCCTGTTTTAATAAGTGAATCAATAACACTACTCAAGCCGTGATTCCAGCTAACAGATTTTTCTTTAAGAGGAGCTTTTCTGTCGGTATATGTACCTTCCAATTCTTCTATTATTGGTGCAGTATCCATATAATTAAATTCAATCTGTTTGAAATCATAGTCAAACATCCATACAACCGGGTGAAATTCGACCATAATAAATTCTCCGCCTTGTTTTAGAAACCGGTTGATAATTCCAGCCCATTTATTCATATCCGGCAGCCAGCCAACTACACCATAGGAAGTAAAAACGATATCATACTTTTCGTCAAGAACCTCAGGAAGTTTGTAGATGTCACTTAATACGAATTTTGCATTTGTACCTAATAACTCATTAAGTATTTTAGCTTTTTCAATCGCTTTTTCTGAAAAATCAATTCCTGTGGCTAAAGCTCCGTGTCTTGAAAGGGAAATCGTATCCAGCCCAAAGTGACATTGCAGGTGTAAAATTTTTTTATTTGTAATGTCCCCAAGGAGTCCGGTTTCTATTGGATTTAAGGAATCTTTTCCGTTGATAAAAGAATCAACATCATAAAAATCAGAACTGTAATGAATTTCTGTTTTCCGGTTCCAAAGCGTTTTGTTTATGTCAGTATAATTCAAATCCATTAATCACTGATTTTGCATAGTTTAAAATACATATTGACTGAGTCAATTCAATTTAGTATTACATTTTAATTCATTTTTTCCGGATAACCTATCCGGATTGCAAAGAAAATAATAAATGTTCCAATTATTGGTACAACATCGAATAATCCTTTTGCACCAGGAGGATTTGGAAGATTTTCTGCCGGTTTACATTGACTTTTTGTAAGAAGACAGATCCCTAAAATCTACACTAACAGTGGATTATAAAGCGCGCTCCTTGCAGGTGAAGCTTATAGCTCGTATTCAATAACACTGTTTTTGTTTACTAACGTATCTGGCCGTCCATGAGCAATGTGTTTGATTTGTCAAGACTCTTTTTGCAGCAGATTTCGTTAAATGGATGTATTGCTTATCCGTAACATAAAAAATTATGAGCTTTTAGCTAGTTGTTCATTGTTTCAAGGTAAAGTTCCTCCACTTTTTTACGTGCCCAGGGTGTGCGGCGCAAAAACTTCAGGCTCGATTTGATGCTTGGGTCTTTGCGGAAACAATTGATGCGGATACGTTCGCCCAACTCTTCCCAGCCATAAAAACTGACCAGGTAAACCATAATGGCTTCGAGGGTTTTTCCATGCAATGGATTATTGGGTTGAATCACTGTTAAATTGTTAAATTGTTAAATTGGAAATTGGAAAATGGGAAATTGATAAATTGTAAGAATTTTACGCTGCTGCCGGCTGTTTCCAACGATTTTGTTAGATTCTCAGCTCTTCGAGCAATTCAATGTACAATTCGATTCCTTTAAAAATTTCGCTTTTAAAAATATATTCATCGGCAGTGTGTGAGCGTGCCGAATCGCCGGGACCGATTTTTACAGAAGGGAATGAAATTATCGCCTGATCGGATGTCGTGGGGGAGCCGTACAGGCGGATTCCTTTTTCTTGTGCTTTTTTTGTAAACGGATGATTTTCTGAAATGCAGGAGGAATTGAGCCGCAGCGAACGTGGCTGAACTTTAGATTCCAACAGATTGTCGATAATCTTAAAAGCTTCCTTGTTATTGTAATGTTCGTTGGTACGCACATCTGCAACAAAATGACAGGTATCAGGAATTACATTGTGTTGCGTTCCGGCTTCAATCTGGGTGACGGTAATTTTAACTTCGCCCAGCACTTTTGATCCCTTTTCGAACTGATAAGTTCTTAATTTCTGAATGTCATCCAGCGCTTTGTAAAGGGCATTTTCACCTTCATTGCGGGCAGCATGGCCAGATTTGCCGTGTGCATAACAATCAAGCACCAGCAATCCTTTTTCTGCAATTGCAAGTTCCATTTTTGTAGGTTCACCTACAACTGCAAAATCCACCGGTGCGATTTCAGGTAAAACGAGCGCCAGGCCATTTGGACCCGAGATTTCTTCCTCGGCAGTGGCGGCAAAAACCAGGTTGTACGGCAAATCCTTCCGGTGATAAAAATGAATGAAAACTGCAAGCAATGCAACCAGTGGACCACCGGCATCGTTACTCCCCAGTCCTGTTAATTTATCTCCGTCTTCAAGTGGAGTAAACGGATCAACAGTATAACCTTTTGCCGGTTTAACTGTATCAATGTGCGAATTTAAAAGAATAGCAGGTTTTCCTTCACCATAGTATTTATTGAAAGCCCAGGTATTATTTTGTTTGGTTTTAAAAGAAACCTGTTCATTTTTCAGGAATTCCCGGATTACCTCCGCCGCCTTCTCTTCTTCCTTACTGAACGAGGGGGTTGCAATTAACTTTTTTAATAACTCAATGTACTTTTCCATGATTTTGGATTACTTGCCAGAAGACAAATGTGGTAAAAATATTCCATTTTCATTCAAATGTAAATTCCGGTGGTTTGAATCTTTTTATCTTTGTAACGAAAAATCATGAGATGGTAAAAAAATCAATTCCGGTAATAATTATTGCGGGAATACTTGCGTTGCTGGTTTTCGGTTTTCTCTTTAAGGGGAAATTAACCGGCATTATTTCAGAACAAATGAAAAAACAGGCGGGCACCGAAGTGATACTTTCCGGCGAAACCTGGGTCGATTCGTTGTTTAATTACGAAAACAACGGAAAGAATTTCAACTATACATTGCTCGAATTCAGCACCGACCGCTGTACTGTTTGTAAACTTATGAAAGCTGAACTGGGAAAAGTTCAAAACAATCGTCCCGAAATCAAAATAGTTTATCTGAACACGATGAATCCCAACACACAAAATGTGATGCAGTATTTTGGCATCTCAGTCACTCCCACACAACTCATTCTTAATAAAGCAGGAGATGAAGTGTTTCGGAACTACGGGTATATTTCCGCCGGTGAACTATCAAATAAGTTACTCTTCAAAAAGTAAATCAGGAATAAATATTTAAAAAGTTTCAACGGGAAATACATTAAATACAATTTTTATTACCTTTGTTCGTAAATTAACGAACGGAAATGACAACTAAAACAGTTACAACAGATAGACAGCAAAAAACAGCCCGGTATGCCAAAGCAATGGGGCATCCGGTAAGAATGTATGTACTGGAACTGCTTTCAAGCCAAAGCTGTTGTTACAGCGGAGATTTAAGCGATGAATTACCCATTGCCAAATCAACCCTTTCCCAGCATTTAAAAGAATTAAAAGATGCAGGTCTGATTCAGGGTGAAATTGAAGCACCCAGGATTAAATATTGTCTGAATAAAGAAAACTGGAAAGAAGCTCAAATGCTTTTTAAACAGTTTTTTGGAGTATAAATTTTTTATCATCTATGTTCGTTATTTTGCGAACTACGAACAAAATAAATAAATATGGATTACAAAACTTTAAAAGTTACAAAAATGGACATAAAGGTTTTAGGAACTGGTTGCCCTAAATGCAGGGCACTGGAAAAAGCGGTAAACAACTCACTTGCCGAATTGGAAATGAAGGCAGAAGTAAGTAAAGTGGAAGATATAATGCAGATTATGCAGTATGGGGTAATGCACACACCCGCATTGGTCATTAATGGTAAAGTAGTTTTAAGCGGAAGGGTTCCCAACGAAAAGGAACTGAAAAGTATTTTAACCCAATAAACAGAATGGCATTATGAAAACAAAAATCAACACTACCTTATTGACTGTGTTTTTTTCGCTGTTGTTAGGTTTGGGCTTAAGGGCGCAATCGCTGGAAACATCACAGGCTCAGAAAACAGGCACCGACGAAATCGAAGTTTATTATTTTCATTTTAATACACGCTGCGAAACCTGCCGTGCTGTGGAATCTGAAGCACAACTGGACGTAAAACTGCTTTTTGGAGATGATGTAAAATTTGCAGCAGTAAACCTGGATGAAAAAGAGGGAGAAGCCAAAGGCAAAGAACTGGGAGTTAACAGTCAAACCTTGCTGGTGGTGAAAGGTGATAAAAAAATCAACCTCACCAACGAAGGATTTTTGTATGCACAAACTAATCCTGATAAATTCAGAAAAATAATAGAAGAGAAAATAAAACCTCTTTTGTAGTATGCAGGAATTTTTAACGGGAATGCTCGAAAACAGTTCATTCCCTTTTATGACGGCACTGGTACTTGGGCTGATGACCGCCATTAGCCCCTGTCCGCTGGCAACCAATATAACGGCCATTGGTTTCATCGGTAAAGACATAGAAAACAGGAACCGGGTTTTCTATAACGGACTTGTATATACTTCAGGAAGGGCGATTTCATATACACTGCTCGCATTTATTATTTTTCTGGGAGCTGACCAGTTTGCCGTATCCGGTATTTTTCAGCGATATGGTGAAAAAATCATTGGACCATTGCTGATTGTTATCGGATTGTTTATGCTTGATATCTTAAAAATCAGCTTCCCCGGACTGGGAAAACTCACCCAACGATTCGAGAAGAAAGGAACCAAAAGTTTTTGGGATGTTTTGGTATTGGGAATACTGTTTGCACTGGCATTTTGCCCCTATAGCGGTGTGCTATATTTTGGTATGCTGCTTCCAATGACTGTAAGCAGCGCTTCGGGGCTTTATCTGCCAGTTGTGTTTGCTGTTGCTACGGGAATTCCTGTAATCATTTTTGCCTGGCTGATTGCCTATACAGTATCTGGAGTTGGAACAGTTTATAACAAGCTAAAAACCTTTGAAATATGGTTTCGGAGAATAATTTCAGTAGTATTTATTGTGGTGGGGATTTATTATATCGTTACGGTTTATTTCTAAAAAAAATTTAAATGATGGATTCGTTTTTTTACGAACAAAGAACAGAAGAAAGGTGATGATAGAAAAAGTTATTACATTGAACCGAAACGTGTATGGCTGGATTGTTCCGGTTATACTGCTGCCAGTCTGGATAATTATTTACCTGAATCTCCAGCCTTTGGCAGATTTTGTAATTGACGATCTGGTTGGAATGGCCCCTGGAAAACACCTTACTGAAACCATGCGCTTTTTTATTTTCGAAGTTCCCAAGGTCATGTTGTTACTTATACTTATCATCTTTGGGGTAGGTATTTTACGCACCTGGTTTACACCTGAGAAAACCAGAAATATCCTTGAAGGTAAATCTTTATTCACCGGAAATATTCTGGCTTCTGTTCTGGGAATTGTTACGCCGTTTTGTTCGTGCTCTGCCATTCCTTTGTTTCTGGGATTTGTAGAAGCCGGTGTTCCTCTGGGGGTCACTTTTTCATTTCTGATTGCCGCCCCCATGATTAACGAAGTTGCCCTTGTATTGCTGATTGGCCTTTTTGGATGGAAAGTGGCCTTAATTTATGTGGTAACCGGACTTGCCATCGCAATAGGTTCTGGTTGGCTTATCGGAAAACTTGGGTTGGAAAAGTATGTGGCTGAATGGGTTTATACGGTTAAGGCAAACCATCAGCAAAATACAGAAACCCGGCTTCCTTTTTCCGACCGGATTAAGGCAGGTTACGAAGCGGTGAAGGAAATCGTCGGTAAAATATGGATTTACATTATTATAGGTATTGCAGTTGGTGCCGGAGCTCATGGATATGTTCCGGAGGATTTTTTAGGTTCACTGTTGGGAAAAGAAAACTGGTATGGTGTTCCGCTGGCAATTCTGATGGGTATTCCTATGTATTCCAATGCAGCCGGAATTATCCCAATTGTAAGTGTGCTGATTGAAAAAGGCGTTTCTCTAGGGACAGCCCTTGCTTTCATGATGTCTGTAATCGCCTTATCGCTCCCCGAAATCATCATTTTGAAGAAAGTATTGAAATGGCAGTTGATAACGGTTTTTATCGGAATTGTGGCTGTGGGAATTGTATTGGTAGGTTTTATATTTAACTACTTGAACTTCATGTAGCTGATATTAATTACAGCTTGGCTTAAGTTACCACATTAAAATGAAAACATACCCGATTGCAGCCAAAGGGAAATTTCAGGTTGGTTGAATGGAGAAAAAAACTAACAATATAAAAAAATGAACAGACGAAATTTAATGAAAATAGCTGCCGGTGTGATTGTTGGAAGTGGAGCCGGTTTTTTAACATTAACAAATGCATTTAAGCCCAAAGTTGAATTTGACAACGAACCTCACAAATTGGATTACAACCCGACGGAAGGAAACTGGAATTATGCCCTTCTCGATCCTGCCGGAACTGCCGAACTGGCTTATGCCTTTTACAGTGAAGGAAGTTGTATGTATGCTACGGTAAAAAGCGTAATGTCGCAATTGGCAGAAAAAATTGGCGGGCCTTACCCATCATTCCCGTTTCACATGTTTAAATACGGGCATGGCGGCGTTGGCGGTTATGGCTCAGTATGCGGAACATTAAACGGAGCGGCCGCATTGATTGGTTTGCTCATTTCCGATAAAAATGTTCAGGATAAAATGATAACCGATTTATTTCGGTGGTACGAAAAAGAACCTTTGCCGTCGTTTGTTCCGCAAAATCAAGATGTTAATTTTTTAACGGCCAAAAGTATATCGAATTCAGTTTTGTGCCACGCATCAAATACAAACTGGTGCAAAACAGCCGGATTTGCTGTCGATAGTAACGAGCGTAAGGAAAGATGCAGGAGGTTAACCGCTGATATGGCTGGAAAGATTACCACTTCGCTCAACGAAATTTTTACCCACACCTACACAACCAACCTTAATACAGATGAAACAGTAAGTACTTGTATTACATGCCACGGCAATACCGGTAAAGTACACAATGCCGCTGTTAAAATGAGCTGTGAATCGTGCCATACCAAATCGATGGGGCACCGTGTTTTCGGTGATGTACATTATAAATGGATGAAATAATTTCAGCAATTAAAATCAAAAACAATTAATCAGATGAAATCAAAAATTGTTATTCAAATATCCCTTATTGCATTTCTTGTAACAGCATTTATTTCTGACAGTTTTGCTCAAAAACAAATACCAGCGAAAGAAACTATAGCATATAAAGTAACCTTTATTGAATTGGGTTCAGTACGCTGCATTCCCTGTAAGAAAATGCAGCCTGTTATGAAATCGGTTGAAGAAAAATACGGAAAACAGGTGAAGGTGGTTTTTTACGATGTGTGGACACCCGAAGGAAAACCATTTGCAACAAAATATGGAATTGAAGCCATTCCAACGCAGGTGTTTCTGGATGAAAACGGGAAGGAATTTGCCCGCCACACGGGCTATTTTCCTGAAGAAGAACTCGTAAAAGTATTGAAACAAAAGGGAGTTAAATAAACAAAAAATTAAATTATGAAATCAAAATCAATTGGTTTTATTGGCGGGGGAAGGATTACACGAATTATTCTCCGGGGTCTTTCCAACAAAAAAGCGTTGCCCGAAAATGTAAAGGTATTTGAACCCAATGCAGAAACATTCAAAGCTTTGCAAACCGATTTTCCCGGAATCACAGCTGCCGGTTCTGCTGCCGATGCCGCAAAGCAAAAACTGGTATTTGTTGCCGTACACCCACCAGTAGTAATGGAAATATTGCAGGCAATTAAAGATGTTGTAACAGAAGCTACCATTGTTATTTCGCTGGCGCCAAAAATCTCACTCGATAAAATGGCGTCGTTACTGTCTTCAAAAAAGCTCGTACGGATGATTCCCAATGCCACTTCATATATCAATGAAGGATTTAACCCGGTAACCTTTTCCGGAGATTTTAATTCAAAAGAGAAGAAACGGGTTCTGAAACTATTGCAAAAACTGGGTAAAACTTTCGAAACGGAGGAATCAAAACTCGAAAGTTACGCCATTGTTTCAGCCATGCTGCCCACATATTTCTGGTTCCAGTGGCAGGAAGTGGAAAATATTGCGCTCGAAACCGGACTTTCGGCTGATGAAGCTCAAAAAGCTGTTTCTTCGACAATGAGAAAAGCATTGAAACTGTATTACAAATCAGGATTAACTCCTGCTCAGGTGATGGATTTAATTCCGGTGAAACCCATCGACGAAAATGAAGGGGAAATCAAAAATATTCTGAATGTAAAACTGATGGGGTTGTTTGGGAAAATCAAACCATAAAAAAAGATTGTGCATTCTTTAACCATGCATTTCATATATTGCTATTCACATTCAATCGCGATGCGATTTTTGGGATATTTGAATGAATCAATTCTGGAATAACGGATGAAATCCGTTCAATGTGAATAACCGCAGATGCAACCTGTGGTAACATATGCCCATCGCAGCGGCAACCCCTGAATGGGGGTTGAACAGGAAATAACAGGTATCAACATTATCATTTAACCACATTCGTGGTTGTATTTAATTGTACATTCATTAAACCTGCATTTTTTATTGACGTATACATACGTTGTTTAAAATATTTGACGTATATTTGCGTCAAAATAAAAGTGAAATGGTACAATCAAAAACAGAATTATTTGATACTGCACTGGCAGAAAAAGCATTGCTTTTTAAAGCACTGGCACATCCTGCCCGGCTGCGCATTTTGCAGTTTCTTGCCGAAACACCGTCGTGTATTACCGGCAACATTTCCGATGAATTGCCGCTGGGGCGCACCACAGTAAACCAGCATTTAAAGGAATTAAAAAACGCTGGATTCATTCAGGGACATATCGATGGTGTAAAAACCAATTACTGCCTTAATCCTGACAAAATAAAGGAGCTGAAACTGGCAGTTCAATCCTTTTTGGGAAGTATAGAAATAGAAAATTATACATGTGAATAGTATGAAAATATTGATTTTATGTACAGGAAACAGTTGCCGCAGTCAGATGGCACACGGTTTTTTGAAGTCGTTCGATAAAAACCTGGAAGTTTATTCTGCAGGAACCGAAGCTTCCGGAAAGTTAAACCACAAAGCAGTGGAGGTGATGCAGGAAGTTGGTATTGATATCAGCCACCATACATCCGACCCGGTTGAGAATTATCTGGGAGAAGAATGGGGTTATGTGATTACGGTTTGCGGCGGCGCCAATGAAAACTGTCCTGCTTTTTTGGGAAAGGTAAAACACAGGTTACACATTGGGTTCGACGATCCTTCTCATGCAACCGGCACTCCGGAGTTTATTCAAAGTGAATATTACAGGGTCAGGGATGAGATTAAAAATGCATTTTTCAAATTGTACAATGAAGAAATAAAAACGGAATTGGTATGAAAGCAGAAAATATTAAACAGGTTGTAAAAGAGAAATATGGTGAAATTGCCCGGCAAAGCATCATTATGGCACCAACCTCCTGTTGCGGGGGCACCGTTTGTTGCGGCGATGTTGAATTCAGCATGATTGGCGACGATTATAAAAATCTGGCCGGATATAATCCGGATGCTGATTTAGGATTGGGGTGCGGTGTTCCTACCGAATTTGCCGGGATAAAAGAAGGCGACAATGTCCTGGATTTAGGCAGCGGCGCAGGCAACGACTGTTTTGTTGCCCGGTCAATAGTGGGAGAAAACGGAACGGTTACCGGCCTCGATTTTTCGCAAGAGATGCTTGAAAAGGCAAATAAAAACCTGCAGAAAACAGGGTTTAAAAATATTGAATTTGTATCTGGTGATATTGATAATATGCCATTGCCGGACAATACTTTTGATGTTGTAATCAGCAATTGTGTACTGAATCTCGTTCCGGATAAACAAAAGGCATTTGCTGAAATTTTCAGGGTACTGAAACCTGGTGGTCATTTTTGTATTTCTGATGTGGTATTAAAAGGTGAATTGCCGGCCGGCATTCAGGAAGCTTCCGAAATGTACGCAGGATGTGTTTCAGGAGCCCTGCAAAAAGATGATTACCTTGAAATAATCCGGCAGCAGGGATTTTCCAGGAATTATCGTTCATAAAGAAAAACCAACTCCTGTGCCTGATTTGGTTTTGCATGAATTATCTTTCCGAAAAAGAATTGGAAGCAATACAAAAAATCGGGAGCCGGAATTTTCAGTATTACGGTAACAGCAAACAAATAATGATCATGAGCGCAACAAAAAAACGAATCGGTTTTTTCGAAAAATACCTGACGCTTTGGGTTGCGCTTTGCATTGGCGCCGGAATATCAATTGGACACTTTGCAGGCGATAAAATTCAGTTGCTGAGTACTCTGGAGTTATTTAAAGTTAATATTCCGGTGGCAGTATTGGTTTGGCTGATGATTTATCCAATGATGTTGCAGGTTGATTTTTCGAGCATTAAAAATGTGGGTAAAAAACCTAAAGGATTGCTGCTGACCCTTGTTGTTAACTGGCTGATAAAACCATTTACAATGGCATTTTTTGCCTGGATATTCTTTACAAAATTTACTCGGCATTTATTTCGCCCGAACTTGCAGGGGAATATATTGCCGGAGCAATTTTACTGGGAGCTGCGCCTTGTACTGCAATGGTTTTTGTTTGGAGTTATTTAACCGATGGCGATCCGAATTATACCCTTGTGCAGGTTTCGGTAAACGACCTGATTATTCTTGTGGCATTTGTGCCCGTTGTTGGATTGTTGCTGGGGATTACAAACATACAAATTCCATACGACACTTTAGTGGCAAGTGTGGTTATTTTTGTTGTCATACCGCTTGCAGCCGGTTATATTACACATAAAATCCTGATTCGTCAGAAAGGTGAAAAGTGGTTTAAAAATGAATTTTTACCCAAATTTAAACCGGTTTCCATTATCGCACTGCTGGTCACTTTAATTTTACTGTTTGCTTTTCAGGGAAAGAACATCACAAACAATCCGTTGATTATTTTACTCGTTGCTGTTCCGTTGGTCATTCAAACGTACTTTATCTTTTTTGTTGCCTGGATTGCCGGACGCAAACTGAAACTACCGCATAACGTTATTTCACCTGCGGCGATGATTGGTGCCAGCAACTTCTTTGAACTTGCAGTAGCTGTAGCTATTTCCTTGTTTGGATTACAATCACCGGCAGCGTTGGTTACTGTAGTAGGTGTGCTGGTTGAAGTTCCCGTAATGTTGTCGCTGGTAATGTTGGCTAACCGCTGGAAATCCGGAATACAATTCAGTTGATTTTCATGAATTGTAGATGATTGGCATGCTTTTCAAAAAAGTTTAATTGTGAATATTTTAAAGTGAGAAATTAATTTGTAGTAACTGAATACAAAAGCAGATGTTAATCAAGCTAAGAAGTTTATGCAAAAATGATATTGAAGATGCAATGAAACTGGTTTTATCGGAAGGCTGGAACCAGACGGAGGAAGACTGGCAGTTTATAACAGAAAATCCTGAGAACAGATGTTTTGCAGCAGAAGTGGATGGA
Source organism: uncultured Prolixibacteraceae bacterium (assembly GCA_963816685.1). Classification (GTDB taxonomy): domain Bacteria; phylum Bacteroidota; class Bacteroidia; order Bacteroidales; family Prolixibacteraceae; genus CAVYUC01. The sequence goes on along the minus strand of CAWFMB010000012.1, from coordinate 41,752 downwards.
AAACTTGTTGCTACAGCGGTTGCAATGATTTATTCTGCAAAGCTGGCCTGGATAGGAATGGTGCTTGTGAATAAACAATGGAGAGGAAAAGGGATTGCAAAACAACTGTTTAATGAAGTAATTAAGGAAGTGAATTCCCTGGAAGCGATAAAACTGGATGCCACACCTGCCGGGAGAATGGTTTATGAAAAATTTGGATTCAGGGAAGATTTCAGGATTTTAAGAATGATAAGAAAACCTGGTCATTTTGAGATTCAACATGAGGATAAAATAATTTTGCAGGAAATTCATGAAAGCAATCTGCCCGCAATTTTGGAATTTGACATGAAAACATTTGGGATAGCCCGGCCTCAATTATTAAGATATCTTAATAACAGCTCAGTTAAAGGATGGTATATCAAAAAGGAAAACAGAATTGCAGGATTCCTTTTAGGGCGATATGGAAATAAATATATTCAGATTGGCCCTGTTGCTGCAGCTTCCCCCGAATTTGCCATTTCTTTAATTTCCAAAGTTCTGAAGGTATTGTCGGATAAGGCGGTTGTGGCAGATGTTTTGGAAGATAAAAAGAAACTGGGTGACTGGCTTATTTCAGTGGGATTTGAAACGCAGCGACCGTTTATACGGATGTACCGGATTAAAAATCCATTTCCCGGGAATCCGGATAATCAATACCTGATTGGGGGTCCGGAATTTGGCTGAAAATGTTGAATAAACTGAATGCTTTAAATTATATTCCACAGCTAATTTTATATGCTCCAGGTTCGGTTTGTTGTTCGGATTCTCATTTAATTAAAACAAAAATATTTTTTGGCTTACTCATAAATCAAGAAGGATTTTGCATTAACATTGCATGATTTTTTTCATTTAGTATTTTATGAAATCGTTGTACACCATTGGTTTGCTTGCGTTGTCGAATACATTTATGACTTTTGCATGGTATGGTCACCTCAAATTTAAGGAAATGAAGTGGTTCGAAACGTTGCCGCTGATAGCTATTGTGCTGATAAGCTGGGGGATTGCTTTATTTGAATATTTTTTCCAGGTGCCGGCGAACAGGATTGGCTTTAAAGGAAATGGCGGCCCTTTTTCGCTTGTCGAACTTAAAGTTATCCAGGAAGTGATTACCCTTGTAATTTTTGTTGGCTTTTCGTTACTGTTTTTTAAGAATGAAACCTTCCGGCTGAACCATATCATTGGATTTATTTTTCTTGTACTGGCGGTTTATTTTATCTTTAAAAAATAGAACAAATTTCTGCTGCATAATATAAAAGAGCAGCAGTTTATTCACTGAAAAAGAATATATATTTGTTTCGGATATAAGTATCCCTGTTTGCAACTAACATGTTCCATTAGAGCTATGAAAAAACCAAAAACCATTTCATTCGTTGTGTTCTTTTTTTTGCTGATTCTGGAAGGATGCAATAAAGAAGAAGATGTTATTTTCAACCAGCTTGCATTTCCGGCAGAAGTTACCTTTGGAAAGTTAAATGATAAAGCAGATTTGGTTATTGGCAATAGCAGCGGGAAAACACTTGCTGTCCGGTTGATTTTTAACGAGGTGGTCAATTACAGGAACGAAATTGAATCCAACCAGATTCTTGAAGCCGGCAGCACATTAACCCTTTCCTTATCGCTAAACCGTTTGCTGGCTGACGATGAACTGTATTCCATGAATATTGAAATTCAGATTCCCACCCTTGATAAAGCTGTGCAGGTTCCGGTGGTGGTTCATTCTGCTTTGCCTCAGTCTTTTTCGCTTGATTATAATATAACTGACGCAGTTTATGATGAAACAGGCAACCGGATTCTGGCTATATCTTCGCGACCGGAAAATGCATTGCTCAAAATAGATCCTTCAACCGGAGAAATGCAAAAAATAATACTCAATTCCAAACCACTTTCGCTGTACGTAAATAATCAACTTCAAAAAGTTGTAATTGGTCAGGCCGACAGGTTCTCCGTTATTGACTTAAATACCGGAGTAATTGTTCGCGAAAGACTAACTGAATTTGGAATAAGGCCGGTTATTATGCCTGATGAGAATTGGGTGTACGCCATTCGATCTGACTACGGCAATTTTTACCGGATTAATCTGGAAACAGACGAAGTTATTTATGCCGGCTACACAGGACCATTGAAAATGGAGTTACATCCGCATTTGGAAAATGGCATCCTTTCCTCAATAATAGATACACACCCTTCAACACTCGATGTATATGATGCTTCAGAGATGCCGGTAAACAAACTTTATTCTTCATTGCGGGTAGGCGATACGCGCGACATTTACGATAATTTTTGGATTACAAATGACAAAAAGTGGATTGTTTCCCGCGGGAAATGTGTGTTTACCTGTTCGGCAGACAGAAATGCAGATTTGCAATACGTAAAAGTACTTTTCGACGGGAAACTGATTAATTCAATGGTGCACCTGAGCAATTACGGAAAAATTATTACCATCAGCCGGCAGAGGCTTTGGTTTCCCGATCAGAATTTACTGGTGATTTACGACGATTCGGAATTTGATATCCTGGGAAAATTTCCTTTACCCGAAACCAATCAGATTCCGGGAGAAGAAGCCAATTCGGAAGGTTTCTTTGCTTTCACCGATAACGCTCAAAAGAATCTGGCAGTGCTGGTTGCCAGCAGCGATGTGCCTTCCGAAGATAACAGGTGGACATTGCTGATATATAAAACAGAGGATATTTTTAGTGAATAAATATACATTTAAACCTTATGAAAAAATTAACTGCCGTTCTTCTCTTTATTGCTTGTACTTCAACAGTTTTTGCGCAAACCGAAAAGGGAAAATTTTTAGTTGCCGGAAGCAGTGACATGAATTTTACTTTTTTAAAAACACACACTGAAGGAGATAATTACGAAAGTGATCCGGTGAAAACCAATTCCTTTGAACTGACCCCAATGCTGGGTTATTTTTTGACCAGTAATTTTGCAGTAGGGTTAGAAGTGCCTGTTGCTATGTCAGTGGAAAAACAGGATGGGGATGTAGGGTAAAACAAAATCATTTGTTATTGGTCCTTTTGCCCGGGTGTATTTTGGAAATAAAAACGTAAAACCATTTGTGCACGGAGCTTTTGGATTTGGTAAAAGCAAGGATGATATCGATTTTGATTATGTACAATATCCGGATCAGTTGGTTAAAACCAAACTATCGGTTTATGAAATTGCCGGTGGACTGAGCTTTTCGCTGCATGAAAGGATTGCCCTTGAACTGAGTGTTTCATACGGTTCTGCAAATGCCCGGTTTAAAGATTATTACAACCAGGATACGAAAAGCATTGCCAGGGGAATAATGGGAGATTTTGGATTTGCAATACTGTTATAATTTTGTATATACCATCGGGTTAACTAATTTCATCGGTTCCGCATGTAACGAACTCTAGTAAATGGATTCAAAACTGGCAGATGCATAAAAAGAATATTCTGTTACTGCTTTTTATTTTGCTGAAATTTGTGCTACAGTTTTTTGCTGTGCATCCGGTATATGAACTTCATCGCGATGAATTCCTGCATCTTGATTTGGGGCGGCACCTGGCCTGGGGTTATTCTTCTGTTCCGCCGGTAACCGGGTTGATTTCGTATGTTATTCATGTATTGGGAAATTCGGTTTTCTGGGTGAAATTCTTTCCTGCATTATTTGGTGCGTTAACGCTTGTAGTGGTCTGGAAAACAGTGGAAGCATTTAAAGGTGGTTTATTTGCATGTGGTCTTGCAGCAACCGGAATCCTGTTTTCGGTATTGCTTCGTATTAATACTTTATACCAGCCCAATTCGCTCGATTATCTGATGTGGACGTTGCTGTTTTTTACCATCATTCGGTTCATTCAAACTGAAAATAACCGATGGCTTTATTTTGCCGGATTAACATTTGCTGTAGGTTTTCTAAACAAGTACAATATTGGTTTTTTAGTGTTGGGACTGTTGCCGGCAGTTTTAATTGCCGGTCCGCGGAACATCTTCAGGAACAAACATCTCTGGTTTGCTGCAATTCTTGCATTGATAATCATTTTGCCAAATCTTGTTTGGCAGATACGAAATGATTTTCCGGTAGTACACCATTTAACTATACTGGCTTCTACCCAGTTGGTAAATGTTCATCGCCTGGATATTTTAAAGGAGCAGCTTTTCTTTTTTACCGGATCACTGATTGTTATTGTGTTTGCATGGATATCTTTTTTCATTTATCCGCCCTTTAAATCCTTCCGGTTTTTATTTTACACCTTTCTTTTCACCCTGGCGGCCTTTGTTTATTTGCGGGCAAAGCCTTATTATGCTATCGGTTTATATCCTGTATTTCTGTCCTTTGGTGCTGTGTACCTCGGACATGTTTTGCAAAGGGGACCAGCGCGTTTCATGAAGCCGGTATTTCTGCTGCTTCCGGTTGTACTTATTGCAGCAATCTGGCAAATTATGTTGCCGGTGCTTTCTCCGGAAGAAATTCATGCAAAAAAGGAACGATTCGAAAAGTTTGGAATGTTGCGCTGGGAGGATGGAATGAACCACCAGTTGCCACAGGATTTTGCCGATATGACTGGATGGAAGGAACTGGCCGGAATTGCAGATTCAGCACTTCAGCTTGTCGACAATAAAAGTACTGCCATTATTCAGTGCGACAATTACGGACAGGCAGGCGCTGTTAATTATTATTCCAGACAAAAAGTAAACAACGCCCTGTCGATGAATGCAGATTACATCAACTGGTATCCTTTGTATGATTTTAAGATTACAGATGTTATTTTGATAAAAGAGAAAGAGGATAAGGGTAAAAATGCCGAAGAAGTAAAATCATTCTTTGAAAAGGTTTTATTTATTGGGAAAATCACAAATGTAAATGCGCGGGAATATGGGACGTCCGTGTATTTGTTGAAAGGAGCAAAAGTTTCAGTAAATCAAATTCTGGCAGCTGAAATCGAAGAACGAAAAGAAAACCAGCCTTAATATTCCGGTGCGCTGCACCTTAAAAAGATTAAGAAGTTATTCAACAAAGATTTCGGTGCGTTGCACCTTTTAAATAAGCCATCATGGCTAAATTATTGAAGAAAGTTTGCATTAATTTTGCTTTGGCGATGTACCTGATATTGTATTCTTCAAATGTTCAGTACATTTTAATTAAACCACAGAGTGGTGAAATCCTTGTAGAAAACAAATTATTCGCAAAACGAGGTGCAGAGCCGTAATTTAAAGAATATTGAATTTTGAGCAGACCCTGATGAATTCGCAATGATAATTTTGTTCCAATTTAAATTAACCGTGTCCCTTTGCCGGTAACAATATTTTCAGTATTGGTAATCAGCACTTCCTTTACCCCTCTGCGTTTGGCCCGAAAACCATTTTCGAGTTTTGGTACCATCCCTGCACTTATAATTCCTGATTCTTTGTATTCATTAAACAGAGCAATATCAAGATCATAAATTATACTGTTTTCATTTTCCTGATCGCGCAAAACTCCTTTTTTTTCGAAGCAATAAAAAAGGTATACACTGAAGTGGTTGGAGAGTTCCATGGCAATTTCTGAAGCAATGGTATCTGCATTTGTATTTAACAGATTCCCATACCCGTCATGGGTAAGCGGTGCCACAACAGGAACAACATTTTCATCAATGAGTATCCGTAATTCGCGGCTGTTTACATCGGTTACATCGCCAACAAAACCGTAATCGATTTCCTGAACCGGACGTTTAACTGCAGTAATCAGGTTCATATCAGCTCCGGTGAGGCCAATTGCATTGCATCCGCGTGCCTGCAACCCTGCAACAATTCTTTTATTTACCAACCCGCCGTAAACCATGGTAACAATTTCAAGCATGGCTTCGTCAGTAATCCGTCGTCCTTCCACCATATTCGACTGGATGCCAAGTTTTGCGGCAAAATCAGTGGCTGTACGACCACCGCCGTGTACAAGAATTTTATGGCTCGAAATTTTATTGAACTGATCCAGCAGGGTATTCATTGAGTCAGGTTCTTCAACAACTCTGCCGCCTACTTTAATAATTGTTAGTCTGTCCATCGCTTTCCGGATTAAAGGTTTAAAAAATTCTCCAGTATTGCCGCCCCAACTGTTCCACTTTTCTCGGGATGGAATTGTGTGGCATAAAAATTATCTTTTTGCAGCGCTGCACTAAAAGGAACGATATAATTGGTTGTTGCTGCGGTATGCTCGCCCAGTCCTGCATAATAGGAGTGGACAAAATAAACATATTGGTTTTCGATTCTTTCAGTAAAAATTTTTCCTTTTAGATTGGTAATCGTGTTCCAGCCCATATGGGGGACTTTTGTAATGAATTCGTTTTCTGGTTCAGGAATAAACCGTTTTACCGGTTCATCAAAAATTCCCAGGCATTTAGTATTGCCTTCTTCCGAATGCGAGCACATGAGTTGTAAGCCAAGGCAAATTCCCAAAACTGGCTGTTCTAGTGATGTAATTAGTTCATCCAGTTTATTTTTTCTCAAATATTCCATAGTTGTGCTGGCCTCTCCAACTCCGGGGAAGATAACCTTTTCTGCCTTTCTTATTTTATCAGGTTCGGCAGTTATTTCTGCATTTATCCCCAACCGGTTCAGCGCGTTATTCACCGATTCAATATTTCCTGCATTGTATTTAATGATGACGATATTCATTTTTCTGAATTCATTCTTTTTGATAAATGGAAAATCTTCAGGAATAAATAATCAATTTATGAACTTTTAAGCAACAAATCAATAATTTCCTTCATCTGGTTGAATTCTTCCTGCTTAAACAGCCGGGTCAGAAATATTATTTTCCCTGTTCTGTCGATTATTATATTTCGGGTAACTCCAGCATTTTCCTCTGCAAAAGTGTAAAAAATTTTCCCCCCGGGATCGAGTGCCAGCGGGTAGGTTATTTTCATTTCGGCGGCAAACTTTTCCACTGTTGACAGAGATTCATTCAAATCTACTCCGATGAGTGCAAAATCTTTATTGTTTTTATATTTCTGCCAGATTTCATTTTCAATATGTGGCATTTCTTTTCGGCAAACACTACACCAGCTTGCTGTAAACTGAAGCATAACAACTTTACCTTTTAAATCACTGGTGGTAATTGTTTGGCCATTTGCCAGCTGGATTTTAATTTCGGGTATCTGCTGCCCAATTTCAACTTTATATCCGTATTCTTCGGGAGTTTGGTTTGTTATTTGTGCCCGGCCTGTGCTGGCAGCAACAATGAACAGAAATATAAAGATTGAGCTTTTCATTTTACCATCAGTTAAATACGACAGTCCTGTTGTTGTACACTAAAATCTTTCGCTGAAGGTGTTTGTACACTGCCTGCGACAATACAATTTTTTCCAAATCACGGCCTTTTCTTACCAGTTTCTGAACTGTGTCAATATGGCTGCAGCGGGTAACATCCTGTTCAATAATCGGACCGGCATCCAAATCGGATGTAACATAATGACTGGTGGCCCCGATAATTTTTACACCGCGTTCGTGTGCAGCGTGGTAAGGTTTGGCACCGGCAAATGCAGGCAAAAACGAATGGTGAATGTTTATTACCTTATTCGGGAAAAGTTTTACAAAATCAGCCGAAAGTATTTGCATGTACCGGGCAAGCACCATAAAATCGATGTTGTTTTTTTGAAGAAGTTTAATCTCCCTTTTTTCCTGTTCTTCCTTATTTTCCGCAGTTACAGGAAAATAATGAAAATCGATACCAAAACGTTCGGCCACAGGTTTTAAGGTCTCATGATTACTGATGATTAACGGAATTTCAACATCCCATTCACCGGCTGCATATCGCGCCAGAATATCAAACAGGCAATGTGGCATTTTGGATACAAACAGTGCCATTCGCGGAATTTCATCAGTGAAGTAAATTCTCCAGTACATGTTTAGCGGAGTGGCAATCAGTGTATCGAAATATTCGCCAATCTTTTCTGTGGGAATGGCAAATCCTTCGAGTTCCCATTCCACACGCATGTAAAAAATATGTTCCTGCCGGTCAACATGCTGATCCAGATAAATGATGTTGCCGTTGTTTTTGTTTAGAAACTCAGTAACAGTAGCAAGAATTCCCTGTTTGTCGGGACAGTGAATCAGTAAAATTGCCGTATTCTTTTTTTCCCGAAGTGGTTTTATGGTTTTCATAATTAAATGCCCCCTAAATCCCGTGAAGCGGGACATTTTGCCGCGAGGGTGACGACTTTGATTTATTATTCAATTTCATATATTCAGTAATTATCTTCCTTTGGCCTCCTCTTGGGGAAGTTTGGAGGGGCTTCTTTTACAATTTACCTTTTGTCGAAGGTAAGTCAAAATTGTAAATATCCCGTTTTACCGCCATTTTAATTGATTTTGCCAAAGCTTTAAAGATAGCTTCAATTTTGTGATGTTCATTTGTTCCTTCTGCTTTAATGTTCAGGTTGCATAATGCTGCATCGGAAAAGGATTTAAAAAAGTGCATGAACATTTCGGTGGGCATATCCCCAACCTTTTCCCGTTTAAAATCTACCTCCCACACCAGCCACGGACGCCCGCCAAAGTCGATGGCAACCTGTGCAAGACAATCATCCATGGGGAGGCAAAAGCCGTAACGTTCCATTCCTTTTTTATCGCCAACTGCCTTTCGGAATGCTTCGCCAAGTGCCAGCGCAGTATCTTCAATGGTGTGGTGTTCATCTACTTCCAAATCGCCGGTTACTGTAATTTCCAAATCTACACCGGCATGCCGTCCAACCTGCTCAAGCATGTGGTTGAAAAAATTTAAACCGGTAGAAATTTTACTGACTCCGTTTCCGTCAAGGTTCAGTTTTACCGAAATGGCGGTTTCTTTTGTTGTACGTACCACTTCTGCTGTACGTTCGGGCGCGGCAACGCAGGCGTAAATATCGTCCCAGTCATCCGAAACCAGCACGCAGTGGTTGTTGAGCCCTGTTTCCACAAGTTTTTCCGATAAACTTCCATCGCTAAGCAAAATACCTTTGGCGCCTAAATTTTTTGCCAGTTCAATATCCGTCAGGCGGTCGCCGATTACAAAACTTTTTGCCAAATCGTAGTCTCCTTCCAGATATTCTGAAAGTAAGCCAATTCCGGGTTTGCGGGTATCCAGTTTTTCCTCAGGAAGGCTGGAGTCGATTAAAATATCATCGAATGAAATACCTTCGTTTTCAAATGCTTTTAACATTTTATTTTGAACTGTCCGGAATTTCTCTTCAGGATAGGATTCTGTTCCAAGCCCGTCCTGGTTGGTAACAATTACAAGTTCATAATCCAGGTTTTTCTGAATCTGAAACAGATTTCTGAATACGCCGGGAATGAATTCAAGTTTTTCAAGTGAATCCACCTGTTCGTCTCCCGGCTCAAAAATCAACGTTCCGTCACGGTCGATAAAAAGTGCTCGTTTCATCGTTTTAAAATTATACTTTTTTCAGTTACAGTTGCTGTTAAATTAAACCAACTCCTGTAAAGCTTTTAACAATTCCTTATTTTCTTCTGAAGTTCCAATGGTTATCCGCAGGCTTTCGTCGCATAAATGAATTTTCGACCGATCACGGACAATAATTTCGCGTTCCACCAGGTAATTGTAAATTCCTGCTGCATCGTGCATCTTTACAAGAAGGAAATTTGCATCTGAAGGAAAAATCTGCTTTACAAATGGAAAATCTTTTAATAATTCTGCCATTTTTACCCGCTCAGCAATAATCAGTTTTATCCATTTTTGAACCTTCTCGTTATTATCGGTCAGTTCCAGCGCCTTTTGCTGAGTCAGGATATTCAGGTTGTACGGGTATTTTATTTTGTTTAGTATTTGAATAATTCCGGGAGATGCAAAGGCCATTCCCAGGCGAATTCCCGCCATTCCCCATGCTTTGGAAAAGGTTTGAAGGATAACCAGATTTGGAAAATCTGCAAGTTCAGGAAGCAATGTTTTCCCGGGAGCAAAATCAACATATGCTTCATCCAGAACAACTATTCCCTCAAAATTTTGTATCACTTCCAGTATCGCCTTTTTTTGCAAGGCATTGGCAGTTGGATTATTTGGTGAACAAAGAAAAACAAGCTTGGTCTGTTCGTTTACAGCCTTTAAAATTTCATTTGAATCCAGACTAAAATCCGGATTCAGCGAAACTTTTTTTACTTCCACATTATTGATTTCTGCCGCAACCTGGTACATTCCGTAAGTGGGATGAATAGTGACAATATTGTCGGTAGCCGGCTCGCAAAAAGCGCGGATTAACAAATCAATGGGTTCATCGCTTCCGTTACCCAGGAAAATACGTTCAGCACCAATATTCTTCAGTTTCGATATTTTTTCCTTCACTGTTTTCTGAAGCGGATCAGGATAACGGTTAAAAGGAGCATTGAACGGATTTTCGTTTGCATCCAAAAAAACCATTGCTTCTCCTGAATACTCATCGCGGGCTGATGAATATGGTTTTAAAGTGGCAATATTTTTCCGGAGTAATTTTTCGAGGTTCATCTTTAAGAATAAATTTTAAGAAGTGGTGGAACAAAAATTTTATTGTAGTTTTTGATTTCTACTGAATCCTTCATTTCAACAATTAACAGAGAAAATCGTTGATAAATAATAAAAAAGGCTATGGAAAATAACATGGAAAAACAGAGAATGCCCGATAAAAGAAATCTGGCTTTGGATATAACCAGCGTTTCGGCAGAAGGATTTTGGTTACTGGTTGGCGAGGACCAATATTTCCTCTCGTACGATAATTTCCCCGGATTTCGTAATGCCTCCGAACAGGAGCTTTCGGACATAAGGATAATGGAAAACCAGCATTTCTTCTGGGATAAACTCGATATTGATTTAACGCTTGACATGATTAAAAATCCGGGTGAATATCCTTCGGTTTCTGAAAAGTTATAGGTTTTTACTGATTTCCTTTAATCTCAATGTAACCGCATTTTTGTGCGCATCGAGCAGTTCTGAAGCTGCCATGGTTTCAACTGCCGGGCCAATATTTTGCAGTCCCTGGCGTGTTATCTCCTGAAAAGTGATTTTGCGGATAAAACTGTCGAGATTGACTCCGCTGTATGAACGTGCCCAACCATTGGTCGGAAGGGTGTGGTTGGTTCCCGACGCATAATCACCTGCGCTTTCCGGCGTATAATTTCCAAGGAAAACAGAACCTGCATTTACCACTTTTTCGGCTGTTGCGGTAAAATCAAGGTTACACAAAATCAGGTGTTCCGGCGCATATTCATTAATTAAATCAATCCGCTCGTTTTCATTTTCAAGAACAATCAATACACTGTTGGCAAGCGCTTTTTCGGCAATCTCTTTTCGTGACAGCTGTTCAACCTGAAGGTGGATTTCCTGCTGCACTTTTTCGAGAATTTCTCTTCCGGAAGCAACAAGAATCACCTGGCTGTCAGCGCCATGCTCCGCCTGCGAAAGCAAATCGGAAGCAACAAAAGCCGCATTTGATGTTTCATCGGCCAGCACAAGTACTTCCGACGGGCCGGCCGGCATGTCAATTGCCACATCCGACATGCTTACCAGTTGTTTGGCTGCTGTAACATACTGATTGCCGGGGCCAAATATCTTGTTTGTTTTGGTAACCGACTGTGTGCCGTAAGCCATGGCGCCAATAGCCTGCACGCCACCCAGCTTGTATATTTTTTTTACTCCCGACAATTGTGCTGCAAATAAAATTGCCGGATGTATCTTTCCGTTTTTACCGGGAGGCGTACACAGAACAATTTCTTTACAACCGGCTATTTGGGCAGGTAAGGCAAGCATCAACACCGTCGAAAAAAGCGGCGCACTTCCGCCGGGAATGTACAATCCCACTTTTTCGATAGCAACAGGTTTTTGCCAGCAGATAACTCCCGGCGAAGTTTCAACCTTCCTGACTTCTGTCTTTTGCGATGAATGAAACCGGATAATGTTTTCGGCAGCCAGAGATATGGCGTTTTTTAATGAATCATCCACCTGGTTTGCCGCCTCAAATTCTTCTTCTGAAACTTCAAATGAATCCAAATCCACACCGTCAAACTTTTTGGTGTATTCTCTTAATGCCGAATCACCATCACTTCGGATATCATTTAAAACCGACTGTACTTTTTGGTAAAGTTCAGAAACATCGAAAACCGGCCGTTTCACTATCTCAGGCCATTCTTTCCGCAGCGGATTGATGTATGTTTTCATTTTATTTATTTAGACACAAGATGTTTAGATACAAGATGTTTAGACGCAAGACTTTTAGACACAGGATGATTAGACACAAGATATCTGGATACAATAAGGAATGCATAAAATAACGTATTGACTTTCACAAATAACTGCATACGATTTGTCTCCTATTTTATTCTGTAAATCAATTATCTTCTATTCGATATGAATCTAAAAAATCATTTTTTCTATGGGGATGACCAGAATGCCTTCTGCACCTGCTTTCTTTAGCCTGTCTATTACTTCCCAAAAATCGTTTTCCTCGATTACCGAATGCATCGAACTCCAACCCTCCTGTGCCAAAGGAACCACTGTGGGGCTTTTCATCCCGGGCAGCAAAGCTGCAATTTCCTGTATTTTGCCGTTGGGTGCATTCAGCAGAATGTATTTTTTACCCACTGCCCGCTGTACCGATTCCATACGGAAAATCAACTCGTTCAGAATTTCCTGTTTCTCCTCCGGAAGATGAGGTCTTGCAACCAGCACAGCTTCGGAATGGATTACGGTTTCAACCTCCTTCAGGCGGTTGCTCACCAATGTTGAACCGGAACTGACGATATCGAAAATTGCATCAGCCAAACCAATACCCGGAGCAATTTCCACCGAACCCGAAATGACATGAATTTCGGCGCTGATGTTTTTCTCGTCAAGGAACTTTTTAAGAATGACAGGGTAGGAGGTGGCAATCTTTTTGCCGTTAAAATATTCCACTCCCGGATAATCCACAGACTTTGAAATAGCCAGCGAAAGCCTGCATTTGCTAAATCCAAGCCGTTTGGCAATAACCACATTTTCCTGTTTTTCGAGCATCTCATTTTCACCAACAATTCCCACATCGGCAACGCCGTCGGCAACTGTTTGCGGAATATCATCGTCGCGAAGGAAAAGTGCCTCCATTGGGAAGTTTTTTGCCTCCGATACAAGTTTGCGTCTGCCTATGGTTAAATTAATCCCCGATTCCCGGATCAATTCCATCGAATCTTCATTTAACCTTCCTTTGGTTTGAATTGCAATTTTCAGTTTGTTCTTCATATGTTAATCTTTGTTTTCCGCAGTTTAATACCGGGAATTGTTTAACAAAAGTTTCAATTTACAGTGTTTTTTTGTTTAAACAAAAAAGGCCTGCCTTTTTGCGGCAAGCCCTGGTTTAATATCCTTTAAAATCAGACAAAACAATTACGACCTGCCAACCGATAGGTGATTTAAATGATGGCCGTGATGTTCAAATCTGTTTTTCATTTCGTTGTAATCAGGATGCAAGTATAGCGAATTATTTAATTTCGGACAAAACGTCCTGTCAGGAACAGCAATTATTAAAAGAAAATTCATTTTTGATTTTATTTTGAAAGATGCAACCGGTTGCATAAATTTGGCTGCAAAATTACAATTCATCATGAAAAAGATATCAGCAACTCTTGTTTTATTGATTTCACTTGCAGGATTTACCAATGCTCAAAGAGCAGGTAATGAGCGGATTTTTGAAGATATTTATATTAAGAATACAATGAAAAAGGCGCTCGACTGGCAGTTGCAGCATCCGCTTCACCAATTGTGGGACTGGACGAACGGTGCTTTTTATGCCGGTGTGTTTGCAGCTTACGAAACACTTGAGGATGGAAACATATACAACGCCATCTGTGCAATGGGCGAATCCAATAAATGGGAAGGTGGCCCCAGGTTGCACCATGCCGATGATTATGCCATTGCCCAGACTTATGTGGATATGTACCGCATTTCAGGAGAAAAGAAAATGATTGACCCGCTAAAAGCCAAAGCAGATGAATTTATTGCCACACCTTACGAAACCGGTGAAATGAACCCTGTAACCTGGTGGTGGTGCGATGCATTGTTTATGGGGCCTCCAACTTTTGTTAAACTTGGAATGACGTTAAACGATGAAAAGTACCTGAAGCTGAGCGACAAGCTTTTCAAAGAATGCTATGATTTACTGTACGACAAAGAGGAGCACTTATATGCCCGCGACATCCGTTATAAATGGAATGAACCCGGAATGGAAATCCTGAAAGAAAACAACGGTAAAAAAATATTCTGGTCACGCGGGAATGGATGGGTTATGGGTGGTCTTGTGAGGATTCTGAAGGAACTTCCGGAAGATTACCCCATGCGCGATTTTTACATTCAGAATTTTAAAGAAATGGCAGAAAAAATAATCACCCTTCAACAGGAAGATGGCTTGTGGCGTGCAAGCCTTCTCGATCCAGGTTCATATCCCGGAGGTGAAGCCAGCGGTTCGGGTTTTTACACCTATGCACTTGCATGGGGAATTAACAATGGAATTCTCGACAAAGAAACCTGGTTACCGGTTGTTGAAAAAGCATGGACAGGATTGAATACCTTAATTCAACCCGATGGCCATGTAGGATGGGTGCAACCCATAGGTGCAGATCCACGGAAAAACTTTTCCGCTGAAAGTTATGAGGTTTATGGAACCGGCGCATACCTGCTGGCCGGAAGCGAAATAATTAAACTTGATAATTAACAGGAGCCGGATTCTCAAAATCCAGGAGTATTTATCTCATTTAAAGATATTTCACCTGTAGAATCCGGTAGTTTCCTTTACCTTGAAAATAAAATCCGGATCAGGCAGAACATATATTGTCCTGTTTTTGTATTATTCCTGTATTTGAGTTGTGTTCTTCGGGGCAAATCAATAATTTTACTTGCATATTTTCTGTTGCCGCTCAATGCTTCCGGGAATATACACTGAAAATTTAAATGGTGAGAAGTTGGAATTGAATGTTGTATTTTTATTTTCAGTATATTATAGTGTTGAAATAAAATCTTCTTTATGACAAAAAAAGAGAACATTAGTGTAAATTCCGTATCTGAACCATTTATAGTAGGAATAGGGGCTTCAGCCGATGGTATAAAAACCATGGAAAACCTGTTTCCTGAAATTCCGGCAGACACCAACATGTCGTTTGTTATTATTCAGCATTTATCACCCAATCATGAAAGTATTCTGGATAAGATTATCCAGAAAAAAACCAGCATGGTGGTAAAACAGATTGATCATGGAATGAAAGTAGAGCCAAACTGCGTTTATATTGCTCCCCCGGGGCATTATGTGGATGTTTCAGGAAACACCTTCAAAACAGAAAAATACAATACTGACGAACGAAAATTGCATTTGCCCATCGACCATTTTTTCCAGTCGCTTGCTTTTAATTATAAGGAACGTTCAGTAGGAATAATACTTACCGGAAGTGGTTCTGATGGCAGCCAGGGAATTAAGGAAATCAAACTGCAAAACGGATGGGTTATCGTGCAGGACCCCGAAAGTGCAGAATTTAGTTCGATGCCCGGAAGCGCCATAGAAACCGGCGTGGTGGATATCGTATGCAACATTGGCGAAATGCCGGCTAAACTTGCCGAATTGCCCGTTAAACTTGATGGAATAGAAAAGTTGCCCGACGATACAACCTCTGAAAAAATTATAGCAAGTATTTTAAATATTTTGGGTAATCGCGTTCAACATGATTTTACAAACTACAAACAATCCACTATTTTACGCCGCATTAAAAAGCGGATGATGGTCCGGTCGGTGGAATCGTTAAAAAAATACCACGAAATTATTAAACGGGATACCGACGAATCCCACCAGTTGTTCCGCGAACTGCTTATCGGCGTTACTTCTTTCTTTCGGGATAAAAAAGCTTTTGAAGTGCTTGAGAAAAAAGTGCTTCCGAAAATTATCAACGACGAAAACCGGAATACTGTCAGAGTATGGGTAACAGCGTGTTCAACAGGCGAAGAAGCCTATTCAATTGCCATTCTGTTGCTGAAGCAAATGGAAGAAAAGAAAATCAGGACAAACCTCAAAATTTTTGCAACTGATATTGATTCAAGGGCGCTTGACAAGGCAAGAAAAGGAATGTATCCGGTAAACATTGAAGCCGATGTGCCACAACTTTATCTCGATAAATATTTCGAAAAACATGAAACCCATTACACAATCCGCCGCGAAATAAGAGAGATGATTGTTTTTGCCGAACACAGCCTGATTAAAGATCCGCCCTATTCGAATATCGATTTAATCAGTTGCCGGAATTTTCTTATTTACCTGAATGGAGAAATTCAGAAAAAAGTGATTAACAGCCTGCATTATGGTTTAAGACCGGATGGGTATTTGTTTCTCGGAAATTCGGAATCGCTGAGCGACAGGCCCAGGTTGTTTGACACACTGGATGCAAAAAATAAAATATTTGAAAAGCGGGAAAACCGCCAGGCAGTGCGCGATTTTATCAACTATTCAGGTAGCCGCGGCAATATTAATCCCATACTCCAAGCAAGCCATAAACAAAAACTTACATTAAAGGAATTTGCCGAAAGAAGGGCGCTGAAAGATTATACCTTCCCCTTCCTGCTGATTGAAAAATCAGGCGAAATCCTGCATTCACTGGGAAGGTGCGAAGATTATTTTAAATTCCAGATTGGCGATCCCGACAATAATATTGTAAATGCAGCCCGCGACAACATTAAAATTCCGTTGTCGAATGCAATGCGGAAAATTAAAAACAACGAAAAAAAGGAAGTACTGATTAATAACGTCAGAATAAAAAATAAAACAGGTGACAGTTACTTAAACATCAGGATTAAACCGGTGAAAAAACCCGACATGTTCAACAACCTGTATATTGTTGTCATTATTCCCATTCTGTCGCAACAGGAATTTAAATCCGAAGACGACGAAAGTGTAAAGAAAACATCTGCCGATTCTGATGAATACATTTCTGAAATTGAGAAGGAACTGGAGGAAACGCGCGATTATTTAAACAGCCTGATTGAAGAGCTTGAAATTGCAAACGAAGAACTGAAGTCGGCCAATGAGGAAGCGCAGTCATCCAATGAGGAGTTGCAAAGCGCCAATGAAGAACTTGAAACTTCGAAAGAAGAAATGCAGTCACTCAATGAAGAACTTGAAACTTCAAACACCGAACTGCAGCGAAAAATCAAGGAGTATGCCGAAATCAACAACGACCTGGACAATTTCATGAAAAGCACCCAGATTGGTACATTGTTCCTCGACAAACAACTGAATATCCAGCGCTTTACTCCGATGTTGCGGAAAATTATCAATTTGAAAAAGTCTGATGAATACCGCAACATTGCCGATTTTGGAATTATGTTTCAAAATCAGTCACTTGTTGAAGATACCAAAGATGTGCTCGAAACCCTTGTGCCGGTTGAAAAAGAAATAGAAACCGCCAATGGTCAGCAATACTGGATGAAAATTGGTCCGTACCGCACTTCCGAAGACAGGATAAATGGTGTAGTCATTACCTTTACTGATATCTCCGAAAAAAACCGGATTCAGCAGTTAATGAAAGTGAGGGACGAACAGTTCCAGAAGCTTTTTAAATACATGGACAATGGCCTTGCGGTTTTCGACGTATTGCGCGATAACGACGGAAAGGTGAACGGTTACCGGCTGTCGGAAGCCAACCCTGCTTTTGCACAGATGATTGGATCTTCATTAAAGGAAATTACACATAAAAATGTTGAACATGTTTTTCCCGATGCGGATTGGTTCAGCAGTTTTCAAAAGATTGCACCCTCGGTACTTAAAGGTAAAACAGTTCACGATGAACATTACAGCTACGAGTTGATAAAATATTTTCACATTCACTATTTTTCTTCTGACAGCGAACAAATTGCTGCCCTTGTTCAGGATATTACTGACAGTAAAAATGAAATAGTAAAATACCGCAAACACCTTTCTTCCATTGTCGAACTATCGGACGATGCAATCTTCAGCGTATCAAAATCCGGTAAAATTGTTTCATGGAACAAAGGCGCCGAAGATTTATATGGTTTTACTGCAGAGGAAGTCATGAATAAAAGTTCAGACAAACTTGTTGCCGATCCCGAGAGCGAGGAAAATAAACGGCTCCGGAATAAAGTAAAAGCGGGCGAAAAGGTGAAAAATGTAGAAACACTGCATAAAACAAAAGCAGGTGATTTAATCCATGTTTCAGTAACCAAGTCACCCATTATTGACGAAAAGGGCGACCTTGTAGCTGTAGCAAATATTGTTAAAGACATTTCGGTGGTGAAAGCCCGCGAAGATGAACTGATAAAGGCAAAGGCCGAAACCGAACGTGCTGCACGTGCAAAAGCTGCTTTCCTCTCCAACATGTCGCATGAAATCCGCACGCCGCTGAATTCAATCCTCGGTTTTACCGGTATTTTAAAAGAAAAGCTGCAGGATACGGAGAATAAAAGGATTTTGGATATTATAACAATATCGGGGAAACAACTGCTGAATACAATAAACGACATTATTGATATTTCCCGCATTGAGGCCGGTGAACTCCCTGTGTCAAAAGGCAGTTTTGCATTGAACGAGTTAATGCGTGATCTTAAGGATCAGTTTAAAGGCTCATTGCGTACACGCGACAAAACAGATATTAGTTTTTTATTGCACCTGCCCAACTCAAATCCAATTGTAAAAACCGATAAATACCGCCTGATACAGGTTCTTCAAAACCTTATCGACAACTCCTTTAAGTTTACCGATGAAGGTAAAGTTGAATTTGGCTATGAAATCCGCGGATGGAATGAAATCATGTTTTATGTGAAAGATACCGGCACAGGCATTAAGGAAAGCTATCAGAAAGAGGTTTTCGAACGGTTTAAACAAGGCGAAATGATTTCGGAACGGCTTGTTAAAGGTACCGGGCTGGGGCTTACCATCTGCAAGGGAATTGTTGAATTGCTTGGTGGTGAAATCTGGATGGAATCAACAGTGGGTAAAGGTACCGACATATTTTTTACCATCCCCTATGAAAAAGGCGAACTCACTACCGAAGAGGCCGATTTAAAAACTTCGGGCAAAATCCCCGACCTCTCAGGAAAAAATATTCTTATTGTTGAAGATGATACATACAGCCTTCAGATGATAGAATATTTCATTAACAAAACAGGGGCAAATTTTGTAACAGCCGAAGATGGTGTCCAGGCGATTGAAAAATTCAGGACAAACAGTATTGATTTTGTACTTCTCGACATCCGCCTTCCCGGAAAGAACGGCTTCGAAGTGTTGAAATCCATCAGGGAAACGCATCCAACATTGCCGGTACTTGCCGAAACTGCTCATGCACTGCGCGAGGAAGTACTTAGCTTCAGCGAAATAGGTTTTACTGATTATATGGTAAAACCAATCGACCAGTCGGAACTGTACCACCTGTTGAGGAAATATCTGGTGAAAGAGTGACAGAAGCCACTTCTTTCAACCGTTGGTTAAAACCAACGGCAAAGGATAGCGCTCTTATTGGCTGGCCAAAAGATAATGGGCAACAATTAAGATTTTTTTAAGGAGCCTGAAACATTTCAGGGACTTTATCCTTTGCCGTCCCTTTTAATTCAAAAAACCATGAGATTTTCTGCGACCTTATCCTTTGCCGTCCCTTTCAAGGGACGGATACATGAATGCTACAGGCACAGGGCTTCAGCCCGGTATTGGGGGCTAAAGCCCCTGTTGTGAGTCTTGCCAGCTATCCGTTGGTTAAAACCAACGGCAAAGGATAGCGCTCTTATTGGCTGGCCAAAAGATAATGGGCAACAATTAATATTTTTTTAAGGAGCCTGAAACATTTCAGGGACTTTATCCTTTGCCGTCCCTTTTAATTCAAAAAACCATGAGATTTTCTGCGACCTTATCCTTTGCCGTCCCTTTCAAGGGACGGATACATGAATGCTACAGGCACAGGGCTTCAGCCCGGTATGGGGGCTAAAGCCCCTGTTGTGAGTCTTGCCAGCTATCCGTTGGTTAAAACCAACGGCAAAGGATAGCGCTCTTATTGGCTGGCCAAAAGATAATGGGCAACAATTAATATTTTTTTAAGGAGCCTGAAACATTTCAGGGACTTTATCCTTTGCCGTCCCTTTCAAGGGACGGATACATAGATGCCAGGGACCCGGGGCTTTTAGCCCAAAAATACCGGACTAAAGTCCTGTCGTCTCTGGTTTCAGCTATCCGTTGGTTAAAACCAACGGCAAAGGATAGCGCTCTTATTGGCTGGCCAAAAGATAATGGGCAACAATTAATATTTTTTTAAGGAGCCTGAAACATTTCAGGGACTTTATCCTTTGCCGTCCCTTTCAAGGGACGGATAGATGAATGCCAGATTACAATGACTTTAGCCTTTTATTCTTTCAAATCCATATTGCTTCAGAAACAATTCAACCTCTTGTTCCCAATTCAATTTTTTATGATGTTCATCCTGGTTCTTAATATACTTTCGAACCTTTTCAACATGCGATTGACTTACTGAAACTGCAAAATAATCATCCTGCCAGCTAAATTTATAAGGCATTTCTTTTTGCAGATTAATCCAATGTGAACTTTCTCCTTTTATTAATTGCATAATATCTGCAATGCATTGCATTTTCCCCATATTTAAAAGGGCATGAACATGGTTTTTATGTGCATTGATATAATCCAGTTGGATATCTTTTTCTTTTGCATTTTCCCGAATATGAGCTAATAAAAACGGACGGAAAGAATCAGAAATAATATTTTTCCGGTGAAGTGAACTCCAAACGCAATGAAGCCAGATTTTTGTATAAGACATAATTTGTAATAATAATTTTATAGAATAAAACCTTAATTCCTGTTTATTACCAAAATCCGTTGGTTAAAACCAACGGCAAAGGATATCGCTCTTATTGGTTGTCAAAAGATAGTAACAATGGGCATCAAAATGAAACTTTATCCAAAGAACACTGAATCTTTACTGGAATTTATCCTTTGCCGTCCCTTTTAATTCAAAAAACCATGAGATTTTCTGCGACCTTATCCTTTGCCGTCCCTTTCAAGGGACGGATAAAATGAATGCCAAGAGACCCGGGGCTTAAGCCCCGAAATAATCCAGAGTTGGCGGATTTAAAATAAGCGAGGGTTTCACTTGAAGTGAAGCCCTCGCTATAAAACAATTATTCAGTGAAAGCCTGTTATGGTACCACTGGTGCATCTTCTGGTTCTTCAGCATTGCGGCCTTCGCGCGCTGCAAGTGTATCGGCATAGTATTTTATACGCTGATTAAGCTCGCGGATAAAATTTATTGTTTCGAGTGGAGCAATTTCCAGGATAACCGACGCATTAATCCGATCTGTAACTTTCTTATACAACGGATCCAAAACGATACGTTCCGCTTTTACATCACCATTATATTTAAAAGCCAGTTCGGAATTACGTTCAGCCTGCTTTACCTGAAAATCCGTATTTTGCTGTTTTAGGTACATTATCCAGGTCATTAATGCTAACATGTTACAATGCTCCACATTTTCGGGTTTTTCCAGATCCTCAATCAGGTTCGACAGTGCAGCAGTTTCCTCGTTGAATGACATTTTTCTGACATTGCCATACAAATCGAAAACACGTTTTAATACTTTGGCGCTTTCCACTTCTTCGGCAACCGGGCTAAGCAAAGCAACCCGTACTTTGCCGGTCAGTGCACTCCAGGTTTTGTCACGTAAAAGGTCGAGCTGATTTATTTGTTCGGTTTTAATACTTCCCTGGTCAACCAGCAGAGCATTGTTCAAATTGTTGTAAGCCGAAACAAATTCAGGATAGACAGGATCAATTCCAAGTACCCCCGGAGGAAATACGTCAATTGCGTTTTTTACTTCCGTCATAAACTGGAAGTATTCGTTGTTGCGCAATCTTAACAAATAGATTGAATCAATAAGTTCCATAATCAAATAGTTTAAAAATTAGTATTTGTTTTAATGAGGCTTTTCTGTGTAATTGTTTAAGAGAAAATGCCTTCAGGTTTAAATTGTTGTATAAAAATAGAAAATAAGTTTAAAACGACAAGCATCGGGTTATTTTTTATGTACAGGAAAAGTTGCGGATGACCGGCGGGACGAAAAAGTGCCGACGTTTTTTGTTGCGGATGACCGGCGGGATGAAAAAGTGCCGACAATTTTTGTTGCGGACGACCGGCGGGATGAAAAAGTGCCGACGATTTTTGTTGCGGATGACCGGCGGGACGAAAAAATGCCGACGATTTTTGTTGCGGATGACCGTCGGGATGAAAAAATGCCGACGATTTTTGTTGCGGACGACCGGCGGGACGAAAAAATGCCGACGATTTTTGTTGCGGACGACCGGCGGGATGAAAAAATGCCGACGCTTTTTGTTGCGGATGACCGGCGGGACGAAAAAGTGCCGACACGAAAGCTTGCCGACAGCCGTCCGCGGCCTTTCTTTTTCAGGCAGTTAGCTGTTTTGCGGAGTGCCTCAAAGCCTGCGTATTCCGCTATTGAAGGGCTATGGGATAGGACTTGTAAAATAACCGGGGGTTTCACCTGAAGCAAAGCCCTCGCTTTAAAACAATTATTCAGGGAAACCCGTTATGGCGCTGCCGAAGTTATTTCCTCAAAAAATGCTAAAAACACATTTCAACCGGGCGTTTTTCACCGGAATACTTTCTCCCTGCCAATTGTAAAGCGTGCATTGAAATAAAATATCGAGGTATTGAAAATAAGCACCTGGACCTGCATTGTCATCCTGTGTTTTCGAATAGCTGATAATAAAACAGTTTTCCGTATCCCCTGATACAGCAGGGCTTGAATCTTCGCGTGAATAGGGACTACCCGATGCCCACAGGTTTCCATCGGCATCAATCCATTTAATGCTGATTCCTTGAAAATCTTTATTGTTTGGAGTAAATTCTTTTTCGCCTTCAGTAAAAAGCTGTTCTAAAAGCTCTTTTGAAATATTGTAGTCCGCAATGTATTGGTCATTCTCAAAATGATTTACAAAATCCACTGTAAGTCTGGATGTAATTCCACCATCGGGTGTCATATTCTTACCAAAAATTATACTAAATATATGAATGATGTAGTCGCGTTCATGATAATTCCATTGTCTTGAAGGCATACAAAGAGTGGCGGTATCCGAGAGAATATCACTTTCCGTCAAAGTAATTTTAACATTATTTATCTCTGCTTCAAAAGTGGATTTGTCTTCAATATTAAACTCATCCTTGTTTTTCCGGCACGATTGTAAAACAGTAATAAACAGTGCAATTGCCAGGTAAGTTAAAAATTTATATTTCATTTTTGAATCACTGTTCTATTGGAAGTTTAGGTATAAAAGTTACGCCCGCCTGGATTGCATTAGCTACTTTCCAACCAGTGTAACATTGACAATCTCTTTATACAATTTTTTATGATGAACAATCGAATATTCTTCTCCATTTATATGGGAATACTTTGGGAAATTTTATTTAAATATTCCTCTCGAAAATATTAATCTCATCATAATCTCGATTAAAAACACTTCTTTTAATCTGTGTTTTTCTGATTATTGCTTCCTTTTTACTTTTGAAGATTTCAGGCTCTTGGATAAAACCACGATGAACCCAGATTAGAATATAAAAATTATTCATTATTTGACTTTTTTAAAGTTCTATTAAACCAACCAAATACATCCTTGTAATCTAAAAAATTACAAAGCTCAGACAACCCACTTCTTATAAAAGTAGGTCTATTAATTTGTCGTATAAATAAAGCTTTTCTAATATCATTTGATACAATATTATACTTCGGTTTTAATCGCGGTTCTATCAAATGTAAATCATTAAATCTAAGTAATCCAGAATAAATAGGAGTTGAATGTTCGACCTCAAAAATTGCAGATAAGTCACTTGAACCTCTTTTTATCCATATTACATCCACCTCTTTAATGACATTATTTATTTTTTCATATCTGCCTGGTAAATTGTTCAAACAATCAAATTTTGAATATAGATTCCAATCCAGTTTCCCTCTATCAACTGGTGGTATCCAAATGTCAAATCCTTTTATTAATCCTATTGAACCTACTAAAGTTTGAATTTGAGAATGAGAAAAATCAGGAAGATATGTAAGTTTGCTTTTATCAATTACACTATCATAATAATCCCAACCTAAAAAGCTTTCTACGTTAAATCTTCCAGCGTTAGCAATGTAAAATTCTAGAAGATTAGGATTGTGATATATTTGTACCTTATATTGTCCATCTGATGCAGGATTAAGTGTATTGAAGACATCCTCAAATTCACTAAAAGGAATAAATAAAGGTTCATTTTGATTATCCCAAAGAAAACAAATAATCGAATTTAATCCTTCTAACTGTTTTAAATCATCAAATCTCAATCCATAGAATGATTGATTTCTACCATGAACCTTAGAATAACGAACATAAATTCTTGAAGAACCTTCTGCAACATCAAATAAGGAGAGACTATTTGGTAATTTCTTTAACTTACCGTATCGCTCTTCCAACTCATTTAAAAAAGACATTTTTACTTGGTTTGGCATATTGATTTAATTTACACTAACCAAATTTTGTTTTGTGTAATTTGAGGTTATTATTTTAGATTTTATATTCCAATGTTCCTCCTGCGGCAATGCAAGTATAAAGCGTTCAACTAGTTCAATATCTTCTCCTTTGTTAACATAGTTTCCAACTTGCCAGCAAAGATTTCCTTTTTCCGAAAGTGTTCTAACAAGTTCATCTATAATTTCTTCTTGTGTCTCTAGATATTTTTCAATACTTGTTTTTGTTTCGTATGATTTACCAACATTATATGGTGGAGACGTAATAATAAGGTCAAACTTTCCGTCTTCAACCGATTTTAAGACTTTTAGGCTATCTCCATTTAAAACTTGAAAATCATTCTCAGGATTAATATAATCAAATAGTGGCTCTTTCACTTTCATCACAAATCAAATTTTATTTTAGCAAATATAACCATTATAGGGTAGAGGTCATTTTATTTCTATTTCAAGTTATTAACGACTGTTTATTTCTCTCTTTTACAATGAACGCCAACTGTTTGTAATTATACCTGCTAGTTTAACGCCAAAAGTTCAGATTCCTTCTTTTTTTACAAGCAGATACCGTGCATTATCGAGCATCAGGTAGCCCTGGTCATAACAGAAATAGTAGTTGCGGCCGCTTTTAGTTGTATATATATTGGTATGGTAATTAAAATTGAATCCCTCTTTGTCGAGTTTGTTTTTAAGGATTGTTGTTTTTTTATCCGTGTTTAATTCCTTCAAAATGGCATGGTTGCTTTTTAATATCCGGTTGATTTTCCGCATGTATTTCGAGGAAGCCCCTGTTTTTTTGTTGTTGTATGCATTCCGGCAAAGGTCGTTGCAAAATTTCTGGTCAGCCCTTCCTTTTAAGGGTTCGCCGCATTCAAGACAAATTCTTTCGTTTTTCATATAAGTACTACATGTTTGCAAGTCGCTAATATATAAAATTATATCCGTTTGTAAACGGTTACAAACATTTATTGTCGATTACAAATGTTTAATAACCGGATAAGATTTGGAAGCCGGTCTACCTTTACATTATCAATTTCGTTTTATTAATTATTTAAATTTTGAAATCATGAATATCTTAAGAAACAGTGTCAGGCTTATCGGCCACCTGGGCGACGACCCAAAAGTGAGAAAGTTGGACAGCGGAAAGAAAATTGCTACTTTTTCAATAGCAACCAACGAAATCCACCGCGACAGTAAAGGTGAAAAACAATCGGAAACCACCTGGCACCGCCTGGTTGCCTGGGAAAAACAAGCCGAAATTATTGAAAACTATGTGAAAAAAGGTTCGGAAATAGCCATCGAGGGCAAACTTACCAACCGCTCATACGACGACAAAAACGGAGAAAAACAATACATCTCGGAAATTGTAGTCAATTCTGTATTACTTCTTGATAAGAGTAACAGGAACTAGGAAGAAATGCTATGAATGCTTGAATGCTTGAATGCTTGAATGAATGCTTAAATGCTTGAATGCTTGAATGCTTAGAATGCTTGAATGCTTGAAATGCTTAGAATGCTTGAATGCTTGAATGCTTGAATGAAAGAATGAGGAAATGCATGAATGTTTAAATGTAAGGAAAGCATGAATGAAAGAAAGGCGTGAATGCCTGGATGCTTGAACGTATAAAGAAAGGTGCTAATTTCCCATTCCTCTGTTCTTGAATTCATGCATTATTTTCCTCCATTCAAGCATTCATGCATTCCCGCATTCATGCATTTCTTCATTCACGCATTCATGCATTATTTTCCTCCATTCACGCATTCATGCATTTCTTCATTCACGCATTTCTTCATTCCCGCATTAACACCTTCACGCATCCTTTGTATAAAAAAGAGCCGTGCTGCATTCAGCCGGCTCTTTTAAATTTATATCGGTTGTTTTTATTTACGGATTGTAACCCAGGATGTGGAACATGTCGTCGACGGTTTGTTCGTTGCGGTAAACGTAATCCACAAAATTACCTGTTTCATCACGGTCGATGATCACATGTTGCGGTGCCGGAATCAGGCAATGTTTGATGCCGCCATACCCACTGATGGAATCCTGGTAAGCTCCTGTATGGAAGAACCCAAGATAGAGCGGTTCTTTTTCGCGTGAGGAATAACGGGGAAGCAAAATTTGCTGGTTTAAATCCTCCGAATTGTAATAATCGGAATGGTCGCAACTGATTCCTCCGATGTTTACCCGTGTATATTCGTTGTTCCACTTGTTAATCGGGAGCAGGATAAACTTTTCGAAAATGGACCATGCATCGGGAATTGTATTCATCAAACTGTTGTCGATGATGTACCACAATTCGGCATCGTTTTGCTGTTTTTGTTCGAGTACCGAAAAAATAGTCGCGCCGCTTTCACCAACAGTATATTTTCCGAACTCGGTATAAATATCGGGCTCTTTAATTCCTTCGGCATTACAGGCATCCTTAATGTTACTTACGATTTCCTTGATCATGTATTCATATTCGTACTCGAAACCAAGATGACTGCGGATGGGGAAACCACCGCCCAGATTCAGGGCATCCAGAGTAGGGCACTCTTTTTTCAGTTCGATATACATTTTAACCGATTTCTGAAATTCGCCCCAGTAGTAAAGTGTATCCTTAATTCCCGAATCCACAAAAAAATGGAGCATTGTCAATTCGACGTTTGGTTTATCTTTAATGTGCGTATAATAAAAATCAAGAATTTCGGAAGCACGAATTCCGAGCCGGGAGGTGTAGTAGGCACTTTGTGGCTCCTCATCAATTGCTTTGCGGATGCCGATTTTTATTTTTTTACCCTTTGCAATGGCAAGTATCTTTTTCAGCTCGTTTTTATTGTCGAGGATAATGGTTGAATTTGTAAACCCCATATCCTGTATTTCGATAAGCTTCCGGATGTATTCATCCGTTTTGTAGCCGTTGTGCACCAGTTTGACCGTTTTGTCCACTTCGCCTTTTTTATGCAGGTTCAGTATTAAATCGATATCGAACGACGACGACGTTTCAAGGTTTACATTGTACTGCAATGCTTTGTTGATAACGTGGTGAAAGTGACTGCATTTTGTACAGTAACAATAATTGTAAGTACCCTCGTAACCCGCGGCTTTCATAGCCCTTCTGAAAAGGTTTCGCGCCTTTTTAATCTGGTCGCCGATGCGTGGCAGATACATCAGCCTGAATGGTGTACCATACTTGTTGATTAAGTATTTAAGGGAAACTCCGTAAAAGTTGAGGTAGCCATCTTCGAGGTCAAAACCTTCCTGCGGGAAATAATACGATTGTTCGATGAGATCCTGGTAAGTATTTTTCATTCTTAAAAACCAACAAAAAGTTTTAATTTATATTATTCGTTCCAAAGTAAATACCTTTTTTGTTAAAAAAAGTTCAAATAAGTTTTAAAATTGAATTTTGACCTGATTTTTTATTGAATGGATAATGTGGTCAGGTGACAATGCGTGAATGCGAAAATGCAGGAATGCTTGAATGGAAGAAAGGAGTGAATGCGTTAATGGAAGAAATGCTTGAATGCGAAAATGCATGAATGCATGAATGGAAGAAAGGAGGGAATGCGTAAATGTATGAATGCTTGAATGCGAAAATGCATGAATGCTTGAATGGAAGAAATGCTTGAATGCGAAAATGCATGAATGCTTGAATGGAAGAAATGCTTGAATGCGAAAATGTATGAATGCAGGAATGGAAGAAAGGCGGGAAGGTGTGAAAAGGTGTTAATTTCCCCATTCCTCTATTCATGCATTATTTCATTCTCTGATTCCTGCATTATTTTCCTTTCCTCATTCTCTCTTTCAAGCATTTCCTCATTCTGTCATTCAAGCATTCAAGCATTCAAGCATTCACGCATTCAAGCATTCAAACATTCACGCATTGACTCTTAGATCCTCTATTCATGCATTATTTCATTCTCTGATTCCTGCATTATTTTCCTTTCCTCATTCTCTCATTCAAGCATTTCCTCATTCTGTCATTCAAGCATTCAAGCATTCATGCATTCAATCATTCACGCATTCACGCATTCACGCATTGACTCTTAAAACGCCCATTTCAACCGGCCGTATGCAGCCTTTCCCATTTCGCCGAATTCGGTGCCGGGCCTGCCAAAAAACAGTTGTCCGGTGAGCATTAATTCAAGGTTATTTCCCAAAGAATAAGTAAAGGCCGGACCGATAAAAGAGGAACCGTCTGAAGGATTTACCATTCCTGAAAAGTTTCCGGAAAGCAAGGGTGTAAAGGGATAGGAAACCTGACCAAAGAGGTCGTATTTAGCCAGCGACAGCATTTTTGCCGAAATATTCTGGTCGAAAAACTGGCGGCCGCCGGCATTTTTTGTTGCGCCCTGGCTGTTAAACAAAGCAGCAGCATGAACATAAAGGCTGTTTTCGAAAGTATAATCTCCCGAAACTGAAGCAACGAGCGCTTCCTGGCTGTTCACCTGATTGTTTCGGGGAATAAACCATGTTGCTTCGCCACGAAAGCCTCCGCCACGAATATCGCCCGACCAGCCGCCACCCAGCACAATATCTCTGCCCACCCAGCCACTCAGGAACTGAAAGTCGTAACTGAATTTCGAAAAGCGATACATTCCGGCAACGGCGGTTTCATTCTCATTCCGCCCGATTTTGTAAACAAGCTGAGCCGAAGAAGTTACTCCTGTGTAATACTGTATTTTAACGGCGTCAGTTCCGGGGCGTTCTTCATAATCGAAATCGAAATAGGAAAAGGTGTTGAAAACATCATTTGGGTTCCAAACAAGGTTAATGCCCCAGTTAACGCGCTGCCGGCCAACTCTCACCTGCCACTTTCCGTTAATGTAATCCAGCCAGGCGCGGTCGATTATTGAATGAATGAACCAGGCATCGCCCGACGCTATCGTCCCCGATAAATCGAAATACCCGTTGTCCACATCGATATATTCCTTGTATATTGGAAATTCGCGAATCAACTGTCCAAAGAAAATCCGGTTTCGTGCTTCCACCGCCAATGTAAAATGGCTGTCGGCATACCACCTGAAATTTAACCGGTTGTGAATAAGGTTTGATGAAAGATAATCTGCATCAAGACCGGGTATTTTCCTTTCGGGTTTGTAATACATGTACAGGTCTTTGATGTAACCGTTAAAAGTAACCGGTTTTAATTGTGCATTTGCATTTAAATTCAGAAATAAAAAGAGAGGTAAAATGTATCGTATAATTTTCATTTTTGATTGTTTATAAATACTCCGGCAAGGTCCATCACGCACATGTTGTTGTACCCGGGATGGCTTCCCGTTGCCACACCGATTTTTTTAAAGTCGGGGTGCAGAAAATTCTGACGGTGTCCGCGGTCGCGAATGCCATCGTCAATGAGGAGGTAAATAACGATTTGTTGGGCCGAAATTCCGCCATAGGCAATGTTTTCGCCAATACGGACCTGCCATTCGCCGTACCTTTCGATCCTTTCCTTAACTTTCGAACGGTCGCGGCCAACATGACCAATTTTCCCGCTTCGTGACTGATCTTTTACATGATCCTTTGCTGCTTTGCATAATCCTTCAACAGGATATACAAGTGGCAAAGGTTGCCGGCGTTTTAAATCAAGAACGCATTCATTGAGTGCTTTCACACCTTCCTTTGTTAGCAGGGGAAGATCGCCGGGATAGTACAGGTAATTTTTTTTGTAACGGCTTTTCAACGGGATGATATAATCTTCGGCATATTTAGCCGGATTGGATCTCAGCTTATTAACTTCAAGAATAATTTCTTTTTCGAGAGGCGAAAGGTATTTTGCTGCCGAGGCTGTGTTTAGTGACGGATTGTTCCAGTTTTTATCATTATTTATTTCTGATCCTAAAACTGCTTTAACCTGAAGAAACAAAACCAACAGAGCAAATCCCTTTAAATTCATAGCTATTCCTTTTTTTCGTCGCTTATCACTTTTCCGTCTTCAAGAGTAATTACGCGGCGCGCCTTATTTACCACGCGCTGGTCGTGCGTTGAAAATATAAACGTTATTTTTTCCTCTTTATTTAGCCGTTCCATAATATCCAGCAAATTTTCTGTCGATTTGGAATCAAGGTTTGCTGTTGGTTCATCGGCTAAAACGAACTTTGGTTTCGAAGCAAGTGCACGGGCCACTGCCACACGTTGCTGCTGGCCACCCGAAAGTTTGCCGGGGCGCCTGTTCATCATTTCGCCGAGGCCGACAGCTTTGAGCAATTCAGTTGCCCGCGCATCTCTCTTCGTCTTTTTTTCACCCTGAAGGTGCATGATGAATTCAACATTTTCTTTGGCAGTTAAAACCGGAATCAGGTTGTATGCCTGGAAAACAAAACCGATGTTGTTCATCCTGAAATCGGTCAGTTTACGTGAAGAGAGCTCATTGATTTTTATGCCGTTAATTTCGACACTGCCTTCGGAAGCTTCATCCAGTCCTCCAACAATATTCAGCAATGTAGTCTTTCCTGAACCTGAAGGCCCGACGATGGCTGTAAATTCACCTTCCTCAATTGAAATATCCACTCCGTTGACAGCATGAACCGCCACCGATTCGCTGTCGTAAGTTTTGTACAGGTTGTTGATTTTGATGATTGTCATGGTATTGTATTTAAATTCGTCAATGCTTGAATGCTTGAATGCTTGAATGCTTGAATGCTTAAATGCTTAAATGCTTGAATGCTTAAATGCTTGAATTTCATGTTTATCATTTTTCTTCTTTTCTATAATTCCTTTTTTCATTCATGCATTCACGTCTTGTCACATTCATGCATTCATTCTTTATTTCCTCATTCATGCATTCATATTGCATTCATGTTTTAGAAATATTTTTATATGTAGTGTCTTTTGATTTGGATGTAATTTTACAAATTTCGGTGCCTTCCAATATCAGACGTTGTAACTCTTCTGGGGAATCAGAAAGTTTTGAAGATTCAATAACTTCCAACCAGTAGACAGTTTCATCCGCTTCTTCAACAACAATACATATTTTACTTAAAAATTCAGCCTGAGATCTGCCACGGCAAGCAGCTCTGTAATTGGCCCCAACTGATGTCGCAGATTTAACTAACTGATAGGTTATTACAGAAGATGCTTTATTTTGTTTTAAAGACTCACAAAACAGTATTATATCAACTGCAAATTTTTTAGTTCTGCTTTTCAATGCCTCTATGAATACACTCTTATCAGTCATTGGTATTGATTTTATTTTTAATTAATGCTTAAATGCTTAAATGCTTGAATGCTTGAATGCTTTAATGCTTGAATGCTTCAATGCTTTAATACTTGAATTTCATGTTTATCAATTTTTCTTTTTTTATTAACTCCTTTTTTCATTCATGCATTCACGCCTTCTCGCATTCATGCATTCATTCTTTATTTCCTCATTCATGCATTCACGCCTTCTTGCATTCATGCATTCATTCTTTATTTCCTCATTGATGCATTCACGCCTTCTTGCATTCATGCATTCATTCTTTATTTCCTCATTGAAGCATTCACGCCTTCTTGCATTCATGCATTCATTCTTTATTTCCTCATTGAAGCATTCACGCCTTCTTGCATTCATGCATTCATTCTTTATTTCCTCATTGAAGCATTCACGCCTTCTTGCATTCATGCATTCATTCTTTATTTCCTCATTGAAGCATTCACGCCTTCTTGCATTCATGCATTCATTCTTTATTTTCTCATTGAAGCATTCATGCCTTCTCGCATTCATGCATTCATTCTTTATTTCCTCATTGAAGCATTCACGCCTTCTTGCATTCATGCATTCATTCTTTATTTCCTCATTGATAGCATTCACGCCTTCTCGCATTCATGCATTCATTCTTTATTTCCTCATTGAAGCATTCACGCCTTCTTGCATTCATGCATTCATTCTTTATTTCCTCATTGAAGCATTCATGCCTTCTCGCATTCATGCATTCATTCTTTATTTCCTCATTGAAGCATTCACGCCTTCTCGCATTCATGCATTCATTCTTTATTTCCTCATTGAAGCATTCATGCCTTCTCGCATTCATGCATTCATTCTTTATTTCCTCATTGAAGCATTCACGCCTTCTCGCATTCATGCATTCATTCTTTATTTCCTCATTCATGCATTCATGCCTTCTCGCATTCATGCATTCATATCGCATTCATTCTTTTATACATTCCTGCCTTTCCTCCTTTCTCCCCTCCTTCGGAGGGGCCGGGGGAGGCTTTTTCCCTACTCCGTTCGCGTCGCCTCTGCCGGATTCAGCTTCAATGCCTTTCGTGCCGGATAAATTGCCGATAATATTCCGGTGACAATTACAAGAAGCGTTAAAATAAATAAAGTGTCTGTTTGCAGCGAAGTATATACCCGCGATGCAAAACCATATTTCTCAAGCCCTTCAGAAAACATAGACAAATCAATTGGATGAGTTTCAAAAATTTTGGTGACTCCCGCACCAATCAGAATCCCTGCAATTCCACCGGTAACCGTCAGCATGATGGATTCGAAAATGATCATGAAAAATACTCTTCTCCGGTTCATGCCAACTGCCATAAGCATCCCGATTTCCTTTACCCGTTCAAGTACAGCCATCAGCATTGTATTGATGATTCCAAAGCAGAGCGCCAGCAGAATGATGAGAATGAAAATATACATGTACTGATCCATTGAATCGGTGAGCAGCGACATTTCGGGACTGATTTCTTTCCAGGTTTGAACCTCATCTTTACCTGCAAGTTTTTCTATCGATGGTTTTACCGAAGCAGCCCAATCACCTTCCCGGAGCAAAACAGCAATTTCATGTGCTGAATTTTCTTCCATTCCAAGTTGATCTTTTAAATCCTGAAACCTTACAAACAGGTGAGATTCATCATAACCTGTATTATCCGTTTTATAGATTCCGCTTACCCTGTACCCTTTTGCAGATAAGTCACCATTGAGATCAACCATCTGAACATTGATTTTTGAACCTTCCTTTAGCTGAAGTTTTTTAGCAAGTTTTTCTCCGATGAGAACCGGAGGCATACGGGTGGTTTTTTCAAGATAAGTTCCTTCGATTACGTGTTGCCATATATCCGTTACTTTTTTCTCCTGTCCGGTTTCAACACCAATAAGTTTGCCGCCACCGGTTCCATGAGCCGCCATAATAAACGGTTCGGCAATTAAGCGCCGGCTGGCAGCTTTCACCGAATCGAGTGCATTTATCTTTTCCACAATCTCCTTCGAATTTGAAATAATGTAATTGATGTCATTATTTTCCAGGAATCGCGGATTGTGGATTTGAAGGTGTGCCAGCTCAGTTTTTGTTGCTGATTCAATCCGGGCATCAACAGCTCCCTGCATAAAAGCCATAGTAAAAACACCGGCAAATAATCCAATGGTGATTGCCGCAATCATTATAAGGCTGCGCAATTTGTTGCGCCAAACATTTCGCCATGCTATAGACCAAATCATTGTGTCAGTTTTATATCTGAAGACAGTATTCCTGATTTTTTATTTCCGGAATTGTCTTCATGAATGTTTATTTCGTTTATGAATTTTATCATTTCCAATTTTAATTTGAAAGAAAACTGCAACTTCTGCTTCATGCTTATGCCCTCAGCGCCTTTGTTATTTTCAACCGGTGAATGTTGTAAATCGGGAAAACCGAAATAAAAACACTGATAAAGAATACAAGTATCATCTGGCTGTAAAACAACGAGGGTTTCAGCGAAAAGTACATGTATGGTTCCATTCCGTATTGCTCGGTTGCAGTGGCCATTTCGCCGGTTAGCGGAATCGGGTGGTGATAAAACCAGAGACAGAAAAGATAACTGATAACCAATCCGATTGCGCATCCGATTAACCCGATAAATATTGTTTCGAAAAATACAATTGCCGACAACTTTTCCTTTTTCATTCCAATGGCATGAATGACTCCAAATTCACGCTGCCGTTCCTTTACCATCATTAGAATTACGCTGAACATTCCGAATGCAATGACAAGGTATAAAATGGCAAGCATTATCATACCACTTCCGCGGTCGCTTTGGATAAGCTGCTCGATTTCGGGCTGCATTTCAATCCATGTCATCACTGTTCTGTTTTCCGGCAATAAATCTTCAATTTGATTTTTAAGATGATGAACAGCATAATGGTTGTCGGCCATAATCACAAGCGAGGTTGAAATCCCATAAGCTGAATAAAATTCACGGGCATTGTTAATGTCCATGTAAACCATTCGTTTGTTGAACTCCTGGATAGGATGTTTCATAATTCCTTTAATTTCGAATAACCCGTTGGCGCTAATTCCGTGAAACCCCTGGCCAATCATCACCAGCGTATCGCCAACGGCAAGGTCAAGGTAATCCGCCAGTCCTTCTGCTAAAACCACACCCTTTTCCCCATTATTCAGAAAACGGCCTTTTTTAATTCGTTTTGAAATGGCGGTGATTTGATTTTCTGCATCCGGTTCAATACCCATTACCATTGCAGGTTTGCTTTTCATGTGGTTTGCTGCAAGGGCAAATGATTCGAGCCGTGGAGAGACCAGGGTAACATCTTTCAGGTTCTTTATTTCCTGCTGAAGTTCCGGTGATGCTTCAATGCCGTTTTCAAGGGTGCGTTCTTCCCAGTAAGCAGTATCCTGGACCTGCAGGTAACCGGAATAGAATTTTACAACATTATCAATCATGCTGTTGTACGAACCTTCCTGCATCGACCTCATCCACGAGGCAAGCAGAACGCTGAATACAATGGAGGATATGGCAATAATGGTCCGCCGTCGGTTTCTCCACAAATTTCTCCAGGCCAGATTTATGTTTGTTTTCATTACAATTACTGAGTTACTGAGTTATTGAATTACTGAATTATTGAATTACTGAATTATTGAATTATTGAATTACTGAATTATTGAATTATTGAATTACTGAAGTTACTGAATTACTTTAATTTTTTTACTTGCCATTGACATTATTTTAAGAACATCTAAGATTTCATCATGATGACGTTTCATTTCCATTACTTTACTCATATTTGAGGATAACAATATATCAAGCCAATCCCTCAGTCCTTCAATCCCTCAGTCCTTCAATCCTTCAGTCCTTCAGTCCCTCAGTCCCTCAATCCCTCAGTCCTTCAATCTTTTTCTTGCCGTAGCCATTATTTTAAGAACTTCTAAACTTTCATCATGAAGACGTTGCGTTTCTGTTACATTACTAATATTTGAGGATATAAATAAATCAAGCCATATTTCAGTTTCATCGGCTTCTTCAACAACAATACTTAATTTACTGAAAAATTCGGCTTTTGAACGTGCTCTGTTTGCTGCACGGTAATTTGAATATATTGAACTTCCTGAACGAAGAACCTGTCTTTTTAAAATGTTGGCTTCTTCAGTCTTTGGTAATTTTTGCGACCATTTTATCAGGTCAAGAACGAATTGTCTTAATCGTAATTTTAGTTCTTCTCTGAATTTTATTTTATCATCGAATTCCATAATTTTTAATTAGTAACAGATTAATTCAATCCCTCAATCCCTCAGTCCCACAATCCTTCAATCCTTCAGTCCTTCAATCCTTCAATCCTTCAGTCCCTCAGTCCTTCAATCCTTCAGTCCCTCAATCCTTCAGTCCCTCAATCCTTCAATCCTTCAGTCCTTCAATCCTTCAGTCCCTCAGTCCTTCAATCCCTCAGTCCTTCAGTCCCTCAACTCTTCAGTCCTTCAATCCCTCACTCCTCATCTGATCCTTTTCATATTCTGTTGCGAAAAAAATGATTCTTTCAAATCCACATCAAAATCCATATTCTTAAAGATGAGGATGGTTTTATTTCCTTCTTCATCTGCCGGAATCATTTCGAGTCGGGTAGGCATTTTCCTGTCATCCATCTGTTTTATTTCTGAAAGAATTTCAGTATTGACAAGGTCACCTTCTTCGTCATAATATTCAGTTCTCAGCCAAAAAAGTTCGACTTTAGACACCCACATGATTATTTTTCCCCATACCACAGGTGCATCATCGTGAGGAATCAATTCAATTTTATAAGTTTCATAACCACGGATATTTTCCTGCCCCAGCAATTTATGGTCATAATCTTTAACAAGTGATGATTCATTCACCAAATCGTCGTTGGTGAAATCAGAACCCATCCACGACTGCATCATCATTGAAGGCGGAATTTTAATCATCCTTTCTATTGTTGGTACCCAGTTCCACATTTCGTTTCCGCGTTTCAAAAAAACCTGGCCTTTTTCTTTTGCCGGTGCAGTCACATAAATCAGTGAATATTCATTTCCAAGCGTCCAGTTTTTCATTGAAATTTCGCGCGACCATGAAGGGCGTTGAATAATCATTGTCATCTCGCCTGTACTTGATGTGCCACGGAATTTCTCATCGGCCTGCCGAACGATTTCCTGAACGTCAACATCCTGCGCACAGGCAGTACCATATAAACCGGTTAGGCAAAATAACAAGAGTAAATATTTCGTTTTCATGATTTTATATTTTTTGCAGATGGATTACGGATTATACGGAATGCAGCTTCTATTATGCTGTCCTGCATTTTATCGGCAGGAAAAACATCGGGAGCGGCTACGATATACAAAAATGCGCCTTCAATCATGGCGCTGATTGCCATTAAATCGGCTTCAGGATTTGTGCTTCCTTCAGACCTGATAAAATTGTACAGCAGTTTAAAAACCGGCTCACCCTTTTGTTTGTATTCAGTCTCGAAATGCCCGGCAACTGAAGGTTGCAAAAGAAGTGAAAAATACAGCTTCCAGTGTTGAAGGTTTTTCTGTACCAATGCGAAATTTTGTTTTATGAAATAAATGAATTCTTCTTCAGTTAAAGTTCCATCCTTATTGAGGTCGAAATTGTCGTAAACTTCATTAAACCCACTTGCAATCAATTCATCAAGAATGTCTTTTTTACTTTCGAAATAGTTGTAGGTTAATCCTTTCGAAATCCCTGCTTTTTTGGCTATCTGACTGATGGAAGTAGCATGATAGCCATTTTCAGCAAACAATTCAAGCGCCGTCTCCAGAATTAATTTTTTTTTCTGTTTTCTTATATCATCAAATTGTTCCGAACTGCGTGGTGACATATTTCTCTTATTCTATTTATGACTGAACGGTTGGTCAAAAATAAACTGTCTTCTTTAAATATGCAATAATTTGAAGATTAATTTAATGTTAAATTGACCGGCTGGTCAAAAAGTGATCGTGATTAAAGGTTAATTTTTGTGTTCCGCAGAAACAGCTATGAGGTGACAGCAGGATTACAGAATGTGAAAATAGATTTCTTTTCTAGACAGATTTTAATAATTTTGGGAGTTGGTTTTTTCAGCCTAAATCAAAAACAGATGTTCTGGTAAGGTAAAACTACTTTTGTTTTTTTGATTGCAAAGTTCATCATTAAAAAATATAAAACAGTTGTCTTTACTGAACTAAACAAAATAATATTAAACAGATAAAAATAATGAATACAGACAGAAGAAGCTTTATTAAAAAAACAGCAGTGGCTGCGGCTGCAGTTAGTGTTGCTCCGGCAGTTTTTAGTGCCTGTGCCTCACCGGGCGAAAAAGTAAATGTTGGATTAATTGGTTGCAGGTCGATGGGATTTAACGATTTAACAAGTTTTCTGAAAGAGGGAAATAATGTGGATTGCATTGGTTTGTGCGACGTAGATGCACATATCCTCGAGTCGCGGGCAGCCGATGTTGAAAAAGCAACTGGCCAAAAACCCGCTTTGTATTCCGACTACCGGAAGCTTCTTGAAAATCCTGATATACATGCAGTGATTATTGGTACTCCCGACCACTGGCATGCAATAATGATGATGGAAGCACTTGAAGCTGGCAAACATGTGTATGTTGAAAAACCAATGGGCCACAGCATCGAAGAGTGCAATAAAATGGTGGATATGGCGGCAAAGCATCCTGACAAATATGTTCAGGTGGGCATGTGGCAACGCAGCTCGAAACACTGGTTCGAAGCTTCGGATGTGGTTAAATCAGGTCAGCTTGGCGATGTGCACCTGGTGAAAGCCTGGATTTACAAAGGTTATGACGAACCCTATCCAGCACTGCCGGATACAGAAGCGCCCGATTATGTAGATTATGATATGTGGCTGGGACCAGCACCTAAACGACCTTTTAATCCAAACCGGTTTCACTATAATTTCCGCTGGTGGTTCGATTATGCCGGCGGTGCCATGACCGACTGGGGAGTGCACCTGCTCGATTTTGCCCTTTACGGAATGGACGCAGGAATGCCGGAATCCATCTCGCCAGGTGGAGGAATTTTTTACCACGAGCCAGGAGCTATGGAAACACCGGATATTCAGCAGGCATTGTATAATTATCCCAATCATACTATGATTTGGGAATGTGGCCTGAACCCCGGAATGGGCCCGTACCAAAGAGGTCATGGTGTTGCTTTTATTGGTCAAAAGGGGACATTGATAGTAGATCGTGGAGGATATGAAATTATACCCGACATTAATAATAAAGAGCGGAAACCCTTTTTTGAAGGGAAAAAACAAAAGGAATACGGAGACGGCCTGGATGAACATGTTCAGAATTTTTTGAAGTGTATTCGTGACGGTGGCACAGTAAATACTCCGGTGGAAGTGGGGGCGAAAGTAGCTATTGTTTCCGAAATGGGAAATATCGCCTACAGAACAGGAAAACGGATTCACTGGGACGATTCGGCAAAAAGGTTCAGGGAAGATGATGCAACAGATTTAATCACACTTGATTACAGGAATTCTTACGTATTACCAAAAGTTTAATTTAAAAATTGTTCTGACTGAATTAATATATTCAGTTAATAATATAATTTTGGGCAGTGAATTGGAAGGTGGTTTTTTACTCAATTAAATCACCTTTCATTTTTGTACAAGCGGGAGTAGCTCAGTGGTAGAGCATCAGCTTCCCAAGCTGAGGGTCGCGGGTTCGATCCCCGTTTCCCGCTCTTGATAATCAAAAACATATGAATATTTTAATTAATGGGTCTTTTTTATTTGCACCATAATTTGCACCATAATATATTTTGAATTGTGTTTCTGTAGATAATTTAGGATTACGTAAGATTAATTGTCCTACAGCAATGTTAAATGAAGGCATATATAAATTAGAATCGCTAATATAGCACATGTTAAAACGTTCTGTAATTCTTTTATAACTACTGGCTAATATAAATCTATCAAACATAGTGACGATAATATGGTCATTAAAATGATAATAATATAGTCATTTCCTGATGTAAAAATGAGAATTGAAGCATTTGAAAAAATAAATTCAGCTATTTATTATTTTCACAAGACATTTTAACACCTATTTTTTTAATCTATTTTTTTATTTTCAGATTTTTTTTACCTTCCGAATTAAAACACTTTTCTATATAACGCCAGATTTTTTATAAAAAATGTGGCAATCATAAAATTCATAAACTGATTTCTCTTGTTAAGATTTTCATTCTTATAATTTTTTTTGAAAATATTTTTTCAAGTATTTATGTAAGGTGTCGAACATTTATTATGGATTCAGGATTGAGATAAAAATGGTGAATTTCTTTTTACAAGAGAAGACATAACTGTCTGACCCACAGGCATATACTAGAGCACATGGGAGGGGGCTTGAGGGGCGGGGGATACATCTGATAATCAATATGTTATGAGAATATATTAAATATGAAACAATGAAACTACAAGACAAATACAAATATTACAATTCTACCATTCTTGGATTGAACAATCAATACATCGCAAGTGAAGATGGAACATTTTATGTAAATCATCCATGCATTGTTATTCGTGACCAGACCTTAATTCCAGATAAAACCTACCTGCTTATACATGGTTTCACGCCTGAAGGAATGTACTATTCAGTGGTTAAGTTTGTTGACTGCTATCACGATAATGTCCTTCTAAACATTTTCATTTTAGATATTCATTCAAAACAATCTTTAAAAATACAGATAGATTTTAATGAGACAAAAAGCGAATGTCCATGGATTCTGCTTGATGAATCAAGTCTGCAAATGGTGATGGATAAGTTGGCTGACCAGATGGAAGTTTATGATTATTGCCTTTGTGGTAATGAATAATAATGCTGATAGGTAATAATTGATAAGCTAAGTTACAATTAAGTGGTCGTAATCTTCATTGTCCATTTCATCTTCATCCACAACAATCACATCCTTATCAACAACAAAAACGGTGGTGTAATTAATCATACCACATGCGATTCCTGAACTATTGATTTTATACGCAATCCACTCCTGTGATTCATATTCTTCCAAGAAATTAACCAAGGCATCCCAGTAAGGTGTATCGTTATCTTCTACAACATTATTTTTCTCCACAACGCTATCCATGCTGCTTTTAAGGTTTCATTATTATAATGGGAATAATCACCTAACCAATATGCTATCAAATCTTTGGCGTTATCATCACATTCTTCATCCACAACATATTCACCACTCAGTGAATTGAACACCTTGTAAATTGAAGAATTCATCTTGTAAATTTTCATGTTATTATTTTTAGGTGTACTAATTCATTAATGATTCTAAAAACCAATATTTTCGATTACCATATAATTAAAGGTATTGATAAACGCTACCCCTACTTACATTTACAATCTTGGATATTTGTAAAATACTAACACCCTCTGATTTTAACTTTTTGATTTTTTTAATTTTTGATTCATCCAATGTTGGACGACCACCAACACGACCCTGTTTGCGTGACTTATCCAACCCAGCCTTAACACGCTCAGAAATACGAATTCTTTCTTGCTTGGCAAGGGTGGATAACAGGGCGATTATAACATCTTTAAATATACCTGATGAATCAATATACTGCTCACTGTAAGATTTATAAACTATGCCATAGTCATCCAACAATTGCAAATAATGGATTGTCTTTCTTGTGCCTTCACGAGTTAAACGGTCAAAGCAAAAAACAACAACATATCAAATTTACGTTTTGATGCATCCTTCAACATTTTTTCAAATGCTGGTTTATGTTCTTTTGCTCCACTAATTATATCAACATACTCATTTGTTATTTCATGCCGCATGCTTTTACAATATTCACGAAGCAATAATAACTGGTTGGTATTATCAGAAGTACTTTTTGAAATTCTTGAATAAATGGCAACTTTCATATTGTTAATTTTTTAGTGTTCATAAAACAGGTGTTTTTTGTACAGCGAAATCTGTTTTTAAAAATCCTTTAAATACTGGTGTTTTCAAGAGGTGAATTTTAATAGGTTTTTTGAACAGTCATATCTTCAA
>CAWFMB010000011.1:0-177806 GCA_963816685.1 uncultured Prolixibacteraceae bacterium | reverse complement strand
GATAAAACCGACATCATTGTAACCACAGGTGGAACAGGAATTGGCAGCCGGGACATTACACCGGATGTTGTAAAAAAAATGCTCGACAAAGAGATTCCAGGAATTATGGAACTTATCCGATACAAATATGGCTCGGTAAAACCTAACGCACTTTTAAGCCGCAGTGTTGCAGGAGTGATTGGCAAATCACTTGTATACACGCTCCCGGGAAGTGTAAAAGCAGTAAATGAATACCTCACCGAAATCAACAAAACACTTGAACATTCCCTGAGGATGATCAATGATATTGATTCACATTAAATCTTCATAAATCTCAAAGAATGTGATCTGTTTGAGGTGATTAAATACAGTTGCCCATCTTATTTGAGCTTTGCGCCATATTTCGCTGCTTTTTATACCATTTTTAACCGAAGGTGATTAATTTTGTTATTCATTTAAAAGTAAAGTTATGTCAAGAATCCTTGTAGTTGATGACGAACGAAGTATCAGAAATACGCTGAAAGATATTCTGGAATATGAGAAATATGAAGTTGAATTAGCCGAAGATGGAAATAAAGCGTTGGATAAGGTAAAAAATTCAGAATTTGATATTGTATTATGCGATATAAAAATGCCTGGAATTGATGGAATTGAAGTACTTGAAAAGCTTACAGTGATGGCGCCGGACACACCTGTAGTTATGATTTCGGGCCACGGAAATATTGACACTGCTGTTGAATCAATAAAAAAAGGAGCTTACGATTACATTGAAAAGCCACTTGATTTAAACCGGTTGCTGATTACTATCCGCAATGCAATGGATAAATCGAGCCTTGTTACCGAAACAAAAAACCTTAAAAAGAAAGTAAGTAAAAAGTTTGAGATTATAGGTGAATCAAAAGCAATTATACATGTGATTGAAATGGCCGACCGTGTGGCGCCAACTGATGCACGGGTATTGATTACCGGCGCAAACGGAACAGGAAAAGAACTTGTTGCCCGGCGCATACACGATCAAAGCCACAGATCCGTAGGTCCGTTTGTGGAAGTGAATTGTGCTGCAATTCCATCAGAATTGATTGAAAGTGAATTGTTTGGTCACGAAAAGGGAGCATTTACTTCGGCAGTTAAACAACGAATCGGAAAGTTTGAACAGGCAAATGGCGGAACACTTTTCCTCGACGAAATCGGTGACATGAGTTTATCAGCTCAGGCAAAAGTACTGCGTGCTTTGCAGGAAAGTATCATTTCAAGGGTTGGCGGCGACAAGCACATCAAGGTAGACGTGAGGGTTGTGGCGGCAACCAATAAAAACCTCTCTGAAGAAATCCATGAAAATAAATTCAGGGAAGATTTATATCACCGGTTAAGCGTAATATTAATTCATGTTCCTACCTTGGACGAAAGGAAAGAAGATATTCCGTTGCTGGCCAGCTATTTTAACAGCCAGATTTGTAAGGAATACGGAATGCCTGAAAAAACAATTACCGATGATGCAATTACTGAATTGCAGGAAATTCACTGGACCGGAAACATCAGGGAATTCAGAAATGTAATCGAACGTTTGATAATCCTGTGCGATAAGAAAATAACAGGCGAGGATGTGAAGAATTTTGCCGCTCCGTTAAAATAATTAGAACAGATAACTGAATATCTGTTTTTGGGTGAATGAAGTTACTATTCAGGCTCAGGCCATTCCCCGTTTTCCTTATCCTGAATATAGGTTTCAATGTGCCTGTCCCGTTTAACTCCGTAAATATCATCTATGGTGACAATAATTCCTGTCTCCAGCACATTCCCGAATTTTTCATTGTTAACAGTTCCAAAAGTTTTCATGGAAGGTGAAAGATTCATATAGGCATTTATCAGCGGAGGAACATTTTCACCATATTGTCTTACTGATTGGACAAGAATTTTGTAGTCTTCGTTATAATTGGCACCATTAAAAACCGTTTTCATTTCTTCTTCATCGAAATCAAATTCTACCGGTGCTTTTGGATAAATAAGGTTTTCCTTGTCGCGGAAGTATTTTCTGAAAAAATATTGAATTAGGTTTCGGGCTTCATTATGAAAATGGGAGTACATGGTTACTTTTCCGAAAAAATATTTAATTTCCGGATGATCGACAGTTAATGCTCCCAAACCATCCCA
The DNA here is from genome assembly GCA_963816685.1 of uncultured Prolixibacteraceae bacterium. Classification (GTDB taxonomy): domain Bacteria; phylum Bacteroidota; class Bacteroidia; order Bacteroidales; family Prolixibacteraceae; genus CAVYUC01. Next base: position 175,676 of record CAWFMB010000011.1, on the reverse strand, counting down.
TAAATTATCGAGTGCAAATAATGCTTTTGCACCGGCTTTACTCGACTGATAAGCAGGTTGCACAAACGAACGCCCCAGTTCCAAAGTATTTGGCAGGAATTCATCAATAAACCTTTGCGAGAAATGAAATAATCGTGATGTCGCCAGCAGCACTTCTCCGTTTTCATCTTTTGGTGCATCTGTTCCAAGAATATAACGATATCCTCCAAGAATTTCCTGTGAGTCAGGATCCCAAACGATGAGTTGTTTGTACGGGTTATCTGAAGTATCATAAGCATCAATATCCATTTCTTTTCCGGTGCCTCCGCCCGCATCCCTGAAAGTAATTTCCCGCAATCTTCCTATTTCGTGCATTATTGCCGGAGAATCATGGTAGGTTATAATATAAATATCGTTTCCTCCCTTGTTTGTTTTTCGTAACAATTTTTCGGGAGTGAGCTCGGCAATAATTTTATCTTTTGGAAGCGGTGTTACAATTTCTTTCATTTCATTCATATTGAAATATAAAATACAAAATTAACAAAATACAATTAGAATTTTTATTGATGTAATTTTAAATTTGCCTGTGCCGTCTGTTGGGGCAACATATATACAATATCTCTAACAAAATCAGCCCATTCTTTATGCGTTTTGGAATTGTTAAAAGTTGAATATGGAATAGGTTTTCCAAAATAAATATGGACATTCGAGTTCCGGCGTTTTATGGTTTCACCGGGAAGCAAAAACATTTCGAGGTTCCACTTTATTTTAAAGAACTTTCTGAATTTTGCAAGTCGGTAAAAACGGTTTGAGTTTCGACCTGAAACAAAAACCGGAATGACATCCCTTTTGTGCCGGATTGATTTCGTAATAAAATGTTTCTTCCAGTCCAAATCAACTATTTTTCCTTTAATTTTCCGGGATGCAAGCCCCGCAGGAAAAATCATTATCTGGATATCCGAATCATATGCTTCATTTAATATTTTTGCAACTTCGCGTGGATGACCGCCATGTTTATTTACAGGAACAAACATCGGATTAAGTTGAGGAATGTTCATTAAAATATCATTGGAAAGGAATTTAAGCTTTCCAAGTTTTGCATCCACTATTTTCATCAGCAACATACCATCGAAACCACCTAGCGGATGGTTGATGGCAAAAATGAACCGGCCGGAATCCGGAATGTTTTCCAACCCGTGAGTATGCTCCTTAACATTGAATTCAGAAATTACCTGTTCGACAAAATCAACTCCCTTCAGGTGTCCGTTTCGCTTCAAAAAGTCATTTATAAAATCGATATGAAGGATTCGTTTAATATAACTGTAAACAAATCCCGGTATTACTTTTGCTAATCCAGGACTTTTAGAAGTAAAAACCTCTTTTATATTTATCGGTTTAAAAGTAGTCGTCTCTCTTTCTTCCACCGTTAATTTTTTAGTCTGTTAAATAAAATTAAGTTACAAAAGAAAACTTAAATATCAGATGATAGTTCAATCGTCGAAAATAAAATTTTTTACTCTTCAATTCTCAAATTTTCATGTTTAAAAGATTTTTTATTTATTCGCAAAAGAGTTATTAACTGTTGTTGATAATTTTGTGTGTTAAAATAAAATTGCTGCTAATCAAATATTTAGTTAATATTGGTAGGCTATACATATTCATTTTTCAACAAATTACAAACATTTTTTCAACCTTGTTTTTTAATGTAATACGGTGGAATAAAGTGGAATGAAGTGTCAGATTTTGGAATAAATTCTTACTTTTACCGTTAATAATTAGCTTTTTTAAAAACATGGTTGAATTTACCGGAACATATAATGCTACAATCGATGATAAAGGACGCTTTGTTTTGCCGTCGTCTTTTAAAAAGGAGATGGGTGATTTAGCCGGTGAATCATTAATTATTGAACGCAACCTTTTTAAAGATTGTCTTGATATTTATCCTGAAAAATTCTGGCAGGGAAGGGTTGATGCATTCAAAAGTACACTTGACCCTTTTAATGAAGAGGATGACGAGTTTCTGCAGTTTTTCTATGAGAATTTCATAAAAGTTGAAATGGCAGCCAATGGCCGGTTGAATATTCCAACTGAATATCTTGAATACGGAAAACTTAAAAAAAGCGTTCGGTTAATTGGAATGGGTCTTTCAATCAGGGTATGGGATACAGAGATGTATCAGAAAGAGAAAATGGATAAATCGACTTTTGCACAGCGGTTTAAAGAAAAAAGAAAAAGACAGGCAGAAGATAAATGACGTTGGAATATCATATACCGGTTATGCCCGAAGAAAGTTTGACAGGGTTAAATTTGCATCCTGAAGCAGATGTGGTGGATGCAACTTTTGGCGGCGGTGGTCATTCAAGATTGATACTCCAAAGCCTCAATCAGGGAAGGCTTTTTGCCTTCGACCAGGATGAAGATGCTGCCGGGAATACGATTGAGGATGACCGGCTTTTTTTTATCCGACATAATTTTAGATATGTCAGAAATTTCCTTCGCTATTATGGTGTCGGAAAAGTAGATGCTGTTTTTGCTGACCTGGGAGTTTCGTCACACGATTTTGATGTTCCGGAACGTGGATTTTCTTTTCGTTTTGATGGCGACCTGGATATGCGCATGAACCAGAATGCAAAAACCAATGCTGCTGAAGTGGTAAATACCTATAGCGAAGAAGCTTTGGTTAATATTTTCAGATTGTATGGTGAAGTAAAGAATGCAAACAGGCTTGTTGCTGAAATTATAAAACAAAGAAACAATAAACCATTTTTAACTACCACAGAATTAAAAGAAGTTGCATCCAAATGCGCACCCAAAGCTATTGAAAACAAATACCTGGCGCAGGTTTTTCAGGCATTGCGAATAGAAGTGAATGATGAAATGGAGGCCCTGAAAGAATTTTTTGCCTCTGCCCTGGAGCTTTTAAAAACCGGTGGACGATTGGTGATTATTACTTATCATAGCCTTGAAGATCGGTTGTGTAAGAATTTCATGAAAACAGGAAATTTTGAAGGAAAACTTGAAAAGGATTTTTATGGAAATCAAATTTCCCCATTTAAAATGATTAACAGGAAGGTAATTACACCTTCAGTTAAGGAACTTGATAAAAATCCACGATCAAGAAGTGCAAAATTAAGGATTGCTGAAAAAATATAATATGACTGAGAAAGCAAAAAATAACAAAAAGCCAGGGATGAAATCATTTCTTGGAGGCACAATTCTAACGGATGAACGAATTACCCGTCAGTTGCCCTTTCTGTTTTTTATCGCTTTTTTGGCATTGATACAGATTACGAACAGGAACTGGTCTGAACGAACTATTCGGCAGATTGAGGTTTTACAGGATACATTGGATAACCTGCGCTCCGAATCCATTACACTTTCAGCAAAATTAATGGATGCAAGCAGGCCGTCGGAAGTGGTTAAAAAGGTGGAAGCAGCTGGAATTGGACTCGAAGAACCGTTGCGACCACCAAAGAAGATTATTGTCCAAAGTAAAAAACATTGAGGTGGAAATTCGAAAATCAATAGTATCGCGGATTGCTTTAATTTATTTTTTCCTTCTGCTGTTTGGAGTGGCAGTAGTTGTTAAGATGATCTCTGTCCAAAAAATTAAAAATGACAGATGGGAAGAGATTGCAGATAATCTCAAAAAAAATACACTGATTGTAGAACCTAACCGCGGGAATATTTGTGCCGACGACGGGAGTGTGCTGGCTACATCTGTCCCGGGTTACTATGTGAGGATTGATTTGGCTGCTGAAGGCGTTAAAAGGGTATTCAATGATGAAAGCGATTCACTTGCCTGGTATCTGTCCAATTTTTTCAAAGATGTTTCCAAACAACAGTATACACGCAATTTAAATGCTGCTTTCCAAAGTAAAAACCGGGGATTTATGCTGACTCCGCGAAAAGTGGATTACCGTGAATTGCAGCAAATCAAAAAGTTTCCGATTTTACGCAGGGGCCGGTTTGGGGGAGGAATGATAATTGAGCAGGAAAACAAACGCCTGAATCCTTTGGGAGTCCTGGCATTACGCACCATTGGCGGATTAAATAAGGGCGCTTACGGAGGAGTTCACGGAAATATTGGTTACACAGGTTTGGAAGGTGCTTACGAGCAGTATTTAAAAGGTAAAAACGGAATAAGCTATAAGGAAAATCTTTCGGGAAGGTGGGTTACACGCACAGAAATTGAACCTCAGGATGGGATGGATATTATAACTTCTATCAATGTTAAGTTTCAGGATATTGCCGAAAGTGCACTGTATGATCAGCTTAAAGCTACAAGTGCCGATTGGGCAACAGCAATTTTAATGGAGGTGAAAACCGGTGAAATAAAAGCTGTTGCCAATCTGGGTAAAGAAAATAATGACTACTACGAAAATTATAATTATGCGTTGGGACATGCAGGTTGTTATGAGCCGGGTTCGACTTTTAAACTGGTTTCGCTGATGGCTGCAATGGAAGATGGTTTAATTGATACAAGTGATGTTTTTGATACAGGAAACGGAGCATGGAAATACCATGACAGGACCATTTATGACAGCGATTACCGGCATGGCGGACATGGCAAATTAACCGTAAAACAAATTTTTGAATTATCATCAAATGTTGGTGTTGCAAAAATTATTACCACCTGTTATGAAAAAAGTCCTAAAGATTATGTCGACCGGGTGTACAGCTTTGGGGTAAATAAACCACTTGGACTTGAAGTCACCGGCGAAGGTGAACCTTTGTTTAAATATCCGGGCGATGCAGACTGGTGGGGAACATCATTGGCATGGATGTCATATGGATATGAATCGAAAATGACACCCTTACAGATTCTCACCTTTTACAATGCAGTGGCCAACAATGGCAAAATGGTTAAACCCCGGATGGTGAAGGAAATCCGGGATAATGGTATGCTTGTAAAACAATTTAAAACTGAAGTTATTAACCCGATGATTGTTTCAAAAGAAACTCTTGGAAAAGCACAAAAAATGCTTGAAGGCGTTTGTGAAAACGGAACTGGAAAATCATTGCAGAACGAATATTTCAAAATTGCCGGTAAAACCGGAACAGCGCAGGTTGCAACAAATCAGGGAGGTTATCAGCAAGGAATGTACCTTGCATCCTTTGCCGGTTATTTTCCTGCAGATGATCCTCAGTATTCAATGATTGTAACTTTTAATAATCCCCGAAGCGGACTTTATTATGGCGGGTCAGTAGCAGGTCCTGTTTTTAAGGAAATCGCTGAAAAAGTATTTGCCATACAAATTTTGACAGATGATCCGGAAGAATTACAAAAAGAGGAAAATACAGAGCAACCTGAAATTAAAAATGGAAATCCGGAGGATATATTGATTTTGGCTGAAGAATTGGAAATAGAGGATATTCCGGATGGACAAAACAATTCAATTACTGAAGCTCATACAGGTACAGTTCCTGATGTTCGTGGAATGGGTGCCAGCGATGCAGTTTTTATGCTCGAAAATGCAGGGCTGCAAGTTAAGATTAAGGGAACCGGAAAAGTAAAAATCCAGTCGTTGAATCCTGGTGTAAAATACAGGCGGGGACAATTGGTTAATCTCACATTAGGCTAAGATGAAGTTAGAAGAATTAATAAAACATATCAGATACACCGATATAAAAGGATTGCCGGATAAGGAAATTACCGGGATCGAATTTGATTCCCGGAAAGTACAAAAGGGTTCTGTGTTTGTGGCGCAACGTGGAGAACATGCAGATGGTCATAGATTTGTAGGAACTGCCATAAATAATGGCGCAACAGTTATCATCTGCCAGGAATTTCCGGTGGAAACAGATAAAAACATTACCTGTATAAAGGTTGATGATACAGCTCTGGTTTTGGGTCAGATCGCAGCAGCTTATTTTAACTTTCCTTCATCAAAAATGAAAGTGGTTGGCGTTACCGGGACCAACGGGAAGACAAGTATTGCCACCTTGTTGTACAATCTGTTTATTCAGCTTGGATATAAAACAGGTTTAATTTCCACTATTTCTTACCGGATAAATGAAAAGGAGGAAATTGCTTCTCATACAACACCGGATGCATTGAAAATTCAGCAGTTGATGGCAAAAATGGTGTTTGAAGGATGTGAATATTGTTTCATGGAAGTAAGTTCCCATGCAGTTCATCAGCAGCGGATTGCAGGAATACAGTTCACCGGGGGTGTTTTTACCAACATTACACATGATCATCTGGATTATCATAAAACTTTTGCTGAATATATAAAAGCAAAACAGGCTTTTTTCACTCAGCTTTCGCCTGATGCATTTGCCATTACCAACGTCGACGATAAAAACGGGATGGTAATGCTTCAGAATACAAAAGCACGGAAAATAACTTATTCGAACCGAACAATGGCCGATTACAGGTGCAAAGTCATTGAACGACATTTTGATGGAATGTTGCTTAATCTTGAAGGCAACGAAATCTGGACAAGATTTGTAGGAACTTTTAATGCATCGAACCTTTTGGCTGTATATGCAACTGCTGTTAATCTGGGTCAAAACAAAGAAGAAGTTCTTACTCAGATGAGCAACCTGGAGCCGGTAAAAGGAAGGTTTGAAACAATCAGAAGTGTTGATGGAAAGCTGGCAATTGTTGATTATGCGCATACTCCCGATGCTCTAAAAAATGTTTTGAATGCAATTTCAGAAATGAGAACCGGTGACGAACAGATAATTACACTAATTGGCGCAGGTGGCGACCGGGACAAAACAAAACGTCCGGAAATGGCAAAAGAAGCTTTACTTGCCAGCGATAAAGTGATTTTAACTTCCGATAATCCACGTACCGAAAATCCGGTGCAGATTATTAAAGACATGGAAGCGGGTGTGGAAAATCAGTTTAAAAATAAGGTGGTTTCAATAGAAAACAGAAGGGAAGCCATAAAAACTGCCGCTTTAATTGCCCAACCCGGAGATATTATACTTATTGCCGGGAAAGGTCATGAAAATTACCAGGAAGTGAATGGCGTAAAATATCATTTTGACGATAAGGAAGAAATAGAAAAGTGTTTCGGGATTGAAGGTTAAAAAAGGAAATTATGATCTATTATTTGTATGATTTACTGGCTGAATTCGATTTTCCCGGAATAGGAATGTTTCAGTACATTTCGTTCCGGTCGGGTGCGGCAATAATCCTGTCACTTTTAATTACTACTGCATTTGGTAAAAAAATGATTCGCTACCTGCAGCAGAAACAAATAGGCGAAGAAGTCCGCGATTTAGGTTTGCAAGGGCAGCTCCAGAAAAAAGGTACTCCGACAATGGGAGGCCTTATCATACTTTCAGCAATCATTATCCCAACGCTGCTTTTTGCCAAACTCGATAATATTTATATCCTTTTGATGCTGGTAACTACAGCATTTCTGGGACTGATAGGGTTTGTTGACGATTATATAAAAGTTTTCCTTAAAAATAAAAAAGGACTTGCCGGAAAATTTAAGATTCTGGGGCAGGTAAGTCTTGGGCTTTTTGTTGCCGCCACACTTTTCATTAGCGACGAAGTAAAGGTAAGACAACATGTAAAGGATTCAAGTGGTGCCGATTTAGAGGAAATTGTTATAAATCCTGAAACAGGTGAACAGGAAATGCAGTTTGTGACAAAAGATGTAAAATCCACCAAAACAACTTTACCATTTATTAAAAAGAACGAGTTTGATTACGAATGGCTGGTAGCTTTTGCCGGTGATGCCTCTGAATGGCTGAAATGGGTCATTTATGCCATCGCCATCATTTTGATAATAACTGCTGTTTCAAACGCTGCAAATCTCACGGATGGTCTTGACGGGCTGGCGGCCGGAACATCGGCTATAAGCGGAGCCACGCTTGGGGTGCTTGCATATGTGAGTGGTAATATTATTTATTCAGATTACCTGAATATTATGTACATCCCTAATATTGGTGAACTTACAGTTTTTGTTGCAGCATTTATTGGTGCAACTGTTGGTTTTCTCTGGTACAATTCATATCCGGCACAGGTTTTTATGGGCGACACAGGGAGTCTCGCACTTGGAGGTATTCTTGCTGTGTTTTCAATAATCTGCCGGAAGGAAATTCTGATTCCATTGTTGTGCGGAATTTTCCTTCTCGAAAATCTTTCGGTGGTGATGCAGGTTGCATGGTTCAAGTACACAAAGAAAAGGCATGGCGAGGGAAGAAGGATTTTTTTAATGAGTCCTATTCATCACCATTTTCAGAAAAAGGGTTTACCGGAAGCAAAAATTGTCACACGGTTTTGGATTGTTGGAATTTTTCTTGCAATTCTAACCATTGTAACGTTAAAAATCAGGTAGGTTGAAAAACAGGTTAGTCATATTGGGCGCTGGCGAGAGTGGAATAGGAGCAGCAATTCTCGCAATAAAAAAAGGATACACTGTTTTTGTTTCCGATTCAGGCGCTATTAAATCAAAATATAAAGAAGTTCTTTTAAAAAATGATATTGAATTTGAGGAATATAAACATTCTGAAGATAAAATTTTCAAAGCTGAACTTGTGGTAAAAAGCCCGGGTATTCCGGATACTGCATCATTAATAGTAAAATTGGCAGAAAAAAATATTCCTGTAATTTCTGAAATTGAATTTGCAGGCAGGTACAATACTGCAAAAACAGTTTGCGTTACCGGAAGTAACGGAAAAACAACCACCACGTTACTTACCTGGCATATTCTTAAAAATGCAGGGTTGAATGTTGGTCTGGCCGGAAATGTAGGTAAAAGTTTTGCATGGCAGGTGGCTGAGGAAAATTTCGATGTATTTGTAATTGAACTCAGCAGCTTTCAATTGGACGGGATGTATGATTTTAAAGCTGATGTTGCTGTATTGTTGAACATTACCCCCGATCATCTGGATCGGTACCATTACAACATGCAGAATTATGTGGATTCGAAATTCCGGATAATTCAGAATCAAACTGAAAATGAGTATTTCATTTTTTGTGCAGATGATGAAGTAATTCAAAATGAACTAAAGAAAAGAGAGATAAAACCTGCATTAATTCCTTTTGGATTAATGGAACCGGCTTCGCCGGGAGCAGGAACGAGAGATGAGCAGTTGATAATTAATTTTAATCAAAACCAATTCAGTATGTCTATCCTGGATTTATCATTACAAGGAAAACACAACACGTACAATTCAATGGCGGCAGGAATTGCCAGCATGGTTTTTCAAATCCGCAACGAACAGCTTCGCGAAAGCCTTTCCGATTTTAAAGGAGTGGAACACCGGCTCGAGCGGTTTATAAAGGTGCACGGCATCGAGTTTATTAACGATTCGAAAGCGACGAATGTGAATTCCACCTGGTATGCGCTCGAAAGTATTAATACGCCAATAGTGTGGATTGCCGGCGGAATTGACAAAGGTAACGACTATTCGATGTTGCATAAACTTGCAAAAGAAAAAATAAAAGCCATTGTTTGTTTGGGTAAAAACAATTCGAAAATTCATGAGGCTTTTAAAGGAATCGTAAAAAATGTTGTGGATGCATCGAGCATGGAAGAAGCAGTGAAAGCGTCGTATTATCTGGCACGGAATGGCGATACAGTATTGCTTTCGCCGGCATGTGCAAGCTTCGATTTGTTTGAAAATTACGAAGATCGTGGAATTCAGTTTAAAAATGAGGTGAGAAATTTATAACATGGAACAGGCAGCTACTAAAATATTCAGGGGCGACCGCGTAATCTGGATAATTCTTTTACTGCTGTCGCTGCTGTCGTTGCTGATAGTTTACAGCTCTACGGGTGCACTTGCTTACCGGCAGGCTTCGGGCAATACCTGGCATTACTTAATCAGGCAGGTGTTTTTTCTTGGAGCCGGAATCGGAGTAATGGTTTTGATGGTTAATGTCTTACCGGTGAAATTTTATTCCATTCTTGCCAACTTCCTCATTTACCTCAGCATTGCACTTCTTTTGCTTACAGTTGCTTTAAAATTTGCAGGTGTAATAAAAGGCAGCGGCAGAACCTTAAATCTTGGGATTATTTCATTTCAACCTGCCGAACTGGCGAAAATCGCTCTTATCATGTTTACAGCGAAGGTACTGGGTAAAAATCAGAAAAGTAAAGAGCATTTAAAAAAGGCGTTCATAAAAATCATTATACATACTGTTATTGTTTGCGGATTAATATTCATTTCCAATTTTTCTACTTCAGCATTAATTTTTGCAACAATTATGACCATGATGTTTGTTGGCCGTGTTTCATTAAAATACCTTTTTCTTGTTATTGCAATAGGAGTTGGAATTGTAGCGACAACCTATTTTGTTGCCGATAAATTTCCAAATGCTCCGGCAAGGGTTCATACTATCCAGGGACGAATAGATCGTTTTATACATGGTGATCCAAATGCTGAAAAAGGGATAACTCAGGCCGATTATGCCAAGCTTGCCATTTATGAAGGCGGATTTTTTGGAAAAGGCCCTGGTCATTCCGATGTAAGCAATTATATGGCTGCTGCATACAACGATTTTATTTTTGCAATCATTGTGGAAGAGTATGGTTTGGTGAGTGGAATTGTTGTCATTCTGCTGTACCTCATGTTCTTTTTCAGGAGTGTGGTGGTGATTCGCCGGGCTACACGTACGTTTCCGGCCTTTTTGGTAACAGGCCTCACGTTGGTATTGGTATTTCAGGCTGTTATTAATATTGGTGTTTCGAGCGGAATACTGCCTGTAACCGGACAACCTTTGCCGTGGGTGAGTTTGGGCGGAACGTCGTTGATATTTACCTCCGTTTCGTTCGGGTGCATTCTAAGTGTGAGCTACCAGAACCAGATTAACCGCGAAATAAAAAAACCTCCTGTACAGGTGAATGTGCCTGATGAGGATTTTGAAATGTCGAAATGAAGATTGAAAGAGTCATAATAAGCGGCGGCGGAACGGGAGGACATATTTTCCCGGCGCTGGCAATTGCAGGCGAAATCGGCAAACGATATCCGGATGCTGAAATTTTATTCGTTGGTGCTTTGGGCCGGATGGAAATGGAAAGGGTACCCGCTGCCGGATATAAAATAGTAGGTTTGCCGGTGATAGGATTTCCGCGAAAACCCGGAGTGAAAATGATTACTTTCTTCATCCGGCTTTTTAAGAGTGCGAAATTGGCACGGAAAATTGTCCGGGATTTTAATCCTCAGGTTGCAATAGGAGTTGGAGGTTATGCCAGCGGACCCGTGCTGAGGGCTGCAGCTCAACGAAATATACCCACTTTAATTCAGGAACAAAATTCCTATGCAGGAATTACCAATAAACTCCTTGGAAAAAAAGTGCAGAAAATTTGTGTGGCTTATGAAAACATGGAAAATTATTTTCCGAAAGAAAAAATTATAATTACCGGGAATCCGGTGCGTGAAAACCTCATCGAACAACTGAAAAACAAAACAGAAGCCAACCGGTTTTTTGAGCTGAATGATTTGGATAAAGTCGTATTGATAATCGGCGGAAGTCTTGGCGCACGTTCAATTAATCATACTGTTTTAAATCATATCAATGAAATTGCAGCTTCAGGAGTAAGAATAATCTGGCAAACCGGTTCGGTTTATTCCGAAGATATACAGCATAAATTAAATGAGAATAAGCCGGAAAATCTTCAGGTTCATGAATTTATTTCACGAATGGATTTGGCCTATTCAGCAGCCGATGTTATTATTTCAAGGGCTGGCGCCGGAACAATTTCTGAATTGTGCCTCGTTGGCAAACCCGTGATTTTGGTTCCGTCGCCCAATGTCGCAGAAGATCACCAGACAAAAAATGCACTGGCGCTTGAACAAAAAGATGCAGCAGTTATGATTCGTGATGTTGAACTTGACAGCAGGCTCTTCAATGAAGTTTTTAGTTTGCTGGACGACGAAAAGAGATGTAAACAGCTTTCGCAGAAAATAAAAATGCTTGCAAAACCGGAAGCTACTAAACAAATAGTTGATGAAGTTGAAAAATTGATGTAAAAGATGAACAACCTTCAAAATATAAAGAATGTTTTTTTCCTCGGAATCGGGGGAATAGGAATGAGTGCGCTGGCGCGGTATTTTAAATCGACAGGGCGCAATGTGGCAGGTTATGACAAAACCAAAACTGCCTTAACAAACCGGCTGCAATCGGAAGGAATTGATGTACATTTTGAAGATGATATCCGAAATATTCCAAAGAGCTGGAACCCGGCAGAAACTATGGCTGTTTATACCCCGGCTCTTCCTGAAGACCATCATGAATTAACCTGGTTTAAAGGCAGGCCCATCGCTTTGATGAAACGCGCTAAAGTGCTGGGAATGATTTGTAACGAAAAAAATTGTGTGGCAGTTTCAGGCACTCATGGAAAAACTACAATCAGCACAATGGCTGCAACAATTCTGAAGAATACAACTGTTGGTTGCGGTGCGTTTTTAGGGGGAATATCAAAAAATTTTGGCAGCAATCTTTTGATTCCAAAACACAGTACATCATGGATTGTGGCAGAAGCAGATGAATTCGATCGATCATTTTTACACCTTCAGCCGCAAATTGCGCTGGTTTCTTCCGTAGATGCCGATCATCTGGATATTTACGGGGAAAAGGAAAAAATTGTAGAATCATTCGAGAAATTTATATCCCAGATTAAACCGGACGGAAAATTGGTGGTGAAAAAGAATGTTGAAATTAATACAAGCAAAACATCTGCACAAATTTATAGCTATTCACTGAATGATGAGGCTGATTTTCAAACCTTAAATCTTGAGTTGGATAAAATTGGAGGGCTGTACCGGTTCGATTTAAAAACTCCCGAAGGTATTATTGCCGGTTGCCGGCTCAATTATCCGGGCCTGGTAAATGTTGAAAATGCAGTTGCAGCAGCAGCACTTTCATTTTTGGCCGGAGCATCAGCCGATGAAATTAAGCTGGGGCTCGAAGAATACAAGGGGGTGGTACGGCGGTTTGATGTACAGTTTAAAAGCGAAAATCAGATTTACATTGATGATTATGCTCACCATCCCGAAGAATTAAAAGCAGTGATTAGCTCAGTAAAAGCACTTTATCCGGGACGAAAGATAACTGGTGTTTTTCAACCGCATTTGTATTCCCGTACGCGCGATTTTGCAGGTGGGTTTGCTGAAAGTCTCGATTTATTGGATGAAGCAGTCCTGGTGCCGCTATATCCTGCACGTGAGGAACCGATTCCCGGAGTTTCATCCGGAATAATCTTCGATAAAATGAAAATTCAGGATAAATATATGGTTGAAAAAGATGAAGTTCCTGAATTACTGAATCAACATACCACTAACGTGGTACTGACTATGGGAGCCGGAGATATCGACGGTATTGCAGAACAAATTATTGAAGTACTGAAAAACAAAAACTAATGTGGCGTAAATTATTAAAAATTACCGGGTTCATTGTTTTGGTGGCTTTTATAATTGTTACCCTTGCTTTTTCTACGAAGGAAACCAAAAATGTAATTTGCAGCGATATTGAAGTAAAATTTGTTGACAATGAATTAATAAAGTTAAGTACAAACGAAATTACCCGGTTGGTTAAATCGGCCGACAAGAACTTAATTGGCAAAAACCTGAGAATGATAAATGCCGATTTTATTGAAAAAGAAGTTGAAAAACATCAGGCTGTTTTAAAAGCCGAAGTGTACAAGGTGATGGCAAAAGACAGCTTAACTTACACAGGAATTCTTGGTGTAAAAGTTAAGCACCGTGAACCAGCAGTACGGATCATGTCGTCGTCGGGAAACTACTACCTCGATAAAAACGGGGTTAAAATTCCTGTTTCAGCTAATTACACGGCTAATGTTTTGGTTGCCACCGGGTATATTTCAGAAAACTTTGCACGTGAACAATTGCTGCCGTTTGTTTTGTATCTGACTGAGGATGCTTTCTGGAATGCACAAACCGAACAGTTGCATGTGGATCAAAATGGAGATATCCTGCTGACCCCACTGGTTGGCAATCATATGGTGGAGCTGGGGAATCTTGAAAATTTCCCTGAAAAACTGCGGAACATGAAAGCGTTTTACAAGCAGGTGCTGGCAAATAACAATTGGAACAAATACGAAACGGTGAGTTTAAAATATAAAAATCAGGTAATAGCAAAAAGGAGATAACAAAATGGCTTCAAAAAGTAATCTTTCTGTGGTTGTTGATATTGGCACTTCAAAAATTGTAGCGCTGGCAGGTCAAAAAAATGAAGAGGGTAAAACCGAAATTTCAGGAATGGTGAATATACCTTCCAAAGGAATTAAAAGAGGAATAGTTTTTAATATTGAAGAAGCCGCTACCGCTGTTGATTTGGCGATAACGGAACTCGAATCACAAACCGGTGAAAAAGTAAAAAAGGCGGATGTTGTTTTTGCTACGCAGTATATGAAAATCATCGATCATCGTGGTTATCGGTTTACAACCGGTGATGGAATGGTTTCACAGGCTGATATGGACGAATTGTACAACGAAGCGCGAAGCCTTAAAGTAGAGCAGGATTTCAAAATTCTTCACATTATTCCGCAGACTTTTGTGATTGATGAGGAAATTTCGGAACTGAATCCGGTTGGAATTACCGGACATAAAGTAGAGGGACGTTTTAAAATCATCGCAGTTCCTGAAATCCATTTGAATAATCTAAATCGTATTTTTGAGAAGATTGGAGTTGATTTGGGCGAAATATGCATTTCTCCCATAGCATTAACGGAGGCTGTACTTACTGACGAAGAAAAAGAAGTCGGTGCAATTTTACTCGATATCGGCGCCGGAAATACAAAAATTGGAGTCTATCTTAACGGGGTTTTGATTCATGCAGCAGTTATTCCTTTTGGCGGGCATGTAATTACAACCGATATCAAGGAAGGTTGCTCAATTCACCTGAAATGGGCAGAGCAGCTTAAGGTTCAATACGGTGAAGCATTGGGCGATTTTGCCGACGAACAGAAGGTGGTTACTATCCCTGGACATAATGGCTGGGAACCTAAGGAAATTTCGTTTAAAAGTCTTGCATTTATCATTCAGGCCCGTCTCGAAGAGATTATTGATAGTGTTTATTACCAGATCGAAAAGTCGGGGATTGAAGGCCAGCTGGGGTCAGGAATTGTTGTCACCGGTGGAACCTCCAATCTCAGTAATTTTATTTCACTTGTTAAATTCCGCACCGGACTTGATGCACGTGTTGCATTCCCTGTAATCTATCCGGTGAATAAACTGAAGGAATCAAGAAGTCAGGAGTATTTTACAGCATTGGGGATGCTGAAACTTGCATTGGATAAAACTGATGCTCCTGTTAAGGAGGTGAAGAAAAGGCCTAAAAAGAAAAAGGAAGGTGGTCTTTCTCCCTGGTTTAAAGGAGTTGTTCAGGGAGTTTTGGATTATGTTGATGATGATGACGATGTACCATTGAACTAAAGATAAATGATATGGCCGAATTAGTAAATTTTGAATTTCCACGTGCTTCGTCTTCAATTATCAAGGTAATCGGAGTTGGCGGAGGCGGCTGTAATGCTGTCAATCACATGTGTGAAGAGGGGATTTCGGGTGTCGATTTTATTATCTGCAATACCGATTCGCAGGCTCTTGAGAACAGTATGGTTCCTGTCAAAATTCAGCTGGGAGTTACACTTACCGAAGGAAGGGGAGCAGGAAATCAGCCGCAGATGGGAGCAGAGGCGGCACGTGAAAATTACGAAGACCTTAAAAATGTATTGAAGGAAAATACAAAAATGTTGTTTATTACTGCAGGAATGGGCGGAGGAACAGGAACGGGAGCAGCACCTGTGATTGCAAGCCTTGCCCGTGAACTGGATATACTCACCATTGCAGTGGTAACTATTCCTTCGCCTGCCGAAGGGAAAAAGCGGTTTGGACAGGCCATGGAAGGCATCGAAAAACTGGGTGGATTTGTTGACAGCATGTTGGTTATAAGCAATCAGCGTCTCCATAATATTTTTGGGGATTTACCTGCACGACAGGCTTTTAAAATGGCCGACAATATTGTATCGAATGCTGTAAAAGGTGTTGCCGAAATAATTACGTTGCACGGAAATGTAAACATTGATTACACCGATGTGTATACTGTAATGCACGACAGTAAAGTTTTTATTATGGGAACAGGCGTTGCAACAGGTGAGGGACGTGCAATGAAAGCAGTAAATGAAGCGCTGGAATCTCCACTGCTAGACAGTAACGATATTTACGGCACCAAAAATATTCTGCTCAATATTATTTCGGGAAAAGATGAAATTACGATTGGCGAAATCGGTGAAATCATCGAAACGCTGCAGGAAAAAGCAGGAAAGGAAGCTGATATTATCTGGGGGAATGGCTATGATGAATCAATGGGTGATAATGTAAGCGTTACTATTTTGGCCACTGGATTTGTAACTAATCCAAATCAATTGCTGCAAACAAAGAAAGAACCTGAAAAATTCAATCTGAACGAGAGAAAAGAACAGCCGGTGAAAAAAGAGGCAGTAATTCATTTGTTTGATGAAACGGATGATGTTCAGCATGAAGAAGAAAATTATGAGGAAGAAGAGGAAGTTACAGCAAAACCTCAAAAAGTTTACGCTGAAAAATCCTTGTTTTCAAGAACGAAAAAAAGAAGTCTGAAGAAGAAGAAGAAAGTTGATGAACCAGTTGGACAGCATTCAAATATTGATAATTGGTTCTACAAAAATTTTGGTATTGGAAAATTATTTGAAGATGATGAAGGACAGTCGTTGGATGATTAAACCCGATTAAAAACCTTTAAAGAACAACAAAATGGAAGAAAAAATGGCAAACGTAACATTTCCGGAAAAACCAGGTGCTGAAATTAAAGTAATTGGAGTTGGCGGCGGTGGTGGAAATGCACTTAATCATATGTATCACTTAGGCATTCAGGATGTTGATTTCGTAATTTGCAACACAGATGCACAAGCTTTAAAAGCAAGTCCTGTTCCTGCGAAAGTTCAATTGGGAGCTTCGCTTACTGAAGGTCGCGGAGCAGGTAACAAACCGGAAATCGGGCGGCAGGCAGCTCTCGAAAATATTGAAGATGTTATAAAAACAATTTCCCAAAATACAAAAATGGTTTTTATTACTGCGGGCATGGGTGGTGGAACCGGTACAGGCGGTGCTCCTGTTATTGCGCAGGCTTGCAGTGAATTAGGTTACCTTACCGTTGGAATTGTTACCATTCCTTTTCGAAACGAAGGTAAAAGAAGAATTAATCAGGCGATTGAAGGGATTTCGGAACTTGAAGATCATGTGGATGCGTTACTTGTGATTAACAACGAACGGATCCGCGAAATGTACGGTGACTTTGGCATATCTGAAGCTTTTGCAAAAGCAGATGATGTTTTGGCAACCGGCGCAAAAGGAATTGCAGAAATTATAACAGTCCCGGGGTACATCAATGTTGATTTTGCTGATGTGGAAACAGTAATGAGAAAAAGTGGTCTTGCGTTGATGGGAACAGGCATTGCAAGTGGTGAAGATCGTGCAACAAAAGCAGTGGAAATAGCTTTGAACTCTCCGTTGCTGAACAACAGCGATATTCGGGGAGCTAAAAATATTTTGCTGAATATGAATTCAGGAAGCAAAGAAATTACCATGGATGAGGTTGGAAAAATAACCGATTTCATTCAAAACATGGCAGGTTTTGAAGCCGATTTAATCTGGGGAAATGGAAAAGATGAAGCTTTGGGAGAAAGCCTTTCGGTTACTTTGATTGCAACAGGTTTTGGAAAAAGTACTATTTCTGACATGATTGGCGAAAAAAAGGAGGTAAAGGAAAAACATGAACTGATTAGCAATACAGAACCTTTTCATTACAATTCATCAAAAAAATCTTCAGAAAAGAAGCAGGTTTTTTCTCCAGGGCAAAAAACAATTGAATTTGATATCACAGAGGAACAGGAGCAGGAAAAAGCAACTTTTGAAGCACTTTATCCCAAAACTACCGAGGAAAGAAAAAGTCAGTTAAGTAATGCAAGGATGGATTTTTCGTCAGTAAGTGATGATGATTTGGAAAACCTTGAAAACATTCCTGCATACAAACGCAGGCAACTCCGGATGAACGATCCGCGTTACAAAAAGGAATTGTCGAAATATGCAGTAACAAAAGAAAACAAATTAACAGATAAAAACAGTTACCTGCATGGTCAGGTAGATTAATAACTTTATACTATGTCGATTTCCGAAAGAATAAATGATGAAATTAAAGCGGCAATGAAAGCCCGCAATAAGGAAAGACTGGAAGCGCTCCGCAATATTAAAAAGGTGATGATTGAGGAACGATCGTCAAAGGGTGCCGGCAGTGAATTAACAGATGAAGAATCGCTGAAGATTATTTCAAAACTGACAAAACAAGGTTCTGATTCCGCTGAAATCTATCGTCAGCAGGGTAGGGAGGATTTATCCCGGCACGAACTCGCCCAGGTTGCGGTTTACGAAAGTTTCCTTCCCGCAAAATTATCCGATGAGGAACTTACTGCAGCAGTGAAGGCTATTATTGAAAAAACCGGAGCTTCTTCCATGAAGGACATGGGCAAGGTTATGGGAGTTGCATCAAAAGAACTTGCAGGAAAAGCAGATGGTAAAGATATCGCTGAAAAGGTCAAAAAGCTTCTTCAATAAACACGTAGGCAGGTGTAAAAAACAGATTGCAAATATTTTTATTAACTTTTTAAACAAGTAGTCCTTAACCGGACAAATTGTTTAATCATCATCGTCTTCGTCCGGAATCTGGTCAGCCACATGATCCAGATCTGCATATTTGTCTTCGTAGTCCTGCCTGACTTCATCCTTCAGGAATCCGTCATCATTATAGTCATCGTCTTCATCAACAATCTGGATAGCCTCATTTTCAGTCATCCGCAACATGTAGTACTTGTCTTCTGTTTCGAAAGGGAGAGCAGTAACTTTCATCCCTTTTTTATCGAAAAAATGAATGAGGTTATCAGCAAAACCGTCGGAATAAACCAGTTTAATCTGTTCCTGAAGTTCTTTGTCCAGTTTGTTGTAATCTTTTATTACTTTGGGTTTGACAGTTGCCATAGCTAATAATTAAGTTTTTTATAATCAGAATTTTAAAATAGAACTTTTGGTTCTTAATATATTCAACAATGTTTTGCTAAATCAGTTTTCAAATAGAAATTACAACAACAAATAAATGTTTTAGAATCGATATTTGCAACAGTTCAACTGTTTTTTTTATTTATCTTTTTTCTGTTAATTTTCCCGTAAATACAATTCGAATCATTACACCAGTGACATTGATAACCTTTCTGGGTTAAATCAGGTCCAATCCCGATTATACCGCTGACCGATTTTATGGGTTCCATGAGTGATGAACCGGTTAATTTTATCCCGCAGAAATTGCCCGGCAATAAGGCAAAGAGTTTTTGCTGTTCAGAAACATTCCATTCACAGTAACCAGGCGAAAAACGATCGGAAATACTTAATCCGCCGGAAAGCAATTCATTTTTTAATTCCCGCTGAACGTTGTCCATAGCTTTTTCTGCGATTAGAGAACCAATAATATCAAAAATATAGCTTGTTAATGTATCACCTTTTCTGGCAAGTTCCTTCGAATGTTCTGTAATGGCGCTTCCGGCTGTGCAGGCAAATAAAGCAGCACCTGTTGCATTTTTTAGTTGAATGTTTATGATTTTAGCCGGAAAAAAAAGCTGGTCCTCAATTTTAATTGTCCCCTTTTTTATGTTCTGCTTAAATGAATTAAAAATTTTGAAACCTCCTTTTGCATTGCAATATTCTGGCGCTTCATTTAAGGCAGTCTCAATGATTTCAGGGAATGGCTCAGGCATAATACCGTCTTCAAAACCAAGCAGTTCTTCCAGATCAGAGGATATTATTTTTAATTCGTTAAACAGATAGCTGTATTCTTTTATCATTTCAGAAAAATAACAATTTCGGGAGACAATAATAATGAATTAAATAAAAAAAGGGAACTGTGTCGATACAATTCCCTTGAAATATGGAGTAAATTTTTTATTCTGCAGTAATGATAATTTTTTCAATGATATCGCCTGGTTTAATCTGGTCGATAACCTCTAAACCTTCAGTGACTTTGCCAAAACAGGTATGATGTCTGTCGAGATGTTTTGTATTTTCGCGATTGTGGCAAATAAAAAATTGCGAGCCTCCTGTGTTTTTGCCTGCATGCGCCATTGATAGTACACCACGGTCGTGATACTGGTTGTTTCCGTCGGTTTCGCATTTAATAGTGTATCCTGGACCACCGGCTCCGGTACCGTCAGGACAACCACCCTGAATTACAAATCCAGGGATTACACGGTGAAAAGTTAGACCATCATAGAAACCTGATTCTGATAAATTGATAAAATTATCTACTGTACCGGGCGCATCTTCTTCATAAAACTGCACTTTCATCACTCCCTTTTCGGTATGAATTTCTGCTTTTTTCATTTCAATTTATTTAATTTAGCTGCAAAAATAGAAAAAC
Organism: uncultured Prolixibacteraceae bacterium; assembly: GCA_963816685.1. Classification (GTDB taxonomy): domain Bacteria; phylum Bacteroidota; class Bacteroidia; order Bacteroidales; family Prolixibacteraceae; genus CAVYUC01. The sequence continues at coordinate 155,266 of CAWFMB010000011.1, read as the reverse complement.
TTGTCAGATTTCGTAAATCAATTGCAGTGAGGTGTTCACGAGATTTATATCTTTAGATGAATATTTAATAAATTAAATCAGGATGAAATCATTTACAAATCAATCCAGAAAAGACTTTTTAAAAAGTGTATCACTGATGGCGGTTGCCGCGGCTTTTCCCGGAACTGCTTTCAGCACGGTACGAAATAAACCGGGTTCGGAAATGAAACTGGGCCTTGTCACCTATCTCTGGGCAAAAGACTGGGATATACCAGCAATGATCAAAAATTGCAAAGCTGCAAATATTCAGGGAGTAGAATTGCGGGTGGAGCATGCACATGGCGTAACTCTGGACATGAATTCTGCTGAAAGAAAAAATGTAAGGAAACAGTTTGCTGACAGTCCCATCGAAATTGTTGGAATGGGTACAAACGAGCAATATGACTGGCCCGATCAACAGCGTTTGAAAGAATCAATTGAAACAACGAAAAAATGGCTGCAGTTAAGCAAAGATATTGGAGGTTCGGGCGTGAAGGTAAAACCCAATCAGTTTCATGAAGGAATTCCGCATGAACAGACCATCACACAAATTGGTAATGCATTGAATGAGCTTGGAAAATATGCACTGGATATGGGGCAGCAAATCCGGCTTGAAGTGCATGGAAATGAAACCCAGTTATTGCCCAATATAAAGGCCATAATGGATCATGTGCAGAATAACGGGGCCACCGTTTGCTGGAACTGCAATGACCAGGATTTGGAAGGAGAGGGCCTTGAATACAATTTTAACCTTGTAAAAAACAGGTTCGGCGATATCTGTCATGTCCGTGAATTGAATATCGGTGATTATCCTTACCAGCAGTTGATGAGTATGTTTGTAAAAATGGATTACAAAGGTTGGATATTACTTGAATGTCGCACCGATCCGGCCGACAAGGTCGCTGCATTGAAAGAGCAACGGGCGGTCTGGGAGGAAATGATGACCAACGCGCAATCTGGATGATAATATAAAAAAGCCACTTTAGCTCAGCTGGCAGAGCAGCTCATTCGTAATGAGCAGGTCGCGGGTTCGAATCCCGTGAGTGGCTCTGAATTCATCCTTGTAAAGAATCAAAAGCCTGAAATGAATAGCTTTCAGGCTTTTATGTTTCAGATACATTTCCTTTAATGCAGAGGCGAGATTATGGTAGAACTAAAAACAAACAATATCGAAAATCAGCCCCGGAGGGGCAACAGTATGGTAGCAATAAACTCAGGATATGATCCATAGCCTCGTAGAGGCGACAGTAAGGCAGAGCAAATGGCAGCAACAATTTGATAAATAACCAGAACAAATTCAATTCATTTGGCAAATACATACACAAATCAACATTAGGCAATATTTTCCGTATAAGGTTGGGAAAACCTCATCACCCGGAATTTTCGCTAATGGTTGTGTCTACGGAGCTTCGGGTGGGTGCAGGCATCCTTTTGCTACCATACTGCCGTTCCTACGGAACTGGGAAACATAACAGTGAAAAGTTCTGGTGGTGCAACAGGGAAAGAGAAAACAAACAACAGCGAAACCAGCCCCGGAGGGGCAACAGTATGGTAGCAACAAAAACCGGCGACGATATCCATAGCCTCGTAGAGGCGACAGTATGGTAGCACGGTAGAAAACGATAATGAATTAAAGCCTCGTAGAGGCGACAGTATGATAGCATTGGTAGAAAAATAAAATTAACAATGAACAAAAGCCTTACAGAGGCGACAGATGATAATATGGTAAGAAAATACAAAAACCGGAACGATATGGAAAAATACATCCAACAACTTATTGAAGACCTTGAAGCGGTTGCTGAAAACCCACCATCACCGACTTATATCGAACCGCCGCCCCATATTGCTGAAGACCCGGTGATTGCTGAACTGGCGCTGGTTCCGTTTAAAACCATTGAAGAACTGACCAGGATAAAACAGGAAGCTTTCCCTGAAATCATCCATTTGCAGGGCGACCAGTGGCAACGGGTAAATGATGCCATTTTCAAGATATTCGAAGCGCTGCATATTGAGTTGGTGGATGCCCCGCCCGAAATGCCCCCGGAAATATTGTACGAAGTACTTACTACAAACTGGCAGGCGGAGGTACAGTACCTGCCTTCCTCGGGGATGGACCTGGAATTATGTACCGGCGACTCTATGACCTGTCCCTACGGTGATTATTGCAATTGCGGCGATGATTTCGACGAATACGAACTCCCGGAAAAATTTGCAGCCTGCACCAACCGAATTGCACAATCAATCGACGCCGGTTTTGTTTGCTTCCTCAACCCTGTAACGATGGAAATGGAAGATATTCCAAAATTAATGATTGACGATCCGTATGAATTTGAAATGACAACCGGAAGTGCATCGGAAAAAGAAGAATTAAAACATGAAAACTGGGATGAATGCTATATTTTTGAGCCTTTGGATTCCGGCGATTCATTCAAAATCATGGAAGCTTTTGCCAAAAATGTGGAGGATGAGATTTTGCAGGAGCAGCTTTTTTATGTGCTGAATCACAAAAAACCCTTTGTCAATTTTAAGTCTGTAATCAACAATTCGGGGCAAAGCGACAATTGGTTTTACTTTAAAATGAATTGGCTGGAGGATCATATAAAACAAATTATTTATGCTGAAATTCATAAAATGCCTGAAAATTTCGACGACAATGACCTCCCTTTTTAAGTTGAAAGGGATTAATCCGGCTTCTGTCAATTTTTATTATCAATCATGAATGCAACCGGAACCCATTTCAATGATTACCTCATATGCCACAGAAAACTGTGGTTGTTTGCCAACGGAATCAGTATGGAATCAAATTGCGGAGTTAAAAACTCCGCCTCCCAACTTTCGTGGAATTGAAAACCTGGGAGGAGGAGTTTCCAACTCCGCATTTTTTCTATCAATCATACCATCGTGGAATTGAAACGTTGCAATTCAGTGATGTTGATTTTCAGTTTTCTCTTGTTCATCCTAAAACGTATGTATGCTGATGAATTTTAAATTTAATTTCGTCTGTTCATATCTCTAATGGTAATGACAGAAGTGAAATTTAACATATTAAATGGCTTGTATTTAGGATATTAAAGTCTTAAAAGCTTGTATCGGATTTATTATTGTCGTAAATTGTTGTTTGGAAAATTTAATGTTAAAATACAAATGTCATGAAAACAACAGCGGAAAACAAAGAAAGAGTTCAGCAATTTTATAATGAAGTGATGAACGCTCACAATGTGAAGAAGATAAATTCATTTTGCTCTGATGATTTTATCGATCATAACCCGGATCCCGGTCATAATGGTAAAGGATTGGAAGATGTAACTGCAATGTTCAACGAAATGTTTGGTGCATTTCCTGACCTCCATGTAACAACCGAATTTATGGTGGCTGAAGATGATATGGTTGTGGCGTATCTAACCATGACGGGAACCAATAGCGGAACTTTTGCAAATATGCTTCCCACAAATAAATCGGTTAAAATCAATGGAATTGATATTATCAAAATGAAAGATGGGAAAGCTACCGAACGTTGGGGTTTATTTCAGGATTTGTCGATGATGACCCAGATGGGACTTACAGGTATGGAAAATCCGGCTGAAGCATCCGGAATTGCTGGTAATTAACCAGATAATGTTTAACAGATTTGACATGAAAAGAATGAAGTCTCTCATGATATTGAATTTTGTTCAAATGTGAATCAAAATTCATAGCCGTTTAGATAATGAACAGACTTCGACTACGCTCAGTCTGACTGTCACTTTGAGCGCAGTCGAAGGATGTTAGCTATTTTGGTTTTTTAATATTCTTTCTTAACTAAATGACATTTAATCACAAATCCATTTAATCATTTTAATTTCACAACAATGATTAAAAACATTCAGGTTTGATTCAACTCTGCTCAAATGAAGATTGCCTGACCTGGTTTTTGATGCTTAAAATTTAATTGCCTGCTCCAAAAAAGTCCGGGTTCATTGATTTTCAGCCTGAAATTCAGTGAACACTTCAAAGTCCTCCTCAGGTGATTTAGTGGTTTTGTCTCTTCGGAGCGGACCTAATTCTGAAGAATCAGAACGGCATCTTCAAATGATTCAGGAGGTTTCATATCGCGCGTTTCGTCCGGATTGAAGCTGCCCGCATTTATTTCCTCTCCTGTTTGCGGATTAAACCAGGTTGCAGATGATTCTTTTTTAAGTACATTTTTAATTCTTGCCTGGGAATTATTTGAAAAGTAAACAAGCGCCAATTGGCCCTTTTCAGTGACAACAGCCACTTTAAGGTCGTCTCCTTCACCGGATGAGCCGTTGATAACACTTCCATCAGGAATCCATGTATTCCATTGATATTTTTGAAGAAATGCTTTAGCTATACCAGCAAATTGAGCGGCTGCAGGAAAATCGAGTGCTTGCTGCCACACATAGCCGCAGTTGTAACCTCCTCCCGTACCGCGCATTGCCCATACTGGTCCAGCTCCATAAGTATGTCCCGCTCCGCCGGCAAAGAAAGTATGATAAATCTGTCGCCGCACTTTAACCGGGGTTATCCAGCCGCATTCATGGCCGTAAGCTCCATATTCGTATGATCCTTCAAGGAAAAGGCTTGGTTTAACAGGTTTGTTCAGCTGGTATTCGTTTAACATGGTTGGATAGACCTTATCCACTTCCTTCCACACTTCCACACCGTTTGCAGTGAGCCATGCATCCGAATGAAACCAGAGTGAAGAATTATCTGCAGCATCACCATCCGGATGAAAAGTTATAAAAACAGCATTCCATGCAGGATTCTTTTCATTCCATTTAACTGTTTTCCCGGTTACACCCTGCGCGATACCTTCCGCCATTGCCCGGAAGACATTCCGTTTGTCCCATTGCCGGTAAATAATATTTTTGTCATATCCATCGATCTGAGCCTTTGCATCACCACCGAGTACCCAGATGATGTTGGGCTCATTTTGATAGCGTTTTCCCAGAAAGGCACCATAAATTTTTGCTTCGTTTTCGTTAAATTCCTGCTGCGCTCCACCCATTTGAGGAGTAATGTAAGCCCTGCCCCAACAAGGTAGTAAAGCCAGGTACATCTCCCTTTTTTTTACGGCCTGAACAACATAATCCAGATGGTCCCAGTAATCGTTTGGAGAGCTTGGGTCCCCTCCGCTGACAGTTAATGGTTCAGATGTGTCAGGAGAATCTTCACCGCCTGAAAATGGGCGAAATCCGTATGCATTGGCTGCATTGTGCGGTCCCATTTCCATTCCGCCACCATGCGGATACCAGAAAGCTACGGTTTGAATCACTGTAAATCCAAGCTTTTGGCGATTGTCGAGGTAAGTATCAATTTCCCCACGGGTAAGTTGTTGAATCAAACCCCAGCCAGTGTCTCCAATCCAGAGAAAAGGAGTGCCGTCATTATATTGCATGTAGTGTCCGTCGGCTGAAACCTCAAGTTTACCATGCTGCTGCCATGGAGGTTGTGCTAAAATTGAACCTGAACCAAAGGAAACCATTAAAAACAGAAACAGGATATTTGTTTTCATCTTCATTTAATTTTACAGAGGCAACTGAAATCCGGTTCATTCAGGTTAAAACATAAAAATCAGTCATTTCAGGTTATTAAAGATGAAGTTGCATTAATCAGCACATCTTTACCTGTGGCAACCGGCCGGTTCGCTATATCAACCTGTGTAATTCAATAACCGGCGATTAAAATGCTGTGGTCAAACCAACGATCAGATTAAAATAAATTTTTAATCCGGAATGAAGTTGAAATTTATGGATAAATCTTCATATACACAACCCGGCAATCCAACCCGGGGAGAAATTATACAATGGGTTTAATCCGGATCGGGAAAACGATAGGGTTCATAATGATTCGATCCGCATTTTCGCGGTGCAAAACCAACCTGGGGAAAACTGTACAGCAGGAGATGGCAAGCAAAACAGGGGTCGTATCAGAGGAGGTTCATTTCAGTACCTCATGTACACATAAAAAATTCCCTTCTGTATCTTTAAACCATGCTGCCTTTTCTGTGCCATAGGAAGCAATGTAATTTTGGGTTTTAAGTTCCGGAAGATCATACTCTTCAAAGACAATCCCGTTATCCTGAAGTTCGGCAATAACATTCCCGATGTCATGCACTTCAAATGTCAATGCAGTATGTTCAGCTTTTGTACCTTCGTCTTTTTGGATAAGTCCTATTTGTGCACCTTTTCCCCCTTCAAACAAGAAGTTTCCGCTTGGTTCAAATCCCAGGGGCTTTAATCCTAAATTTTCACTGTAAAATTTTCGGGCACGATCCATGTCCTTCACCGGAAGTATTGTTGTTATTGCTGCTTTTGTAAGTGATTTCATTTGTTGTTCCTCCTTTTCTTTTGTGGTTTACTGTTTTCACATGCAGAAAAACTGAAATACCTGCACTCAAAAAAAACAAATATCAGTTTTTCAGTACTACTAATTTTGTAACATTTTAAAAATAAAGAAGTTTAACCGGCTGAGCATAAAGCTCAACCATTTTAGCCTTCAATGCAGGATTTACAACTTATCACCGGATTTGAGATACCTGGATATACTCAAAAATTAAAAATATCAACTTGCCAATACACGGTTTTGAAATTGAGCCTGAGTTTAATCCTAATTGCAATTTTTTGCCAGAATAATGTTAAAACGCAAAATTTCACTGAAACGCATTCTTTTAATAATCTTTATCTTATGGATTTTAGTGCCTTTTTTGTTTTGTTGCATTTCTCATGATTTTTACTTTTCGAAAAGTGCTCTCATTCAAATTAATAATCCTTATGGAAGCCGGTCAACACAGCGGGCAAATTTTAAAACAGCCTTCAACCGACTGTTGCGGACTGGTAGCAGTCCCTGGGAAAAGAGCTGCCGTTGACTGTGGAAAATGGCAATGGTATCCATTGCAAGGCAAAATCAGAGTATAATTTTAATTGGGACAACAGGAGAATCAGAAATTCCGGTACCGTATCGGATCAAGGCTATACTTTCGCTATACCTTCCCTATACTTTCTTCGGACTTTCTTCGCAGTTTCTTCGCAGTTCATTCGCGATTTCGCGAATGAACTGCGAAGAAACTGCGAATTAACTGCGAAGATACAGCGATTATACTATAGCGATAGTATATCCCTGTTATGGAGAAGGTCAGGCTCTGGAAAACCAACAAATTGCCGGATGGAGAAAAACAAGTTGTCGTTTCTTTACAAATTAGTACCGGTATGTAAGGGAAGAAGAGCAGGATAATGTCTTATGGGGAAATTTCCAAACTTTATTCCGGATGTAATGGCTTCAGGTTTTTAATTGAAATCAACTAAAAATGATTTTTTATACAAGCATTGACAGATTGAATGAGATTCCCGTATTTTCAGGTATTAAACTACATTTTATTCCTGATATTTTGGGACTTCAAGGCGAAAGGTAGTTCCATTTTTATTGCTTTCCACAAAAACATTTCCGCCATGTGCATCAGCAACTTTTTTTACAAATGAAAGTCCTATTCCCCATCCTTTTGATGATGCATTTGTTTTATAATATCTGTCGAAAATTGAATTAAGAATGTTTTCAGGTAACGCATTTCCCTCATTGTGAACTGAAATAGACAATTTTTCATCATTCTGACTACAAACAACAGAAACCGGCTTTGAAGCAAAACCATGTTTAAGTGCATTATTTAAAAGATTGCTAAAAGCACGTCTTATCAAATTCACATCCAATTCTGCAATAATTTCGTTTTCTGTTGATTCAAGTGTAATCTCCCTTTTGTAGGTTATTTCATATATTTTGATTTGATGCTTTAGTTCTTCAGGAACATTTATCCTGCTTTTTTTTACAGGTAAATTCTGAGAGGAATCTACAGAAGAAACATCCAGAAAATCCTCAATCAGCACTTCAGCCTGTTGAGAACTTGCTCTTAAAATTTCGAGTACTTTTTTTGCTTCTTCCAGCTCCAGGTCCCCTTGCATCAATTCAATACAGGCTTTAATGTTATTAAGCGGAGAATTTAAATCATGAACAATTGACTGAATGAATTCTTCACGGTTTTTATCTTCAATTTCCAGTCTGTCAGCTTTCATCTCAGCTATTTTGCGTGCATTTACAAGGACACTCTGCTTTTCTTTAAAAAAAGTTTCAGCAGCCTGTTCTATTGCATAATCAACAGCATTCATTATTATGTTTCTTTCATTGCTTGAAATAAAATCTGAATTGTCATCTGCAACATTGAATATTTCTGCTCTTAACAAATTGTATTCTTTAATAATGTGTTTCATCGAGTACGCATTGTGTTTTGTTCTTTGCCAGCCATGTTGTTCACTGTGGGATATAATTTTATCAGAATTGTTTGTTTCTAAAATTTCAATAATTGAATCAATCAAATCAGGCACACTGTTTTGAATTGCCGTCTTGTCGTAATTATTTACCAGGGGTATTTCTTCACTCACTTTGTTCAGCCAGTTTTCAAGAATGTGTTCTTTATTTTTACGAAGAATGTCTGCGGTTTTCATACAACATTGATTTTTTAAAACAACATATCAGAATAATTAAAGTTTATTTTGACCATGTTCAACATCACTCAGATATCCTTAAAGCGGTTACCTGGTATTCTCTGCAATGAAATTTCCGGTAAGAATTTAAAACCTTAAACCTTTGTATGAAAATGTAATTTTTTAATCCATTCTGAAGTTCCTGCCTTGTTTTTCAGATGATTATGCAAATGATTAAGTATCATTGTCGCAGTCACTCCGGCCTTTAGTCCTTTACATCAATATAATGAACTAATTTTTTTGTACTTATATTCCAAATCCCCTGCTGCCCTTCGGAAAGGCAAAAATGCCGGAGTAAGTCAAAAGAAGTTTCGTTTTCACACAGATGGTAAAGCCGGCGGCATTGAACAGCAACTAACCGGATTTAATGTGTATTTATCAGCTTTTCTTCAGGTACTTGTTAATTAAAAGATTAAATACAATGTTTAATATCTTTTCCGGGTGAAACTTTTTTTCTTTCAATGAGAAAAAAGAGGGAAATAACAAGTAAAATCAACGCAGCAATACTTTCGTAGATTTCGGTTGGCCGCAGTTTTTCGATCATAGCATGGCTGTCAACCCCTGCAGCAATTAAAAAGCGGGTTGTTTTGTATGCCAGCCAATTGATGATGAAAAAGATTCCGATTGAAATCGGGGGTATGGGGAACTTCCATCGATATGCTGGTTTTCGGAAAAATTTAATATGAAAAACAGAAACCGGAAGTACCATTCCAAAACAGATTGTAAACACCTTAAACAGAAAATTCAATTCGGTTAAACGCTGCAGGCCGTGACTTTCGAGGCCGTTGGATTTTAATGTATTGAAAACTTCAAGGTTATGGATATTGAATTCCTGTTGAATATTTTTTTGCCGGATAATTTCCGGAGTCTGGTAATTAAAAATCCGCTGGCCCCATGAAATTTCTTCACCTGCCCCGAGCAAAAGAACCACGAACAGCATCAGGAAAAAGATATTTTTCGATTTTACAGAGAGTATAAAAAAGACCGCTGAAGCAGCAAACAAATAAAAAAATGTTGCCCATTCAAAAAGACCGTCTTCTTTTCCCATTTTTTCAACAATTGCCGGTTTAAAAAAGGTGTGGGCCGAATAGCAAATTAAAATTGCAAGTGCTGGAATACTCATGTATTTCTTTGTGAATTTAATTTCTTTGAGATAGAGGGAAACAACAGCTTTAATCTGGTACAAAATGCGGGAAGTTATGTATGTTTTATAAGATGAACTTATAACGCTTGTTTTGGAAATAGCGGAGTTTTTCATTTTTGGTTTTGTTTAGCAGCTAGTATAATAATATCTGAATAATGTTCTGTGCGGTTTTACATTTGTATTAATTAACAATTTAAAATGAACTTTAAAAATCAGTTTGAAAAGTAAGTTTTGGAACTTTTGTGTTTTCCTGATTTTATCTTCTCCTTACATTCGGTCTCAAAGAATCAGAGTCATGAAGAGGAACCGGTAATCAGGAATTTATTTCATATTACAACACGCTCAACACAATAAAATTTTATTGCCGATGATACAAAGTTGAATAAAATTTAATTACAAATTACAAGGGACAAAAAGTATTTTTTTGAGATCATTTGGAAGTTGTGTGGAAATTGAAGAAGGAGGCTCATTAGCCTCCTTCCCAAATGTTAACCCCCAAACACACAATATGGGAAGAACTCCCATAAGCCTTACAAAGGTAAGTAAAAAATAATTAAAATACCAATGATTCTTTATTCTCTGTTGTGCAGCATAGAACTTAAAAGTTATTGATTAATAGCAAACTTTTGAATGGCCTGTATCGTATAGGTGTATAGAATGTTTTACCAAAAATCGACTACAAATGAAATCTCAATTGTTTTTAATTGTACCTTTTTTGCTTGTTGTTTCATTTTTTTCCTCATCTCAAACTTTGCAAACCGAATGGGAAAAGGAAGTAAAAATTTCTGCAAAGAACACGTTTACGGATGTTATTGAAGATAAAAACGGTGGTTTTACAGTACTTGGTTCCACCAGTGCAAACGGGAATGAGAATTACAACTACTGGTTATTACGATTTTCTGCAGCCGGAGAAATAATCTGGGAAAAAACTTACAGTACCGGACAAAACGATTTTCCGGTGCAGGTTATTCAAACACAGGAAGGCAACTATATTTTTACAGGAAAGAGCATAAATCCCGACAACAGTTTTAAGGCAGTTATTCAGAAGACTGACGACACAGGAAATATGCTTTGGCAAAAAGTTTTAGCAAGCGGAAACAATTGCAGTTCAAGTGGAATAGCAGCATTGGCAGATGAAAGTTTTATACTGGCCGGAACAAAGTGTAATGATCTGAACCAGGAGCAAATTTGGCTTGCCGGATTTGATAAAAACGGTGAAATGATTTGGGAGAAATATTTTGGTGAAGGAAAAACAGCACGTTCAAAATCAATAAAATCACTTCCCGACGGAGGATTTGCGCTTACAGGGCAGGTTTCAGGGAAAAATCCGGCTGATTCAGATATCTGGCTATTTCGTTTTAATTCGAATGGAGAATTGCTTTGGGATAAAGTAATTGAAACACCGGGGAAAAATGAATGGCCTGAATGTCTTTGCTGTTCTCCCGACAATAATCTTGTCGTGATTGGCTGGTCTGGTTCCTGCATGAATGATATCAATTCTGAAGACCCGATATTTGACTATGACCTTGTAGTGAGTAAAATTTCACCTGAAGGAAAAATTGTCTGGACACAGAATATCGACAGTGAAGGTTCAGAAGGTGGAAATGCAGTGGTTGTCCGTCCTGATGGTAAAATACTTCTGGCCGGTAAAAAAGAAACTTCCTTTTTGGGAAAGATTGGTCCGTGGCTGCTGTTAACCGATGAAAATGGAAAAGTTCTCAGCGAAATGGTTTTTCCTTTCAGGTTCAGCAATGATCAGGCAGCAAGAATTATAAATGCTTCCGACGGTGGATTTGTGGTAATTGGACCGGGGCAACTTCAGGCAGAAGCACCTAAAAGCGAAGCCTGGATAAAGAAGTTTATGCCTTTTTAACGGCCTGTTTTTTGGATGCAATTAAAAAGACATTGGTGACCGGTTAAAATATACGGAACTATTTGTCTGTCCATTCAGGATGTTCCGCCCCGTCGGGGCTGGTTTCCGATGCTGTTTTTTCATGCTACCATACTGTCGCCTCTACGAGGCTGTGGATCATAATCGTTTTCTGTATGCTACCATACTGTCGCCTCTACGAGGCTGGATCACTGTTGTTTTTTCTCCAGTTCCGTAGGAACGGCAGTATGGTAGCAAACAGGATACGCCGGCTATTCGATCTCGATAGTCTTCCGGAGCGACATACTATTAGCGAAAATTCAGGGAGATTATGATTTTCAACCATGCTACCATACTGTCGCCTCTACGAGGCTGTGGTTATCGTCGCCGTTTTTTTGCTACCATACTGTTGCTCCGCCGGGCTGATTTCGATATTGTTTGTTTTTTCCATGTTGCATGTTACCATACTGTCGCCTCTACGAGGCTGTGGTTCATAATCGTTTTCTACTTTGCTACCATACTGTCGCCTCTGTGAGGCTGTGGATTGCCGGTCTAATCCAGGTATTTTGTTTTTTTACCGGACAACAATGATTAAAAGACTTTTTAAAAACACACAATTATTCATATCTTGCAGATGAAGAATCCGGTTGAATATTCTTCTGCAATTTAAAAATTGATCCAATGAAAAAGGCTTATAACAGAAATTACATAAACAGATTTTGTGCTTCACTTTCAGGTACAATTCTATTGGTTATTTTGTTTGTTTCGGGTTGTGGGCCGGTGCAGGCGCAGTATCCTGAAATTGAGAATAGTCTCGATCGGAAAATAAAAAACTTTCTGGAGGATAACTCAAACAATTGGCGCGATATGAATGTGCCTCTGACTGACGGAAAAGCATTGTACGACATTATTGTTAAAAATAAGTATAAAAAGGCAGTTGAAATAGGTACATCAACAGGTCATTCGGCCATTTGGATAGCCTGGGCATTAAGTAAAACCGGGGGCAAATTAATAACAGTTGAAATTGACAAGCAGCGGTACCTTCAGGCAAAGGCAAATTTTAAAAAAGCAGGGGTTGAAAAATACATTGACGCGCGGCTGGCTGATGCGCATGAATTGATACCGGCACTTCCCGGTAAGTATGATTTTGTTTTTAGTGATGCAGATAAATACTGGTACACCAACTATTTTAAAGCCATGGCCCCAAAGCTTGAAGTCGGAGGATGTTTTACTGCCCATAACACCAATATGCGCATGCCCGCTATTGGTGATTTTGTTGAATATCTAAAAGGCCTCGATAATTTTAAAACAACCTTTGCTGAAAACAGCAGGTCGGGAATTTCAATTAGTTATAAAACTGCAAAAGATTAATTCCATTGATTCTTCCGGATAAGAAACTTGAACGGAAACTTGGACTTTTTCCGGTGACAAATATTGTTGTTGCCAATATTATTGGTGCCGGAATATTTACGACAACAGGATTCATCATGAGTTTTCTTTTGAATCCCCAAATCATGCTGGTATTGTGGCTGGTGGGCGGCATCATTGCTTTCTGTGGCGCATTGTCTTTTGGTGAACTTGGCGCTTCCTTTCCGGAAGCCGGCGGCGAATATATTTTTATCTCGAAATTGTTTCATCCCCTGTTTGGTTTCTTAAGTGGATGGCTCTCGCTGATTGTTGGTTTTTCGGCTCCTATTGCGGCTTCGGCAATAGGTTTCAGCAAATACTTTATTTGGGCATTCCCTGGGGTTCAATCGTGGCTTAACCTTAATGAAATGATGAATCCGGGGTTATTCAGCAATATTCTCGCTGTGTTGCTTATTTTAATTTTTTCGCTGATTCATTCCCGCGGGGTGATATTGGGCGCCAAAGTGCAGAATACATTGACTATCCTTAAAATTGCATTAATTGCAGGGTTGATAATTGCAGGATTTACTGTCGGAAACGGAAGTCTTCAGAACCTGAATTCAGGGCAGGTGTTTCGGTTTAACTTTGAGGGCTGGAAAGCAATTGGACTTTCGCTCATGTTCATCATGTTCGCTTACAGCGGCTGGAATTCTGCCACTTACATCGGTTCCGAAATCAAAAATCCGGGGAGGGTAATTCCGCGCTCGCTATTAATTTCCACCGGAATCGTAACTGTATTATACCTGCTGTTGAACCTGTTTTTTGTTTATGCAATTCCGCCAGGGAAAATGGTGGGCGAACCTGAAATTGGCGGCCTGGCAGCCGGAAATGCTTTTGGGGCAGTTGCCGAAACTGTGATTTCACTTTTAATTTCATTTGCACTTTTTTCGTCGCTCAGTGCATTTATCATCCTGGGGCCGCGGGTTTATTATTCCATGGCCAAAGACGGATATTTTTTCAAGGTCATTTCAAAAGTTCACCCAAAATTTGAAGTGCCCCAAAATGCAATATTGCTTCAAAGTACCATTGCAATTATCATTGTGCTTACCGGCACATTTGACCAGATTCTTGCATACATGGGCTTTTCGCTCGGTATTTTTCCCATATTTGCTGTTATTGGTGTTTTTAAACTGCGCATGTCCGGCCAAAGCAAGCTCAAACTTCCGGGTTATCCGGTGGTGCAAATTGTTTTTATTGTTACAAATGTTGCCATTTTAGTACTGGCTTATTTCGAACGACCATGGGAATCGACCATTGCCTTGTTAACCGCACTCTCCGGAATCCCGGTTTTCTACTGGTTTAAAAGAAAAAATAAAATCGCTTAATTTTTAATGTTGCCAATCAAATCCTGTAACATTTTATCAATTTGGTTCCGGGTTTCCTGCTGAAGAATTTTGAAGTCGGGGCTGATTACCGGAGTTCCGTACCGGATATAAACTTTTGTTACAGGTTTACTCATCTGCCTGAAAAAGTGGCCAACAAAAGTATCGTCATCAATCCAGGAATCCTTTTCATCTTTATAATGAATGGCCATGGGAATAACAGGAATTTTGGTTTCGGAGGCAATTTGAAAACTGCCGTTCTTAAATGATTTTGTAAGCGGCCCTTTCGTTGAGGTGCCTTCAGGGAAAACCGCAACAGGAATTCCCTGGTTTATTGATTCTTTTATTTTACGCATGGTTTCAACCAGACTTTTCATTTCGTTTCGCGACACAAAAATTATTTTCGTAAGCTTTGCCCCGGTTTTTATCAGGGGCCAGTTTTTTACTTCTGCTTTTGCAACCAGTGCCGAAGGTGTATAACGCGCCACAATAAAAATATCGAGGTAACTGCGGTGGTTGGCCATCAGAATAAAATTCATATTTTCCGGAATGCTGTTGTGCATCACTTTTATACCAAGAACAAGCAGGAGGGACTTGCCCCAGGTCTTCATCGTCCAGTTTTGAAGTTTTCGGCTAAACCCAAACAATTTCAGCCAAATCAATCCCACAATTGCAACAATAAGTGAAACAAAAAAAAGCAGCATCAGCCGAAACAGTGCCAGGGGAAACAGCAATATTATCCGTGCGGTTTTCATGATGCAAAGATGTAAAAAACCCGGGAATGCAGGACGTAAATTTTTTCCGCTTCAGGGTTTCAGAAAGAGGAAGAGGTTGTATCAAATTGCATAGCCTTTTGAACAGCCTCTTCCGGAAAAAAGAAACCGGACGTGGAAGGTCCGGCTGCCGGGAGTTTATTGTTTCTGTTTAATGAAGAGTAATCGCTGAACGGTAAACGCCAAGCCGTAATTTTTAATGTCAGTATCACCAAAATCAGCAACGCGGGTAAGATCTTTTGAATAGCGAATGTCGAGTTTGGTGTTTTTATCGATTTTTAAGGCGGCTCCCGCGGCAATTCCGGCGGCAAAACGGTTGGTTGTCCAGCCGGTGTAAGGCGAACCCGATTTCGCAAGCAGGTATCCCATTTCACCTCCGGCGTAGATATCAAGGAATTTTATCGGCGAAACGGTTAGCAAAACGGGAAGGGTGACATAGTGGTACCGCTGCGATCTCCGGCTCCAGTAGCCTGTGTACGGGTTGTCATATCCATAATAACCTGTATAGGCACCTTCTCCTGATTCAGTACTTTCAAAATGCTGTATAAAATAGTTGCCTCCTTTCTGCTGGTACAGCAACTCCACCTGCAGGCCCAGAGGCCCAGCCAAATCGTGTTTTTTGTAATAAACACCAAAAATGGCACCGCTTCTTTTCTGAAAATCGAATACAGTGCTGCTGATTTTGTCGTTAAGTCCGGAGGTATTGACACCGCCTTTGATTCCAAATTCCGACTGGGCTTTTAAAGTATTTACCGAAAGATTAAGAAGAACAAACAGCGGCAATGCGCTGATAAGTGAAAGATTTTGGTTTTTCATTATGATTTAATTTAAGATAATGTTGTAAAAATATCTTGATTTTATGTTAAGCCGATTTAAGGGAAGCAAACTTTTGTTAATTTAGCTGTAAAAATGTTACAAAGGTTAAATAGTGTATAGATACCCCTAATTTCCCTCAAGAAAAATTGGAAGGAAGTTCAAATAAAGAGTGGCAGAGGGGAAATTCCCTTTGCCAACCGGCCACCAATATTCTACCCAAAACAGGTAAGACTATGAACCCATACAACACCATGAATTTAACCTCTGACAATGAACAGGAACAAAGACCTTTAAAAAAATACAACCAGTAGTTCACCTAATACAACTGCAGGAAGCGTAAATACAACTGTAATTAACCACATTATGACCGATTCACAGAATATTGAATAATATATTTGTTGTGTTTTAAAATTTATTAAATTATGACACAAATGGAAACAAAGAGTATCGGAAACAAAATTGCAGTTGCGAGAAAAAAACGAAGGTTGTCACAGGCTCAACTTGCAGAAAAACTATTTATAAGTGCACAGGCAGTAGGGAAATGGGAAAGGGGAGAATCCATGCCCGACATTATTACGCTCAACAAATTAGCGGATATTTTTAATGTTGATCTTAACTATTTTTCCGAAAAATTCAATTCTTCAGAGACACAACTTACATCTGCAGACACCGCAACAGGAAGTCAGAAAAGTAAACTTAAATGGGATATGTCGGGTGGAAACTGGATTGATGCTGATTTTTCAGGTTTAAAAAACTTACATGAGAAATTCAGTTCTTCCAATATGAAAAACTGTAAATACAGAGGATCAGAGCTTTCGGGACTTATCCTTAAAGACAACTATGTCGGGAACTGTGATTTTTCAAACTCTGATATCAGTTTTAGTACGATTCAAAGTTCACACCTTATAAAAAATGATTTTAAAAACTGTTCCCTGAAAGCTTCCAAATTCTCTTTAAGTCATCTTAAAGATTCGGATTTTGCAAATGCTGATTTTACAGGAGTGACATTTAATGTGAGTGATTTCATAAATAATTCAATTGATAATTCAACATGGAATCAGACAATATTTAAAACAACCGGATTTGAGAACATCGTTTTTACCGGGATCATAGATAATTGTTCTTTTGAAAATTGTGGATTCAAAAAGGTTAAATTTCAAAATGTAACCCTTATAAATACTTTCTTTAAAAATAACAGGAAACTGAATCAAGTCAGGTTTATTGACTGCAAAGCAGATAAACTTACTTATGCTTTTTTACAAAGTGGCAAAGCTGATTTGACTGGAATTACCTTGATAAATCATGATGGATAACAAAATGATTCACTGATTTTAGTTGTAAAGTCATTTGAAAAGAATAAATAAATTTGATTGATAATTAGATAAAAGACAAGTACGACCAGATGGAGACATTATTACGCATTTCAAAGAGGGGCCAGTGGTTTATATGCAGCAGATTTCCGTTCTCTATCCCGTGTGTCACCGGAGATGACTGCACACATTGCTGGTTATCTAAACCCGACATATAATAGTAATCTATCCTTGTTTGAAATTAGCTTATCTTTGAATCAGGTGTTGGAAGAGCCGCACGAGGGAAGCTTGTTGCTGCCTGTTCCGGTTTTTTCCGGTTTTTCCGGTAAAAGAAAACATAAACAGAGATATATGAAAGATAATCGGATATTTTCTTTAATTGATTTCTTTGTGCCATTTGGAATTGTACTAAGAAAACAAGAACCGGATTCTGCCTTTGTAAACTGGAAAGAAGTACTGGTTAGATTTATTCCACACACCTGGTTTATATTTTGGTTGACTTCTCTTATTCCTTTCGCGGGTACACTTGTTTATGGCCTGTTTTTAATACCAATAAGTGCAATGAAACATATACATATAAAGAAGATTGAAAATAAATTCGATCGGGCATCCATTTTCCTGTGGTACTATGTGGTAATACTTATTGGATTTGGAGGGCTGTGGAGCTTTACCGGACATATTTTTCTTGCAGAACGTGTCGCAAATGGTATAGGTTGGGATCCTGGCCCGTTCCAGACTGAACTGGCATTTTACACGCTGGGTTCCGGCATTGCAGGATTTCTTGCCATTTGGTTGAGGGGGCATATCATTACAGCACTGGTTATCAGCAAATCAGTTTTTTGGTTTGGCGCAGCCTATACTCACATTCTGGATGCCGTAGTCAACCAAAATTATTCCCAAATGAATGTGGGTACTGTACTTATTGGAGATTTGTTATATCCAATTATTCTATTCACATTACTGTTTTATGTTCTCAGAAAGGACGTCAGCACTGCTTTTAAATCATTTTGAAAGATTAATGCATAATTTTATCCGGATAATTTGCTCGTCCACATGTGTAGTAATTCAGATTTCGGGTATTCAACTGAAAAGATGAATTTAAAATTACCCGGATGCATAGAACGGCTGGCACAATTATAATGCGGCTTTTGCAGAAGTATTCCTGAATGATTTAAGACCTCAGATCGAATCTTTCATTCCGGGCGATATAAAAAAAATTCTCCCTCCCGTGTTTTACAAAACAAAGAAGGGAGAACAATTGATACCGGTTATTTTTTTATTAACCCGCGGTCTTTTAGCATGGGCTGAATGTCGGGTTCGTGGCCCCTGAAAGCGACAAACATTTTACTAAGATCCTCGGTATTTCCCCTTGAAAGAATCATATCGCGGAAGCGCTGGCCATTTTCGCGGGTGAGGCCGCCATTTTCCTGAAACCAGGCAAATGCATCTTCATCCAGCATTTCGGCCCACAAATAGGCATAATATCCTGCTGAATACCCATGTGCCCAGATGTGCAAAAAGTAGGATGAACGATACCTTGGCGGAACCTCTGCGATATCAAGGTTTGTTTTTTTCAATGCCTCGGCTTCAAATTCATCCACAGAACTGATGTCTTTCCCGGCAGGAACACTGTGCCATTCCATGTCAAGGTCGGCTGCGGCAAGAATTTCTGTTAAAGCATATCCCTGGTTAAATGTTGTCGATTTTTTAATCTTGTCCACCAATTCCTGTGGCATGGGTTTTCCGGTTTCGTAATGAGTTGCATAATGCATCAGCACTTTTGGGTCGAGTGCCCAGTGCTCGTTGAACTGTGAAGGCAACTCCACAAAATCGCGGGCTACGCTTGTTCCCGAAAGGGCAGGATAAACCTGGTCGGCGAACAATCCGTGCAAGGCGTGGCCAAATTCGTGGAACAGTGTTGATACGTCGTCCCAGGTAATAAGTGCCGGTTCGCCAGGTGCGGGTTTTGTGAAATTACATACATTGTAAATCACAGGTTTTGTTCCCAGCAGTTTCGATTGCCCCACCACATTGCTCATCCAGGCGCCGCCCGATTTATTGTCGCGTTTAAAGAAATCGCAGTAAAACAGCCCCATTTCGGTTCCATCTTTGTCCACAACCGTGTAAACGCGCATGTCGGGCTGGTATACCGGTATGTCATCCCTTCTGTTGAATGTAATTCCGTATAATTGACTGGCGGCATAAAACACTCCGTTTTCAAGCACATTAAACAGTTCAAAGTAGGGTTTCAACTGGTCGTCATCCAAATCGTAACGTTCCTTACGGATTTTTTCAGCATAATAATTCCAGTCCCACGGCTGCAATTTAAAATTGCCGTTCTCCTGATTGATTACCACCTGCAAATCTTCCACTTCATTTCTTGCATTTGCAGTTGCCGGCGGAATAAGTTTTTTAAGAAAATCACGAACGTTTTCAGGAGTTTTAGCCATTTGATCCTGGAGAGTCCAGGCAGCATAATTCGGGAAACCCAGCAGTTTCGCTTTTTCTGCCCTTAATTCAGCGAGTCGTTTTATTGTTTCACGGGTATCATTTTCATCTCCTTTTTCAGCACGTGTCCATGATGCTTCGAACAATTGCCGGCGGGTGTCGCGGTTTTCAAGCCATTGAAGTGCAGGTTGCTGGGTGGTGTTTTGCAGTGGAAGAAGCCATTTACCGGACTTGCCGTTTTCTTCTGCATTTTGTGCTGCCGACTTTAGGGTGCTTTCCGGGAGGCCTTCCAGAGCAGCCTTGTCATCCACCAGCAATGCGCCGGCTTTTGCAGCTGCCAGCAGTTTGTTTGTAAATTTTGCGCTGAGCAATGCCTCTTCTTCATTCAGTTTTTTCAGCTTTTCCTTTTCGGCAGCCGGAAGATTTGCCCCTGCACGAACAAATTCATCATAATAGTAATCGAGCAGACGGGCTGATTCCGGGTCAAGATTTAAGTCATTTTTTTTCTGATGGATTTGTTTGATGCGTTCAAACAGGTTTTCATTCAGGTAAATTGCATCGTGCTGGGCAGCCAGCTGGGGTGCAATTTCTTCCTGCAGGCTTTGTAAAACGGAGTCGGTATTTGCACCTGAAAGCATTTCAAAAATATTATCGACACGGGTTAATAATGCGCCACTTTTCTCCAGCGCCACCAATGTATTTTCGAAAGTTGGTTTTTCCGTATTGTTGGCGATATTTTCGATTTCGGTGCGTTGCCTTTTTATTCCTTCTTCAAACGCAGGTTTAAAATCACTGTTCTTAATTTTGTTGAAATCGGGTGCCTGAAATGGCAACGTACTGGGGCGCATAAGCGGATTGTCCGCCAGGGCTTTGTTGTTTTCCATGGAACTTTTTT
This sequence comes from uncultured Prolixibacteraceae bacterium, assembly GCA_963816685.1. Lineage (GTDB taxonomy): Bacteria > Bacteroidota > Bacteroidia > Bacteroidales > Prolixibacteraceae > CAVYUC01. The sequence continues at coordinate 134,732 of CAWFMB010000011.1, read as the reverse complement.
CTTTGGATTTCAAACTGCACGATACAGTAAAAATCATGACCGCGCAGGATGCTAAAATGAATATTTTTTTCATATGATTAAAACTATTTGTTTCATATGGAATTCACATGAGTTATTTAATCATTGATGTTTGTTGTGACTCATGCTCATTTCATGTATTTATTGTTAAAAATTTGAGGTTCCTGTTGATGCAGGTAACTTTTGTTTTCTTAAAACAGACGAATTTACAACAATTAAACCACTCTGCATTTAAAGTTCTTTTTTTTTCAAATGATTAACATTTTCACATTAAACTGATTAACATTCATTTAAAAATTGAATGAATTTCCCGGTGATTTCCGGCCGCTTTAAGCGGGATGTGAACAAACTGCCAGTTGAAATGCATCTTTTCCGAAAAGGATCGATTTATGAATTTTAAGTTGATTTTGAGGCAGAATTTTATCCAACCCGCCGAGTGCGCAAAACCTTTTAAAATTTTGGTGATGTTCCTTATCGGTAAGCGATTCAGCAAAACGGCTGCCGTAACCCAATAAATTTCCTGGTAGTGGAACAGCATAATCAATTAGAATTACTCGTTTTGCTATCCTTTTCATTTCGGCAAGAATTTTCGTATACAGCTCCGGATGAAACTGGTGTAATGCCAGCGACATTGTGGCTGTATCAAATTCATGATTTGTAAACCGGGAAAGGTTTGTTGCATCGCAAACAACAAATTCAACATTGTCAACTCCTCTTTTTGATTTGGTTTTAACGGCTCTGGAGATCATGGATTCTGAAAGATCAACACCAACTGCTCTTGTAGTTTTTCCTGAATAATGAAAAACCTGGGCACCTGTTCCGCAGGCCACATCAATCACTTTTTCCCCTTCCTGAATTTGTTTTGTTACGTGTTTTCGCATCGAATTTAAAAGTGGATCAACGAATGTTCCATAAAACCAACCAGATTCTTCCATAATTACAAAGATTTAAAAAATTTCAGGATTTCATCGCAACCGTTTACATCCTGGCAGGTGTTTCCAACCAGTCGTTTGGGCAGGTTTTGTTTAGTTCCGGGCCAGGTGTGTCCGCCGTTTTCTATTTTAATGGCTGCCACTTTTATTCCCGGGGCATCAGGGTTGTGGTAAACTGTTTCAAATGCCTGGCACCTGTCATTTTTACCACGATCAGGGAATCGCTTTTCTACTGATTTTTCTGTGCATCCGTTGATTTCGCACCATTTTTTAATGCTGTTTTCAACACTAATGACTTCACCGCGTTTCTGATTGAATACTGAAACAAAACCACCGTTGAAAGGTACCAGAGGGTCGTGCGTTCCGTTTATGAAAATTACGGGTACCGGAATTTTTGGAGTTGGCCGGGCCAGTTGAACTTTGCTAAGACTGGAAGCTACCACAGCAATTCCCTTGATTTTTTCCGGTATTTCATAAGCCAGCCGCTGCACCATGAAGCCACCGTTTGAAATACCGCAGGCAAAAATATGTTCCCGATCCACATTTATTTTCGAATTTAAATCATCCAGTATCCTTTCAATAAAACCCACATCATTGATGTTTAGTTTCCGTGCTTTTGCCAAAGTATCTCGGGCTCCGTCGTTCCAGCTTTTCCCAATACCATTTGGATAAACTGCTATAAAATCATTTTGGCTGGCAAGTTTGTTGAATTCTGAACGGGTGTTTCTGATTAAACCACGCGCTGTTCCTCCGCCTCCATGCAATATTAAAAGTACCGGATAACTTTTATCATGAGTAAAATCTTCAGGAACAAATAATACATAACTGCGCTGGTAACTATCATGTTCCAGCCAGATAGTTTCAGCATGATGCCGGGCAATGCATTGCAAACCTGCAAGGAGTAATAAAATGAAAATGCTACATTTGTGCGGCATAGAATTCGCTTTTCTGTAAACGAAGTTAAAACAATCATTTGTTAAAACTGATTAACGTCTGGTATTGTTGCAATGATAAAGAACAAATTGAGTTAAAATGAAGAATGTATATTTTGTGTTTATTATTCTGTCTGTTGTTTTTTCGGCATTTAAAACCGGTAAACCTGCATATATCCTGTTTTCGAAAGAAGGAAAAGAGGTGAAATATTCGAAAATGCTGAAGGAAGCAGAGGATGCCGATGTGATTTTGTTTGGGGAATCACACGATAATCCGATTGCACACTGGCTGGAACTGGAACTGACAAAAGATTTGTATGCGTTGAAAAATGATAACCTTGTGCTGGGCGCCGAAATGTTTGAGACCGACAATCAGATCATTTTGAATGAATACCTTGACAGTCTGATTTCGCAAAGCTATTTTGAATCTGAAGCACGTACATGGCCCAATTATAAAACTGACTACAAACCATTGGTGGAATTCGCTAAAAGTCACGGATTAAAATTTATTGCCACTAATATTCCACGCAGGTATGCATCGGTTGTAAATTCGAGAGGTTTTGAGGGGCTGGAAGAACTTTCCGGCGAAGCAAAAGAATTTCTTCCACCGTTACCGGTTCCCTACGATCCGGATTTGAAGAGTTATAAAAGCCTGCTGGAGATGGGGGGGATGAGTGCACACATGGGCGAGAACTTTCCGAAGTCACAGGCAATTAAAGATGCGACTATGGCTCACTTCATTCTGAAAAACTGGTCACCCGGAAAAACTTTTCTTCATTTTAACGGCTCGTATCATTCCGATAATTTTGAAAGTATCAACTGGTATCTAAAACAGGAAATGCCGGATTTGAAAATTGTAACCATCACTACAGTTTCACAGAAAGATATTTCTGATTTAACGGAAGAAAACAAAGGGATTGCTGATTTTATTATCTCTGTGGACAACGATATGACAAAAACAAGGTGAAGCTTTTACTTCCTGTAAAAGCCCATTTCATCCAGATATTCCCATGTTTTAAAGGGTAAAAAATGACGCACATCTTTACCGTTTTTCAGGGCCTGCCGAATGAAAGTGGATGAAATTTCCATGAGCGGTGCGTCCGTTATGGTAATGTTTTTATGCTGTTTTATTTGAGATGCATCAAAATTTGGCCGGGGATATACAAGAATGCCATAATTTTCCAAAATAGTTTCATAATTTTTCCATTTGTGAAAGTTCTGTAAATTATCGGATCCCATTAAAATACTGAACTCATAATTTGGGTACTGATCTTTTAAATAGGCAAGTGTATCTGATGTGTAGCTTGGCTTAGGCATTTTAAATTCCACATTTGAAACACGCATGCGGTCGTCGTTTTCGACTGCCCTGTGCACCATTTCCAAACGCTGATAATCGTCAAGCAGGTTGTTCTTTTTTTTCAGGGGGTTTTGTGGTGAAACTACAAACCAGAGCTGGTCAATTCCTGTATATTCAACCATATAATTTGCAATGGCTAAATGCCCGATATGAACCGGGTTAAAGGTTCCAAAATACAACCCGATTTTAAAATGAAGGTCAGATTTTGGGGCCAGGATGTCCATTACCAGATTGTTCATTTTATTCTATTTTGAAAGGAATTCAGTTAAAATTTGTTCTGCTTTTTTCAATGTGGTTTCAAGGTTTTCATTTATCAAAATGACATCGAACTGATCGGCATAACTCATTTCATGTTCTGCTTTTGCAATCCGCATCCGGATTATTTTTTCCGTTTCGGTGGAGCGGTTACGAAGGCGTTTATTCAGTTCCTCAACAGAAGGAGGTTTCACAAAAACAGCAAGCGCTTCGTCTCCGAAGAATTTTTTAATGTTCAAACCGCCCACTACATCCACATCAAAAATTACATTCTTGCCCAGGTTTCTGATACGTTCCACCTCACTCTTCAGAGTTCCGTAATATATGCCATTATAAACTTCTTCCCACTCAAGAAAATCATCATTTTTAACTTTTTGCTGAAAATCGCTTTGCGGCAGAAAGTAATAATCCTTTGCATGAATTTCACCTTCCCGCGGTTCGCGACTTGTAGCCGAAATCGAAAATTCAAGGTTAAAACCCTGTTGCAGCAGGTGCTTTACGATGGTGGTTTTTCCTGAACCGGAGGGTGCTGAAAAAATAAGTAGCTTTCCTTTTGACTTTGAACTTTGAGCCATAATTTTTGAAATTACAACACATTCAGCAACTGTTCCTTCACCCGTTCCAAATGATCTTTCATCTGAACAACAATCCGCTGGATATTCTGATCGTTGGCTTTTGAGCCGATTGTATTGATTTCGCGGCCCAACTCCTGGGAAATAAATCCCAGTTTTTTTCCGCTGCTTTCCGGTTCTTCCATGGTTTCTGCAAAGTAACTGCAATGATTTGTCAGCCGCACTTTTTCTTCATTAATATCCAGCCGTTCAAGGTAAAATATCAATTCCTGTTCAAAGCGGTTTTCATCAACATTGCCATTTAGTTGCAAAGCTGTCAGGTTATCGGTTAGCCGGGTTTTCAGATTTACAATTCGCTGTTCTTCAAAAGGCGCGATTTGGCTGAGCAGCTGACTGATATTTTCAATATTTTGCGAAATATCAGTTTTCATGGCTTCACCTTCCTGCAGTCTGAATTTTTCGATATCAGCCAGCGCTTTTTTAATGTTATTCAATATGATTTCCCACTCCTCCTCGTCAAGTGTTTCATATTCTGTTTTTACGACATCCGGCAATCGCATTGCCGCCTGCAGTGTTGTATGGTCTGATGTCAGATTTAAATCGCTGCTGATTTTGCTCAGGTGCTGAAAATAGCTTTTTAATATGGGTTCGTTGATTCTTGAATTGGATTCATCCCCCAGATTTTCAACATAAATATTAAAATCGATTTTACCCCTGACAAGTCTTTCGGTCAGCAACCTTCTGATTTGAATGTCCTTTTCACGGTAGAGTGCCGGAATTCTTGTGTTAATGTCGGTTTGCTTGCTGTTTAGCGATTTAATTTCGATGGTAATTTTTTTGTTGTTTACTTCGAATCCGGATTTTCCAAATCCGGTCATAGATTTTATCATATTGAAATTTTTGTACTAATTTAGAAAATATTTATGTGATAACACCTGAGCCAACTAACTCTTCGCCCAAATACCAGGCTGCAAACTGACCAGATGTAATTCCCCGCTGTTCGTTTTCGAAAAGAAAATAAGCTCCTTCTTCCTTTAAATGGATGGTTCCTTTTTCAAGTGGCTGCCGGTAACGGATGCGCATGTCAAATTTTCTGCTTTCTCCGGGCACCATCTGTTTATCATGCCGAATCCAGTGCATGTCATCTGCTTTCACAAACAATCCGGGGCGATATAGTCCCGGATGATTTTGTCCTTCGCCAACATAAACAATATTTCTTTGAACATCGGTGCCGATGACAAAAAGTGGTTCTTTATGGCCGCCAATGTTCAATCCTTTCCGCTGGCCGATAGTATAAAAATGAGCGCCCTGGTGTTCCCCGATTATTTCACCGTTCCAGGGTTTGTACGGATACTGAAAACAAAGCTTCCGGTAGTTTTCTTCTGAAACTTCAATCTTTTTTTTCTTTTCAATGAACGCGGCCGGAACTTCAATAATATTACCGTTTTCAGGTTCAAGTTTCTGTTGTAAAAAAGTGGGTAAATCCACTTTCCCGACAAAACAAATGCCTTGCGAATCCTTACGTTCGGCAGTTGGCAGATTTTGTTGCCTTGCAATTTTCCTTACTTCGGGTTTTAGCAAATCGCCCACCGGGAACATTGCTTTTGAAAGCTGCTCCTGGTTGAGCTGACACAAAAAATAACTCTGATCCTTGTTCGGGTCTTTTCCTGCCAATAGCTGATGAATGGTTTTGCCTTCGACAACTATTTCACTTTTCCGGCAGTAATGACCTGTTGCCACAAAATCTGCATCAAATTTCATGGCTTCATCCATGAAGGTGTCAAATTTAATTTCCCGGTTGCAGAGCACATCGGGATTGGGGGTTCGGCCAGCCTTGTATTCGGCAAACATATAATCGACCACCCGTTTTTTATAATCTTTACTTAGATCGACAATGTGGAAGGGAATGTTCAGTTTTTTAGCAACCATTTCGGCAATCAGTGCATCTTCTTCCCATGTGCAGGCACTGGTGATATTTCCAACCCGTTCGTGCCAGTTCACCATAAAAAGCGCTACCAGATCGTGACCCTGCTGCTTCAGCAAATATGCTGCAACACTTGAATCAACACCACCTGAAAGTCCGACTACTACACGTTTCATAGAATGCAAAAGTAGAAAATAAAAATGACAGGGCTGGATTTAACTTTTTATCTGGTTTTTGCCAATAATCCCGGTAACTGGGTTCAGTATTTTTGATTAGTTATTTTTTTTCGGTTTACGGAATGTTGGTTTTTTTCCGGATGATTGACGGTTGGGTTTTTTAAAATCTTTTTTTCTGAAGTTTCCTCGTGTAGCGGATTTCTTCCAGACAGGACCTTCACCCAACCCATCGGGCATCGGAAGTTTAATTATTTCTTTCTCAATTAATTGTTCAATCCGATGGAAATTGAACATGTCTTTTTCACTTATCAATGTTAATGCCACTCCGGTTGCATCGGCGCGGGCAGTCCTTCCTACCCGGTGTACATAATCCTCGGCATCCTGCGGCACGTCATAATTTATGATGAGATTGATTTCCTTAATATCGATTCCGCGGCTTAAAACATCGGTGGCAACCAGAATTCGTGTCCGTTTTGCCCGGAAACCCTGCAATACTTTCTCCCTCTCCGACTGTTCCAAATCTGAAGAAATAGGCTCTGCATCTATTTTATTTTTTTTAAGAGAACGGGCAAGTTCAGTTACCTTCTTTTTTGTAGCGCAAAAAATGAGGATGCTGTTGTAATCCGGTTTATCAGAAATCAGATGGATAATTAAGTCAGTTTTTTGTTTGTCGTAGCAAAGATATGCTGCCTGCAACACACCTTCCGCAGGCTTTGACATTGCAATGTTGATTTCTTTTGGGTTTTGTAATATTTTAGATGCAAGTGTCCGTATTTTTGGTGCCATTGTTGCACTGAACATTAGTGTTTGCCGAAGTTTTGGCAAATATGAAATTATTTTGATAATATCATCATAAAATCCAATGTCCAGCATGCGGTCGGCTTCATCGAGGATCAGGTATTTAATTGTATCGAATTTAACATACCCAAGGTTTAGGTGTGAAATCAACTTTCCGGGAGTAGCGATAACGATGTCGGCGCCTTGTGTTAAAGCTCTTTTTTGCTGGCCCCAGTCGTCTCCGTCACCACCACCGTAAATGGCAATGGAATGAATTCCAAGGTTGTAACTTATCCCCTGCACCTGCTGATCGATTTGCATGGCCAGCTCGCGTGTCGGAACAAGAATTAATGTTGTTGTTTCACCTGCCGGATGTTCCAAAATCATATCGAGCACCGGAATTACAAAAGCTGCTGTTTTTCCGGTTCCGGTTTGTGCACAGGCAATTAAATCGTGGCCTTTTAAAATTTCAGGAATTGCCTGTTCCTGAATGGGGGTGGTTTTATTAAATCCCATGTACGTGATGGCATCAAGTATATCATCATGTATATCCAGTTCTGTAAACTTCATTAGTGGTATTGAATTTTAAATCTCAGAGTTGAAAGTACCAACCCTTTTCTTTTCGGGGGCAAAGGTAAAAGAAAATAATCGAATTATAACATATTTACAATCAGCTGAAATAATTTCCCGATTTAAATTCAAGCACTTTTAGTCTGAACTTCAATTCAACAGATAGCCGGTGGCTGGAAATTCATAATGATTTCAACTTTTACATTTTTTCAATTACCGATTTTACGTTTCTTAATTCCTTATATTTTTCCCAATCGAATTGTTTGATAAATGAAAGCCCTTTTTGTGCGCCAAGCAAAAAGAGTTTTTTCTTTTTGTCATCAGTCATTTTGAAGTTGAGCCAGTTGAAATCTTTGTCTGCATCGATAAAACAAATCAGTTTATCGAAATCGGGATTTTGGATCAGAAATTCATTGTCTGCATCATGGCGCATGGTACTTATCATTGATCCGGTAAATCCGCCGAAATCATCAACACTTGAACATTCCTGGCGATAAGAACTCAGTTTTACGCCGAATGTTGGTTTTCGTGGAATTCCACCTTTTGAATGAAACACATTTATTGGGAAATTTGAAATCATTCCGCCGTCAACAAATTTTACCTTTTCCGGAATTTTCCCATGAAAATTGGCATATTTCATCCACTGTTCGTTGGCTGGTTCACCAGCTCCAGGAATGTTTTTAATTTCAAAAGGAATAAAAAAGAAAGGTACCGACATGGAAGCGCGTACCATTTTGGCCGGAGATTGTTTCCACATGGTATCGCCCCAATATAACGTTGCCATTTTCGGAAATTGTACTTTCGTTTGCGTTGTCACATCGGCTGCTATAATATAGATGCGGGCGTAATCATCTGAAATTGGTTCTCCTGTGATACGGTGTTTTAATCCTTGCGGGAAATATTTTTTTCCCCTTTTTTCAATTAAATCACCAACCGTTTCTATTTTATTTGGTGAATCTTTCAGTATTTTTTCTATCCAGCTTTCGAATTTATTTCCCGGATTTAAGCCCAAATCGACAAATAGTGCCTTTTTAAGTTTGCTGAAGTTGCGGACAAGTTTCCATATCATTTTTCGTACAGGAGTCCCGTCAATCATTTTTTGCATAATTGATTTTAGAACCGGGTCTCCATCCACAAATTCAAACAAATCCTGTTTTGCAAGCACATCCAGAACGGTTTGCGACTTTGGTTTTTCAATGCTGTCGATTCCGGCCAGAATTAACGTATTAATTGCACCTGCCGAAGTACCGGCCAAATGGAAAAAACGAATTCCGGCAGTTTCAAGTATATACGTATAACCTACAAGGGCGATACCTAAAACCCCGCCGCCTTCCTGCACCAGATCAACATATTGGTGTCCCTGATCATCAACAACATCAGAAAATGTTTTTGATTTTAATCCTTCAGCTTCCTGCAGCATCTGCTGAAATTCAGCCTGGTTTACAAAATCTTCATAAGTCATTTTGAAAAGTTTAATGGTTTATTTCTAATTCCCAGAACAAAAAGATACAAAATTCATATGAATAATAAATAAAAGAGACAGAACTATTTTATTTATTTAACTGATAAGGTTAATTTCAGCGGTGCAATTGGTACATTTGTTATGAAAACCGGGTTGTACAATTTCAGAATGGTGACGGTTTCTGAGGATTAAAAGTTCGCCGCAGGACGGACAAAAAGTTGAAGAGCCATTTTCGATACTTACATTTCCCAGGTACACAAACTGAAGTTTTTTACTTGCAATCTCATATAATTTCAGCAGTTTTTTAACCGGAGTAGGAGGAAAATCCAATTTGTACTGCGGGAAATAGCGCGATAAATGCAGCGGAATATCTTCTCCAAGTTCGGTGGCTATCCAACCAGCCATTCTTTCAAATTGATCTTCATCATCATTTAATCCGGGAATAACAAGATTTGTAATTTCCAGATGTGCATCACTTTTAGCTATAACTTTAAGAGTTTCCAGAACAGGTCCGATTTTGCCTTTTGTTTGTTTGCGGTAAAACTCTTCAGAGAATGCCTTTAAATCGATATTGAAAGCATCAAGAAACGGGAGTGCATTTAATAATGGCTCAGGATTTACATATCCATTTGAAACCACCACATTTTTCAGCCCTTTTAAATGGGCAGGTTTTGCAGTGTCAAGCATAAACTCGTAAAATGTAAAAGGCTCATTATAAGTGTAGGCAATTCCAATATTATTCCATGTTTTTTCGGCTTCTTCAACGATTTGCTCCACACTTATGTTGTGAAAACCTTTAAATTCAGAAGCATAACATTGCGAAATCCGGTGATTCTGGCAAAAGGTACATTGTAAATTACAACCCACTTCGCCAATGGATAAAATATTTTTTCCGGGATAAAAATGATACAGGGGCTTTTTTTCTATCGGATCGATTCCCAATGCCGCAACCTTGTTGTATACGGCAGTCAGCAATTTACCATCAGCATTTCCGCGCACTTTGCAAACTCCGGTCTGACCTGGCTTCAATTCGCAAAACCACGGGCAAAGCAGGCATTTGACATTGTCATTACCGGTTTTTTCGTAATAAAGGGCTTCCTGCATCACTTTAAGGTATTTATCAAAGTTACAAAAAGTGAAAGGTTTTACCCAACTTCTGTTTCAATGTATGAAATGCCGTTAATTTTGGTTTCTTTCCGGTCGGTTTTAATATAAAATGAATGAGTTTTTTATCCGAACCGGTAATCAGCCAAAGTTTTTTAATCAAATCCAATTACTTTGGAATTTACTTCGCAAAACCATTCTTTACCGGCAATTTACAGATTTTCGGTAACAGTATTCTCAGTAATTCCAGGTTCAGCAAGCTCTTCCAATGTGAAGTTATTTTCGTTGGTTGCTGTTCTGACCCGGGAATAAATCAGTGATTTCAATTAATATTATTTCCTGGAAAATCATTTTTGGCCAATCTGGTTTATTTGATTCTGCAACTCGTTCATTTTCTGTAGCATTTTTTGCATATCCGTCTGCGGCTCCGGAATTTCGGTGTTTATGCAACAAACAAATTTCCAGGCTTCCATTAATTCTGTGACCTGAATTTCGTATGGTTCAAATTCAGTATTGAGCGAAATCAACCGCAGGCTTTTGTTAACTGCCAGATTGTTTTCTGCTATTTTAAATACAATTCCTTCATTGCGGGTAACAAAAACATAAGCCTGGTCTGTTTTAATGTCATTAAAATCATGTATAAATTCGCCAATTACTATTGCACCGCCGGGAACAGGCAGCATTGAATCGCCCGAAATGGTAAATGCACGGTACTTTTTTTCTTTCGATAAAAATGGCAGTTGAAAAACAGGTAAGTTGCCAATATATTCGGGGTCTGCAAAACTTGTTGCATAACCTGCTTTAGCTTTTTCATTTACAAGTTCAATGTTATCGTTGTTGTTCTTGTCAACCGAAACTGCAATAACACGTAAATTGCTTCCACGGATAAAGACATCGAATCCATTTTCAAGATCAGTAAACTGGCTTTCTGAAAGCCGGCTTAAATCGGTATTAATTAAGGTGTCGATGGCGATTCCAAAATAACGGGAAAATGACTGAAGATGATTTACTGTTGGTTGGCTGATTCCATTTTCAACAGCATTTACCGTGGTGCGTTTTAGATGGAGTTCCGATGCCAAATCATTTTGTGTACGCTTTTTCCGGTTTCGTAAAAATTTAATATTGCTTCCGAAATGATTCATAAATAGTTAATTGATATCCTGATAATCAAATGCCTGAATTTTTATCCTTCATATTTTAATCAAAAGTAGGAAAAAAGTTTCTGTTTTCGGAAGAATTGATTATTTTGTTATCGTTGAATTTGATAATAATATTATCAAATTAATTTCCATTTTGTTATTCCTGTGGAAGTACAATCCACAAATCGAGGTTCAGAATCCCCGGCGCAGAGCCGGGGATTTTATCAAAAAACAGACAGCTTGTATGGATAAGAATAACATCCACCAGAAATTGGAAGTGCTGGCCGATGCGGCAAAATTTGATATCTCATGCGCATCAAGTGGCAGCAACCGTACAAATTCTATAAAAGGAATTGGTAACGGTGTTTTTTGTGGTATTTGCCATAGTTTTACTGACGATGGACGATGTGTAAGCCTGTTTAAAATACTGATGACCAACAATTGCATCTATGATTGTGCATATTGTATTAACCGCCGCAGTAATGACTACCCACGCGCCACTTTTACTGTGGATGAAATCGTTAACCTTACAATTGGTTTTTACCGGAGAAATTACATCGAAGGGCTTTTTCTTAGTTCGGGAGTCATTAAAAATCCGGATTTTACCATGGAACGAATGGTACAGGTAGCTAAAAAACTGCGGACGGAAGAACGTTTTAATGGTTACATTCATTTAAAATCAATTCCCGGAGCAAGTCCTGAACTAATAAAAATAGCCGGACTTTATGCCGATCGGTTAAGCGTAAATATTGAAATACCAACTGAGCCAAACCTGAAGCGGCTGGCGCCTGAAAAGAATTTTAAAGATATTATGACGCCCATGAGCCAAATAAGGAATTCAATTCTTGAAAATAAAGAAGAAGTCCGCAAATTCCGCAGGACGCCAAAATTTGCTCCGGCCGGACAAAGTACACAACTCATTATTGGTGCAACTCCCGATACTGACCGTCAAATTATATTACTTTCATCGGGATTATATAAAAGTCACAACCTGAAGCGTGTTTATTATTCAGGATACCTTCCGGTAAATCATTATGATGAACGTTTGCCGGCAATAAACAAACCGCCTCTTGTACGCGAAAACCGTCTTTATCAAAGTGACTGGCTGATGCGGTTTTATAAGTTCAGAGCAGAAGAAATTCTAACAGAAGATCAACCATTTCTTGATTTGGATGTCGATCCGAAATTGGGTTATGCACTTCGAAATATGCACATTTTTCCGGTGGATATCAATCGTGCCGATTATGAATTGATTTTGCGGATACCTGGTATCGGTGTTCAATCGGCACAGCGGATTGTCCAGGCACGTCGATTCAGAAAACTTTCTTTTTATCATCTTCAAAAAATTGGGGTGGTAATGAAACGGGCCAAATATTTTATTGCAACCAATGAACTGCCCGCAGCATTTACTGATTGGACACCTGAAAGACTGAAACATAAAATAATTACAGAAAGTGTTTCCGGGAAACGGAAAATTACCGATACTCAATTAAGTTTATTTACCAATTACACTCCTGCTTTGCCGCCCATTCATTAAATTTTAATGAATTGAATGTTCCTTCATTTAAAATGTGTTTAATCTTTTTGAACATCTAAAAATGCCTTTCCCAAAAAGTTGATAATATCACCGGCAACCAATGAAAATTCGGATTTTTGATGAACCGCCAAATCGGCTGCAAGACCATGCAGAAAGACTCCCGCAATTGCTGCATTTTCAGGTGAAAATCCTTGTGCCAGCAAGCCAAGAATAAAACCGGTTAACACATCACCGCTGCCACCGGTTGCCATTCCCGGATTTCCGGTTGAATTGAAATATAACCGCCCATCAGGAGTTGCTACAGATGTAAAAGCGCCTTTTAGCACAATGATTAAATTAAATTCTTTTGCAAGTTCCTGTTGTTTAATAATGCGTTCATGTGAATCGGTAGTACTGCCAACCAATCGTTTAAATTCTCCCGGATGTGGTGTAAGTATTGTATTTTGAGGAAGCTTTTTTAACCAATCTTTATTTTCAGAGAGGATGTTTAATCCGTCGGCATCAATTATGAGAGGAACTTTTGATTTATCCAGCAATTCGCAAAATGCAAGGCGCGAATTGTATTTTTTATCGAGTCCCGGGCCGATTCCAATAGCGGAGAAAGGCGATAAATCAGGAAAACCGGTAAACACTGAATCGTGCTGGTCAACACTTGCCATAACTTCAGGAACTGCCGTTTGAATGATTGAATATCCCATTCGGGGAACATGTGAAGTCAGTAATCCAACACCTGCCCGTAAACATGCTCTTGAGGATAACACTGCAGCTCCCATTTTTCCGAAACTTCCTGCAATTAAAAGGGCATGCCCAAATGTTCCCTTGTGCGAGAACTTTGATTTTTGGGGCAGCATTTTTTTTATCATTTCCTTATCTGTGAAAAAATATTCCGATGCTGCTTTTTCAATTCCGTCAGGATGTAAACCAATGGGAAGAACTTCCCATTTTCCTGTATATTTTTCATTTTCAGCGAATAAAAAACTGATTTTAGGAAATTGAAAAGTGAGGGTGAAATCGGCATGAACGATATTTTCATCATTGTTTTTTGAATTATCTTCACCCATTAATCCACTGGGAATGTCAATTGCGATAACCAGATTATCAAGTGAATTTATCTTTTTCACGATTTCTGCCGGTAGATTGTTGAGGGGCCGGCTTAAACCCGAGCCAAAAAGTCCGTCGATAAAAATGTCTGTCTTTTCTGTTACAGGAAAATCTTCCGGACGGGCTATTTTCGAAAGTTTTACTCTTGCCTGCTTTTCCAGTCTTTCCCAGTTAGTTTTAGGAGAACCTTTCAACTCTTTTCCAAAATCCAGTAAATAAACCTCGCATGAATAATCAAATTCAGCCATCTGCCGTGCTATGGCAAGTGCATCACCTCCATTGTTTCCGGGGCCGGCAAAAAACATGATTTTTTGTTCGGTTGAAGTGCGCTTTATCAGCCAGTTGGTAATTTGTAAAGCAGCCCGTTCCATTAAATCGATATCGGCAACAGGCTCGTTTTCAATTGTATATTTGTCAATACCGGCAATTTGTTTTGTGGTGAAAAGTTTCATAAAGAAGAATTTATTGTAAAATTACAAAAAAATTGATGGTGAAACAGGGTCGTTATTTGTCGCTTTTAGTATGTAAAATCCTGCGTTTTTTTTCAGTTTAAACTGAAGGACTGAATTTTATCAGGTTGTACTACCTTGAAAGATTTTTATATTTGTCCATTTCACTCAATTTTGAAAAAGCATTAATTTATTCAAAAATCAATTCTCAATGGCAAAACATGGAAAGCACCCAAAGGGTTTAATGGTATTATTTTTTACTGAAATGTGGGAAAGATTTGGGTTTTATCTTTTGATAGGCATTTTCTTTCTGTATATGACAGCAAGTAAAGACAGTCAGTTTCCCGGCATGGGTTTTACTGCCCTGAAAGCTTCTGATATTTATGGTTCATATTTGGCATTGGTATATTTAACTCCATTTATAGGCGGACTGCTGGCAGATCGATACATTGGTTACCGGCTATCAATAACAATTGGCGGGCTGTTATTTTCAGCCGGTTATTTCCTGCTGGCAATCAATAACGAAACTGCATTTTTTCTGGCGCTTTTGCTGATAATTATGGGAAATGGTTTGTTTAAACCCAATATTTCAGCCCTTGTGGGGAAAATTTATGACTCGAATCCAAAGTACCGCGATATGAAGGACAGCGGGTACAATATTTTTTATATGGGTATCAATATTGGCGCTTTCATTTGCAACTTTATTGCTGCCTACCTGCGAATAAATTATGGCTGGGGATGGGCATTTGCCGCTGCCGGAGTGGGAATGCTAATCGGTGTAATCTGGTTTTGGACAGGTCAGATGTTTACTGAAAACATAAAGAAAGTCGATAAGATTTCGCCACCTACAAAAGAAGATATGTCAATGGGTAAAATCATTAAAACGTTATTTCTCCCGGCTACTGTTGCAGGTGTTGTGGGATGGCTGATTCCTGGTAATATTTTCAGCTCCGACTCCACGGATGCGTTTATCTTTTTCAGCCTTGTGGTGGTGATTTTCTATTATAACATTTACCGGACAGCAAAGAAAGATGAAAAACAACCGATAAAAGCTTTGCTGGCAGTTTTTGGTTCGGTCATTATTTTCTGGGCTATCTTTCATCAGAATGGCGCCGCATTAACAGTCTGGGCGCAGAAATACACAAATCGTGAAGTACCTGAGGCAATTGAGAAACCAATAGAAAAGTTAAACCTGGACCAGACTGTTACAACAGAATTAAGAGCAGTACCAAAAACTGATTTGCACGGAGCACCGGTACTTAATGAAAACGGAGAACCAATAGTTGAAATGCAACCCAATCCGTATTTTGAAAATATTCCTAAAGATGAATGGCCGGAATCCGGAAAGGCCAGCCTGATTTCTCCTGAAATATTTCAATCCATTAATCCGGGATTCATCATATTGTTTACACCGCTGGTGGTGGGATTTTTTAATTATCTGGCCCGTAAAAGAAAGAAAGGGCCGGTATCAACTCCGGCAAAAATTGGTTGGGGAATGGTAATAACTGCATTATCAGCAGTCGTTATGATATTTGCCGTAATTGCTTCAAACAACGGGGCGCATAAAGTTTCGCCGGGATGGCTTTTCGGAACTTATGCAGTCATTACCATTGGCGAATTGTGTTTAAGTCCGATGGGCCTGTCACTTGTTTCAAAGTTAAGTCCGCCGCGGATTACTGCCCTAATGATGGGTGGGTGGTTTTTATCTACTTCCATCGGCAATAAACTTTCAGGGGTGCTTTCAGGAATGTGGGAGACGTATGAAAACAAAGCCTACTTTTTTACAACAAATGCACTGCTTGCAATGGTTTCGGTAATCTTAATTTTTTCAATGCTGCCATGGTTAAACAGGGTTATGAAACAGCATACTGAAACTGAACAGAAAGAGGAGAATATAAAGGAATAACGGGATTTGAAATGAATGAATAAAGCATTTGTCCAACCGGCAAATGCTTTATTGCGGGATATCGCATTATTATTTAATCTGTTGCGGATCGCTCTAATTTTTCGATAGAGTAAAAATTTTCTATACCTCAATCTGCATTCATCCGTACAAAAAACAGTATATCACCAACCCCTCTTTCATCAATTCTGAAAGTTTTGATTTAAAGTGTAACGATTCAGCAGAAGCATTAACCTCGAAATTATAAAAACATTTACCTGTTTTTTAGTCGTATTTAAAAATTTTACAGAAGTGGTGTTAAACGATCTTAACAGATGGATAAGAGGTAATGCTGTTTTTGCAGCAGGATTTGATGTGCCTGCCAAAGCAGTTTTATACCGGTTTTCACCTTACTTTCGATATACCATGGACGGATTAAATTCGATTTTTATTATTGCAGGTATATGGTTGGTATAACGACGGCCATGCCGGGACAGGGAAAAGATTTTTTCGGTACCTTTTCTTTTAGGAGGTCATAACAACATTTTATTCAGGAAACAGTGCATTACCGGCTTAATGTTCTTTCTCTCCAATCCATTTATTTTAACGATTCATATCGCTGCATCTTTGCATCCGTATAAAAACAGATTATTGTGCAGTGTTTCATCTGTTTTATTTTTCCCCCGCGTAATTTTTAAAATGATTGTCTATTGCCATCCGAACGCATTCAGCACAAAGTGCAGAAAGGAAAAAACAATAATTACTAAAATGACAACTAAAAACATCCACATGTATTTTCTGATTTGCCTGTTTTTATTTTCCAAATCTTTTCGTCTGATTATTTTCTTAATCTTGTCATTCACCTTGTCAAGGGCAACTTCATTTTTTATGATATAATCAAATGCACCATATTTGATACTGTTTACAGCGATTTCGGTACTATCGTTTGCAGTAAGAAAAATAAAATCTGATTTTGGGCTTTCTTTTTTTACCTTGCGCAGCACATCAATTCCGGTCATGTCCTGCATATGGTAATCCTGAATAATTATATCGGGTAATTCTTCTTTATGAAGTGACTGAATACATTCCTGTCCCGAATAATACGATTTTACCCTTTGAAAGCCATTCTTCTTCAGATATTCTGTCACAAGGTGGTTGTAGATTTTGTTATCTTCAACAACACAGATAAGATAGTTTTTCATAATAAGGTTTTAATAGTTTACAGGTAAAAGGCTCTGAAATATTTATTTTTACAGAACTGATAATTTAATGAAGTTCAAAAATATTAAAATCTGGCGTAAAGCTTACAAAAAACTGAAATCTATGCCATTCGAATATTAAAATCAGCAAACCGGAAACTATCGCTCAGGTTTTATTCCATTGTTTTTGTTATTGGTTGACTAAATTATATTTTTAAACATTTAAAATCCGGATACAGGATGGCTGAAAAATATGCTTTGAATTTGTTATTATTACAGTCGAATTTATGGTTTCTTCCATCTGTTCATAAAAGTGGAGTATAACGTATAAAAACTATTCAATAATAACCTGAATCAATGAACAAATTATCATTAACCAGTCTTTTACTTTTTTTATCAGTTTACTTGTTATCAGCTCAAAATTATCCTGAAATGGATGAATGTACGCGATTAAACATGCTAAAGCCGCCAACCGGTAAAGTACGGATGGTGCTGGATACCGATACCTACAATGAAGTGGACGATCAGTTTGCGCTGGCGTATGCATATCTTTCAAAAGATAAAATTGATTTGCAGGCGGTTTATGCTGCACCGTTTCACAACGACCGGTCGGAAAATGCCGGCGACGGCATGGAGAAAAGTTACCAGGAAATTCTGCGGTTGCTGAAAATGCTGGGTAAATCGCCTGAAGGTTTTGCTTTTCGTGGTTCCGGCAATTACCTGCAGGATATTTCGCAGCCCATTCGCAGCGAGGCTGCACTTGATCTGATAAATAAAGCCAAAGACAGTAGTCCCGAAAATCCACTTTATGTAGTAACAGTTGGATGTATTACCAATATTGCATCGGCCATATTAATGGAGCCCGAAATCATAAAAAATATTGTGGTGGTCTGGCTGGGCGGAAATGATTTCAGCTGGCCGCACCAGCGGGAATTCAACCTTATTCAGGATGTGAAAGCTGCACAGGTGGTCTTTAATTCGGGAGTTCCATTTGTGGTGATGCCGACCAATCCGGTGATTTCCCATTTTCATACCACCATTCCGGAACTGAAATACTACCTCGAAGGCAAAAATGAACTGTCTGATTATTTGTACAACATTGTTGTGGAATACAGCGGTGGTCGTCCGGCGTGGTCAAAAGTAATCTGGGATGTAACAGGAGTGGCGTGGCTGGTTAATCCGTCGTGGCTGCCTACTGATTTGGTTCACAGCCCCATTTTAACCGACCAGGTAACATTCAGTGTTGACCGTTCGCGGCATTTTATACGCATGGCTAATTGGCTAAACCGCGATGCCATTTTCAGGGATTTGTTTGAAAAGCTGGCTGGTTTTAATTCAGAAAAATAATCCTTGCTTTTTCGGGTAAAGCACGGTAAATGGCTTTTGCTTCTTTGTCGTTCAGCCATAAATAAAGTGTTGGGGATCCCGGGGTTTTCGGGTGCTGCAGCAAATCTGCCAGGTTTGTTTTAATTAAATCTTTTTGAACGGTAACAGCAGGAATGGAATCGGGGTTTAATGTAATGCCATTTACCACCACCTTTATGTTGTTGCTAAAATAAAACTGCCAAAACAAATGGGGATCTGCTATTTCTTTTGTATTGACATCACCTGAATTTATAGCAACATTGGAAACCAGTACTTTCTTAATTGGTTTCTTCGGAAGGTTTGCACCTTCAGCATAAATCGTTTTGGAAGTATTGAAAAGCTGCTGGTAAACTATGGGACTGATTTCTTCAAGAAAATTACCGGGTTTTTGGCACAGGATTTTTGCCTGTAAAAGTACTGTTCCTTTTAACTGCACCTGCAGCAAACTGTCACGGAGATTAATTCCCAGTGACATGGAATCTGATTTTGCCAAAACAAGCTGCTGTTCGAGCCAATTTATTTCTTTCTGAATTTCCCATGCTTTCATGTCTTGGAATTGAGGCTGCGGCTTGTTATTTTCAAAAGTGGAATGCTGAATCAATTTAGCATATTGATAGGAAGAATGAATAATCCATCCCATGCGTATCAAAAATACGATCAGTAAAATACTCCAGATAGCAGCACCAGCCAAAATCCAGCGTTTATATTTCAGGTAGAAATTTTTTCTGTTCATTTTAATAAATAAAAACCTTTGAACCCACTTCCATTGAATGATAGACCACATTTAAATCTTCATCGTTCAGCCGCACACAACCATGAGTTACCGGCATTCCAAGCAGGCGCTGGTACAGCGTGCCGTGAATCAGGTATCCGTTTCCAAGACTGAGGGCATAATCGCCCAAAACTCCGCTTTCGAAACGCGACGCATCATTTGCCGGAGGAACCGGTAATCCTTCTTCAATAAAGGCCCAGTCCGGTTTTCGCCACACGGGATCAACTATCTTGCTTTTCACCGTTAATATTCCTTTTGGAGTTTCAAATATCCAGCTTTGGGTGCTGTCGACTTCCAGATGAATAAAACTGCCGGTGGAACATAATCCTTTCAGGAGCAATTGGTTTTTTTTGTACAATTTAAAAGAATTTTCAGATGTATTGATAACCAGAAAAACGCCTCCGGGAGTCAACCTGTCCAGTTTATTTTGAAGCAGTTTTGCTTTATTTTTAAGTTCCGTAATTTCTCTTGCCGAAACTTGAATTGAATCGGCTGCTGAATTTTGGGATAACACATCATTAAAAATCCGGTATCCGGTATTTGGAATAAACAGAAGGTTTCCGGCTGCAAATAAAAGAATTGCAGTTAAAACGGAACAAACAAAAATGCACGACAATAAAATATTCTTTAAAGCTTTCATCAGTTGCTCAGATATTCTTCCATGGTTTGTCTTGAACCGATAATTATAACCGGAGTGTTGACTGTACACAATGTAAAAACAGCATCCATATCTTTATTGGCCAGTGCTATGCAGCCGTCGGTCCAGTGGATGCCTTTGTCGCCTCCGCCATGGATTTCAATCAGGCCGCCGATGGAAACATTTTTTGCAAGTTTTCCCGATTTGCGCATCTGGTTAAAACGTACTTTATCCTGTTTATTCGGATAATCAAGCAGCAGTGCTTTGTTGTATTTAGTACCGGAACCGTTTTTTTTGGCAGTAATTTTATAAACTCCTTCGGGAGTAGCACGGTCGCCACTTCTCATTTTGTCGCCCATCCAGTTGGGGCCAAATTCAGCTGAAAAACTTTTAACTTCCTTGCCCGATTTTAATAAAGTGCAGGTCGATTGCATTTTATCGATTAATATTACCGGCTGCCCTTTTTTAGAAAGGGCACGGGCTAACTGGTAATTCTTTTCCCATTCGGGAAATCCACTGTAAAAATCACGAAGCTTAAAATAGGCGGTTTTCTCTGCCTGTGATAAGTTTTCTGATGCTTTTGCAATTAATTTTAGTGACTTTTTAATTTCATTTTGTTCGTATTCATGACGGGCTTCAAAATATTTTATTTTGCCCCGGTTGAATAGGTCAAGGGTGGTTCGGTTTAAAGGAATGGGTTTATAATACCGTTCAAATTTTTCAATTTTATACCAGGCATCATTTAGTTCCAGTTCTATCTTTTGTGTAAGTTTTTTCCTGACATTATCGGCTTCGTTTTTTGCTGACTTTGCTGTTTCTGTTGATTTTATAGCCAGTTCGCGTACCATGGTGTAATTTCGAAACAGAAGAAATTTTTCATTCTGCAATTTCCATTCATCCAATGTTTGCTGAAACAGTACTTCCGATTCTTTTAATTTTTCACTGGCATATTTACCGGCAAGTTCATTTTTAACCTTTGCCAGTGTTTCCTGTGCCTGGTTTATTTCCTGCATGGGCGGTTTGTTTAACGAAACGGCAGCCACAAAAAGAACCGCTGCCAGGCAAACAGTAATCAACAATAAAATAAGCGCCCGTTTTCTACTCCTGCTTCTCATCATCTTTTTTAATCAAAAAAAGCCGGGGCAAAATTACCCCGGCAGTTCAGAACCTATCCTTTTCCCGTTTATTTTTTACGGTTGTATTTTTCAAGCACAGTTTTCAGTTCAGTGTTAATTTCGGTTGCTTTCTGATGGGCAGCGTTTACTTTTGTCTGTGCTGTTAGCAGATCACCGTTTTCAACTAAAACAGGTACCTCATTTACCGATGAACTTATCATGTTCATGTCGCTTGCAATTGCATCAAGTGCCTGTTTCCCCTCTTTTCCTTTCGGCGCCATTGCAATCAACTGATTGTTTTCAGCCATAATTTCTGAAATGGTTGTTTGTGAAGCGGCTACTTCGTTTTTGATTTCCTGTTTACGGGTTTCAGTTTTTGCTACCAATTCCCCTGCTTGTGCAGATACCTGGCTCAATTTCTGTTTTGGCTCTTTAAAGCTTCCGAAAACTTTTGCTTTCTGAGATTCAATGGAGACATTGATTTTGTTCAGTGAATCCTGGAGCGCCATGTAATCAGCAACCAAATAAATATCGGCCTGGGCAGCTTTTGCCTGTTCCAATGCGGCAGTTGCTGCAGTCATTTCAGCTTGCGGAACTTTTTTGCAACCACCTAAAATTGCAGCCACAGCCACTATTCCAAAAATCATAAAATACTTTTTCATACTTTTACTCTTAACTAATTAATTTTTTGTTTTCGTTCTTTTCGAATGTTCTTATCATTTCATTCACTTATTTTGACGGACTGATAAGATGAAGTAACAGGATGGATAAAAAAAAATATTTACCGGAAAGAAAGGTATAATCAATGTTTATTTTATAAATGAAGGATTTAGAATTCAGACATTTAACTGATGAACAATTAGTGGAAAAAGTTATCAGGGAAGAAAAAGCCGAACTTTTTGAAGTCCTGCATTACCGTTATTTTTCAAAAATCAGGGATAAATGTTACAGTTTTCTGAAGAATAAATCCATGGCTGAAGAATTTGCCAACGACATATTAAGCAAAACCTATGAAAAATTAAGCAGCTATAGAGGGAATTCACTGTTTTCGTCGTGGCTTTATTCTATCACCTACAATACGATTATCGATTATTTGAGGAAGAAGAAGCAGTTGCATTATCCCAACTGGAACCAGGAAAATGAACTACCCGAGATCATTGATGAAACAGGAACCGATTTTACTGAAATAAATTATGAAAACCTTTTGCTGGTATTTGATAGAATTCACCCCGAGGAAAAGGCGCTGCTGCTGATGAAATACCAGGATTCACTATCGCTGAAACAGATTGCAACAAGTTTGGCTATTAGTGAAGATGCTGTGAAAATGCGGCTTAAACGTGCGCGGGCAAGGGTTGTTTATCTCTATTTCGAATTGTTCGGGAATGATTAAATAAGGTGTTACTTTAAACATCTGTATCGTCAAAACATAAACAGTAAGAAAATGAAATTCTCTTTATCCAAAATATTTGGCCGGCAGGAAAAGTCAGTTCCTGAAGGAATTGAAAACCAGCTTGTCCGGCATTTCTCAGGAGCTAAAAATATCGATTGGGACTTGAAGGGCGAAGTATACGAAGCCATTTTTTACCTGAACGATGTGGAACATATAGCAAAATTCGGCAAAAACGGCGAACTTATTGAATTCAAAAAAAACATGTGGCCGGAAGAATTACCGGCTGCTGTTTTTGAAAAAGCTTCTGCACAAGGGGAGATTATGAATGCAATATGCATATCAAGAGGGAGTGAACAGTTTTTCGAAATTATTGTGCGCGATAAAACTTTTAACCGTTCGCTGCTTAATTTTAACAGTAAAAATGAATTAACTGATACCCGCAGGATATAAAATTTTAAGGCCAAACCTGTTACTTCAGCATGCATATCCGTCATAATCCAAAACGGAATTTATGGATAAAATGGATAAGCAATTAAAAAGCGGCAACACTGTAGCTTTGCTGGTGGGAGCAGGTTTATTGCTGGCACTAATATTAATTTGGCTGTTTGTATAGCATAAACAGGTAAAAACTAACAGAAGTTTTTTTCCCCGATTTCGGAATATTTTACAGGGTTAAAATAAGAATACGGATCTGCAGGTTCCGGCTAATGAATTCATTTTATTTTTGGATTATTGAACAAAAATCCATGTAGTTTTTTATTTTATTGATTGTCCTCTATGTTTTCAGGATACTCATTGGATAACAATAACCAGCAATAACAAAAATGAAATTCGAATATTCAAGAAGAAATTTTATTAAAACATTGATGGCCGGTGTTTTAATGGGGCCTGCAGTGTTGAAGTCACAGGCAAATAACGGAAACGGAATCCCCGTTCGTGTTCTTGGCAATACCGGAGAGCAGGTTTCAATTGTCGGATTTGGAGGCTGGGATTTAGGTTATATTGATGAAAAACTTGCCATTCGGATGGTACATGAAGGTGTGGATGAAGGCATCACTTTTTTTGACAATGCATGGGAATACAACAATGGCAATTCGGAAGTTGTAGTTGGAAAAGCAATGAAAGAGGCAAATCTCCGGAACAAAATATTTTTAATGACCAAAGTTTGTGCCCGCGATTACAAAGGCGCAAAACAACATCTCGAAGATGCATTGCGCCGGTTACAAACAGATCATATTGATTTGGTTCAATTTCATTCAATCCAGTATGAGGGAGACAAAGAGCGAATTTTTGATCCTGAAAATGGAGCATTAAAAGCAATAAAAGAGGCTCAAAAAGAAGGGAAATTAAAATATATTGGTTTCTCGGGACACCGCGATCCGGAAATTCATCTCGGTATGATTAATATGCCTTTTAACTGGAATTCAGTTCAAATGCCGCTGAATATTATGGATGCCCATTACAACAGTTTCCAGGATAAAGTATTACCAGTTGTAATTGAAAAAAATATTGCTGCACTTGGAATGAAATCACTGGTGGGAGGATTTGACCGAATATCCTCCAAAATTAAAATAAGTGCAGAGTTATGCCGCCACTATTCACTTTCATTGCCGGTAAGTACATTAATCTGCGGCATGCAAAATATGGATGAAATGAGGATGATGATTACAATGGCCCGTGATTTTAAACCACTCACTGAAGAAAAAATCAATGAGCTCCTTGATCTGTCCCTTGCAGCATCCAGGTCGGGTGAAGTTGAGGCATACAAAGATGCAAGCCGTGGTTATGGTTGTTCATATCATGCAGCCGTTTTACGAAGCTAAAATAAAATCCTGGACATTTGTTACCGGATGCTTTAAACAAAATCTATCGGGACTGTTTACTAACAGAATTCGAACACATTCTGCAGTATTAAAGATAATGTTTTTATGGGGTTAAATCATTTCTTCTGAAACAACAACTTCATTTGATGGCAAATCAAATAATTGATTCAAAACTGAAAGGTTTGTTGTCTGCAACATCCCCTTTACACTTTCACCGATATTCAAATCAACCTCCTTTTTTTGCTGATAATTTCTCAATGTACTCAATCATCTTCATTTCTTTCAGGGAAAATATTGGACAGTTTAAATAAAAACTTAAGTTTGGGGTTAAAATATTTTACAATAAAACATAAATATTAACCTATGAAATTTCGGATTGTTTCTCTTTTTGTACTGATCTTTATTGCACTCAGTTTTACTTCTTCAGCCCAAAAAAATATTCATGTCTGGGAAAAGCAGCAACTTGGCTTTCAGGCTGAGAATAAGTATGAGAATGCTTATACTGATGTTACAGTTTGGGTAGATCTTTCCGGACCTGATTTTAACAAACGGATTTATGGATTTTGGGATGGCGGACAAACTTTTAATGTTCGGTTGGTTGCAACAAAACCTGGCGTCTGGACATGGAAAAGCGGATCTGATCCTGCAGACCCGGGATTATCCGGTAAAACTGGTTCTTTTACAGCCACTGAATGGACGGAAGCGGAGAAAGAAGAAAATCAGCTCCGGCACGGTTTTCTGCGCTCAACTCCTAATGATCACGCTCTTCAGTATGCCGACGGTACTCCCTATTTTGCAATTGGAGATACATGGTATTCTCTTGGCACCAATCGTTTTAAATGGTACGATGATAACAAGGAACGCCCCATTGGTCCGGAAGCCGGTTTTAAAGATTACGTCCGTTACCGGAAAGAACAGGGATACAACTGGGTGAATGTTATTGCTGCATTTCCAAACTGGATGACCGACGATAAGATCATGGCATCTGACTATGGATGACTCAGCAAAAACAACCATCCGTTCTGCCTGGCTCGAATTTGGAACCGGCAGTGCAAAAAATATGGACAACGAAGGTGGCCGTCCTTTCTTTTTTCCCGGGAAGGTACCAGGATTTGAGAATCAGTTTCCCGACATGGACCGCATCAATCCCGAATATTTTAAATACCTCGACCGGAAGATTGATTATCTTAATGCCAACGGATTTGTTCCTTTTATCGAAGCTTCCCGGCGAGATGCAAGCCTTGCCTGGTACAAATACTACAAATGGCCCGATTCATACGTACGTTACATGCAGTATATTTTTTCGCGTTACCAGGCAAATAATGTGGTTTTGAGTCCCGTTCATCTCGATATTATTTCGCAAACAGTGAGCCCCGATGATTACATTGAAGCAATTGACAAACGGGAGGAAAAATATGGCCCGCTGCCTTACGGAACTTTACTTTCCTCCAATTCAAACCCGTCAACATTGGAAAATTGGGGTGATGATTCATGGGTAACTTTGCACCAGGTTGGAAATATGCGTGAACATAACAACTACTGGTATCTCACTGAGATTTTCTACAGCGAAGATCACAAACCGGCACTTAATGGCGAACCTTATTATGCAGGTTATAAAGATGCCCGATCGGTGGATTATGCTTACGGTGCAGAAGGGGGTACTGAACTCGACAATGCGTATGTCCGTTCTTCCATGTACGGCAGTTTTCTTTCAGGCGGGTTTGCAGGTCATGTTTATGGTGCTGAAGGAATCTGGGGCGCAGACATTGAACCGACTGCTCCAACTCATATGTGGGAAGCGTTCAAATGGCCTTCAGGAGCACAGATGCAATACCTGAAAACCTTTGCTTTTTCTATCGGTAACCGCTATCAGGAACTGCAACCGATGGCCGATCTTGTTTCTCCAAATAAAACCCGGCAAATACTTAGTTACGAAGGATGGGCCTATTGTGCACGAACAGCCGACAAACAAATTTTTCTGACTTATTTTGAAAGGGGTTGCCCGAAATCGCAAATACGGGGTGCCCGGTTGAACAGCGTGTACAATGCACAATGGTTTAATCCGCGAAACGGAACATGGAATAATGTTGGCAACGGAAAACTTAAAGCAAATAAAATCGGAATAATCAATTTACCTGAACTTCCGGATGATGAAGACTGGGGACTAAAACTGATTTATGAAGGTCCTGAATAACAGGAATTCAAAAATTAAATAAAACAGATAATACTTCCTTTAAATAATAAATGGTTTTTCCGTGTTTCCGTGGAAAACCATTTATTATTTAGCTGTACTGATTCCTGCTTTTATAAACCAATTTTTCAAGGTTCATCATACCCGCTGCTTTTATCATTAAGCACAAGTACCCAGGCATTGCCGCGTTTGTGCATCAAAACCAACTATTCCCTTGTTGTTGAATTCTCCTGCAAATTGAGCAGAACCATCCCGGGGATTGTATCACCATGCAACTACTTTTTCTCCTTAAATTACTCTCTTTTTCACCTGAATTACTTTTCCGGCAGGTTTAGAAACAAAAACAATATTGGTAAACCAGTTTTTATTTCATTAACTGAAATTCATTTTAAAAATCAAATATATCCATTTTATATCCTGATTTTTTTATTTTTGCTTAACCTAATTATTCTGATTAACATGCTAAAGCATATTTTTTGTGGTTTTTTGATACTTTCTTTCTTTCTGTTTGCAAGGGTTTCACACGCTGCCATTGCATTTTATCATTATGGTACTGAAAAGGGACTTACAGAATCGATTATAACAAATATTAAACAGGATTCGGTTGGTTTTATCTGGCTTGCCGGCGAAAACACACTTACCCGGTTCGACAGCCATGTATTTAAAGTGTACAGAAATAAAGGTGTAAACGGAGAGCGCCAACCCTGGAACAAGATAAATACCATTTTTACTGATGTAAAAGGAACCCTCTGGGTGGGTTCAGATTTGGGTTTTGCCAGTTACAATTTCTTAAAAGATGAATTTGTAACTCCGGTGCAGGGATGGGATAGCATTGCAGTTACAGATTTTACAGAGGATCGGTTTGGGAACTTATGGATTGGAACTGATCAGGGACTGGTAAAATATGATCGCGACACACAGGAAACAACCTGGTATACTGCCAAAGATGTTATAGAAACTAAGGGAAATAATATTTTGCCCGCAGGATATATCAGTCATATTTGTCATGAACCCGATGGCAAAATATGGATATCTTTTTTCCCGAACGGAATTTGCCGGTTCGTCCCAGTTACCCGGGAAGTGGAATGTTATGAGGAGCTGGCGGGAACTAAAATCAGCAATTTAAAAATTACAGATTTGGATTTCCGGGATGACAAATTGTATTACAGTACACTTTCCAGGGGATTATTATGCTTTGACCTTGAAACAAATACGAATACAAGTTATATTGATGGTTCATACTTAAAATCCGTTCATAATTTTCATCTGGTTAATGATTCTATGGCCTGGCTGTCAACCAACAATGGATTGGTGCGGTTAAATTACATAAATAAGAAGTATGTCCGGTACACCAGTATTCCCATTGATCCGCTCAGTCTTGACCGGACCGCTGTGAATTATGTCTTTGTTGATGCGGAAGACAACCTTTGGGTATCATCGGGAGTCAGGGGAATAAGTTATGGTTTGAACAATCTTCCTTTTAATCATCTGATGTTTTCTGATAACTTGCCATATACTCTGGCGGAAAAAGAAGTGACCGGTATTTCTTTCGACCGGTTGGGAAATTTGTGGCTTGGTTATGAATCGGGACTGATAGAAAAGCACAGTTATGATCCGCTTGCAAAAAGAAGTTATCATCTTACCTGGGGCAACAAATTATTTTCGGGATCCATATTCAGTATTTTCCAGGACTCAAAAGATCGGATTTGGGCAGGTGGCTGGGAAAGTGGTTTGAATAAATTAAACACGGCTGAAACTTCATTTGAGAAGGTGTCATTTCCGTCCGATTCGGTAAATCGTATGATGCGCAATGCTGATATCCGCGACATCATTGAAGGGCCGGATGGAAACCTTTGGATTTGCGTTCATGGGTTGGGAGTTCTGAAATATAATCCGGATCACAATATCAGTAAATTCTTTTTAAGAAATGATGAAAATCCTGAGGCAGGAATATCAAATGATTACACGTTCGATTTATGTGCCGATGATGACGGAAATATTTGGGTATCCAGCAGCCACGGACTTTCTTCCATAAACACCAAAACTGAAGAAATAATCAGTTTTTATCATGAACCCGACAATCCACATACCTTGTCTGACAATTCTGTAAATACGGTCTTTTTTGATCATTCAGGATTGGTATGGGCAGGAACCGGAAACGGCTTGAATGTATTTATTCCAAAATTAAAAAGTTTCGTCCCTCTGAAAACGGAAAATGATTATTCATTTATGAATGTGTCATCTATTGAATCACCCGGACCGGGAGAAATATGGGTCAGCACAAAAAGCGGACTTTGCAGGGTTACCTACACATTAAATGAAAACGGGGATAACCTGATTTACGATTTTACCTTTTATTCTCGTTCAAATGGGTTGATATCATCGAGTTACTTTAGCCGAAGTTCCGCAATGGAGGAAAATCAAACACTTTATTTTGGAGGAAACGAAGG
Organism: uncultured Prolixibacteraceae bacterium; assembly: GCA_963816685.1. Lineage (GTDB taxonomy): Bacteria > Bacteroidota > Bacteroidia > Bacteroidales > Prolixibacteraceae > CAVYUC01. The sequence continues at coordinate 105,603 of CAWFMB010000011.1, read as the reverse complement.
ATTGGATTTAATTGTACCTTCTCAAATCAGCAATATTAAAAACCTGCCACCAAAAGCACTGATTACGGAAACAACAGTTTACGGTAAAAAGATTTATCCGGTGAAAAATGATGAAAATCCCGGAATTCCTTTGCTGGTGCTGGATTACGACCAACGTATGGTTTCATTCCGTTTCACCTCCATAAATTTTGCAAATCCTGAACAACTGAGGTTCCGGTATAAACTGGAAGGCTTTGATGACCAGTGGGTTTATCCACAGAATGAACAGGTTGCAACTTACACCAATCTGAATTCGGGAGATTATCAGTTTGTGGTTCAAACCATAAGTAAAGATGGAAAATGGAGCACCCGTCAAAGCGGTATGGCGTTGAAAATCAACCGGCCTTTTTGGGAAACATCAACTTTTATTACCGTAGCCGTACTGCTCTTTTTTCTTTTATTTTTTGTAATAGGCTGGGCAAATAACCAAAGGACAAAACGACGTCAGCGAAAACTTGAACAAATAATAAATGAACGGACCAACGAACTGATAGTTAAAAACGAGGAACTGAATGAAGCCAACAAAACCAAAAACAGATTTTTCACCATTATCTCTCATGATTTAAAGAGCCCTTTTCAGGGATTGCTGGGTGTTCTTGAATTGCTGACAGAACCCGATGGAATTCCATGCGACAAACGGGAAGAATTGTTAAATGCAGCGCATCTTTCTGCAAAAAATACATACAACCTGCTCGATAACCTGCTGATGTGGGCGAGCAGCCAGATGAACAAAATAAATTTCCAACCCCTACATTTCAATTTGAGCGAGTTACTCCATAAAAATATTCTTCTCAGCCAGGAACAGGCAAAGCAGAAAAAGATAAATGTTGAAGCACAGTTTCCTGAGAATATCCAGGTTTATGGCGATAAGAATATGATTGACACGGCGATAAGAAACTTGTTGAACAATGCCTTGAAATTTACAAATAGCGGGGGTAGTGTGTTAGTAAAAGCTGAAGAACATGAAACTAAAGCTGAAGTGCACTTTGCCGATACGGGTATAGGATTAAGCCGCGAGCAATTCGATAAAATCTTCGGCAGTGGTATCTCAAGCAGCAAAGGTACAACCGGAGAAACCGGAACAGGTCTGGGACTCCTTCTATGTAAAGAATTTATCAGCAAAAACAATGGAAAAATATGGGCAACTGCAAATCAACCCCAGGGCGCTGTTTTCCATTTTTCAATTCCTAAAAAATCAATGTAACTTCTTTTTGAGATTTCATTTTACCTGCGAAACTTAAAACAGTTGTATTAAACTTAATTTCAGTAAGGTTGTTTTAACTTTAACAGGTTCTGTTGGTTCGGTTAAAAATAAAAATATGAATTTAACGACAAACGTAATTGGTGCAACCGGATTGGTTGGAAAACAACTTGTTCAGCAACTTTTGGAGAATGAAAATTTTGAAACGGTGAAAATTTATGTCCGTCACGAAACCGGAATTTTACACCCAAAACTAATTCAGCACATAGTAGATTTTGGTGATCAAAAAGCGTGGGAAGATATTCTGATGGGTGATGTATTGTTTTCGGCCTTGGGAACAACCTTGAAAAAGGCAGGCAGCAAAGAAAATCAATACGAAGTGGATTTTACTTTCAATTTGAATTTTGCCCGTAAAGCAAAACAAAATGGAATAGAAAATTACGTGTTGGTATCATCGGTTGGGGCAAACAGCGGATCCCGTATCTTTTATTCCCGTATGAAAGGTGAACTGGATGAAGCAATATTGAAAACAGGCTTCCGAAACACTGTCATCTTACGTCCTGCTTCTTTAACCGGCAATCGTGATGAAAAACGGACGATGGAGGAAATTTCTGTCCCTGTATTGAAATTTGTTACCCGGTTCATGTTTAAGGATTACCGGCCAATTCATGCAAAAACAGTTGCACAGGCGATGATTCATGCAGTTATTAATCCAACTCCTGATAAAACCATATGGGAGGGCAGTGAAGTTTTTGAGCTTGCAAATCAACACTGAACCCAAATTCATTATTGGAAGCAGATAATTTTTTCAACCAAAACCCCTTTTAAACGTTTCAATTCAAAATTAAAACTTAAAAAAGATGTACACTGGATTATTACACACTCACAATTTGTTTCGCTGGCTGATTTTAATTGTCGCAGTTTTGGCCATTGGTTTTGCATTCTCAGGATGGTTCAGAAAACGTAACTGGACGAAAACTGATAATATATTAGGATTGCTGTATGTAATTTTTGTGGATATCCAGTTTGTGGTGGGAATAGTCCTTTATGCATTTGTGAGCCCGGTAACAAAAGCTGCATTCGCCGATTTTGGAGCTGCCATGAAAAATGAAGTGATGCGTTTTTATGCAGTTGAACATATCATAATGATGATTATCGCACTGGTGATTATACACATTGGCAGATCGAAATCGAAAAAGAAGCTAATCGTTTTCCGAAAACATCGCTCGGCTGCCATTTATTATACACTTGGTTTAATTGTGATTCTGGCCGCAATTCCCTGGGATCGGGCGTTACTTTAAAGAAAAGGATTTGTTACAGTTAAGTCGTTGATTTTCTGATTGTGTTGTAAATCTTCAGAATAAAGAATGCTGCAATTTGCTTCATGAGCAGCTGCAATTATTAATGAATCATAAAACGAAAATTGCCACCTTTGATTTATATCCAATGCTGAAACATATAGTTCCTTTGTTGGAAATATTTCGCAAATTGGATAAATTATTTTTTCAAGATGAAGTTGAATGTCTTCGATTTTCAATGGAATACGAAATTTTTTGGTTACAACATTCAGAAACTCCTGAATAACCTGAAAACTAACACAACCTCTGCCGGAAAGTGCATTTTTAATTAATTTATCAGAGACTTTCTTTTTGTCCTCCAAAGAAGGTTCAAATGCATATACAATGATATTGGTATCCAGGAAAAACTTATCTTTCATTCATTTCATCTCTGGTAAACTTTCTGCCAGCCCGGGCATAACTCAATGATTCCATCACTTTATCATATTCTTCAACAGCTTTTTTACGATCAGCATATTGATTAAGCCATCTTCGAAAGAGTGCATTTAATGTTGTTTTTTCTTTCCTTGCCTGTTCCCTTGCTTTGTCAATCAATTCTTCCTCTGCGCTAAAAGTTATATTCTTTAACATGATGTACACTATTTTCGTGTAAAGTTAATTCAAAAGCAGAAGTTTCCAAAGCGTTACGTCATCCCTTTTTCTGATAAATCTCACGGGATGATGCTCTCGTATATCAGCGATTCGCTCTTTTCCGGGCTGTAATATGGTGCACTTTCAGCGTGGAAAACAAGCAGGCGCAATCAGTCACTTCATTGAAAAACAACTGTTCCATGCGCCTCATCGATTAAAGCTTATTCTTTCAGTAAATTGTCTGCTGCCAGCACCAGAAACATGAAATTTGTAGCGCCGCCGCCCATTACATATTCGGTTTGCTGCCAAAAGTAAGGCCACTCTTTCAATTCAGGGAAATCAGGACGGATAATTCCGGTTCCTGAAACGACGCCACCCGGAATAAATGATCGGTCGGCACGGTTTACTCCGTAAGCTTCGGTAACTGAACGTGAACCCACACCAGATGCAAACGATGATGTATTTTCCCCCGGGTGATTGCCCAGCATGAAATTCAGCGCATTGTACAGTAAATCGGTTTTAAACAGTTCCGGCAGGTTTTGGTGAAGGAAATACTGTTGCAAACCCAGCCGCTGAATACCCCAGCCATCGCCCCAGATGCGAATGTTGTACGGCACACCGAATGGATTTTCCTTTTGTTTTTCTTCCAGATCGGCTTTAAGCTTTTCGAAAGCAGGTTTTAGTGCAGTTTTGAAATCTTCATTTTTTGATTTGTTGAATATTCGTGCAACTGTCCAGCCGGAATTTCCGATACCACGCACAATCTGGTCCTGCATTTCCACCAAATCGTTCATGTATTTTTCATTTCCTGTGGTAAGATATAATTCCACTGCAGCAGCAATTTTTGATGAAGCTCCGCGCCTTGAATCTTCGCGATCCATCGCATAAATTTCCTCTGCTGCCTGCAATGATTTTGTTGCAAGTTCATCGTTGTACCCTTTTAAAACCCGTGCTGCGGCTGCCAAACCTTCCACTGCACTGTATTCGTGCCCTGCATTTTCTTCTGTAAATACAAGGCGGTCATCAAGCTTACCTGATTCTGTGCCGGTTTTCTCATTTTTATCCAACTCAGGATTATACTTCAACCCGTCGGTCATTGCTGAAGCATCGCCCAGCATAACATACTGGCGCAGGCTGTTGCAAATGATTCCGCGGTACAAACGGCCCAGATTTTCATAACCGCCAAGGATAGTCAGCACCCCATGTTCTACCTGTTGCAACACATCGGGCTTTCCATCAGGCAGGTGAATTTCCACCAGGTTATTTTTCTGGTCAACAGTTGTTTGATCCCAGTCCACTCCAAATTGTTCGTAAGCCATGGCAAGGGTCCATACTGTTCCGGCCTGCGATTCCACGCGCAAATCATAATCGCCCGCATCATGCCAGCCGCCTGTATTTATTCCGGGAACCTGCTCCAGCGGTTCATATTCTGTTAAAGTTGAAGGTCCCTGAAAATATCCGTCAAAGTGGTTGGTATCCACCGGCGCCATCAGCGCATCATCCATGTGGCAGAGGTCATGCCACACACGGTAACCTTCGTTGATACGCATGTGACACATTTGCACCGGCAGGAAATATTCAAGTGTAGGCTGCCACACATGCCGTTCATATACTTCTTCCCCAATCCGGAACGGTTCAGTTTTATAATCCTGATACTGAACCTGGTAAATCCCGGGTTTTTTAACATCTGAAAAATCAAACTGATAATAATTAAAACGAAGGTACTTTCCCCATTTTTCAGGTGTTGCTGTTTTAATGGTTTCATAACCGCCATTTTCTGACATCCGCAGAAGTTCTGCTTTGGCAATACTGGTTTCTGTTTTATCCAGTTCGATGGATGCAATTTTTTGCTGTTGAGTATGATATCCCACCTGGCTCACATGTACAACGGGTTTTTGTTTGAACCCATCCACAACATTGGGCTCAACCAGCCATTCGATTGCATTTTTTGTGGCCCCTGCCGGTACTTCCGAACGAACGACAAACCAGCCGTTGTTGTGGTAAAAGCGTCCGTCGAGAAGTTGTAAGTCTGATTTCAAACTTGTTATTACCATTGTTTGTTCCGGAACATCAGGAGCTATCGTCAGTTTCTTACCCGTTGACAAGGGATAGGCCTGCCAGTTACCGTCAGCATCTTTTTGCATCGGTCCGTTTGCCTGAAGCGGGAATAATCCTGACTGACTATCCATGTACCAGGTTTTTCCAAATAGCAAACCAGGGAAAAGTTCGAGGTTAAAACCCACCTTCCCTATCCATTTTTCAGGTAACGGTTCATCCAAATCCACAATTATCCTGAAATTATCGCCTTCACCAATGACCCTGACATAGTAGCTAAAATCCAAATCAGGATAATAAATCGGGTTGAAACCTTTGCGGTTGCGATTTTCATCGGGATAAGTCAATTTTACTCTGATTTCATTATTTTCGGAAATCACTTCCCGTTCACCCACTTTTGGAATCGGTTGCCACTGTCCGGGTGTCGGTTCAAGACGTAAATCCCCGTTTGTAGCCACACGTGTTCCGTTTTGTATAATTCCCACTGCACCCTGATGGCCTTCCGGATAAATGTCATAAAATACCATGACATTCAGGCCGGGCATTTCAAAATACTCATCCTGATTAATGGTTAATTTTTGTGCTGAAAGTGTTATTGCTGCAGTAAAAAACAGCGCAAGAAAAATTAATCTCTTCATTTAAAAAAGGTTTTAGTTGTTCAGGTTGTAAATATAACAATCTGAATTATTAATGACGATTTTATCCCGAGGAATGATATAATTAAATTCCGGAATCAGAAGATGGGATGATAACGCCAATAAGATATACCCTGGCAGTATTAACAACGGACCAAATTGATATTAAATACATACTAAATTCGAAGTAAACTCAATATTAATTGACTTTAATATGACTTTAATATGACTTTAATATTTTGACTTTACTATGAGTTTAATATAGCTTTGGTATATTTTTGATACAGCTTTTAATCTCCCTTTCATTACAACCTGTAAGGATAACAATCAGGTTAAAAATGTAAAAAACGGGACTTGAATTTTTTAAGAAGGGGTTTACGAAATCCAAATGGCTGGGGAGTGTACGAACAGGTCGGGCTGGGGGTTACCAGCTAATTTGCGATTCAATAATCACAAAAAAACCGCCTGCAACAGACGGTTTCTGAAAACAGCAAGGAGATAGACTACAGACTAAGTATCCAGTTTTTTATTAAATCCATTGCTTTCGGCGAGATGGTTTCGTCAATTTTTGAGTATTCAGTTTCATCACCGGTAGTGCAGGTTTGGAACATGTGATTTACACCGGGCACAACCACCAGTTGGTTTTTTTCATTTCTGTTGGATATGGCCCTTTGCAGTTCTGACTGGTTTAATTTTGGTGGAACCTGCTGATCTTTTTCGCCCAGTAAGGCCAGCACAGGACAATCCAGTGATTGGATGGTTTTTTCAGGTTCGTAGCGGAAACCATAGCGCCACCACTGCCCACTCACCAGTTTGGCCATCTGATTAATCCGATCTTCGTTCCAGTTTAAGGTATTTTTTGTTGCTTCATCGTACGCTGCATATATTTTTTGTATCTCACTTTGAATCTGTTCACCCGGAATATCTTTTCGGACTGTTTCATTTACAGCTTTTAGCCAGTTTTCCTGGGCCGTTAAATATTCTTCCGTTGCACCTTCTTTTTTTGCCATTAAACCGCGCTGGTAATTGACATTATCTCCCAGGTTGGAACCGGGCCCGGCGAGCAATACAATAAAGGCAACATCACCGGAATTGGATGCGGCGATTGGTGCAATCATTCCTCCTTCGCTGTGGCCGATTAATCCAATCATTGCCGGATTAATTTCCTTTCTTGTTTTCATGAAGTTCAATGCAGCCAGCGCGTCTTCTGCAAAATCACCTGAAGTTGAAGCACCAAAGTCGCCGGTTGAAGCGCCAACTCCTCGGTCGTCGTATCGTAAAACTGCAATTCCATTATTTGTAAGATAATCAGATAAAACAAGAAATGGTTTATGCGTAAAAACCTCTTCATTTCTGTTTTGCGGGCCCGAACCGGTTATTAAAATAACTGCAGGAAACGGACCTTCACCTTTTGGGAAAGTTAGTGTACCGGCCAATTGAACGCCTGCTTTTTGGTTTTGAAAAAAGACTTCTTCTTCATTATAAGGATATGGTTTTTTAGGTTCCTGCGCGTGACAGTTAACCGGTAAAACTTCAATGCGGTTAAACACAAGCGGAAATTTACCGGGGCCTTGACGAAATTCAGCAGCTATTTCTGTTTTCCCTGTGTTAAAATCACCTTCTATTTGAATACCTCTTTGTGATGTGACAAGAATATGATTGCCGGTAATTGTTGTTTCCTCGAAGGGGATTTCGCCGCTTCCCTGATCAATACTGTTAACAGTGGAACTGTATACTCCGTTTTCGTCTTTTGAAATTGTTATTGCCAAACGCATCTCCATTCCGCCAACTTTTAAGGTATCTAAAAATATTCCTGTTTCATCGGTTTGGTTTTGGGCGCTTGTTTTAAAAAAAGTGAAGATTGAAAAGAATGTAAGCAGCAAAGAAATAAAAGTTAGTTTTTTCATGGTATAAATTATCATTTTGATTTTCACCATGTGACGCAACTTTGTTTTTTTAGTTACAAAAAAACCGCCCTTTAAAAAAAGACGGTTCTGTGAAATGAAACTATATGATGCAGTTTAGTTTTTTCCTGCCGAATAAATATCATCTATCAGATGCTGGTATTTTACAGCAACAGCATTGCGGCGCAGTTTTAATGTGGGCGATAATTCGCCGGTTGCAGGTGTCCATTCTTCGCAAACCAGCCGGATACGGTTGATTTGTTCGTGACTTCCCAATGTTTTATTAATGAGGGATACCTCACTTTTTATTTTGTCAATCACTTCAGGAATCTGAATCAGTTCCTGATTATTTTCGTAATGAATTTTATGCCCGGCACACCAATCGTGCAACAGCGGGAAATTTGGTGAAACAAGAGCGCTGGCAAATTTTTCGTTTGCACCAATTACCATCACCTGTTCAATCAGGTTTGATGTTTTCAGTTTGTTCTCAATCATTTGCGGTGCAATGTATTTTCCGCCCGAAAGTTTAAAAATTTCCTTTTTCCGATCGGTAATTTTCAGGTATTTATCGTCTTCAAATATACCAATATCGCCGGTATGGAACCAGCCATTTTCATCAATTACTTCGGCAGTCAATTCGGGAGCTTTGTAGTATCCTTTCATAACACCGGGGCCTTTGCATAAAATTTCACCGTCAGCGGCAATTTTTACTTCGAAACCTTCGAGAACCGGTCCAACTGTGCCAATTTTCATTTCACCGGTTGCCGGATTATTTACTGCAATTACAGGAGATGTTTCTGTTAACCCGTAGCCTTCGAGGTTGTACATGCCAGCCATGCCCAAAACACGGGCAATCCGCGGCTGCAATGCTGCACCTCCCGAAACAACATATACAATATTTCCGCCAAGTGCTTCACGCCATTTTGAATAAATCAGTTTATCGGCAAGTTTGATTTTCCGGCTTAATACAGGACCGTATACTTTGTTGTATTCGAAATGTTGAGTGAGTCGCATCGCCCAGAAATAAAGAACCTTTTTGATGCCTGAAAGTTCTTCACCTTTTGCAACAAAACCATCGTATACTTTCTCCAGCAAACGCGGAACAGAGTTAAACATGTGCGGCTTAATTTCTTTTATTGCCGCTACAATTTGTGCTAAATTTCCCACATAATAAACGCCCATTCCTTTATATTGAAAATGGTAATTGACGCTTCGTTCGTATACATGGCAAAGCGGAAGGAAACTTATCACATGGTGGTCTTTTCCCAAATTGTGCATTTTTGAATGCGACACAAAATTTGAAACAAGATTTTTCTGTGTCAGCATTACTCCTTTTGGAACACCTGTTGTTCCGGAGGTATAGATAATTGTTGCCAGATCTTCGGGAAGTATTGAATCTTTCAGTTCCCCGAGTTGTGGTTCAAGATCAGTCTTTTTCGATTCGCCGAGCTTAAGAATTTCATTGTAATTTTTTACCCCGTTTATTTCTTCGAACGAATAAACTCCTTCGATGCTGGTGATTTGCCTGGCCAGCGGGTTCAGTTTTTCAAACAATTTGCTATCGCCAACGATGAGTAATTTCGCTTCGGAATGCTCAAGAATATATTTGTATTCATCTTCGCCAATGTTTGGATAAAGCGGCACATGAATGACGCCGGTCATGGCCATCCCCATATCAGCAAAATTCCATTCTGGACGGTTAGTGGTTACCGTGGCAATCTTATCCCCTTTTTTAAAGCCCAGCGCCATTAAGCCCATGGCAAACTGATGCGATTTTTCTACATATTCTTCTGTGGAATAGGTGTACCAATCTCCATTTGTTTTTCCGCCCAAAGCATCTTTTCGGGGAAATTCTTCCTGGTACCGCTTTAAAATATCGAAAGTACGGGTTACTTCAGTTTCCATGTTCCTTAATTTAGATCAAAAACGGCCAAATATAATGGTTTGATCTGCACTGCTGATTAAATTTCTATTCAGAATTGGATTTAAAGTTTTATTTATATTTATTTCAAACAACTTCAACTTCATTGATGTTGAGCAATATGCTCATTTAATCGTTCGACTTAAAGACCAGAGAATTCCAAAAATTCAATATTATGTATTACAGATAACAGCAGGTAATTTTAATTTTTCAACTGAAAATTATGCGTTCTGTTTTTTTAATTTTATTATAAGTTTTTCCGGTTTTTCATTCGAGGCTTTTTCAAATTTTTCATCCTTTATAAAGGCCCAGATAATCAAACCGAACAACAATACAGCGCTTATTGGTACTGCAGGATTTATCCCGTCGGCTACTCCTTTTCCATAGGAATGCAGGCCTGATAAATAATAATTCACTCCGAAATAGGTCATCATAACAGAGGCAAAACCAAAAACAGAAGCTACAGTGTAATTAAGTACTCCTTTCATGGAAGGAATCAGCCGCATATGGACGATAAAAGAATAGAGGACGACAGTTATCAGCGCCCAGGTTTCTTTGGGATCCCAGCCCCAGTAACGGCCCCAGCTTTCGTTTGCCCAAACTCCGCCAAGAAAAGTTCCCACTGTAAGAAAATAAAGACCAACTGTTGCCGACATTTCATTAATTGTAGTGACTTGTTCAATAAATCCTGAAACTTTGTGCTGATTTGATTTTGTGCGGACAACTATCAGAATCAGTCCAAGGATTCCAAGAAAAGCGCTTAATCCTAAAAATCCGTAACTGGCTGTAATAATAGCAACATGAATTGCCAGCCAGTATGATTTCAATACCGGAACCAGGTTGGTTACTTCAGGATTCATCCAGCTTAAATGCGCTACAAATAATGCAATTCCGGATAAAAAGGCTGCAGTTCCTGCAACCATTGAATATTTCCGGCCAAAAATCAAACCGGCGAGCATTACCGCCCAGGCTACGTAAACAACAGATTCGTAGCCGTTGCTCCAGGGTGCATGACCCGAAATGTACCAACGGATAGCTAATCCGGCAGTATGAACAAGAAACAGAATGAATATCAACCCAACAAATGTTATCCGAATGAATTTTGGCAGTGGTTTTTCCCTGAAAATATTCACAAAAAGGATAAGCAGCAGTAAGAATCCGAACAGCAGATAGAACGGAAAAATACGCTTGAACGGATTTATCTTGTTGTACAGAATTTCAACCTCCATTTTTTGCTGCGACGGAAGCAGGCTGGCGCCATATTTTTGCTGAAAATTGTCGATTGCCTGTAAAATCTGCAACGCCTGATCTGTTTGTCCTTCCGTAATATTCTGAAGCATCAGGTTAAATCCGCTTTTAACAAAAATTGAATCTCCGCCTGAATATTCAACGGCTTCATCACCGGGAACATACCAATGGTCCTCTTTTGCAGGACGTGGAAAAAGGTTAAACATTGAACCCTGGAAAACCATAAATGCAACATTTACCCGTTCATCGAGGTTGATGTATTCCTTTTCCTGGCGGTTCCGGAAACCGGGAGATTTGGAATATGCATTCTGCACCTGGCTTGCAATTTTATAATTGCCGTTTAAATCGAACAACTGCTGCATGGTTGCAAATTTCCCTGAAACTCCGAGGCTCATAGCTACCGCTTCATCAGAAATGCGGATGATGGGCAACGTCTGCCAAATATCGGGATAGGTCATCATACTCAACATGACTTCATCGGGCGGTAAATTGTATAACGAAGACTTGTGGCTTAATTTCCGTACAATTTCACTTGAAAGGGTGGAGACAGGTTCAATGCGGCCATCGATGCCCTGCACCCATAATTCGCTGAATTGATTTACCAGCTGATCGTCAATATCCGGAATTCCGGCGGCTGTTCTGTTTTGTGCCGAAACTGAAACTGAAAAACCTGTTATAAGAAGCACAAGTACAGCGGCTTTTGCAGTTGTCTTTTTTAATTTATTTGCAAGAAACAGGAAATATGAATTTGGATTCAGCAGCGACAGGACTATTCCTAAAATCAACAATGCATATCCAAGATAAGTTATCCAGGTTCCCCATAAATCATGGTTCACTGACAGAACTGTTCCTTTTTCATCCTGATCGTAGGACGACTGGAAGAATTTGTACCCTTTATACAGCAACGTGTTATTCATGAAAATGCGCAGGTTTCTTTCCACACCTTCATTTTTATCAATAAGCACCACTTCCGATGCAAAGGAAGAGGGTGATTGAGATCCAGGGTACCGTTCCAGTTGAAAATCTTCAAGATAAATCTGAAACGGAACCTGGATCTTTTTGGCACCGTACGCAAGTTTTATCAAGTTATCACCCAAAGCCACACTGACTGTATCCGGAACTACTTTGCTGTGCCCGAAAACCGATACTGTTTGCTGTCTTTCACCATCCGAAAGTTCCACAATTACCACATCTTCACCGGTTTCCATCTGGCTTTTCACGGCTGTAAAAGTTGCGCTTGGAATGAAATTCCGGATAAGAAACTGGTAGTCGCCGTACCGGTACAGAAACATGGATTTGGCCGGAATGGTATCACCTGCCTCAAAAGCAACTGTTTCCTGGCTCGCCATGGTTGTTTCGGCCAGCTCACTGTCGGAAACCATAAATAATTGATCACCTTTGCGGAAAAACTGAATGCCTGTATTTTCAGGAGTTTCAAATCCGGCAGTAAATCCGGGAGTTTCAAGTATTTCACCCGGTGAAAATGCAAAGGCCTGCATGCCCTGCTGCATGGGTGAAGAATAGACAAAATCGATTACAGGTTTACCCGAAGCCGATGGAATGGCTTTTCGTTCGGCATCTGAAATATATCCGACTGATCTTACCTTCACTTTTTTACCGTTGGCATGGAAGGTGGCGGAATATTGCCCGGGAGTGAATTCTGAAAACAATACTTCTTTTACCTTTTCATCTCCACCGGTTCCGGCATAAAAATAGTCGCTGGAAGAAAGGATAAAATCGCTGCTTTGGTTTTCGCGAATGTGCATCATCCCTTCATAACTGATGTATCGCGTAATAGCGGCACCCAATAAAATCACCAAAAAGGAGACATGGAAAATTCCCATGGTAAACCGGCGTTTGGTGAATAACCGGTACCGGAATAAATTATTGATGAGGTTGAGTGCAAGCAGCGCCCAGAGCAATTCGAACCAAAAACGCTTGTAAATAAGCGCCTGGGCTGTGGGTGTTCCGTAACTGCTTTCCACAAAGGTGGCAATGGCCATTGAAAATCCAACCGCCAGCAGCAAAAATGCCATAAAGGGCATGGAAGTAAGGAAGGAATATATCTTTTTCATTTTTTAAGGTTTGAACCGGTACAACGCATGTAAAGCTGATTTTGTTTAATTAATGCATGTAAAAACCGGTTGCATATCCAAAGGCTGAAAATACACGTTATTTGGAAGATGGCAAAATATGTCAGCGGCAATAACATACTTTTAAGTATTTTTTATTGTGTGGGCGTTACAATTCACCTTGTGATCCGGTGTCACCGGATGAATAACATTAAGAGGTGCGGCCGTAGAGCAATTGCAGCTCAAATCGCCGAATTATTTGGTGCGCCTGGCTGGTTGCAGAAAGACAGGCGCGTCACTCTATAAAAAAGAGAGTGCTTTTTCGATGGCGGCATCCATACCCGATGCATCTTTTCCGCCGGCAGTGGCATAAAACGGCTGGCCTCCGCCGCCGCCTTTGATTTCCTTACCGGCTTCACGAACAATCTGTCCCGCATTCAGCCCTTTTTCATTTACAAGATTTTCGGAAATCATTATGGTTAAATTTGGTTTACCGTTGATTTCCGCACCAAGCACCAGGAAGAGGTTTTCAATTTCGCCCTTTAACTGGAAAGCCAAATCTTTAATCATTCCTGCATCGTCAACATCAATTTTATCTGCAATAATATTTACGCCGTTTTCCTGCAGCACTTTGCTTTTCAGGTTTGCTTTTACGATTTTGCTGCTTTCGCGCCTGAATTCATCAATTTGTTTTGAAAGCTCCGTATTTTCCTTTAACAATCCCATTACACTTTCAAGTATATCTTTTGAACCTTTTACTGTTTCGCGGATGGCTTTGAGTGTTTTTATCTGATCGTTTACATATTTTTCGGCATGTTCGGCAGTTATTGCCTCTATTCGCCGCACACCTGCGGCAATGGCACCTTCGGAAACGATTTTAAATAATCCGATTTGGCCGGTAGCCTGCACATGTGTTCCCCCGCATAATTCAATGGAATTACCAAATTTTATTACACGGACTGATTCACCGTATTTTTCCCCGAACAGCATCATTGCGCCAAATCCTGCGCCTCCTTAATGGGTACGGCACGCCTTTCCTCCAACAATAGCATTTTCACGAATGCGGGCATTCACAATGGTTTCCACCTGTTCAATTTCCTCATCTGTCATTTTCTGAAAATGGGAGAAATCGAAACGCAGGTGGTCGGCATTTACAAGTGAGCCTTTCTGTTCCACATGTTTTCCGAGTACTTCGCGCAGCGCTGCATGCAAAAGGTGCGTAGCAGTGTGGTTGTTAGCAGTTCGAGTACGTTTTGAACTGCTTACTACTGCATGAAAATAATCCTCCGGATTTTCAGGTAATTTTTCTGATAAATGCACAATCAGGTTGTTTTCTTTTTGGGTATCGAAAATAGTTGTGCGTTCGCCGTCAGCTTCAATATAGCCTGTATCACCAACCTGACCACCGGATTCTCCGTAAAACGGAGTCTGGTCGAATACAAGCTGATAGAAACTTTTCTTTTTTTGGGAAACTTTCCGGTAACGCGTAATCCTTACTTCGGCTTCCATTTTATCGTACCCCAAAAATTCAGTTTGCTGCACCGGGTGCAGTTCCACCCAGTCATCGGTTTCCTGTTGTGCTGCATTGCGCGAACGGTTTTTCTGTGCATCCATTTCCACATTAAACCCCTTCACATCGACTCCCAAATTATTTTCGCGGGCAATCAGTTCGGTTAAATCCAATGGGAATCCATAGGTATCGTACAGCACAAATGCTTCTTTCCCTTCAATATTTTGACGGTTACCGGCTTTTGTTTTTTCAATGATTTCATCGAGTAATTTTATGCCGGTTGAAAGGGTGCGCAGGAATGATTCTTCCTCCTCCTTAATCACCTTTTCAATTAACTGCTGCTGGCTTTTTAGTTCGGGGAAAGCTTCGCCCATTGTATTTTTTAGAACCTCCACCAGCCGGTAAATAAATGCAGTTTTAAGATCGAGAAAGGTATACCCGTAGCGAACGGCGCGGCGCAGAATCCGGCGGATGACATAACCTGCCTTATTATTCGATGGCAATTGTCCGTCGGCAATGGCAAAAGAAACTGCCCGCAGGTGGTCGGCAATTACACGCATGGCGATATCTGTTTTTTTATTTTCGCCATATTTGATGCCGCTGATTTTGGCGATTTCAGCAATTGTATTCTGAAATATGTCCGTATCATAATTAGAGGTAACTCCCTGCAAGACCATACAGAGGCGTTCGAAACCCATTCCTGTATCCACATGTTTGTTTGGCAGTTCTTCGAGGCTGCCGTTGGCCCTGCGGTTAAACTGAATGAAAACGAGATTCCAGATTTCGATGACCAGCGGATTGTCTTTGTTTACAAGTTCGCTGCCCGGGGTTTGCTTTCGTTGTTCGTCGGTTCTCAAATCCACATGAATTTCGGAACATGGCCCGCAGGGGCCTGTATCGCCCATTTCCCAGAAATTGTCTTTTTTGCTGCCGTTCAGCACCCTGTTTTTAGGCAGGTATTTTTCCCAGTAACCGGCCGCTTCCGAATCCCGTTCCAGATTATCATCCTGACTTCCTTCAAAAACTGTTGCATACAGGCGGTCGGCCGGAATTCCCATGCGTGTTACAAGAAATTCCCAGGCCCAGTCAATGGCTTCCGCTTTAAAATAATCGCCAAACGACCAGTTGCCCAGCATTTCAAACATGGTGTGGTGATAGGTATCAAGTCCAACTTCTTCCAAATCATTATGTTTTCCTGAAACACGCAGGCACTTTTGGGTATCGGCAATGCGCTGCCATTTTACCGGTTCATTTCCAAGAAACAAATCTTTGAACTGGTTCATGCCTGCATTTGTAAACATTAATGTAGGGTCGCCTTTCACAACCATCGGCGCCGAGTTCACAATATGATGCTCTTTTTCAATAAAAAAATCCAAAAATCCCTGCCGTATTTCTTTTGATGTCTTCATTCTAAACTGCTGTTTATTAGCCAAATTTTGTTAAAAAATTTTAAAGCATACCTAACAAATTCGTTATCTGAAAGTTATTTCCTTAGTTTTGTACAATGGAAAATATTTCCAGGTTTTTTAAAACCGTTGCAAAGTTAGAGGTTTTAATTAATTTTGTTTGAAACGAAAATAAAAAACAGCCTGCATATGGCGAAAAGAAAATATAAATTCAATCCTGCCACACTTAGTTATGAAAGGATTGGGATTTCATTGAAAGAACAAATTTTTAAAGTACTTGCATATCTTTCCAGCAGTCTTGCTCTTGCTATTATAATTGTTATCGTTTTTCTCAATTATTATGAAACGCCAAAAGCAAAAGCCCTTAAACTGGAGAATGAGCAGCTGGTAACACAATTTGAGTTAATGTCGAAAGATTTGAGCCGGATTGAAGGTGTGCTTACCGAACTTCAACAGCGTGATGATAATATTTACAGGGTAATATTTGAGGCTGAACCGATACCATCTTCCATAAGGAAAGCCGGATTTGGAGGTACCAATAAATACTCGGAACTGGAGCAGCTGGATAATTCAGAACTTGTTATTGAAACTGCCAAAAAGCTGGATGTCATAGCAAAGGAAGCGTATATACAGTCGAAAAGCTATGATAAGGTATTGGAAATGGCCCTGAATAAAGAAAAGATGCTTGCTTCGATTCCGGCAATTCAACCTGTGGCCAATAAAAATCTGAAACGTACTGCCAGTGGCTGGGGATACAGGATTCATCCGATATATAAAGTGCGGAAAATGCATTATGGAATGGATTTTACCTCACCTGTAGGGACTCCGGTTTATGCCACCGGCGATGGCGAAGTTACTGATGTTGAAGGTTCAAAACGCAGTCGCGTTGGTTTTGGATTGGTGGTTACCATTAATCATGGGTTTGGATACGAAACCCTTTATGCACACCTTAACTCATTCAATGTAAAAAGAGGCCAAAATGTAAAGCGTGGCGATATCATTGGTTATGTTGGAAACACAGGGGGTTCTACTGCTCCGCACCTGCACTACGAAGTACATAAGAACGGAAGTGCTGTAAATCCGCATTTCTATTATTACAAGGATTTAACCCCGCAGGAATATGAAAAAATGATTGCCATTTCATCAAATATTGGTCAAACACTCGACTAACATTTTGTGCCGTATAAAAATCCAAAAATAGAAAAGGTAATTTTTACCATTGGCGAAGTAGCTGAGATTTTGGGTATCACAACTTCGCAGATTCGGTATTGGGAAAATAATTTCGATGAATTAAAGCCTCAGAAAAATAAAAAAGGTAACCGGCTTTTTTCGAAAGAGGATATTGAACAGGTTAAACTGATTCATTACCTGGTGAAAGAAAGGGGACTGACAATTAAAGGGGCACAACAAAAATTGAAAGAGAACCGCGATGAAACGGTTAATAATTTTGAAGTGGTAAAACGGCTGCAGGATATAAAGAAGGAATTAACAGAAATCAGGGATGAAATGGGTGAGAAGGAATCCAATTCTCTTTAAACTTGTTGAAGAACCTAAAATAGTATGACTAATTTGATTAAAGTTAAGACGATAGCAAGTTTTTTGGAATCGGTTGCTCCGCTTAGCCTGCAGGAATCGTATGATAATGCCGGGCTAATAGTGGGTAACCCGGATGCTGAAATTTCTGCTGCATTGGTAACCATCGATGTAACAGAAGAAGTGATTAATGAAGCCATTAAAAAGGGTACCGGATTAATTGTTGCCCACCATCCATTTGTTTTTTCCGGATTAAAGAAAATAACAGGAAAAACTTACGTGGAACGGACATTAATAAAAGCAATTAAAAATGATATCGCAGTTTATGCGGCTCATACCAACCTCGATAGTGTTACCGGCGGTGTGAATTCGAAAATCTGTGAAAAACTGGGACTGCTAAATTGTAAAATCCTTCAACCATCTGCCGGGCAGCTAAAAAAGCTGGTCACTTTTATTCCTTCCGAAAATGCAGAAGAAGTAAGGGAGGCAGTTTTTAATGCAGGAGCCGGGCACATTGGAAACTATGATTACTGCGGTTACAATCTTGAAGGGGAGGGGAGTTTCAGAGGAGATGAGAGTACTCATCCATTTGTTGGTGAAAGGAATAATGTACATTACGAAAAGGAAATTCGATTTGAAACAATTTTTCCAGGATATTTACAAGGGGAAATTATAGCTGCTTTGTTGAAATCTCATCCATACGAAGAAGTGGCCTACGATATTTATCCGTTGGAGAATCTGTTTGAACAAGCAGGTATGGGAATGATTGGCAACCTTGCTGAGCCACTTTCAGAAAAAAAATTCCTTGCACTTCTCAAAGAAATTTTTAATGCCGGCTGCATTAAACACACAGCATTGAAAGGGTCTCCAGTAAATAAGGTGGCAGTTTGTGGCGGGGCTGGTTCTTTTTTGCTCAACAAGGCAATTTCCGGTGGCGCCGATGTTATTGTTTCGGGCGATTTTAAGTACCACCAGTTTTTTGATGCAGAAAACAAAATTGTTATTGCCGATGTTGGACATTTTGAAAGTGAACAGTTTACTAAAGAACTTTTTTATGAGTTACTTATCAAAAATTTCCCTAAATTTGCAGTCCATTTTTCAGAGGTAAATACAAATCCGGTTTACTACTTCTGAATTTTTAAAATTTGAATATAAAAATAAGAGAAATGAATACATCATATCCAAGACAAGAAGAAAAAGAAATTTCCATTGAGGAAAAATTACGTGCGTTATATGAACTGCAAAGTGTGGTTTCTGAAATCGATAAAATTAAAACACTTCGCGGAGAACTTCCCCTTGAAGTTCAGGATTTGGAAGATGAAATTACCGGTTTAAAAACAAGGCTTGAAAATCTGAGCGATGAAATCAGGAACCTTGATACTGCAATCAACAATAAGAAAATTGCAATCAAAGATTCGCAGGCATTAATTGCCAAATATACCGAACAGCAAAATAATGTCCGTAATAACCGCGAATTTGATTCGCTTTCAAAAGAGATTGAATTCCAGAACCTTGAAATTCAGCTTTCAGAAAAAAGGATAAAGGAATTTACCTCCGAAATGAATGAAAAAGAAGAGCTCATCAAATCTTCGGGAGAGCAGTTAAAAGAGCGCGAAGATGATCTGGAAAGAAAAAATAACGAACTGGAAGAAATAACTCAGGAGACCAGAATTGAAGAAGAAAAACTGAAATCGAAATCAGAAAAGATAGAAACATTTATTGAACCCCGTTTGCTGACAGCGTTCAAACGCATCAGGAAGAATGCACGCAATGGTATGGCTGTTGTTACCATTCAGCGTGATGCATGTGGTGGTTGTTTTAATAAAATTCCACCACAGCGGCAAATGGACATAGCAAATCATAAAAAAATTATCGTTTGTGAATATTGTGGACGAATTTTGGTTGACAAAGATATAAATGCTGTAGAAGCAGAATAAAATAACGAAACTTTAAACAAAAAAGCACCGCAACAATTGTGGTGCTTTTTTGTTTCATTAAAAAAATCTAAAATTAAACGAAATGAAAAAGTTAAGCCTGATTATTCTATTCGCAATTTTTTGCAGCAATTTAATAGCACAACAGGTTCAGGATACATCCTGGACTATCTCCGGTCAGGCATCAATCAATTTTAGCCAGGTTTCTTTTTCAAACTGGGTTGCCGGTGGACGAAATTCAGTTTCAGGTGTGGGCATTTTTAATATGAGTGCAAATTATCAAAAGGATAGGATTAGCTGGGAAAATACATTAAAATCGGGTTACGGACTTTTAAAAGAGGGTGAAAAGGAAACTATGAAGACTGAAGATAAATTTGAGATTAATTCGAAAGTGGGTATTCAAAGCAAAAATAACGAGCATCTGCTGTATTCTTCATTTGTTAACTTTAATACCCAATTTGCAAACGGGTATAATTATCCCAATACAACAGATGTAATTTCAACCTGGTTTGCTCCGGCATATCTGACTGTTGCAGCCGGAATCGATTATAAACCTTCAAAAGCATTTTCATTATTTGTTTCTCCGGTTTCCGGTAAGTTTACTTTTGTAACCGACGAAGAACTGTCGAATCAGGGAGCATTTGGTGTCGATCCGGGAGAAACTATCCGGGCGGAACTTGGAGCTACCTTAAAAACAGAAGTAAAAACTACAGTCGTAACAAACGTAGATTTATCAACTGCATTAACATTGTTTTCGAATTATCTGGATAATCCTCAGAATATCGATGTCAACTGGGATGTGATTTTAAACATGAAAATCAATGATTATTTATCGGCTAATTTACTGACAACATTGATTTATGATCACGATGTTTTGGTGCCACTTGATGACCAAGGAAATACAGGCAGACGTATTCAGTTTAAACAATTACTGGGGGTTGGTTTAAGTTACAATTTTTAAATAAGGACTGATTTTACCAGCTTCCACCGGCGCCACCTCCTCCAAAGCTTCCTCCACCAAAACCTCCAAATCCGCCACCACCAGACGAGAAGTTACTGAACGACCCTCCATGGTGAGATCGGCTGCCTGACATCATTCCCAAAGCCAACCAGAATGGCAGGCTCCGGCCGGGAGAATAAAACCGTCTGCTTCGTCCCCTTAAAATTGGAAGTACTACGAAAATCAGGATAAAAAATACAGCAATTGGAATTATACCGCCTTTTTTCTCTTCGTAATTTTGCTGGTAATATTCTGCAGTATACTCTCCCCGGGTAATATCCATGATTACATTTATTCCGCTTGCCAAACCTTTATAGTAGTCGTTTTGTTTGAAGTACGGAATCATTTCGTTCTCAACTATTGTTCTGTTTACCACTGCATCGGGTAAAACACCCTCCAATCCGTAGCCGGTGGCAATGAAAACCTGTCCGTTTTCGTCATCTGTTTTTGGTTTTACCAGAACTACAAGGCCATTATTGTCACCCTGCTGGCCAACACCCCATTTTTCACCAAGCCGGAATGCATAATCACCCGGGTCGTTCCCCTCCAAATCCTTAACTGTGACAACAACAATCTGGGTTGAAGTTTCACGGGCAAACTGCTCGAGGTTTGCTTCAAGTTTCCGGTAATCATTGCGATCCAGAATGCCGGCAAAATCATTAACCAGACGGGGTGGATTTGGCCTTTCAGGAATTTCTGCATGTAAAACCGGTAAGCTGCAAATGACTGTAAGGACTATTAAAATAATTCGTTTCATTTTTAATCTTTTTCTCCAAACGAAATATCGTCTGAAAGTTCATTAACATCATCTTTTTTGTACGGGAAATGAATTTTTAGCTGTTCGCCTGCTTTTAGAATGCCTTCGGAAAGGCCGCTGGTGTACATTTTTTCCTTAAATTTCCCGATTACAAGTTCTTTTATTTCGTCCCAGAAATTATCCGGTACTTTCTGATTTATTCCTGCATCGCCCAGAATAGCAAATTTCTGGTCTTCAAGGGCGACATAAAACAAAACGCCGTTCCGTAATTTGGTTTTGTGCATTTCAAGTTTTTCAAAAATATAAGCAGCCCTGTCCAGTACATTTTCTCTGCAGTGTTTTTCGATATGCACCCGTATTTCTCCGGAAGTATTTGTTTCGGCAACACGGATTGCATTGGTGATTTCCAATTTGTTTTCTTCAGTAAAATATGATCTTATGGCCATGATTAACTTTTTCTAAAATTGGACTTCGGGAACCTGTTCCGCCCCTTGTTGTGCTTCAAAATAGGCTTTTTTATCAAATCCAAACCAGCCGGAATAAATTACCTGTGGAAATTTGCGGATATAGGCATTGTAGACCTGAGTACTTTCATTAAATTTTCGCCTTTCAACAGCGATACGATTTTCTGTTCCTTCAAGCTGGGCCTGAAGATCAAGGAAATTCTGGTTAGCTTTTAAGTCGGGATATCTTTCTACCACTACCATTAGCCGGCTTAAAGCAGAAGATAAACCTTGTTGCGCCTGATTGAATTGCTCAAGTGATTGTTCACTTAAATTCTCCGGATTTACATTCACCGCAGTGGCCTTGGAGCGTGCTTCTATTACATTTGTAAGCGTTTCCTGTTCGAAATCAGCATAACCTTTTACAGTATTTACAAGGTTTGGAATAAGATCGGCACGGCGCTGGTAAACATTTTCAACCTGCGACCATTGAGATGTCACCTGTTCTTCCATGTCAACCATTTTATTGTAACCACAGCTCGAGAGAAACATTCCGGACACTGCAAGAAATAAAATCCATGTGATTCGTTTCATTTTATTAATTTTTAATTGTGTTTTATACCTGACAAGCAGGTTAAGCCTAATTCTTCTTTATTGTTGGATTGAGACAAATTTATAAAACTAAACGCAGAAACTGTTTAAAATTCGGGGAGTGGCCCTATTTTATCGCTGTATCTCATTCTTTTTCGTATAAATAAAATCCTGTGATAAAAAGAAATAAATTATTTTGCAAAGATTAAGGAATACGGACGCAAAATTTCATTGTGGAGTTCGTCAATGCCGATGTTACGGCTTTTGCGGATATGTTCACGACCTTCGAAGTATACAAGAATGGTTGGTGCAGTAAAAACCTGGTGTTGTGCAGCAACTTCAGGTAATTCATCCGATTTTACATATACCGGTTTAATTTTCGGAAACCGGGATTGGATAAGTTGGGCTACTTTAGGTTTAAGGACTTTACACACATTGCATGTATCAGTAGAAAAATAGGCAAGCACAGCTGGTTCTTCTTTTTTTATTTTAAGGAAATGTTCAAATGAAACTATTTCAGTAAACATTCAGCAAAGCTTAAAATTGTCCTGTATTCAGCATAACCAAAGTGCAGGCTTCAATAGCTTCAATTCCGGCACCAGCCAATTTATTGCTGAATTCATTATTTTCTGTGCCCGGATTGAATATTACCCGTTTTGGATTTAAGTTTAATATAAGACCGTAATATTCCGGCTGGTTTTTTGGTCCTAAATATAATGTCACTGTATGAATATCTTTTTCTTTTGGAAATTCGGTTTGAATGGAAACATCAGCAACCTGTCCTGGGCGTTTTGCCAGTGCAATTACATCGTGTCCGTAAGAACGTAACTTGTGGATTGCAAAATTTGAATAACGTGCCGGATTAGTGCTGGCTCCGATGACCAGTGTTTTTTTGTGTTCCATGAGTTATGCTTTTTTTACAAGTACAACGGCCAGCGCCGAAATTCCTTCTTCCCGGCCTTCGAAACCCAGTTTTTCAGTGGTTGTGGCTTTTACCGAAACCTGATCAACATTCACATCCAGTATTTGGGCCATTGTTTCTTCCATTTGCGGAATATGAGGTTTCAGTTTTGGTTGCTGCGCCGATATTGTTGCATCAATATTTACAAGTTCGTATCCCTTTTCCCTGACAAGGTTCCATGTTTTCTTTAACAGTATTTTGCTGTCGATGTTTTTATATTTGTCTGAAGTGTCAGGAAAATGAGTACCGATATCACCAAGTTTTAAAGCTCCAAGTAAGGCGTCGCAAATGGCGTGGATTAGCACATCACCGTCAGAATGAGCAATTGTGCCTTTACTGTGAGGGATTAAAATGCCTCCCAACCAAAGTGATTCTCCGGCAGCAAGCCGGTGTACGTCATATCCCTGTCCGATTCTTAAACTCATCAGCGTTGATTACTAAATGCATCAACATCGAAAGAGAGGGTGAATCGTAAGGTATTTGCCAACGGGTGATTTTGCTCGGTTGGCAAAAGATAAGAAAAGTCGAGTGCAAAAACATTTAACCGGAGACCGGCACCGGCAGTCAGAAATTTCCGATTCCCTTTATTTTCATGTTCGTAAAAATAACCGGCACGCAAAGCAAATTGTTTGTTGTACCAGTATTCTATACCTAAAGAAAGATTTATTTCCTGCAACTCTTCACTAAATCCACCGGGAGCATCAGTAAAAGATGAGAAGATACCGGCAATTGTAGATTTATCGGAATTAACCCCGCCTGGGAAAATTACTTCCCCTTCATTAAAGCCAATTGTATCTTTTGGTGGCGTAGGAACAAGCAGTTTATTTGCTTCAATTGCAAAAGAAAAGGAATTGTATTGATCCATTTCTGTCGTGTATGCAGCTCCAAGCTTCAGCATTGTTGGGATAAAATCTTTCACTGTACCATCGGTATAGGAAATTTTGGCGCCAATGTTCTGAATGTTAATACCTGCAGAAATAATATTGTCTTTTCTGTTTGCCCTGAATTCATTATATAAATAAAAAGCTACGTCGGCTGCATACGTATTTCCTGCATGCGATTCTACGCCATTTATCAGCTGACCACCGGTTAAATCGGAACGGATGTAACGTACTGCAACGGAACCTGAAAAGATTTCGGAAAGCAGCCGGGTATACCCCAAATCGATGGCAAACTCATTTGGACTTTGCTGGCCCATATATTCATTAAATTCACTTGTAAACACAATATCACCCAATGAAAAATAACGCAGCGAACTGCTGACTGTCTGCATTTCGTCAATTTTTTTGTACCCAACCAAATATGCAAGGTTGATATCGTCGACCAAATTGCGTAACCATGGAGAATAAGATAAACTAATTCCCATATCACTTTCCATAAAAACATATTTTGCCGGGTTCCAGTGCTGGGAGTTCAGGTCGGGAGTTGTCCCAACTCCGGCATCTCCCATGCCGCCAGCCCTTGAATCGGGGGTGATTGACAGGAAAGGAACAGCAGTGGTAATTGTATTGGCTCCTGACGTTGTTGCCTGACCTTTAACATTGTTTGATAATCCGAGAACAAACACTAAGGCAATGATAATTGGTATTATACGAATCATAATCTAAATTTGAGCGTTGCAAAGATAAAATATTTGTTTTTGTTGCACTATTTAAACTAAAAAAGAGAACGAATGTTTTTCGGAAAAAGTACATCTTTCAAAAATATTAATGCGCAATTATCAATTTGCCTGATTTGGATGTGATTATTCCGTCATTATTCTGGGCGGTTATGCGATACATGTAAATTCCATTTTGAAGTATTCCGTTTAATTCTCTTAAATCCCATCGTACCGGATTGCTTAATGTTCCGTTTGATCCGACTTCCTGTGAAAAAAAGTCAATCCGGCGGCCATTTAAATCGAAGATTTCAAAAATAGTTTTAAGCGGCGCATCCGACTGATTGTGTTCGAAAGTGAAAAAGGTATAATCGTAAACCGGATTTGGATAGTTGGAAACTGTTGTGATATTAAATTCGCCGGTAACGAAAAATTCAATTTCTGTTTCTGTTGAATTATTTGCAACATCCCAAACCTTTAGCTTTAGTGTGTGTTTTCCTTCTGCAATGTTTTTCAGGGGGAAACTTACTGTTCCTGAAGTAAAATCATCAATGTTTGCCTGGTAGAATTTATTCAGCACAAAAACATTTGAATAATCATTATCAAGTACTGCTGTAATATCATGGCCAATTCCTGTTCCAACCGTATTTATTCCATTTTCATCGGAAATATAAGCAAGCATTGTTGGATTTTTACCTGTTCGTTCACCTGAGACAAATGCCGGAGAATCAAGATATAAGTTAATTCGCGGTCCTTGATTATCTGCAAGTTCAGAAGATGAAGAGCCACCAATGTAGAAATTTTCGAAAGCTCCGTTTGCATCTTTTTCTCCATTTTTAGCGTAATAAAGTATTTTACCTTCACCCAGGTTGTACGATATGTCTTTCGGAATTACAAAACTAAACGTAAAGTCACCATTCTTAATACTTGCAAGTCCTTTATAAACAACATTTTCCTGAACATTAAAACTCATTGGTCTTTCATTTGCATTTCCAAGGGTTTTCATAACTGCTGCTTTATCGTAAACTGTAGGTACAAGTTCGCCGTTGAAATCATTCAGCTTATTGTTAAAGCGATCAGCAACATAACCGGTAACCGTAACTTTTTGAAGCGAGCCAATAGTATCTGCTTTTTCTGATGCACTTTTCTGGTTTACTGATGTGGTTACTACCTTATATTCAGGATAAGAAAGTTTTAGCGCAGGATCGGCCAGTAAACTGAAACTTCTTTTATTAATTGAATTGAATGTATTTATTTTTGCAAGGCGCATAACATCACCAATTCTGTAGTGTTCTCCATTTTCGTCTCTTTCAAAAACATAACTGTAAAAACTTCGGCTCAAGGCTAAATTGGATGATGAAAATACAACACGGGTAGTCGAAAAAAGACCAATTCCACCTCCGCTCGGATTAAAAAGGATATATTCCCCGGCTGAAGTGACATCGGCATCAAAGCGGCTGAATTCGCAGGTTGCCGTTACAAAAATTGGAAGTGACTTTGAATTTGACCATGAATTGATGTTGCTTACATCTAGTACATGTTCATCTGAAAGAAAACGCGGATTGGCATGGCCAACATAATTCAGAATTAAAACTCCGTCTTTTACGCGGTTATTGATTGCTTCAGTAACGTCCGGATATCTTTCTCCTGCAGGGGTGGCTTCCTGCACATAAGCATCGAAATAAATTTTATCAGTTACAAACTCTCTGTGACTTTGATTTACCATGTTAGCCAGTTCTTCTGAGTTTCGCATATGCTCATTGCCATCTTCATCATCGCCGATGAAACAAACAACATTTCGCCAGTTTCCGAGTGCTTCAGGAGAATAATAATCCCGAATTTTATTTACAACCAATTCGGCCTGAAATTCAGAGGATGCCGGTATCCTGCCAATTCCCAAATCAACTGCACCATTTGAAACGCTTTCATTTTCATCGAGAATAACAAAATAATCATCAGTCACAAAAGACTGGGTCTCCACTAAGGAATTCTGCGATTGGTAAGTTGGAATAAAATTCGTATTTGCCTGATTAATATTCTTATTATCGTAGCTTCCGTCGCCAAATAGCAGAACATATTTAAGCTGGCTTCCGCGATCGTAAATCATTTTAATAAAGTTGCGGATTCCTGTTGCGTTTTTTGTGCCTGAACTAAATTCATTATATATTTGGGTTACATCTACCACTTCCACATTCATTCCATCCTGATTTCTGTGGAAATCTGCAAGTGCATTTGCCGATTTAAGAAAATTGGCATGCGTAATTATTAAGAATTCCGGAGTGCTCATGGCATGCAGGTTTTGATTTTCAACCTCACCAACCAGTACCGGTTCAGGAAAACCTGCATTTGGATTCAAAGCAGCATATTCGCGCAATTCAGAAGCGGGTCGTTTTCCTGTGGCCACATTTCCGGATAGTTTTACCGGAACTTCCTTGATATTATGAACATCCGTAACATCAAATATTTTTGTGTCAGCAGTGCTGTTTTCAACAGAAAATTCTACAATATTTCCATCACCAACTGAAGTTTTATCCCGAAAAAACAAAACCTCATTGTTTAGTTTTAATTTTCTGCGGTAGTTAAGTTCGATAAAGTCAAGCCAGGCTTCTGAATTTGAATTATCGGCAAAATATTTTAATACAACATTTAGTTGGTTGTTTTGTGGAATTGCAGTGAATGTCTGTTCTTTTTCGAAGGCAAATAAACCAGTTGCATCTGCCACATTTACTGCTGAAAAACCAAGTTCACCGGAATTTGTCTGATTTATAACCACCGGCATCTCGGATGATTTTGATGAACGGGCTACTGCATTTACTTTTACAAAAACTTTTGCCTGATCTTCCAAATCATTTATTTCGAAGTTTAAATTTTTTGTGGTTCCGTTAACGAATTTATCACCAAACCATTGTTTACCAGTACCACCAGGAAGAATATTGTATTTCTCAATTTCATATACATCGTAGGCATCAAATGATGTAATTTTATGTGTTGCAGGTTCCTGTATTTCAGGTAATACCTCCGGGTTTTTAGTTGTACCTGTTTCTTCGGATAAATAGAAGTTTCCTTTTGTTGAATAATCATTCAGATGGTGTTCAAATTTATTATCATATAGGCTTGGCTGCCAGCTTGTTGTGCCTGGTTCGTAAAAAAACAGGCAATCGTTACCATTGTTTTTGCCATGCCAAACCGCAACTTGTGGCAAATCATCATAATTAATCATGGCCGGATTTTCAGAAAGTTGAATTCCGCCACTTCCGAAAACATTTACCTTTGACGGATTGGAGAAACCCCATTCAGTTAATTTTGAATAAGGTATTTTATAAAATCCTTTTTCTGAAGTACTTACTTTTAGCCATTTACCACTTTTCAATACCGATTCGTTTTTCCAGTTAAAAGTTTCAGCAACTGACGATTTGGTCTGAACCGGAATTCGTTTTAGTTCAAAGCTTTTTAATCTAAAAATTGTATTTTCTTTTTTAATGAGGGGAACCAGCTGTATATGCAGTTTTATATCGTTTCCTGATTTTAATTTATTGGAATTTAGTTGAATATCTTCTTTAATGCCAGGTTTTGCTGCAAATACAGAATCAGAAATCTGCTGTTCAAAAACAGGGTTTTCCAAAATAATCCTGTATTCTTTTCCATTATCAGCAAGCGAATATACTTTTGAAAATACAGGTAATGATTTTAATTCATCAACTAAAACAGCATTATCAAATGAAAAATTATTATTTTCGGCTACATTAATAGTTGGATTATCAATAAACTGCCAGTTAAGAGTAATAATTTCTTTCTGAACATCGTTTATTGTAAATCCAACGACTAAAATGAACAGCAGTAGTGTAAGTTTCTTCATTATAAAAGAGGCAAAAAGTGTTAATTTAGAACGTCGAATCAAAATAAATATTGCAAACCTTTTAGAAAACAATAAAACAACTATTTTTGCTGAATGGCGCAAAGATATTAACTTGGCAGGAAAAACATTAAAATTTTTAATTACCGCGGACAATAAGAATAAATAGAATCAGTTATATTTGTGACATTCAGAAAATAAATGAAAAATTTAATATAATGAAGCTGAAAACCCTTCTAATATTGTTTTTAGCCGCATTCTTTGCAGGATGTGGTGTAATTGGGAAGAAAGGCGGAGAATCTTCACGTACAACCGGATGGGAGTACAATGCTGAAGAAACCGGTAATATTCCTTATGTTTCAGGATATGAGCAGGAAGCCGGACCAGGTCTTGTGTTCATCCAGGGAGGTACATTTACAATGGGACGTGTTGAACAGGATGTAATGTATCGTTGGGATAATTACCCGCGCAGGGTAACAGTTGCCTCATTTTACATGGATGAAACTGAAGTCTCAAACCAGGATTATCGTGAATATATCCACTGGTTAAGCCGCGTGTATCCGGGAGACAGAGCTAAAATTAATTCAAGTTTGCCTGATACGACGCTTTGGAGAAGCGAACTTGCATACAATGAACCGTATGTAAATAATTATTTCAGGCATCCGGCTTACAGTGATTATCCTGTAGTTGGAGTTACCTGGGAGCAGGCCGAAGAGTATTGTAAATGGCGTACGGACAGGGTAAACGAACAAATTCTTGTTCAACGTGGTATTTTACAGCATGACAATGCTCAGGCTGGTCAAAATATATTTACAACCGATACTTATCTTGCCGGTTTGTACCAGGGAACTGAAGGTGAAAGTCCTCAGGAAAATCCTGACGGAACTACGCGCCGTGTTTTGTGGGAAGATGGTTTAATGTTACCAAGTTACAGGCTTCCAACCGAAGCAGAATGGGAATATGCTTCATATGGTTTGATTGGAAATACTGAAGGAGAATTGCTCACCGATCGAAGAATGTATCCCTGGGATGGAGCCTATTTGCGCAAAGATGACAGAAAAACAAAAGGTCGTTTGCGTGCCAACTTTGTCCGTGGACGGGGTGACATGATGGGTATGGCAGGTGCTTTAAATGATAATGCAGATATTGCTGCTCCTGTTTTCTCGTACGAACCAAATGATTATGGTTTGTATTGTATGGCAGGTAACGTAAATGAGTGGGTTGCAGATGTTTATCGTCCACTTTCATTTCTTGATGTGGAAGAGTTTCAACCTTTCCGCGGAAATGTGATTACCGAATATCGAAGAGATGCAAACGGAGAACTTGTTAAGGATGAGTATGGCGAATTGGTCAAGGATACAATTGCTGATTACAGAAATTTTGAAGACGGAGATGCAAATTCGCAGGCTGTAGAATCTGGTGACTGGAATACATCACAAAACATGGGTACGGAAGGAATGTACATTAAAGATAATCGCCCTGGCGCTTTCTCATCTTTAATTGATGACGAGGTAAGGGTATTTAAAGGAGGTTCATGGAAAGATCGTCCATATTGGCTGGTTCCCGGAACAAGGAGATATCTTGAACAAACAAAAGCAAAAAGTGACCTGGGATTCCGTTGTGCTATGACAAGAGTTGGAAGTCCTGAAGGATTTTAAAATATTTTTAAAACAAAATAGATATGAAAAGCCTCATTTTTTTAAATGAGGTTTTTTTATTTTTGAAGAATGACTACTGAACAAATTTACCAATTATTTCTTCAATTTCCGGTGATTGTGACCGATAGCCGGAAAATTGTGCATAACAGCATTTTTATTGCTTTAAAAGGTGAAAATTTCGACGGGAATGAATTTGCCGGGGAAGCTTTGACAAAAGGTGCAGCTTATACCATTGTTGATGATAACCGCTACTATTCGTCACAAAAAACAATACTTGTAGAAAACACGCTGAAAACTCTGCAGGAACTTGCCCGGCTTCACCGGCAAAAACTTGGTATTCCGGTTTTAGGTATTACAGGTACCAATGGAAAAACGACAACAAAGGAATTGATAGCGGCAGTTCTTTCAAAAAAATACAGAGTTGTTTATACACCCGGAAATTTAAATAACCACATTGGAGTGCCGTTAACTTTGCTTTCAATGTCAGATAAGACAGAATTTGGTGTCGTAGAAATGGGGGCAAATCATCCCGGTGAAATCGCAGAATTGTGTGCAATTAGCGATCCTGATTTCGGAATTATTACAAACATTGGAAAAGCACACCTCGAAGGTTTTGGCTCTTTTGAAGGAGTAAAAAAAACAAAAGCTGAACTTTATAATTATTTGAACAACAAAAATGGAATTGTTTTTTTCAATAAGGACAATTCAATTTTAAAAGAACTTACGAATAATCTTGTTAATAAAGTTTCGTTTGGATTAAATAATGCGGATTTAACGGGTGAACCTGTAAATTCGCCACCTCCTTTTGTACATGTAAAGGCAAACTTCCCAAAAGGTGTTTTGTATTTAAATACCCGGTTGACGGGGAAATACAATGTGGAAAATATTATGGCTGCAGCTTGTATTGGAAACTATTTTAATGTGGACCCGATTGAAATCCAGGAAGCTTTAAAAAAGTACGAGCCTTCAAACAACCGTTCACAACTGTTTAGAAAAGGTGACCTTCAAATCATAATGGATGCTTACAATGCCAATCCTACGAGCATGCAAGCATCCATTGAAAGTTTTATATCCGGATTTGAAGGTGACAAATACCTGATCCTGGGCGATATGCTTGAACTTGGTAGATATTCAGAACAGGAACATAAAAATTTGCTGGAACAAATTCAAAAACATCAGGTGAATGAAACTTTTCTGATTGGGCCTGTTTTTACAAATGCAGCAAAACAATTTTCCCAAAAAACATTTTTAAATGCAACAAAATTTTGCGAATTCCTAAAAGCAAATCCTATTAAAAAAGGTGCAGTTTTAATCAAAGGATCGCGTGGTATTGCGCTTGAAAAAATACTGGAATTCCTTTAATTCATTGAAGGTTTTTCAACTTTCAGTACATCTGAAATTGCCTGTTCGAAACTTGCTTTTGGTAATGCTCCCATTGCCATTTGCGGTTGTCCATCAGTAGGCACAAAAAGTAACGATGGTATGCTTTGAATACCGAACATTCCAGCTAACTCCTGCTGTTCTTCAGTATCTACTTTGTAAATGACTATTTCATCTCCATATTCTTTTTGAAGCTCTTCCAATACAGGGGCAACCATTTTGCACGGGCCACACCAGTCAGCATAAAAATCTATTAAACAAGGTTTTTTACCTTCGTACTTCCATTCTTTATTTGCTTCAAAGTTGAAAACTTTTTCTTTAAAAGTTTCTTTCGTTAAATGCTCTAACATGTGAATAAATTTTAGTTATACAAATATCTATTAATGTCTATGTGTAAATGTCAAATATAATGCCATCGCAACACTTCAGTTTATAATGCCCGTTTTAACTCAAATAATTGTAATTTTGTCAGAATTTTTTCTGAAGTGTCAGAAAAATTCAACTTATAAGAGAGCTTTTGACATATAATGTATAAACAATTGAAACTTAAAATATTTCACCAGATTTCGGATGTTGCTGATAAAATGGGGCAGGAAACCTTTGTAATTGGTGGTTTTGTAAGAGATATTTTTTTAAAGAGACCTTCCAAAGATATTGATATAGTAACTCTCGGAAGTGGCATTGAATTGGCAGAAAATGTTGCCACTGTATTGAAGCCACGACCTAAAATAAGTGTATTTAAAAATTTTGGGACAGCATTATTAAAATATCAAAACCTTGAAATTGAATTTGTAGGAGCCCGAAAAGAATCGTACAGGGAAAATTCACGAAAACCAGTTGTTGAGAATGGTACACTTGAAGATGATCAAAACAGGCGGGATTTTACCATTAATGCACTGGCGTTGAGGTTGAATAAGAAAGGTTTTGGTGAATTGGTCGATCCCTTTAACGGATTGAAAGATTTGGAGAATAAAATCATTCGGACTCCGCTGGACCCTTCGATAACGTTTTCTGATGATCCGTTGCGGATGATGCGTGCCATTCGTTTTTCAACCCAGCTTAATTTTGAAATTCAAACAGAAACACTGCAGGCGATTGCCAAAAACCGGGAGCGGATTAAAATAGTTTCTGCTGAACGTGTGGTAGGTGAACTAAACAAAATTATTCTTGCTGAAAAACCATCAGTCGGTTTTAAATTGCTGGAAGAAACAGGACTGCTTGAAATTATTTTTCCTGAATTGTACAACATGAAAGGAGTTGATGTTGTGAAGGGTATCGGACACAAAGATAATTTTTATCATACAATTGAAGTGCTCGATCGGATATCACCACATACGGACAACCTCTGGTTGCGATGGTCGGCATTGCTGCACGATATTGCAAAACCTGTTACCAAAAAATTTATTGAGGGACAAGGATGGACTTTTCATTCACATAATTTTACCGGGGCCAGAATGGTTCCATCCATCTTTCGCAGAATGAAACTGCCGTTAAATGAGAAAATGAAATTTGTTCAGAAAATGGTACAGCTGCATATGCGCCCGATTGTGCTTTCGGAGGAGGAAGTGACAGATTCGGCCATCAGAAGATTATTATTTGAAGCCGGGCAGGATATTGATGATTTAATGACACTTTGTGAAGCAGATATCACTTCAAAAAATCCGGATAAAGTAAAACGGTATCTTAATAATTTTCAGGTTGTACGTGAAAAGTTAAAGGAAATTGAGGAGAAAGATGCAGTAAGAACCTTTCAGCCACCGGTTTCCGGCGAAATAATAATGGAAACTTTCAGCATCGGTCCGTGCCGCGAAGTTGGTGTGATAAAAGATGCCATTAAAGAAGCCATCCTGGAAGGTGAAATTCATAATAATTATGATGAAGCATATAATTATATGTTGGCAAAGGCGAAAGAACTTGGACTGGAAAGAAAAATTTAATCGGTGACTTTTAATTTTAATAAAACAGGTAAATGATCACTGAACCCGCCATTGTAGCTAAATCCGGTGTAAGTACGTTTAGGTTTTGTGCCACCCCATCTTTTATCGGTTTCAATCAGGAATGGAAGGTTGGATATTGATGCAAAATCTGCTGAAGTATAAAAACCGGAAGTTGCATTTAATAAACTGCCTGAAACAATAATCTGATCGAAAATGTACCACTGCGACTGGTATTTTAAAGTTCCCTTGTTTTCTGTTTTCCAGCCCGATGAAAGATTAACTAAATTTCGCGGCTGAATGTCATCTTCAGGGATTAACACCTGAAGGCCGGAAGTAATGCTTTCATCAAAAGGTTGGTCGTTAAAATCGCCCATTATAATAATCTTTGGATTCGAATATTTCTGATTTAAATTTTGAATAAATCTGTAGAGTGTGGATGCAGCGTTAAAACGCAAATTGCGGGTTTCCATCAGTCCTGCATATCTCGATGGCCAGTGATTGAAAAACAGGTGGAGAGTATCTGTTTTATTTGCTATTCCTGATACATACAGTATTTCCCTTGTTTTTAATATAGAATCTTTATCCGGTTTTAATTGAAAATAACTGTACTCCAGTGGATAGAAGTTTTGTTCGTTATATACAAAAGCAATATCAATGCCCCTTTCATCGGGAGAATTTTTATGCACTATTTTATAGGGGAAATTATTTAACGGAGTTTCATTCAGCAAAAGCTCCAGAACATTTCTGTTTTCAATTTCGCACATTGCAAATACATCAGGAGGATTCCAGCCGGGAGCGCTTACAATGACTTTGGATAAATTCAGGAGCTTTTGATTCAGGCGTTTATATGTCCAGTGCCTGTCACCTCCCGGAGTAAATTCTTCATCATTTGTATCAGGATCATCGATGATATCAAATAAATTTTCAACATTATAAAATAATATGGAAAATTCTGTGGAATCCTTTTGGGAGTAAGTTTTAATACAACACAGCAGAAGTAAGAGGAAAAAACTAATCTTCATCTTTTTTTTCAATTCGCTCGTAAGCGCCTAAATCAGGACCTTCATCAGCAGTGCGGTCCTTATTCATTATGTCAAGCGGAAACATTTTTGCATACTCTTCACTTCCTATATCTTTGGCAGGCGAAAGTGTATCAAGTGCGTAATTATAATCATCGTACGGATCCACGAATTTTGGATCGTATTCCATTCCCTTCCAGACACTTTTATAGTTGTCCTTATTTGAAATATTAAAACTGTCAGGGACCTGAATGATGCAATGATTGAACAGGTAATTAAATTCACTTTCCTTGTTATTTCCAAGTTCAATTTCTTTCTGATTATTTCCATAGATTATACTGTTACCAAATACAGCATTTTTTAAATCTCCGGTATAAGTGACTTTCGAACCGTCGGATTGTTCAATTACAAGTGCATTTGAAATTACAAGCGACGAGGTGGAACGTGCTTTACTTGAATAATTTCCCCAGTAATTAGCGATGGTTGTATGGTAAAATTCATATTCGCCACCAACCAGCAAAGCAACTGCATAAAATCCGCAGTTTGCAATAACATCGTTGTATGCGTATATTTTCGATTTCAATGCAAAAAGCCCTGCATAGGCCATATTTTCAATTTTCGAATTGGATAACCTGACTGTTGCAAAACCTTCGTTTTCAATGTTTCCAACCTGTAATCCAATGTTTGCATTTTTTATGACTGAATAATTGAAAACGTTATCGTGGCTTCCTGAAAACAAAACAATTCCATTCCATTGATCCGGAATATTTTTATAGGCACTTTCCAGCCGGTCTGGTAAAAACGTAACCGGGTTCTGGAAGGTTCCGTTGACTTCGATAGTCCCCTTTACATATAGCCCTGCACCTTTATGAAAATAAACTTTTGTTCCGGGTTCAATGGTCAGAGTGGATAAACTGTCAACATAAGCATAATCATAAACAAGATATGGTTTTTCAGCAGTCCAGGTTGTCGTTTTAATTGTTTTGCTTTTCACAAGTTCAAAATCCTGTCCATAGGCAATCAGTTTAACATCCTGCATATTTGCATTTGTAGTGAATTCTATTGAATCCTGAACCACCATCGGAAGGTTTTGTCCATTCGGATCAATTGTAACTTCAACGAAAATATATATGCTGTCTTTTGGAGGAATTTCAATTTCGAAGGCTTCGTTTACCGGTTCGCCGTTCACATTTAACCTGAAACTTGAGAAATCGCCTCCTGCAAGTCGTACCCTTGAAATCAGAAGGCTTTCATTGTAAGGATTATAAACTCTTAAGTTTTGTGTTGTAGAACCGATTGAAGTGAAAATTGTATCAAACATTACAGTATCGGCAGAAAACTCCAACTGGGCATTGGGAGAATTCATGTAACCCTCATCTTCACAAGAAAATAATGAGAGTACAATTACTGCTACTGTCAATATTTGTAGTAGATATTTAATCAATTTTCAAAGCTTAAGCGTTAAAACCGAAATCTTTTTACTTTAATATATACTGCAAAGATAAAAAATCAATTTACAAATTTTAACATTTATTTACAATCATTAATTATTGACTGCATTTTTTTTAGAAATTGTAAATAAACCGGCCAATGTTATTAGTCCATTTAAAATCAATACCTCAAAACCAAATTTGTATCCGTTAAACAACAATTCGGAATAGCTCGAAATGAGATAACAAATAATTGGTGAAGCAAGACCTATTAATGGAACCCATTTATCCTTTATTTCCCGTTTCGAATAAATTCCAAAAACAAATAATCCTAAAATGGGACCATAAGTATAACCTGCAGCAGTGAATACTGCAACAACAATACTGTCGTTATTTATAACTCTGAAAATAAGGATTACAACAACCAGTAAAACTGAAAAGAGCAGGTGGGAATACTTTTTAATTTTCTGTCGTTTTTTTTCTTCAAATTGATGGATATGTAAAAAGTCGATACTGAATGAAGTTGTTAAAGCCGTTAGCGCGGAATCTGCACTTGAATATGCAGCAGCAGTAATTCCAAGAAGAAAAGCAATTCCGACAGGCAAACCCAGATAGTTTAGAGCCAGCAACGGATATAAATCATCAGAACTTTCAGGTATTACAATGCCTGAATATTCGGCAAAATCGTACAGTAAAACTCCAAGACACAGGAATAAAAATACAGCTGCTAAAAACGACAGGCTGAAAACCAGCATATTAATCTGTGCTTCTTTTTTGTTCTTGCAGGTAAGGTTTTTTTGCATCATGTCCTGATCCATCCCTACCATGACGATGGTTATAAACATACCGGCAAAAAACTGTTTAAAGAAATTGTTGCCAGATCGCCATTCCCAATGAAAAATTCGGGCAAAAGGGTCGGTTGAAATTTCACGGATTAAGTCACTGCCATTCCAGTTAAATTTTTGTGAAATAGCAGCAATTGTAAAAATAACAGCACTTACAAGAAAAAGAGTTTGTAAAGTATCCGTCCAAACAATGGTTTTAATGCCGCCGCGGTAAGTATATACCCAAATTAAAGCGATAGTTACCACTACAGTCATCCAGAAAGGAACATTAAATGCATCGAAAAAAGCGATTTGAAGTACGCCGGCTACCAAATATAACCGAAAAGCGGCGCCTATTAACTTTGAAATTAAAAAGAAAAAAGAACCTGTTTTATATGAATTTATGCCAAACCGTTGTTCAAGAAATGTATAAATCGAAACCAGGTTCAACCTATAATATAAAGGCAGCAGAATTCCGGCAACCAGCCAGTAACCAACAATATTACCGAAAACAAACTGAAGGTATGAAAAGGCTGAATTACCAACTTCTCCCGGAACCGAAATAAAAGTTACGCCGGATAAAGTGGCTCCAACCATGCCAAATGCAACCAGGTACCAGGGTGATCTCCTGTTGGCAGTAAAAAAAGCTTGTGTATCGGCATTGCGTGATGTTAGCCTCGAAATTCCTATAAGTACAAGAAAGTAACCAAGAACAATTCCTAAAACCAGGTAAGGATCCATATTTATTCAAAATCGGGGTAAAGTAAATATTTCTTTCTCATTTTGTTATACTTTTCAAGTTCCGGCTGCCAGCTTTCAACTATTTCTTTTTCAGTTCTGCCATTTCTGATCTGTTGTATCAAATCATCGGTGCCGGCCAGCAGGTTCAGCCAGTTCTCCCGGGTAAGAAATTGATTTTCTTCGGGATATTGATGATAGAAATCCATGAAATATTTCAAAGTAAACTGTGGCACATTGTTCAGGTTACGAAGATCGATCCCGTAGCACAATTTACCTTCATTTACCGGATTTACTGCCACACCTGGAATGTCTTCAGGAGTAAAAGTAAAATCGCCAAGTTTAGGTAAGGTTCCACCTATCACCTGGAACGGGAACTCAGTCCCCCGTCCAATGCTTACACTTGTTGCTTCAAAAAAGCAGAGCGAAGGATAAAGCTTTACGGATAAATCATTTGGCAGGTTGGGTGAAGGCGACACCGGCAGGGAATAAAACATCGAATGCGTATAATTCCCGACTGGAACAACTGTTAAGGCACATGGATTTTTTGACTCGGTCCATTGTTCTCCGTTGATCATCAGTGCAAGTTCTCCTACGGTGCAGCCATGTACAAGCGGTATTGGATCCATGCCTACAAAAGACTGAAAATGAGGCTCTAGCATTGGCCCTGCAATGTAGTTGCCATTTGGATTTGGCCGGTCGAGAACGATAAATTCCTTCCCGTTTTCAGCACAGGATTCGAGGACATAATGTAGAGTTGAGATGTATGTGTAGAACCGGCAACCTACATCCTGGATATCAAAAACCACTACATCCAAATCCTGCAGATGCTCCGGTTTTGGTTTCTTATTTTCGCCATAAAGAGAGATGACAGGGATGCCTGTTTTTGTATCAATCCCATCTTTAATTTCTTCTCCGGCAGCCGCATTCCCCCGAAATCCATGTTCAGGTGCAAATATTTTTTTAACCTGAATATCGTTCGACCTCAAAAAATCAACAAGGTGAACATCACCAACCAAAGAAGTATGGTTTACAACTACTCCTACCTTTTTACCTTTCAACAGCGGCAGGTAGTTTCCCGGCCTTTCAGCACCGGTTTTTAATTCTTTTTTACCGACAGCCATACAGCCCGCAAAAAAACAAATCAACACAAATAACGCCGGAATTTTTTTCATCTGCCTAAAAATAAATTACATTTATGTCCGCTAAAATACCAATACATTTTACGAAATCAGAATAATTGCAAACTAAAAAATATTTTTGGGAGTTAAATAAATATGCTATTGAATTACAAAACATTTCTGACCTTTTGGGCGCTGATGGTTGCAAAGTGTTTAACTTCAACTGCCGCTGATCCGCCGTTTCTGAATTATATAAATGATGGTTGGGTAAACGAACAGCTGGAAGGATTCTCAACAGAGGAAAAGATTGCCCAGTTGATGATGATTACCGTTTATCCCCGGCAAAATGATGAAGAAAGAGATGCAATAATTTCGCAGATTGATAAATACAGACCTGGTGGAATATTGGTGATGCAGGGAAGCCCTGTAAAAACGGCAGGCTGGATAAACCAGTTTCAGCAAAATTCACCGACACCTCTTTTGGTTGCTGTTGACGGGGAGTGGGGACTTTCAATGAGAATCGACAGCACCATGGAATATCCATATGCACAGGCGCTGGGAGCTGTCCGGGATTCAACGTACATTTACCAGATGGGGCGAGATATTGGCAACCAATTGAAAATGATGGGAATTCATATGAATTTTGCACCAGTTGCAGATGTAAATACTAATCCTGCAAATCCGGTTATTAATTTTCG
The DNA here is from genome assembly GCA_963816685.1 of uncultured Prolixibacteraceae bacterium. Classification (GTDB taxonomy): domain Bacteria; phylum Bacteroidota; class Bacteroidia; order Bacteroidales; family Prolixibacteraceae; genus CAVYUC01. Next base: position 66,210 of record CAWFMB010000011.1, on the reverse strand, counting down.
CTCGTTTGGCGAAGATAAAATGAATGTTGCTTCAAAAGCCTGGCACCTTTCCAGGGGTATGCAGGATGCAGGTGTTATACCGGTTGCAAAACACTTCCCGGGGCATGGCGATACGAAAACAGATTCTCATCTGGCGCTCCCGCTCATTCAGCAGTCGAAACAGCGGATTGATTCTGTTGAGTCTTATCCATTTCGGTATTTGGCTGAAAAAGGAATAAGTGGAATAATGTCGGCACATCTGAATGTACCTGCACTGGATGATTCGGGAACTCCTTCCTCCCTTTCCAAAAAAATAATTACGGATTATCTCAAAAATGAAATTGGATTTACTGGTTTTGTAATTACCGACGCCATTAATATGAAAGGGGTAAGAACTGAAAAAGGGAATGCAGAACTTGAAGCACTGAAAGCCGGAAATGACATGGTGGAATTTGTGCCCGATCTTGAAACAGCTATTCAAACAATAAAACAAGCTGTATTCAGTGGCGAAATTCCAATTTCTGAAATTGAGGGAAAATGCAGAAAAGTACTTGCCTTAAAACGATGGCTGAGTTTAAACCTGTACAAACCGGCAAATTTATCGGGCTTAACTTCTCAGTTAAATTCGCCATATTACGAAGTTACTAGCCGGAAACTGATTAAAGGTGCCTTTACTGTACTTCAAAACAACAATATTTTACCTGTTGAACATTTGGATTCGTTTAAAATTGCATCACTGATGATTGGAGCGGAGGAAGTTTCACCCTTTCAAAAAATGCTCGGACAATACACTCAAATCGATCATTATTATCTTAATAAAAATGCTTCGGAACGTACCTGGGCCAATATCCGCAGGAAGCTTGGAAATTATAATCTGGTTATAACCGGAATCGAAGGAATCAACATTTTTCCATCGGGAAATTATGGTACTACCGGAATTCAGCAAAAAGCAGTTGAAGATGTTGTTCTTGAAAATAATGCTGTTACAGTTTTTTTCGGGAATGCTTATGCATTAAAGTACTTTAAAAATATTCACCATTCCAAAGGTTTAATTCTTGCTTACCAGAATAACAAACTGGTGCAGGAGCTGGCAGCTCAGCTTGTTTTTGGAGCAATTGAGGCCAACGGAAAACTGCCGGTATCTGTTGACGATAGGTTCAGATTAAATGAAGGTATCAAACTTGCAAAAAACAGCAGTTTAGCCTACTCTATTCCCGAGGAGCTTGGGATTCATTCTGATGAGTTGTACCAGCGGATTGATTCGATTGCTCAACTTGGAGTTGATTCTGCAGCGTATCCGGGATGCCAGGTTTTAATCGCAAAAAACGGAGTAGTTTTTTTTCATAAATGTTACGGCTATCAGTCGTATTTAAAAGAACACAAAGTTGAACATGATAACCTGTATGACTGGGCTTCGCTGACAAAAGTTACCGGTCCGCTTCCAGCGCTTATGAAGCTGTCGGATGAGAAAAAATTTAACATTGATGAACCTTTTAGCAGGTACTGGCCAGCTTTTAAAGGGACAAGCAAGGAACATATAACTGTGCGCGAAGTGCTGGCTCACCAGGCACGTTTGCCTGCCTGGATTTCGTATTGGCAAATGGCACTCGATGATAAAGGAAGATTGAACCGTGCAGTTTTCAAACATCAGCCAACTCCGAAATTTGATGTTCGCATTTCAGAACACCTGTTTATGAATCATGATTTCAGAAAAACAATGTTTGATACAATTGACCACGTAAAACTTTTGCCGCGAAAAAAGTATTTGTATTCAGGCCTGAGCTTTTATCTTTATCCGGATATCATAACGAATATCACAGGTGAATCGTATGAAAAATATATAGCCGATAAATTTTACAAACCGCTTGGAGCCTACACAATAGCTTACAATCCATATAAAATTTTCCCACTGAATAAAATTATCCCCACTGAAACAGATGATTTTTTCAGAAAAGAAAAGTTACAGGGTTTTGTTCATGATGAAGGCGCTGCCATGATGGGAGGTGTATCTGGTAATGCAGGCTTATTTGGCACAACAAATGATTTGGCCAAACTTTTTCAGATGTACCTTCAAAAAGGTTATTTTGGAGGCAGACGGTACATTTCGGAAAAAACAATGAATGAATTTACCAAAATTCAGTTTCCACAAGATGAAAACCGCCGGGGACTTGGATTTGATAAACCTTTAATTGATAATAATAAGAACAAGCTTAAAGATGCATATCCGGCAGTTGATGCAAGCAAAAACAGCTTTGGACACAGTGGTTTTACAGGAACTTTTGCCTGGGCCGATCCTGATAACGGACTGCTCTACATTTTTATGTCGAACCGGGTGAATCCAACACGAAATAACTCCAGGTTGTATGATTTAAATATTCGGACAGCTTTGCACCAGGCCATTTATGATTGTCTCTGAGAAATGGAATCCAACTCTTAAAAAATGTTAATGTGCTACAGTCGTTTCTTCATACCTTCGGGCATTAATCTTTGTGGTACTTGATGTATATCAGCAATATATATTGTCTGCTCAACAATTTGAAAATTGAGAAAGTAACATAACGTCCAAATAACAATAATAACTTAACAGTTGAAATGCACGTTATTTAATTATTAATTTTAATTTTACGGTAATCGAGATAGTTCTTTAAATTTTTAGTTAGAAATCAAATAAAATTTAGACGTTATGGAGCGGAAAATCACTTTTAATGAGCTGCGTAAAATCAAAGACAGCTTGCCTGACGGTTCAATCAGAAAAATTGCAGAAGAGTTTGAAGTAAGCGAAGAAACCGTCAGGAATTATTTTGGAGGTGCAAATTACACGAACGGAGCAGCAGTGGGAATTCACATGGAACCAGGACCAAACGGCGGAATAGTATTAATTGACAACACGGACATTCTTGAACGAGCGAAGGCAATTTTATCAGAAGAAACAGTTTAACAGAACAGCAAATTTAAAAATACAAACTGTCCTATATTTTGGGACAGTTTTTTTATAAACCAAATCTAAACCTTTTAATCATGAAAAAACCATTTTACATTTTCACGTTTGCAGCAGTTATTTTGTTGATTACAAGTTCCTGCCAGACCGAAAAACCATGGCAACCTTTATTTAATGGTGAAAATCTGGACAACTGGGATTTGTACCTTGGTACTCCGCTTAACGGATTCGACAGTCTTGCACAGGCAGCTACAAAAGAAAAAGTTTTCTCAGTGGTTCAGGAAAACGGCGAAAATCTGATACGGATTTCCGGCGAAATTAACGGATCAATTGCAACACGCGATACATTTTCAAATTATCATCTGCAACTTGTGTTTAAATGGGGTGATGAAGTGTATACAAGCAGAAACAGCGGTTTATTGCATCACAGCTTTGGAGATTTTGGTGAAGCTCTTGGCACCTGGATGGTAAATATCGAATGCCAGCTCATGCACGAACGACTGGGTGATACCTATTTAATGAATAATACCTATTGTGAAACTGCTGTCGAAGAAGTTGATGGTGGCTTTAAATACAGTAAAAACGGCCAGGTAATGAAGTTCAGCGAAGAACATAACGGCAAAGGAATTAAAAAGGCTGTTGATGCTGAAAATCCGGTAGGAGAGTGGAATACTGTTGATTTGTATTGTTACGACAGAACAACAGTTCATGTGGTTAATGATCAGGTTGTTATGGTGAATAACAATACAGGCATAGTCGAGAATGGTTCAGTAGTACCGCTTACTTCCGGTAAAATACAGATGCAGTCAGAAGGTGGCGAATTGTTTATTAAAACGTTTCAGATTAAACCTATAAAAGAAATACCCGAAGAAATTCTTCAGTAATTTTATCTGTTTCTTAATGTTGAAAAACTTCTTTAACCGGAGACAAGGGTTAGGGAAGTTTTTTTATTTCTGAAAAGCAGAAATAGTTGATCATTCAAACCTTTCAATATATTTGTGCCCTTTTAGAAACTTTTTTTTGTAAATATTCATAGGAGAAAGTATTCTTATAAATTTTTAAGAACCTGTTTAAAATGAACCAAAAATCCTTTTCCGAACAATTTACGGCCAGAAATACTGTGCTGGGAATTCAGTTTCTCTTTGTTGCTTTTGGCGCCACAGTGCTTGTGCCGTTGCTCGTAGGAATCGATCCTTCAGTTGCATTATTTACAGCAGGACTGGGAACTCTCATTTTCCATTTGATTACCCGCGGACAGGTGCCGGTTTTTCTTGGAAGTAGTTTTGCTTTTATTGCACCAATAATTGAAGCTACAAAGTTGTATGGCTGGCCCGGAACACTCTCCGGTATAATTGCCGTAGGGTTGGTCTATGGAATTGTTTCAGCATTAATAAAGATGCGCGGGATTAAATTTGTTGAACGGCTTTTTCCTCCCGTTGTTGTCGGTCCGGTTATCATCATTATAGGGTTGTCACTCGCTTCGTCGGCCGTTGATATGGCAAAAAGCGACTGGCCGCTTGCAGTAATCACTTTATTTACTGCAGTCACTGTTGTTATTTTTGGAAAAGGAATGGCAAAACTGATTCCTATTTTCATTGCTGTGGCAGTAGGTTACATCGTTGCAATTGTTTGGGGGAAAGTGGATTATTCGATTATTGGCGAATCAGCCTGGTTTACAATTCCCGAATTTACAGTTCCGAAATTTAACTGGCAGGCAATTTTGTACATGATGCCGGTTGCCGTTGCACCAATAATTGAGCATGTTGGCGATATGTATGCAATTGGGGGTGTGTGCAACAAAAATTTTGTTGAAAAACCCGGTTTGCACCGTACCCTTCTTGGCGACGGTATTGCAACTGCCATGGCCGGTTTTTTTGGTGGAGTCCCAAACACAACATATTCCGAAGTCACAGGAGCAATTTCACTTACAAAGGTGACAAATCCCTTTATTCTTCGAATTGCAGCAATTACTGCTCTTGTTTTTGCTTTTGTAGGAAAAATAAGTGGTTTTCTTAAAACGATTCCACAGGCTGTTTTAGGTGGAATTATGTTGTTGCTTTTTGGAATGATTGCTTCCATTGGTATTAAATCATTGGTGGATGGAAAAACAAACATGAGCGAAACACGAAACCAGGTCATTGTTTCCATCGTTTTAACTGTTGGAATTGGAGGTGCAATGATTCAATACGGTACTTTTTCTCTGGCCGGAATCGGACTGGCTGCCCTTGTCGGAATTTTGCTTAACCTGGTTTTGCCAAATACAAAACAGGAAAAGCAGAATTAATTACTGTTTTTCGGGAAGGAATTTCCAGAAACGCTTCGGCATGTGTTGTCGTTGAAGTTTCAGGTTTTTTCTCTCTTTTATATTTATATGAGTAAAGTATGATTTCCAGAGTTTCTGGTAAAATTCTTCTCCTTCCTCCAATAAATTCTGGTTTACCTCACCATTATAGTTATTAAAAGTTTGATTGGAAAGTTCAACCTCTTCAACTTTATTCAGGTCGTAGTAAATCCCGTAATTTCGTTTTACGTCATACAGTATCCATTTCTGGTCGGCAAAACGTTTTTGAAAATGACTGGCGACTAAAGGAATGATGTCGTAAAGAGGCTCGATGGTACAAAAATGCAGGTGGTCTTTGGTTCGCTGAAAACGTACAAACTGCAACATTCTCATCGCTTCCTTTTTTACTTTTCGCGAGGTTTGTGTGAGGAACAAGACATCATCATCGCCAAAATCAGTTTCAATACTAAAATGTTCGCCTAATAACCGACGGATAAAACGATACAATTTCATTTCAATTCCTGTTTCCCCGGACAGGAAAGCATAATATGGCATCTCCCTGTTGGTGCCGGTTAATTTATTCCGGATACCATTCCATACCCTCTCCGCTTTTATTGAATCTGAAATGATATGCCGGCTTTCTGCAAACAACGGTTTGGAAGATTTGTCTTGCCTGCAAATATCTACAGGAAATTCCTTGCTGCTGTAGCATTCAAAAATGCAGGTTAGAAATCCTTCAAAGGTATTGTCGTAAGTATATATTATCATGATAAGGTCCTGTTTCTCAGTGGCAGTTCAATTTTGTATTTAAAACATAAAATATAACGATTAATTCCGGTAAGTTTGCACCGGATTTATTTTTGTACAAACAAAAACAGGGGTGTTTTTAATTAAAGTAAATCTGCCTCATGATAATTCTATAAAAGTTTGGCTGGTAAAATTTTTTACTTGAAATGCATAATAAATTCTCTATTTTTAGGTCTTTAAATTAAAAAATATCATCATGAGGATAATTCTGTTTATTTTGATAATGTCAATAGTAATGCCTGTTTTTGGGCAACGCAGAAAGAAGGGCGAGGATGAAGCGGCGCCTGCTTTTATTGAAGGTGTTGTTTATTCGCTTCCGCGGACGGGTGTAAGAATTCATGTAAAGGTAGTTGAAGAACAATTTCAGCCCGGACCATATGCTACTTATGCAGAACAGCTTCTTGGAATTAGCGGTGCCAAAACCCGTGCAACAGTAAATTGGAATATTACAGGTGTTGAACTTGAAACATATTCAGAACCCGATCCAAACCAGGTACGCAAAGCAATGGGAGATGCTTCATTTTTGGTGAGTCTTACTCCCGAAGGTTGTCTTGCGGGAATTAATACAAGAATCGATGCAGGATCATTAAAAGCTGCAGAAACAACATCATTTGTATTTGCGCCGGACAATGATAAGGAATTTAGGTTTGCTGATATAAATGATGCACCGCTTTATGCAGCGGGCGATTCAACCAACAAATTTCGCCCGGTGCGGGTGAGTGATGAACAACGTGCGGCGGAAGCAGCCAACCGGATTTTGGAAAGCCGGAAAACACGGTATGATATTCCTGCGGGAATGATGGATGAATTTCATCCGGATGGGGTTGCGTACAAAGTAAGTCTCGACGAATTAAAACAAATAGAAGATGAATACCTGAGTTTGTTTGTTGGCCGTACAACCAGTAAAACCCGCGAGTTCAATTTCAATTTTGTACCAACTTCGGCAAGCGAAAAAGGGGAAGTCGTATTTCGCTTCTCCGACGAAAATGGAGTTGTACCTGCTTCCGATCTTTCAGGTAAACCGGTGATGCTGAAAGTTACTCCAAATAAGGAATTGGTTGGAAAATATTCAGGCATGACTTCTTCCGAAAATCCAACTGCCGGCGAAAGCGGGGTTTATTACAGATTACCCGGGATGGCAGAAATAGAGTTGATTTTTGAATTGAAGACAATTGCAAGTATGAATACTGCGATGGCACAATTTGGCGCGGTTGCACCATTACCCGAAGAATTGCTGTTTGGCGGCTATGCTATCGAAATTCATCCAAATACAGGTGCAGTTAAATCCATTACTAAAAAGTAGGGAAGAGCTTTTTTAATGAATGAAATAAATACAGCGATTTACAAAGCTGAAACAAAGAAGCCCCGGTCATTTTTGACCGGGGCTTCTTTTGATACTTTAATATCCGGAAAGCATTTTTTCCTGTTTAATCCCTTCAGTATTGCCAATGACGGTTTCAATTTAGTTCTCAAAGCATTGCAGCTGTTTATAAAGTGCCAGGTTCAGGAATAATATTTTATTTGATGCCATGCATCATTCTTTTCAACCATGGCGAAAGTGCAACCAATATTAAAGCGATTATACCGGATTGAACAGCTATCAACCAGAAAACCTGAATTTCTCTTCCCAAAACATCTTCCAACCGCAGGGAAATTGCCTTCATTTGAGATGCTACAAAATTGCCGGCAGCCCATGATCCCATCCAGACTCCCATCATTGTGGATACCAATTTGGCCGGAGATAATTTTGTTACCATTGAGAGTCCGATTGGCGAAAGGCATAATTCTCCAAATGTATGAAGTAAATAGACCAAAGCAAGCCACAACGGGCTTACAAGAACCAGCTGCTCTCCGGATGTTGATCTTGTATATGCAATAGCCATCGCAACAAATCCGAGTGCCAGCAAACCCATACCAATTGCAAATTTCATTGGAGTATTTGGGTTTAATCCGATTTTATCGAGCTTCACCCATAAAATACTGAAAAGTGGTGCAAAGGCAACAATGTATAATGCATTGATACTTTGAAACCAGGTGGCCGGGATTTCCCAGCTTCCGACCATACGCATAGTATTATCACGGGCAAAAACATTAAATGTAGTACCAGCCTGTTCAAACCCACTCCAGAAAAAGATATTGAAAACAGCTAGGACTAATATAACACCAACACGCGACCATTCAGTCTTACCTGAAGTTCCCTTTGCAATGCTGGCAAACAGGTAAAGCAAACCGCCAATGGCAACAACATAAATAATGGTTGTGCTGATTCCTGAAGGTATAGCACTCCAGCCCAAAATGATCCCAAATATCAGTGCCACCACCCCTAACACAATAAACAGAATACCAATCCAGTCTTTTATTGCCAAACGGTTGCGTTCTGCTTTTATTTGTGGAGGCATTCCAATATTTCCGAGGGTATGACTGCGCCACAAAAACCATACAGTTCCTATTAACATGCCAACTCCAGCTGCAAGAAAACCATATTGCCATGCCACCTGCTCGCCCAGTTTTCCGGCTACCAGCGGCGACAGAAACGCACCGATGTTGATTCCCATATAAAAGATGGTAAAACCTCCGTCTTTGCGCGGGTCATTATTATCATATAATTCCCCGACCATTGTTGAAATATTCGGTTTAAAGAATCCGTTACCGCAAATCAGAATACCTAATCCTGCAAAGAACAGTGTCTGACGTAAACCCATGTCAGCTCCCGATTCATGAAGCCACGCACTTGCTGACAGCAAAAACTGACCAATGGCCATGGTCAGGCCTCCAATATAAATGGATTTTCGTTGACCCAGAAATTTGTCGGCTAACATTCCCCCAATAATTGGTGTCACGTAAACCAATCCTGTAAAAATACCATAAATAGTAAATGCATCCAGTTCTGCCATTTCAAACCCGCCGGTAGCAAAAGTGGCTGTAAGAAAAAGCACCAAAAGTGCTCTCATTCCATAGTAACTAAACCGCTCCCACATTTCGCTGGCAAACAGGGTAGAAAGTCCAACAGGATGTCCAAAGAAGGCCTTGTTTTTATCCATGTTTATAACAATGAAAAGATTTATAGAATATTTTGTTCGCGGCAAAATTATTAATTATATCCAAGAAATACTTGAAACTTATCAGTTTTGCTTAATTTTACGTTTTCAGCAAAAAAAAAGCGAACAAAAACATCAGGGGAAGATTAGTTTTTAATCAGAGTAAAAAAAATTATTCCTCAGCATTCTACCCCGAACCCGCAATTTTGTTCCACCGAAGATTAATTTTAAATGCAGTAATATTTTAAAATAAGTTATTATGAACAGCGAAATAAAAGACATAAAACCTGTTGAAGTATGGAGTATTTTCAGTCAGATGCTTCAAATTCCACGTCCTTCAAAGAGTGAAGAAAAAATCAGGGAATGGGCGGTAAATTTTGGAAAAAATCTTGGCCTCGAAACAATGAAAGATGAAGCCGGTAATGTAATTATCCGGAAGCCTGCAACTCAGGGAATGGAAAACCGGAAAGGAGTTATTTTGCAGGGACATCTTGATATGGTGCCGCAAAAAAACAGCGACAAGGTGCACGATTTTAATACCGATCCTATTGAAGCTTTCATTGATGGAGACTGGGTAACTGCAAACGGTACTACTTTGGGCGCCGATAATGGAATCGGAGTCGCTTCGGCCATGGCTGTTCTTGCTTCCAAATCAATAAAACACGGACCTGTTGAAGCATTATTAACTGCCACTGAAGAAACAGGAATGGACGGTGCAAATGGTTTGCAGCCGGGTATGTTGAATGGTGATATTCTCATGAACCTTGATTCGGAAGATGAGGGAGAACTTTATGTAGGTTGTGCCGGCGGTGAGGATGTAAATGTTCTTTTTAATTATTCCGAAGAGGAAACTCCGGGAGGTGTTACCGGAATGAAAATCAGCGTTACAGGAATGAAAGGCGGCCATTCAGGAATCGATATTTCACTTCAGCGCGGAAATGCTGTGAAAGTATTTTTCAGGATACTGAATGCTGCATACAATGAAAACGGAGTGAGGCTGGCTCGTATAAAAGGTGGAAACCTGCGGAATGCAATTCCCCGCGAAGCTTTTGGCGTGGTGGCGGTGGATGATGCAAAAACAGCAGGTTTTATGGAGCTGGTCAGGGAAGTTGCACAAACAATAAAATCAGAGCTTTCGGAAACTGAACCCACCCTGAATGTGGAGGTTGAAGAAACTGAACTGCCTGTAAAACTTATCGATGAAGAAACACAGCAAAATCTGACAAAGGCGGTTTTGGCCTGTCCAAATGGGGTAATCCGTATGAGCGACAGCATGAAAGGACTTGTGGAAACTTCGGTAAACCTCGCATTTGTAAAATCGAATCCTGAGAATAAAACGATTGAAGCCGGTTGTTTAATGCGCAGTTCTGTAGATTCTGCAAAGGAGGAGCTTGGCGACAGGATAAATGCAGTTTTTACACTTGCAGGAGCCGATGTCTCTTTTTCCGGTGAATATCCGGGATGGAAACCAAACATGGATTCTCCCGTTCTGAAAACAATGCAGAACATTTACAATGACAAATTTGGGAAAATACCCGAAATTAAAGCAATACATGCAGGTCTTGAATGTGGTATCCTTGGTGGAAAATATCCGGACTGGGATATGATTTCATTTGGTCCAACCATTCGTTTCCCGCACTCACCCGACGAAAAGGTGAATATTGAAACCGTTCAGAAATTCTGGGATTTTCTTATTGCAACCCTCGAAAAGATACCCGAAAAATAGGTTCATCATTTTCAAGACAGGGGATTTAAAAAAGAATACCATCTTTCCTAAAGTTGGTGTTCTTTTTTTTTGCAAATCTGGTCATCCGGATATCCGGGAGCAGTTAACCTGGAGAATACTCATTTTTTGCGATTTACCTGAATATACAGTACTGACCCTGATTCAATCCACCTTTTTCAAAGTGAAAGTAATATATCGGTAAGCCGGCAGTGTAAATCAGGGTTTAAAGGACCAAACACTTTTCATTCCACCGTCAGCATGTCTTTTTGAGGGACTAACAGACCCTGTTCCTGAATAGTTCCTGAACGGCTTATCTTCGTATTATCTTCGTATTAAATTCGTATTAAATTCGCATTAAATTCGCGAAAACGTGAATTTAATGCGAATTAACCGCGAGTTTAATGCGAATTAACTTCGATAATGAAACGTTCATAATAAGACACTGAAACCTGGATAATATTCATTTGATAAAAAATTGAAAACTTCAGGATGTGCATTGTCCCGGCATATATTTTTTACCTGTTTGAGAGCCTTCAGAAGATAATAGATTGAAGCGGGTTTTATCAACAATTTTGGACAGGAATAATACAGATTTTCCTGAACCGGTCAAAGGATTTGGGGACAGGGGGCCTGAAAAAAGAACAGGAGGAAAACCTGTTTGGTTTCCTCCTGTTCAGCAGTGCTGGATTTTTATCTATTCCAGAATCAAACTTCCCTGCTTGTCGTATTTCCAAAACGGCGCCCAGGCAATTTCCCATGCATATCCGTCGGGATCGGCAAAATAGGCGTCATATCCTCCCCAGAATGTATCGCGCGGCTCAACCAACGCCCCGGCACCATTTTCAATTGCTTTGTTGTAGGTTTCAATAACTGCTTCTTTTGAATCCTGGTTTATAGCCAGAGTGATGCCCGAAAAACCGGAGCGGTCGGGCAAAAGCATTGCATCATCAGCAAGTTTTTCAACTGCGTAAAGCGATAATATGATTCCGCCGTGATTGAAGAATACAATGTTTTTATCACTTCCGCCAGCCGGTTCCCAACCCAGTGCTTTTTCATAAAATTCCTTCGAGTTCTGCAGGTTGCTCACTCCAAGGGTAACAATGTTTAATCGTGATTTTTTCATTGGAATAATGCATTTAAATTTTTGAATTTCAACATTATATAAAATCAGGAATATGTCTTCCTTTCCTGACCGGTGGAACATGCCTGTCGGTAAGGCGGGCTCCCATGCGCGATCTGTTCATTCCCTTTTGTGATTGTCAGGCTGAATGGATTTCAATAGAATATAACAAGAGCTGATGTGTTTCATTCCAATTCAACCTGTATCAAATAATTACGCAATTCATATCTGCGATCTTAGTTATGACAGAACTTATCCTGAGCATCTGTAATTTGTTTCATTTTATTCATTTTTTGGCATCATTTTAATCATATCTCCTTCAGCAGTTTGATAATAACCCATTTCGTTTGCCGTGAGGCAGGAATGTACGGGAATTATTTCAATCAAATCGCCAACCTTGAAATTTTTGAATTGGTTTTGGGAAACTTTTATGGTTCCATGTTCCTGTGATAGTCCTGAAACATAATTCAGCGGATCGAGCAGTTCTTTTTTTCCATCTTTTTGAATGACAATCCTGCCATACATCTTTTTTCCGTTAATGTTGATTATTGAATCTTTTGAAAGATGGACCGCGCCTGCGTATACAACAATTTCATTGCGGCTAAGGTGTTTCGAAACCACAGGGCAAACCAGTCTTACTGCAATATCATCAAAGCTGCATGTACCAAGGTTTTGTTGCATTAAATCGTAAAAAACAAAATTACCGGGGCGAATTTCATCGACTCCGTTGAAGTTTGTGCAAATGCTGCATGAAGGAGTATCGCCCATACTGACTTCGACGTGCGGATATTTCTTTTTATAATGTTTTTTCAAAGTTTTCATTTTCAGTAATGCATCAAAATGACGGCTGAAAATTTCATTTGTTGATTTCGCCTTATAGGTATCGCCGGTGTGGGTCAGAAAGCCTTTAAATATTAGTTTTTTGTTTGCAGCAATTATTTGAAGGAGATTATCGATGAATCCTGTTTTGGTTGATGAGATTCCTGAACGATGATAACCTGTGTCAATTTTCAGATATATTCCAAGTGGATGGTTAATTTTTTTTGTCACCAATTCTGCCGCTTCCTTATTTTCAATTAACACGTTGAACTTTATGTTGGCTGCCAGACGCTTGATTTGTCCGATTTCAAGCAGGTTCAGCGGAAATGCAAGAGTGATATCGTTCCAGCCGTTTACAGCAAAATATTCCGCCATTTTTACTGATGAAACGGTTATGGCATCTACATCGTAAAGTTTAAACCATTCTCCTATTGCTGCTGATTGATGGGTTTTAAAATGAGGCCTGAACCGCAAATTGTTATTTTCTGCTTTTTTTACCATTTGGCGAATGTTATTCAGGCAAATTTCTTTATCCACCAATAAAGTGGGGCGAATGATTTCAATCATTTTAAATGAATTAATACAGATTTTCCAATCTTTTTCGCAATGCGTTCCGGGTTTCCATCAATTTTGCTGAAATGCCAACCTTGTATAAATGAGGACTGATGAAACGTTTATGTTCGTCAGGCAATTGCATTGACCGTGATTGAAGGTAGTGGTGGATTTCGGCCGGCGTTTGTTTTTGAAGAATGGATTTGCCCCTGTCAACAACTCTGTGCAGCATTTTCTCTTTTTTTAGTTGAGAAATATCCGTGGACTTTTCGGGATGAACACGATGAAAAACAGTTTTAACTTCATCAGGATGTTCTTCTTCTAACACCACCACGTCGCGATAGAAATTTTCATTTTCATCGAAACAGCGGTAGACCTGTTTTTTCCCCGGGAGGGTCACTTTTTCCACGTTTTCCGAAAGTTTCATTTTAGGTTGTCCTTTGACTTCGGCAAGTTTGTATACACCATCGAGTGCCGCATCAGCTTTCCCTGTTACAAGTTCAGTTCCAATGCCAAAAGCATCAATTTTTGCATCCTGATCTTTCAACAGGCTTTTAATTACGAATTCGTTTAACTGATTTGATGCAATTATATTTACATAATCCAAATTTTCATCATCCAGCATTTTCCGTGCTTTTTTGCTCAAAAACGCCAAATCGCCACTATCCAGACGGATTGCTTTTAACCGGTGACCGTCTTTTTCCATTTCTTTTGCAACTGCAATTGCATTCAGAATTCCTGATTTTAATGTATCAAATGTATCGACAAGTAAAATTGTATTTTGAGGATTGTATTTTGCATATGTGCGAAATGCTTCCAATTCAGTATCAAAACTTTGAATCCAGGAATGCGCCTGTGTACCTGCTACCGGAATATTAAACAGTTTTCCTGCAAATACATTCGAAGTTGAAGCTGCACCACCAATGCAGGCTGCCCTGCTTGCATGAACAGCTCCAAAACCCTGTGCCCTCCTTAATCCAAAATCAGTAAACAATTTATCGCCTGCAACAAGTTTTATCCGGAACGATTTGGTGGCAATCAGCGATTCGAAATTTAGAATATTCAAAAGAAGGCTTTCAATGAGCTGGTTTTCAAAAAGTGTTCCATCAACCCGGAGAACTGGTTCATTGGGAAAAATTATTTCACCCTCTTTCATGCTGAAAATAGTACCGCCAAAACGAAAGTCTTTTAAATATTCGAGGAATTCAGTTTTAAAACCCTGTTCTTTTAAATATTCGATGTCAGACTCGGAATATGTGAATTCATTAAGCAATTCAATAAAATCCTGCAATCCTGCAAACACAGTAAATCCGCCACCAAAAGGATTGCTACGGAAAAAATAGTCAAATGATGCAGGTTCGTTTTTTTTGTCGCAGTAAAAATAACCCTGGGCCATTGCCAGTTCGTAAAAATCGGTATAAAGTCCCAGTTGTTCTGAAAACAATGCCATTGTTAATTATCTGAAGTTTCATTAAAGATAATATACAAAAACAGGATATAAAAGAAGTTGGGGGAAAATAAAAAACCCGCTTTTACAAACGGGTTTAAAAATTATGCTTAAGATATTTATTTCTTTTCAAGAAGGATTGTCTGCTCCCTGTTTGGTCCAACTGAAGCAATTGTTACCTGAATACCCATCTCCTCTTCGATAAAATCAATGTATTTAATCAACTCCGGGGGAAATTCATTTTGATTTTTTATTTTGGTTAAGTCGGTTTCCCAACCTGGCAATTCAACGTAAATTGGTTTTACATCATCGTTTAATTCGAAAGGGAAATTTTCCACTACTTCGCCGTCAATTTCGTAGCCTACACAAACTTTTACAGATTCGAAACTGTCGAGAACGTCCGCTTTCATCATAATCAACTCAGTAACTCCATTCAGCATTACTGAATATTTAAGGGCAACCAAATCAAGCCAGCCACAGCGTCGTGGCCTTCCTGTTGTTGAACCATATTCATGTCCTGCATCGCGAAGCCTTTCACCTGTTTTATCGTGCAATTCAGTAGGGAAGGGGCCCATTCCAACGCGAGTGCAATAGGCTTTGAAAATTCCGTACACTCTTCCGATTTTTTGCGGGGCAATTCCTAAACCCGTGCATGCTCCGGCACAAATTGTATTCGAACTTGTTACAAACGGATACGATCCAAAGTCGATATCAAGCATAGTTCCCTGCGCGCCTTCGGCCAAAACCGATTTGTTTTCAGCAAGGTATTGATTTATGTAATGTTCGCTGTCGATGA
This sequence comes from uncultured Prolixibacteraceae bacterium, assembly GCA_963816685.1. GTDB lineage: Bacteria > Bacteroidota > Bacteroidia > Bacteroidales > Prolixibacteraceae > CAVYUC01. Next base: position 50,707 of record CAWFMB010000011.1, on the reverse strand, counting down.
TTCTGAATGATTTTAATGCTTCTATTCCATCAAACCAATCCTCTTCGCATTCCAACAGATTTTTTTCATAATCATACTGAAACAGTTTCGATAATATGGATTTATGGTTTTCGATACGGGAGGTATATTTTTCCTTGAAATTATGAAGCAAATCACCGACTCGCAGGCCTTCACGGCCAATTTTATCTTTGTAAGTGGGGCCGATTCCTTTCAGTGTTGAACCAATTTTTGTTTCACCTTTTTGTTGTTCCGAAGCAGCGTCCAGCAATCGGTGAGTTGGTAAAATTAAATGTGCTTTTTTCGAAATGTAAAGGTTATCAGAAATATCAAAACCTATTTTTTTAAGATTTTCAATTTCTTTTTTAAAAACGATTGGATCGATAACAACACCATTTCCGATAATGTTAATTTTATTTTTGCGAAAGATTCCGGAGGGAATCGTATGAAGCACTTGTTTTATGTTGTTGAATTCGAGTGTGTGACCTGCATTTGGACCACCCTGAAAACGTGTAATTACATCGTATTCGGGAGTTAATACATCCACTATTTTGCCTTTTCCTTCATCGCCCCATTGCAGGCCCAGCAGCACATCTACTTTCATTGGTATTTTGATTTTTGTTGTTTACACACGAAACCGTGAGAATCTCAACTTTTCCGTTCAGATTATCACGGCTTTTTATTTAGCCATTAAAAGTACTAATATTTTTAATTGGGATTCAAAATAAAACTCCCGAAGTAGAAGAAACAGGGAAATATTAATTTGGTTTAAATTAATCCTTTTTCAGGTTTACCCCATAAATGTAAAGAGTGTGATGCGAAAGCTGAAAGTTATTTTTCTTGCATGCTTCTTCAATAATCTCCCGGATTCGGGGGTCGTAAAATTCTACTACTTCGCCATTTGATGTATCGATTAGATGATCGTGCTGGTTTGTTGCAAAAGCTTTTTCAAACTGAGCAATGTTTTTACCAAACTGATGTTTTACAACCAATTTGCACTCGAGCAGTAAATCGATAGTATTGTAAAGTGTGGCACGGCTAACCCTGTAGTTCTTATTTTTCATTGAAATGTAAAGCGATTCAATGTCGAAATGTCCTTCCCTTGAATAGATTTCGTCAAGGATAGCAAACCTTTCAGGAGTTTTTCTGTGCCCGTTTTTTTCCAGGTATTCGGTAAACATATTTCTTACAGTTTCCCTGGTTTTATGGTTATTCATATTTAAACCAATTTTAAATAGGGTTCAAAAATATAAATTTTTTTTGATTTTACAGATGAATAAGAAATTAATCCGTTAGAATTTCGTCGCGGGTAACGCTGTCAATTCCTCTTATTTTTTCGAGTCTTGAAATAAGATGGGCAAGGTCTTCGGCACTGTGGATGTATATAAACAAATCGCCTTCGAAAATGCCTTCATGTGTATCGAATTTTACTGAACGCATGTTTATACTGTGTTGTTTAGAAATTACATTGGTCACCTCGTTTACTATTCCAACACGGTCGAAACCCTCGAGACGTAAGCGGGTAAGGTATGATTGCCGTTTAAATTTGGTCCATTCGGCAGTTATTATTCTGTCGCCGCGGCTTGAAAGAAATTTTTCGACTTCTGTACAACCGGTCTTATGGATAATTACGTGATCGTCGGTACTTAAATAACCGATTACCTTATCTCCAGGAATCGGATTGCAGCATCTTGCAAGCGAATAGGTGATGTTATCCTGTTCCTCCTTTAAAATGAAAGGTTTGCCTTTGTCGATTTTTTCGTGTAGCTCTTCCTCTTGGCCTGTGTCTTCATCTTTCTTTTTCCGGTTGAAAGTAATGTTCCAGTATTTTACAAGCTTGTTTTTGGCCTTTTCACCAAGAATTTCATCGAGCCCGTTTAACTGAAGGAAACCCATTCCAACTTCAGAATAAAGTTGTTCTTTATTGTTCAGGTTAAAATGGGCAACAATTTTCTTCAGGTTGTTTGATGTAACAGGTTCTTTTACATTTTTCATGGCTTCCTCCACCATTTCCCTTCCTTTTTCGATATGCATTTTTTTCTCCAGCTTAAATGCATCTTTTATTTTCGAATGTGCTTTGGTAGTGGTAGCAAATTTCAGCCATTCGAGTTGGGGAGTTTGTTTTTTCGAAGTGAGAATCTCAACCTGATCACCATTTTGAAGCACGTGGCTGATTGTAACCAGTTTAAGATTTATTTTAGCACCGATACATTTGTTTCCCAGGTCAGTATGGATTTCATAGGCAAAATCGATGACAGTTGAACCTTGCGGCAATGAAACCATATCCCCTTTTGGAGTAAATACATTTATTTCGGCGGCAAACAAATTGAGTTTAAAATCGTCGAGAAATTCAAATGCATCCGAATCAGGATTTCGCAGGTGTTCGCGGATGCGTTCAATCCAGTTTTCGAGCTCACTTTCGTAGGTGCTGATATCCTTGTAACGGTAATGGGCTGCAAATCCGTATTCAGCTATTTCGTCCATTCGTTCGGTTCTGATTTGAACTTCCACCCATTTTCCCTGGGGGCCCATAACCGTAACATGAAGTGATTCATAGCCATTGGCTTTTGGAAGTGTAATCCAGTCGCGAATCCGATCAGGTTTCGGTTTGTAAATATCAGTAATCAGGGATAAAACATCAAAGCACTGGCGTTTTTCAGAAATGCCGGGTTTTGCTTTTATTACAATTCGTACGGCAAGAATATCATAAATTTCATTAAAAGTCAGCCCTTTTTTTTGCATCTTCTGCCAAATGGAATATGTCGATTTTAAGCGGTGGGTAACTGTACTTTCAATTTTTTCATCTTCAAGCTTCCTGACAATTGGCTTTATAAATTCATGTACAAGATAATTTCTTTTTTCTTCCTGGTTGTGAAGCATGTACAGGATTTTGTTGTACTCTTCGGGATGCTTGTATTTAAAACTCAGCTCTTCGAGTTCGTTTTTAATCGCATACAAACCCAGCCGGTTTGCCAGCGGAACGTATAAATAAAGTGTTTCGCCTGCAATTTTGATTCTTTTGTGCGGGAGCATTGAATCGAGGGTTTGCATATTGTGCAGCCTGTCAGCAATTTTAATCAGGATAACCCGGATATCATCCGATAAGGTCATCAGCATTTTTTTGAGAGTGAGAGCCTGACGTGAATCAAAATCGCCCGAAAGTTTGGTGAGGCCGTCGACTATGCGTGCAACCTTGTCACCAAACATATTTTCCACATCTTCTATTGAATATTCTGTATCTTCCACAACATCGTGCAACAGGGAAGCAACAATTGAAGTAGCGCCAAGTCCCAAATCTTTAGCTACAATTTTGGATACAGCAATCGGATGAATGATATAAGGTTCGCCTGATTTCCGTTTTATTCCGTCGTGTGCAGCATTGGCAAAACGAAATGCTTTTTCAATCCGTGCAAGTCGCTCCGGATCAAATTTATTCTGGATAACTTTCAGGAAATCCTGGTATCGATCTTCTATCTGCCTTATTTCTGCCTGATTAAAATGCTGCACTTCAACTTCCTTTTATTAATTTTTAATAATACAGATTTCCCCAATTTTACTCCAAAGTTTTTAATTTTATCGATGTCAGCAAAATAATTGCTTCTATTTAAACATAACCTTGAGATTGAATTAAGATAAGCCGTCATTTAAAAGCTTATGTTTATCCAAATTCGTGCCAATGCCTGTTTGTTGTGCGCTAATTTATTGCTTTTTTTATATGAATCTGAAATGATTTAAGGTCTGGTTTTGTTTAATTTTAAAAGATAAAAATCGTTATTCCGAAATGATAACAGTCTTGTATCCAGAACTGAAATTCATTTTTAACTGTTTAACTTTCAGAAAAAAGAGCACTTTCTACTGTTTCGCAAATAATGTGTCCGATTAATAAATGCATTTCCTGAATTCGCGGAACATTTTCTGATGGAATACAAACAAGAAAATCAGCCAAATCTTTTAATCTGCCTCCATTTTTTCCTGTCATTGCTACTGTTTTAATTTCCATCGCCCTTGCTTTGACAAATGCATTTGTAATGTTTGCAGAATTTCCGGAAGTTGAAAGACCAATTAACACATCCCCCTTGTTTCCAAAAGCTTCTATATAGCGTTCAAAACTTTTATCAAAATTGTAATCATTTGAAACTGCAGTTAAAAATGACGCATTTGTATGACAAGCTTCTGCCGGAAGTGGCTTTCTTTCCAGTTTAAATTTTCCGGATAATTCGGCTGCCAGGTGCTGTGCTTCAGCTGCGCTACCTCCGTTTCCGCAAAAGAAGACCCGCTTTCCGGTTATAAATGCATCTGTCAGGATCAAAGATATTTCATCAATTTTTGAAATCAACTGGTTATCTTTATGAACCAATTGTGTAAGTTGATACAATTCCTGAATCAGCGCTGCTGTATTGCTCATTTTATAAGTTCATTCAATAGTTCATAAAATGTTGAAGTCATTTTGTCCCAACTGAATCGTTTTTTTTCCAAAACCATATTTTCTCTAAAAGTATTCATTCTTTCGTTTGAAAAAAAATCGATTAATGCAGTTGTAATTTCTTCAGCGTCAGGTGAAACTACATAACCTACTTTCATGTGGGGAACAATTTCGGAGAGGCCGCCGACATTTGTAACCACTATTGGTTTATTAAAATGATAGGCAATTTGTGCAACTCCGCTTTGAGTGGCCGATTTATAGGGTTGTACTACAATATCTGCAGCATTGAAATAATCAGGCACTTCGGGATTTGGAATGTAATCTGTTTTAAGAATTACCTGTTCGCTTATATGCAGATTTTTAATGAGGTTGTGATATTTTGATTCATCGGTATAAAATTCGCCGGCGACAATCAGTTTTATATTGTTCTCGTTAAAATAACTATGGGAAAATGCCTGCAACAAAAGGTCTAAACCTTTGTAATCTCTAATAAAACCAAAGAAAAGAATATATCTGTTTTTTTCCGGCAGGTTTAATTTCGCAAGTGCCGATGTCCTTGTTTCGATGTTTCCGTAATGATCATAAATTGGATGGGGAGTAAGTTTTTTGGGTTTTTGGTTGTCGAATGATTTTATTTCACGGAGTACACTTTCCGACATGGCAACAAATGCATCCACACTTTTTATGAAAAAGGAGATCAGGAAGTTATCACCAATTCTTTTTTCATGAGGGATTAAATTATCGGTCAGTGCAATTACTTTAGTGTGTTTGTTTTTTCTGATTCTTCTGCAAACAGTGCCTAAACTCATTGCCATAAATGGAAGCCAGAAACGAACAATCACGAGATCCGGCTTTGCTCTTTTTATTTTATTTCCTGTTTTTATCCAACTTACAGGGTTTACTGAGTTGATTTCACGGGTGATTTCAAAATTGAAACTTGCATCAAAATTATTAAATTGAGTTTTTCCGGGGAACAGAAATTTGGGATACTGAACAGTGAACGAAACAATATTAACCTGGTGTCCTTCTGCAATAAGTTGTTTGGCCAGCCGTTCATTGAGTGCGGCAATTCCACCCCTGAAAGGATGTGCCGGTCCGATTAATGTAATTCTCATTAAAAAGATTTTAATAATTCAGAGCAAACAAATTTATCAATTGGGAAAGACAAATCATCTTCAGTGAGGAGTTTTATTTTAGCCCAGCGAAAACTTTGGTTTCCATTTTGCATTTTTTCAAAATCAAAAGGGAGGGTTGACACTTTAAATTTTAAAGGATGTTTGAATTGTGCACGGTAATAAATGCTGATTAACTGATGGTTTTCATAAAAAAGTGCTTTTTGAAAAAAGCCGGTAGTGTAAAAATGGCTCATGTTTTCAATCTCCTGACCATTGCATTCTTCTTTGATTTCGCGTATCAGGCAATCTTCCGGACCTTCACCAAAATGTAATCCACCACCGGGAAACTTTGTCATTTTCATTCCCACCTGAAACTCGTCTGTAAGTAAAACTTCGTTTTTTTCGTTTATAAAGATGCCGTAAACACGAATTACAAAATTTCCGCTATTTTTCATTTCCTGTTTGTTTTTCAATATATCCAATAATTTCTTCAGTATCTCCGGAATTAAACCAGTTTATTTCCAGGTCTTTCCTGAACCATGTTAATTGTTTGCGGGCATACCTTCGTGAATTTCGTTTAATCAGTTCAACCGCTTTTTCTTTTGAAATTTCTTCCTTGAAACAAGCAAAGAATTCGCGGTATCCAACAGTTTGCAGTGCATTTAAATGTTCAAAGGGATATAATTCCCGGGCTTCCTCCTCCAGCCCGTTTTCAATCATTTGATCCACACGTTTATTTATGCGGTGGTGCAGCTCGGAACGATCACAATTTAAGCCAATCTTTAAAATTGAAAACTGCCTCTTTTTTCGTGAATTCGAACGAAATGATGAATACCTTTTACCTGTAGTCAGGCATATTTCGAGTGCGTGTATTATTCGGTTTGGATTTTTTAAATCTACCTGTGCATAATAATCCGGATCAAGTTTTTTAAGTTGGAGCCGGAGATGTTCAATGCCTTCCTTCTTCAACTGATTTTTAAGATTTTGCCTGATTTCCGGGTCTGCATCGGGAATGCTGTCGATTCCTTTACAGATTGCATCAATGTATAACATAGAGCCGCCAACCAGAACAACAGTATCGTAAGTTTTAAAAAGCAGGTGGAGAAGGTTTAAAGTTTCTGATTCAAACTTACTTGCATTGTAATCATCTTTAACTGAATGGGTCCGGATAAAATGATGTTTAACCTGCGCTAATTCATTATCACCCGGAACAGCTGTTCCAATCTTCATTTCCCTGTATATCTGACGTGAATCGGCAGAAACAATTTCAGTTTTAAAATGCCTGGCAATCCGGATAGCCGTGCGGGTTTTTCCGATACCGGTTGGGCCAACAAGAACAACTAATGTTTTAGGCATTATTCAATGTTTACTTTTGGGCAAATAAATGACAAAAAAAAGACTGTTCAAAATAAATTGAACAGTCTGTTAGTTTTTTAAATTTGCTGAAAGATTTAAAAATCTTCCATTTCCCCATACAATTCTGTGTAATCATCAACCTCACCAAAATCCATAAAAACCTCTTCTTCCTGAAGATTGGCTGACTCCTGTGCAATGATTTCCTCACCGAAAACCTGTACAGGGGCGTCACCCTGCTTCAGAGTGACTAACGGTTCATTAAGATTTCTTTCCATAATTATTCCTGTTAGTTCCAAATAAAAAGATCTGTCATTAAAAAAATCAAAAGTATATATCAGTTTTTGATCTTTTGATTCAATTAAATCTGACAGTTTCGTTTTTTGCATAATAAGATAAGCCGGGCCATTTAATCCCAAATCAAGCATCGAAATTTCCTTCAATTTCCGCCAGTGCGTATCCGAAACAAAAAATGATGCAAGTTGGTGTGATTCGAAGCCAAGGCTTTTTTGAATGGCTAAATGTAAATCGAAAAACGTTTGCTTTTCATCTAATTCAACTTCCAGATAGAAGTTTGTTGTTTCCTGAGAAGTGATTTTGAAACGATAAATCATAAACCTTCTTTTATTTGAACAGACTTCAAATTTATGAAGTTATTGTCGCAAATACCAAGTGCCTTTTTTCAATTTGTTATTAATATTTAACAGATAATGATAAATTGATGAATTAGAACTTAAATTAATCGTTTTCAAAAATCTGATTCATAAAGGTTTTACCAAAGATTTATTGATGTAAAATACTGTCTTTTTGTGCAGGATTAAAAAATGTTAAAAAACATTAAGCAGGGAAAATAATTGAACAATACCGTCACCTGTTCGTCAAAAAGCCTCAAAATATCAATTCTGTTTCAAAATGTAATTTTCTGTTTAATTGTGTCACTAATAAATAGTAATATTGTTGCAGGATTAAAGTTTTTCTCGAAAACCGGCATAAATGCGAAAGATTACATTATTTGCAGAAAATATACGAATTGCACTCATCTCAATCAGAAGCAATCTTTTAAGAACAATTCTTACTGTTTTAATTATTGCTGTTGGAATTACAGCGTTGGTGGGTATTTTAACAGCGATTGATTCAATAAAAAATTCGATAACCAGGGAATTTACATTTATGGGAGCCAATACCTTTTCAATTTCGAGCAGGGGTATGCGCGTACAGGTGGGAAACAACAGGTATCGTACGAAGAATCATGCCTATATTTCGTATTATGAAGCACGGGATTTTAAAGAAAAGTTTGATTTTCCGGCCACAACAGCTATTTCAGTTTATGCCACGGGAACTGCAACCTTGAAATATGAATCGGAAAAAACAAATCCAAATATAACTGTCAGGGGAATTGATGATAACTTTTTGTTCACTTCGGGTTATGAAGTCAACCAGGGACGAGGATTTAATGAACAGGATATTGAATCGGGCAGAAATGTTGCAATACTTGGTGCCGAACTGGTGAAGCGTTTATTTAAGGAAGGAGAAAATCCACTTCAGAAAATAATCAGTATTGGTGGTGGCAAATATAAGGTAATCGGTGTTTTGAAAATAAAGGGGAGCGGTTTTGGAAACAACAGTGATATGGTATGTTTTATTCCATATACAAATACACGAAATTATTTTTCGAGGCCGAATATGAATTTTGATATCCAGATTAAAGTTGAACAACCTGAATTAATTGAAGCTGCAACTGGTCAGGCTGAAGCTGTTTTCAGAATTGTACGCGGACTTGATCCACTTGATGAAACTGATTTCAACATAGAAAAAAGTGATAATCTAGTAAATATCCTGTTGGACAATATTAAGAACATTACAATGGTTGCCACCATTATTGGATTTATAACCTTATTTGGAGCAGCAATAGGGCTGATGAATATCATGCTTGTTTCGGTGACTGAACGAACCCGTGAAATTGGTGTTCGAAAAGCGATCGGTGCAAAAGGAATTACTGTCAGACAGCAGTTTTTAATAGAAGCAGTGGTTATCGGTCAGATTGGAGGTGCACTTGGAATTGTTTTAGGAATTTTTATTGGCAACATGGTTTCCATGTTAATTGGTTCGTCGTTTATCATTCCCTGGATGTGGATTTTGGTTGGCGTCGTGTTATGTTTTATTGTCGGAATTGTTTCCGGCTACTATCCGGCTCAAAAAGCAGCGCGGTTGGATCCGATAGAGTCACTTCGCTACGAGTAGCTTTCTGCGAAGAAGTTACATCCTGACCGAAACCTTCAAAACTTCATTTCTTGTTGGTTTGAGAAAATTGAATGATCCGGAATATGCGGATAATTCTTCCGGTGTTTTGGCAGATTGCAGTTCCAACGGAATTTGTGCAAAAGAAAAGGGCACCATATCGGCGCCCTTTTATACCATTGTATATATAGTATATTTATTTTACAGAATCCATGTACTGGATAAGTTCAACAACTTTTGTTGAATAACCCCATTCGTTATCGTACCAGGAAACTACTTTTACGAAATTATCATTTAATCCGATTCCTGCACCTGCATCAAAAATGGAAGTTCTTGAATCGCCAAGGAAATCATTGGAAACAACTGCATCTTCAGTATATCCAAGAACACCTTTTAACTCACCTTCGGAGGCAGCTTTCATTGCAGCACAAATTTCTTCATAGGAAGCACCCTTTTCCAAACGAACAGTTAAATCCACAACTGAAACGTTGGGAGTTGGAACACGGAAAGCCATTCCGGTAAGTTTACCATTTAATTCGGGAATAACTTTACCCACTGCTTTGGCAGCTCCTGTAGACGAAGGAATAATATTCTGGCCGGCACCGCGTCCGCCACGCCAGTCTTTTTTCGATGGACCATCAACTGTTTTTTGTGTTGCAGTAGTTGCATGTACTGTTGTCATCAAACCTTCTGCAATACCAAAATTATCATGTAAAACTTTAGCAATGGGTGCCAAACAATTTGTGGTGCATGAAGCATTTGAAACAAAATTCATGTCGTTAGTGTATTTTTTATTATTTACACCCATAACAAACATTGGGGTATCATCTTTTGATGGAGCTGACATGATAACTTTTTTTGCACCGGCATCAATATGTGCCTGAGCTTTTTCTTTGGTCAGGAACAATCCGGTAGATTCAACTACATATTCAGCACCAACTTCACCCCATTTCAAATCGGCAGGATTCATTTCGGAAGTGATACGAATAGATTTGCCGTTTACAACAAGATTATTCCCATCTACTGAAACTTCTCCATTAAATCTTCCATGAGTAGAATCATATTTCAGCATGTAAGCGATGTAATCAACATCTATTAAGTCGTTGATACCAACAACTTCAATGTTATCATTAGCCATTGCAGAACGGAAAACCAACCGGCCAATTCTTCCGAAACCATTAATACCTATTTTAATTTTTGACATAGTTGAGAAAGTTTTAATTATTGAAATGTTTTTTTATTTATTTATATTCTTCAGTATTTAAACCTGATTCTTAATGTGATACAAAGTAACTACTATTATTTAATAGTATCAAATCCTGTTTTTATTTTCAAATGAAATCCGGATAACCTTAATGTTAATTTAAAAATGATTTTTCAGCTTTAGAATTAAAAATACTGCCCATCCAGCAAGGTTGTTCAGGAATATGAAAATCTCAGGCGGTTAAATTTCGCGCATCTGACTTTTTTTTAACAGGTTATATTCATTTTTGGCTTTTGTAAATTTCATCAAATTATAAAAAAACCGGGGTTTAGGAGGATTTTGAAGTTTCTGTTGGAGGTTTATTGTTGTTTGAGTATGCAGGACATTTGCAGGTTTTGCAGGAATGCAAACCGATTACTGATATAAAAATAAAAGCCAAAATCAACTTTTTAGAAAATATTTCCCATTTGGAAGTAGGGTAAACCGGATCAAGTGGATATAATGAATTGTATTTACGAAAGCATCGTGAAATGTTCATAATAAATATTTTATTTTTTAATAAAACAACAGTTTCTGGATTAAACCAATTAAAGAAGCGAAAAAAAGAGATATTTATTGTAGTTATTTGAAAAAATAGAATTAAAATTGCAAATATTTTGAAGTACAGCAAACCTCTGGATTAATCCGCAAACGGATATTAACAATAGGGTGTTAAGGATGGCGCTGGACTGTTGAAAACAAAGAGTAAAAGATAGTATATTATACAGCAGATAGTTTGTACATTGCTGATAAATTTTATACGTTTGTAATGTTTAGTACGTTTGAGAAGACAATTTTGTCTGAAAAAATGATATAAAAGATTAAATAAATTAAATCAATCAATCAATTAAGTTCAATTTAAAGCAAGTTGCTATGAAAAAATTTACTGGAAATTTTTTACTCGGCGAGCATGGCTTAGGCAATGTTCTTCGAAAAATTGGCTTAAGCATGGTTGCGATTCTGTTAGCAGTGGCGGTAAATGCACAAGCAACCCCTCCGCAAGAAACGTATCATGTTTGGGCTGAAGATGTTAGTGATTGTTATCGTCTGGATAACAGTTATGAAGTCCAAGTTTCGATGCAGGACTTCGTTAAAATAGACACATTTGTGCTGGTATTAAATTACAACAGCACCGTGTTTAGTTATAAAAATATATCTGATGTCCACTCAGTATTAGCTTCTGAGTTGACAGTGTCAGAAAGTACACCAGGTACACTTACCATTCAATGGGATAGTAATAATGATCCTTTAGGGAATGGTACTATTTCACCTGATGACGATGTGACACCAGTTTTTAACCTGCACTTCGAATTGGCTGCTTATCCTTATTCTTACGGGGTTGTGAATCAATTTGTTGTTTCAACCGATTTGAAATGGGATAACACCAAAAGCAAATTCTGGAATCTGTATCCAAACGATGTTACTCAGATCCTTTCGGATTTAACAACTGATGGTGCTATTACTGTAACACAAGGAATTGAAGAAGTTGTGGTTGATGCTTCAGCTGCTGATTGTGACGGACAAGATGCTATTGCTATTGTAACTACACCCGCAGAAGATGATTATGACTATTCTTTTAATGGTGCATCTTTTACTGATAATCCACAAGCCAATGTTACTGCACCTTCTACTAACAATACAGTAAGAGTACTTGATGGAGAATGTGTTTCTTACATCAAGAAATTTAATGTAACCGCACCACAGGCTCTGGCTTACACAGTTGAAAATACTGTTAATGTTGATTGCCCCGGCGGACTTGGAGATATCGAAATATTTGCAACAGGCGGAACAAAGGCATATACCTATTATATTGTTCCTGATGCTTCATGGGCACAAGTTACTGCTGATTTCCTGAATACTTCAAATCCGGCTGAAGCTGTTGCCACTCTTTCAGGTTATGCAAAAACAAATAATGTTTTGGAAAGAGATCCCGGAACTTATCATATTGCTGTTCAGGATGCAAACAACTGCAAAGATTTAAGAGATTTGGCATGGTGGGAAGAAGTTGTTGTCGTTGACAATAAAGATCCATGGGCTGTAACTGTAAATGTTGAAAATTTAGGTTGTTTCCTTGGAACAAATGTATCTTCCGGTGATGGTTCTGTTGATATTGCTATTGATGGAGCTACTCCTTTTGTTGATGGTTACAATGTTTGGTTTAAAGATGTTTATGCCGGTCGTGTTGAAACTTTAACAAAAGAAAATCTTGCAGCCGGATCCTATACAATTCATATTTCTGATTCATTAGGTTGTGAATGGAATAAAACTGTTGAAATTATTCAACCAGCTGCAATTGAATTTACAGTGAACCATACTGATGCATCATGTGAGGATGACAATGGAACATTATCAATTGATGTTGAATCAATTACAGGTGGTTCAGGTGCTGAAGCCGACTGGTGGTGGGTTTATTCAACAACACCTAATTTTACAAGCGCAACAACTGATACTGTAATGGATGTAAATGCAACAGCCACAGGATTGGAACCAGCTGTTTATTACGTGCGTTTGTTTGATGCAAATGGTTGTTTTGATGACTTCGAAAATGCAAACAACGACAATGCGATTAAAGTATTAACTACCGAATTTGATTTGGTTTATGATGAAATCGGATGTAACGGTGGTACAACAGATGTAAGTATTGTGCTGACAACAGGTGCCGGAAATCATGAATTCGAATACAGAATGGATGGCGGTGCATGGCAGGATTCAAATGATTTTGCTGATGTAGATGCAGGTAATCATACATTTGATGTTCATGATATAACTATTGATTGCACATACGGATGGACAAAAGACATTATGGAGCCGGAAGCTATTACAGCTGAAATCGTTCCATGGCAGACTCTTCCTCCTACCTGTCCTGAAAATACTGACGGTAACCTTGCTATTCGCGTAACAGGCGGAACTCCGTTTGTTTCAACAGGTGGAATGGAATATTACAAATACAGAATGGATGAAGGTGCATGGGTACAAGCTTCAATGTATAATACATTTGCTATTGACACTGCACGTCATACTATTTATATTGAGGATGCTAACGGTTGCCAGACTGAAGTTATGGTTGACTGGCCAAATAATGAAAATATAATCGAATTTGTAGATACAATCTATAATAATTGTGCACTTGGTATGATCAACCTCTTCAATAAAGAAGGCGAAGGTTGTGAACCAATGCCGTTTGATTTGTTCGAATTGTATAATATTCCTGTAGGAACTGATCTTGAAAATGTTCCGTTTGATATTAACAGTCTGCCTGAAGGTATTCAGCAAACTGCGATGTCAGGATGGGAAGTTAACGGAATTCCTGTTGATATTGATATTACAATGTTGTCTGATGAAGCTACACTTCAGGATTTGGCTGATATGCTGAACCAGGCTGTTAACAGCATGGGCAATGGTAATACTTTTGATTTTTGGAATCCAAGCTATTACAACTGTCCGGACAGTGAAGTAACTGATTTCGGATATATGAACTATTTCGAATGGTACGGAATTCCACTGGAAAGCTTTACCGGAACATTATCATTTGAAATCAAAATCTGGACTTCAGATTCAGGTTGGGTAACACGCAGCTTACAGGGTGTTCAGGTAATCAGGGATCCCGCAATGTATATTACTGATGTTGATCCTGACGGAAATGCTCAGGCTGTTGTTGATAATGGCGATGTATTAGGATTCAATTCAGCTTTTGGTGCAGGTACTTATTGGGTAGTTGCAATGGACGAATGGGGATGTCATTCAAATATCGAGAAAATCGTTATTATGGATCCTCCTGCATTGGATGTGACCTGGAGTGCAGTTGCAGCTGGCTGTGACGGAAGCACTGACGGACAAATCAGAATTGAAGCAATGAACGGTTCAGTTGGTATTCCTAATCTGGCAAACGACCAGGCAAGATATCAATATGTATTAACACAGCAACCACAGATTTTTACTCACGACAATTGGGTAAATGAAGTTAGCTGGACAGTATTTACTGGTGTTGATTTTGAAAACGACAGTGTACTTGTTAAAAATGTACAGGCCGGAGAATATTGGTTGGCAGTTCGCGACTGGTGTGGTGTTGAAAATACAGATCTTATTAAATATGTTGGACCAATCGTAGTTGAAGGTGCTGATGCAGTTGAAGTGAATTGGGATAATGTAACAGTTAGTCATATTACCTGCAACGTTGATGGACAGGATCCATCAAATGATGGTTCAATTTCAGGATTGCTGGATGCAACTACAGGTGGTTTTGGAAATTATACTTACACTCTCGAATTGATGGGTGGCGAAACCGCATGGACAAAAAATAACCAAACTGGTGAATTTGTTGATTTGGCAGCTGGAATGTATGAATTAACAGTTGAAGATGATTCTTTGGGATGTATGGCAACATACAATGTTGAGATTAAACAACCAGCTCCTTTGAAACTTGAAATAGATGCAGTTAATGTAGGTTGTTTCGATGCTCATAATGGTTTGATGCGTTACCAGATTTGGGGTGGAACTGCTCCTTATTCAGAAGTAACAAATAACGTAGGTGTTTGGGAAAATGCAAGTGAAATTCCTGAAGATCGTTGGTACAACACAGCATCAGAAGCAGTTGACATGAATGGATATTACATGTTCGACCGCAGGGTTCGTGCAGGTTCATACCAGGTATGGATTAGAGATGCAAAAGGTTGTATTTATGGTCCGGTAAAAGTTGTTGTTGAACAACCTGATGAACTTGCAATTACTATGGTTGATGTTATGGATGTTAGCTGTAACAATCAGGACGAACTGAATGCAGGTGTTATAAATGACGGTGAGATTTCTTTCATGCCAGCCGGTGGTTGGAATATGGATGATAACTTCACTTACTATGCTGAATTATGGAAAGGCACAACTAAACTTGAAACTGTAACTTTTGATCAGTTGGAAGAAGTTACATTCGATGGTTATGCTGCAGGTGATTATACAATTAAATTGTATGAAACCAATGGTACTATTACAGCAGCTGGTTATGCAAAACCATATATTTCTTACACAAATTACTTTACAGATAACGGATGGTTGACATTTATACCATACCAAAATGCGGACTTAACAACTTGTTTTGCATTGTATGATGTAACTATTGGCCAGCCGGATCCAATTACATATGATGAAATTGACTGGCGCAGTGTGAAATGTTACAACACAGCTTCAGGTGAGATTTATCTGCCGAATATTCAGGGTGGTACACCAAGTACTACTGATGGTTACTATGTTGGACTGGAAGGTCCGGTAAATTATGATGCTGATTTGCAGTCAAATTTTGCAACTAACAAACATGTATTTGCGAATAGCATTCAGTGGTTTAAAACAGGTGCCGGTTCAAATGAATTCACATTTGACCATTTGACCTGGGGACACTATACAGTTCATATTATGGACGCCAACGGATGCTGGATTTATAAAGAATCAGGTGAAATTGAAAATCCTGACACTTTGAAATTACAGGTAGTTGAGTTGGTTGACAATGCAAGCTGCAATGGTGGAACAGGAACTATTCAGATTGACGCTGTTGGAGGAACAGGTTCTTATATGTATGCAGTAGATGCTACTATGGTTCCGAATCCTGAATCACAGAACTTCCCGAATGATCTTGACCTGGATGCATATCTGGCAGGATTAAACTGGCAGGCCAGTGATACATTTGAAGTAACCGCCGGAACATGGATTGGTTATGTAAAAGATGAAAGTGGCTGTATCGCAGGTTTCTCCACGAATGCAAAAGGAGCTCCGATTTATCACCACAGAACAACAGTACTGCAACCCAACGCAATTGTAGCAAACAATTTCGGACAGGTAACAGCAACTTGTTATGCTGATGCAAGTGGTAAAATCACTATTGGTTCTATTACTGGCGGAAATGGCGCAAGCTGGACTATTCAGGTTATGGGAACAGACTACACAGGTGCAGTGGTAAATGAAGAATTTACTGTTTCAGCATCATCAAATGTAACTGTAAGCGGCCTTATGGCTTCTACTACCAAAACTGATCCGACCAAAATGACAGCTGATGATAAGTACTCAATTTATGTGTATGACAACGAAGGTTGTATATCGGCTGAATATACACAGTATGTAATGCAGCCAGAACCTTTCGAAGTAGTTCTTAAAGACAAACAAAATGCATTTGTTTGCCCGAATGACAAAGCTGGTATTTTCGAAATCCAGGTTGTTAGCGGTGGAACTCCATTTGGTACTGGAGCTGATGGTAAACCATTGTATGAATACAAATGGGAAGCTTATTCAGATTCTGCATACACAATGGCTATTGACAGTTTAACTGACAATGAATACGGATTCGTAAAAACATTCCTTGGATATGCAGGTATTCACTACCGTGTATTTGCCCAGGATGCAAATGGATGCGAAACACAGCGTGATACATTCATTCAGGCTCCGCAGGAAGTTACCTTCACAGTTGAAGATTTAACCTGTAACGGTGCTGATATGGCTGCGGCTCGCATTAATGCAGTTGGTACACCAGATCGTACTTTCCGTGTTCTCTATAAAGAAATAGAAAATGATGTTCCTTCTACTGATACATTTATAGTATACAATGGTTGGTTCAGCGATTATGTTGATGTTACCGATGCATTTAGTTTTGACAATGAAAACTTTATCGACCGTCATTATGCAATTATGGTTGAAGATAACTTAGGTTGTCGTTCATTGGTGGATACATTAACATTCGACGCTGTTCAAACTGCACTTTCTCTGAATGTGGATGTTGTAGAAACCAGCGAGTGTAATGAAGTTATTGATATAGCCTTCACTGGTGGCGTTGAACCATATGTTGTAATGGTAAATGACAGCGTAATCGATACTTACAGCGGTTATATGTTATCAAGAGGTACAAATGTGGTTAAAGTTATGGATGCACACATGTGTGAAGCAACAGAAACCATTGAAGTTGTTGGTGACTATGTTACCCGCGATACTACTATTGAAACATACATTGGTGAAGAAACTGCTTTTGTTGATACAGAAGCTGGTGTTGATACAATGTTTGCTGTAGGTACATATGAACTCTTGTACAACTACGAAGGTTGTGAAAGGACTTTAAATGTAGAAGTTGTTGAAGTTCCAAGACCACTTTCAATTGCTGAAGTAAATGGTACAGGAGCTGACTCTCCATATGCAGGTTCAATTGCAAAAGTAACAGGTACTGTAACCGGTGTTTCTTCTGGTGAAGGTTTCTGGATGCAGGATGCTAACGAAGCATGGAGTGGCGTTTGGATTGTTTATACTGAAACTGGTGACCTGGCAATAGGTGATGGTGTTGAAGTTGTTGGTGAAATTAGTGAGATTGCAGATGTAACAAGCATTACTGCAACTGAAGTAACTGAAGTAACAGCTGAATTAACTGTAGAACCTGTTGTTCTTGATTCTCCACTTGATGTAGAACAGGAAATGTACGAAAGTATGGTTGTTAAAGTTGTTGGAGCACGTGCAAATGCAGTTGATGATGTAACTGGTGAATGGACTATTTACTATCAACCAATTGAAGATGCAGTTGTAAATGACTTGCTTTACGCTTATGAACCTGTGGAAGGTGACTTCTATGATGTAACCGGTATTGTAAATGCAAGATTTGATGCATTCAAACTGGAACCAAGAATGGAAGAAGATATCATGAATATTACGACTCCGGCTATTTTTACTCCGGTTAACGTACAATTCAAAGTTTATCCTAACCCGTTCAGCGATAGGATTAACATCGAAAATAGCGATAAACTGACAAGAGTTGTTATTAGCAACGTTGCTGGTCAGAGAGTTATTGACGTTGAATATCCAAGTAATGAAATCCGTACTGCTAATCTGGTAAGTGGTGTTTACATTATAAGTATGTATACTGAAAATGGAATCGCCAAATCAGAAAGGATTGTAAAAAGGTAATACCGAATTGATTGATTAAAAAGGGGAAGCTTTTTAGCTTCCCTTTTTTATTGCTTAATTTTAAGATTTATCTGATATGGATATTTTAAACAAACATGTAACTGTACGAAATTTTAATCTCCGGCCGGTTGAATTGTCTCTTTTAAAAAGCATTATATACTCAGGAACAAGGGCATCAACAACGGGAAACATGCAGACTTACAGCGTGATTGTTACTCAAAATGAAGATATTAAAAATAAACTGGCACCTTTACATTTTAATCAGTCTGTTGCCAAAACAGCTCCTGTTCTGCTTACTTTTGTCGCGGATTTTAACCGTTTTAGCAAATGGTGCATGTTAAATAATGCTGAACCAGGTTATTCAAATTTTTTATCTTTTTTTACTGCTGCAACAGATGCTTTGCTTGTTGCTCAAAATGTATGTATTGCAGCGGAAAATTGTGGACTTGGAATATGTTACCTTGGCACCACTACTTACAATGCCAAAGAGATTATTGAAGTCTTAAATCTACCGAAATTAACTTTCCCGGTTACAACTGTGGCAATGGGATATCCGAATGAAATACCTGAATTAACAGACAGAATACCTTTAAATGGTATTATTCACAATGAAAAATATATTGATTACAGTGAAACTGCAATCAGAGAGTTGTATGCGTACAAGGAAAATCTAGAAACTTCAATACAATTCGTAAAAGAAAATCAGAAGGAAATGTTAGCACAGGTTTTTACTGATGTTCGGTATAAAGAGACAGATAATCGTTTTTTTTCGGAGAAGATGTTGCAAACTTTAAAGGAACAAGGTTTCCTTGATTGATTTTTATTCAGCAAGATAATGATTAATAAATTGCATGAATTCCTGGCGGTATGAATTTCCAACCGGTAGTTTATTATTTTTAATCAGCACCATATTTCCCTCCACAAGTTTTATCTTTTCAAACGAAATAATATATGACTTATGAATCCTGTAAAACATACCATCAGGAAGTAGATCTATTATTTTTTTCATGGAAAGATTTGTAACTATCTTTTCATCTTTCAAATGAATTTGAATATAGTCTCCCAACCCTTCAATATAGTATATATCCGTAAAACCAATCTTGTATGATTTCTTATTTGATTTGAAAAACAAAAATCCGGAGTTTGATTGTACAATTGGTTGTTTCGAGGCGTTTTTTAACTGTAAAAGTTCCTCTGCTTTGAAATATGCCTTACAAAAACGATCAAACGAAAAGGGCTTTTTCAGATAGTCGATAGCATTCAGTTCAAACCCTTCAAGAGCATATTCTGAATAAGCAGTTGTAAAAATAACCAGTGGCGGCTCTTTTAAATTTCGTAAAAAGGAAATCCCTGAAAGTTTGGGCATGTTAATGTCAAGAAATATTAAATCAGTTTCTTTTTCCTGAAGCATTTTATGTGCGCAAATTGCATCATTGCATGTCCCGATTATTTTGAGATCAGGTAATTTCAAAGCATACTGCTCAATGACATTCTGCGCCAGAGGTTCATCATCAATTATTAACGCTTTAATTTCCATCTTATTTAAGTTTTAGTTGAAGGATTACTGAAAAAATACGATTTTCTTTTGAAACTATTAATTCAAAATCGTTTGATTTATATAAATATTTCAGTCGTTGTTTTACATTATTTATCCCGATTCCTGAATTTTTTTTGTTCCAGTTATCCTGTAGCTCATAATTATTTTGCAAAAAAAACCGGATAAAACCAGGTTTGGTAAAATCGAATTTGATATGGATAAAATCAGGGTTTCCTGTTCCGGGCAAACCATGTTTAAATGCATTATCAATAAAAGGTTCGAAAAGCAAAGGGGCAATTTTAGCCGGCGGTACCTCCCCTAATATCTCATGTTGAATTTGGACCTGATCAGGAATACGTATTTTTTGAAGGGCAATAAAATTATTTACGAACTCAATTTCCTTTTCCAAATCAATAAAGTTTTCTCTTGATTCGTAGATGACATGACGCATTAAATCTGATAGTTTAAGAATAAGTTCAGGAACCTTGTCTGACTTAATTAAAGCGAGCGAATAAATGTTATTTAATGAATTGAATAAAAAGTGTGGATTAAGCTGTCCTTTCAGGGTTTTTAGTTCTGCTTCAAGTTTTTGCTGTTCAACTTTAGCTATTTTCAGGTTTAAATCCTGCAATTCGAGCCAATCTTTAATAAACTTAAGCAACGATGTGACAGCAACATAAATTAAATTGGCAAAAAAGAAAGCTGAATACAGGTTAGGATTGAACGAATTAAATCCGCCGCCTAAATGGAGAATGT
Organism: uncultured Prolixibacteraceae bacterium; assembly: GCA_963816685.1. Classification (GTDB taxonomy): domain Bacteria; phylum Bacteroidota; class Bacteroidia; order Bacteroidales; family Prolixibacteraceae; genus CAVYUC01. Next base: position 30,125 of record CAWFMB010000011.1, on the reverse strand, counting down.
TTTTTAACGGAAAAATAAACAGCAGTTGGATAAGAAGACTGCAAACGCTCAGCAACACAAGCAGCCAGAAGATGTAAAAAATGTATTTCTTCTGTTTTAGTAATCGCGGAATCAACAGATACAAATTCATATAGACTCCTGTAGCAAAACCGATATTTGTTATAATAGCTTTTGTCAGGACTTCCAAATCCAGATGAACTCTTTGTTCATTATAATAAAAGAAGAAGAGTATGAAAATGATGCTTGCGAGCCAAAACATTAAATGGCCGGCAATTTTAAGCCGATTGTATATTTTTTGCTTTGGCATTTTAAATCCTGTCGCGTTTATTAATCATTTTTTTGAAATAATAAAGCAGGGGATTCGTGTATTTTAAATTTTTCCAGGGTCTGCTGGAATGAGGTAAATGAAGAACTTCGATACCTTTGGCCAGATAGTTTTTAAAGCCTTTTTTCTTAGCCTGTCTGCTGATGAACACATCAAACCAGTCCTTTTTTTGTGATAATTCTTTAAAATCAAAAGTTTGGAGAAACGACAGCGTCATTAATGTGCAGCAAAAACTCAAGCTGTGGGAAGTATCAAGAACTTCATTGCTTTTTGTTTTCTCAAAATTGTAAGGGAAGTTATATTTTCCGGCTTTATCTGTTGTAATAGCCCCAATTAATGCAGGTTTCGGTTTTTTTTCCACAATTTCAAGTAGTTGGGAAATGGTGTCTTTATTGATTATAACATCTGATTCAATAACAATTAAAGGAAGCTTTTTTTCAAGTGCTATTGTTTGAGCCATTTGAAGCACCAGTTTGTAATTTGGCGATGGGGTAGCCGTTACTTCTTCAAGATGAATTAAATGAAACCCAAATATTTTTTGTGCTTTAGTTAAAGCAATTTTTGCATCGGGCAAACTGAAATCATTGAAAATATAGTAGTCAAATTTTATGTCTGAAGAATAAATTGCTTCTATTGTTTTCAGAGTTGTTTCAATTGAATCTTTAACCGGCGTAATAATTATTGCTTCTGACATTTTTTGATGTTCTGAGCTACAAATTTAGCAGAATTTATCAGTTCGTTTCATTTCTGTTAAAATCGCGGGCATAAGCCTGATCTGTTGGCATTACAAGAATATCGTCAATATTAACATGTTTTGGGCGTGATAGAACAAATAAAATAGTTTCGGCAATATCATTTGCATATAGCGGGGTAATGCCGTTATACACTTGCTTTGCCCTGTCAGCGTCGCCGCCAAAACGCACAAGTGAGAACTCAGTTTCAACGGCTCCCGGACAAACAGAACTAACTTTTATACCATATGGTAACATGTCGAGCCGCATTCCTTTTGTAAGTGATTGAACAGCATGTTTGCTTGCGCAATAAACATTCCCCATTGGATAGGTTTCTTTTCCCGCAATGGATGAAACATTAACGATATGTCCTGATTTTCGTTTGATCATCAGGGGTGAAATTACACGGGTAATATAAAGTAATCCTTTTATATTTGTATCAATCATTCTTTCCCAGTCATCTGTCACACCTTCCTGAATTGTATTAAATCCTGCTGCCAGTCCGGCATTGTTAATCAGCACATCAATTTTCTTCCAATCTTCAGGTAATGCATTTATTGCTTTTTCAGTTTCACTTTTCCTTCGAATATCAAAATTTAAGGGAATTACTTTTGATTTTGTACTTTTTTCGATTTGATTTTTTAAATTATTTAACCGTTCAGTTCTTCTTCCTGTTAAAATTAAGTTAAAGTTGTTTTGAGCGAGTAAAAGTGCTGTTGCTTCACCAATTCCGGAAGTCGCACCAGTTATAACTGCAATTTTTTCCATGATTTTTTAAGCTTTCTTTTTGCATCGAAATTAAAAAAAACATTAAAATATATGGAAAAATAAAGTACTTAATTACCTTTGCTTTTGCACAAATAATTAAAGATTAGGGTTTATGAATGAAATTCTAGAAAAGGAGAAGGAATTATCGATTGATTCCATTCCCGAACCGGAAAATATTGAGGATGTGATTTATTCGTTAATGGTTAATCCTAATTTATCGAGTATTAACTATTTCAATGATTTTGGTGAAATGCAGGTTTCACCGGAATCCATCGGGAACACTGAAACGGATGAAATCGGACTGTTTGATATTGATTCAAACGGAGCATGTATGGCAATGAGTACACATGCATTTCATCATCATTTACAAAACGATCCACAAAAGGCAACTGAAATCCTTGTGTCACGTTCGGCGCGGAAGATGTTGTGCCTTGGTGCCAAGCCAATTGCAATAAGTGCATTTTTATACCATATTGATTTTGCTGATCCAAACGGACAGTACATTTCTTCGGGTGCAAAAAAGGGTCTGGAAAATGCTGCAAAGGTTTTTAACCTTAAAATTTCGGACCGGAAAATCAGATTTGATCATTTTTCAGGACACGGTCCTGTTCCGCCTACAATTATCATTAGTATGATGGCAATGGTAGAAAACCGGGAAAAAATAACTACCCATGCATTCAAACAAAAAGGTAACAACCTGTTTCTTATTGGAAATCCGGCTGAAGATCTTGGTTCTTCTGAATATCTTGAATTTTACCACGGAATGACTAATTCACCGCTTCCTTATTTTGATATTCAGGAAGAATTAAAAATACAGGTTGCGCTTAAAAAACTGCATGTATCAAATTTAATTCAAAGTGCCAGTCCAATTGGTAAGGGTGGTCTCTTTTTTACATTGCTGCGTGCTGCTATTCCAAACGAACTTGGATTCGATATAACCACAATTGCAGAATCGCGCCTTGATTCATTTTTATTTGGCGAAGCAATGGGTAGAATTATTGTGGAAGTAAGTCCTGAAAAAGAAGATGACTTCGTAGATGTTTTAACAGAAATGAAGATGAATTTTTTCACTCTCGGACATGTTACAAAAGGTGAAATCAGGATTGATGATAATTCTTATGGTTATGTCGATAAAATGACTGCAGGGGTTTAATGGCAGCCGTTCCCTATAAAAATTCAGGGTTAAGTAAAAAAAATCAGGTGGAAGAGATGTTTGATAATATCTCTCCCAGATATGACCTGCTAAATCATTTGCTTTCTGTAAACATTGACAAGCTCTGGCGCAAAAAAGCGGTTAACCGGCTAGCCCGGTTTAAACCTGAATCTATTCTGGATATTGCTACCGGTACTGCTGATTTTGCCATTGAGGCAACCAAATTGAATCCTGCTAATATTACAGGGATAGATATTTCAGAAGGGATGTTAAATATCGGCCGTAAAAAAATAGAAAAGAAAGGATACGCTGATATCATTCAATTAATTAAAGCAGATTCTGAAGACTTACCGTTTGAATCAAATTCTTATGATGCGGCAATTGTTGGTTTTGGTGTACGCAATTTTGAACATCTCGAAAAAGGACTTGGCGAAATCTTTCGGGTGTTAAAACCTGGAGCGGCATTTATAATCCTTGAGTTTTCAAAACCACGAAAAGCACCTTTTAAACAGCTTTATCATTTTTATTTCACCAACCTGTTACCTTTTTTTGGACAAATGATTTCGAAGGATAAAAGTGCCTATAATTATCTGCCCGAATCGGTGAAGGAATTTCCTGATGGCGAAGATTTATTGTTGGCACTTAAAAGGGCAGGGTTTGAAAAAGGTGTATGGTTGCCGCAAACCTTTGGAATTGCTTCTGTTTATGAAGTTCAAAAACCGGAAAATTAATAGATGAATACAATAAAATATCATTTAATTTGTTTGATTAGAACAGACTGAAAATATCAGGTGAAAAAAATTGTAATAGCTATATTAATTGTGTTTGCCAGCCTCGCAACTTTCGCTCAGAGCCAGAAAGTAAATTATTTAACCACTTTTGATGATAAAACGATTCATTTTGGTTTTTCGCTGGGAATAAATATGCTCGATTTTGATGTGATTCAATATAATCCCATCGGGAATAATCCGGATTTTCATCCGGTGACCTGGCAGTTGGATCGGAAACAAATAGTAAATTCTGATTTAGTAAGAGCCGATGTGGCAGAATTGATTCCAGGATTTACCGTGGGAATTGTTAGCAGCCTGCGACTTACCCGCGATCTTGATCTTCGTTTTTTACCCGGTTTATCATTTGGTGAACGAAAATTATCCTACAATATTCCGGTTTGGGAAACCGATTATTATCAGCCACTTCAATATTATTCAATTAAATCAACCTTCCTTGATTTTCCGTTACTGTTTAAATACAAAGCTCGACGGATTAACAACGACAGGCCATATGTGGTTTTTGGGCCGGCATACCGGCAGGATATTTCCCGTACCGGAAAGGAAGATTTGGTGCGGCTTAAAAAAGGTGGGTTATACGCTGAAGTAGGAATTGGCTGGGATCATTATTTTACGTTTTTCAGGTTTTCAGCCGAAGCAAAAATTAGTTTGGGCATTAATGATATTTTAGGAACTCCTCCGAGTCCAAACCAGCGGCAATATTATTCTTATGCCATTAAAAATTTAAAATCGAATATTTTTACCCTGAGTTTTCATTTTGAATAAAGAGATTGTCTTTTAAATTCAGAACAAATAATACTTGCTGCTATTGCAGCATTCAATGATTCTGCTGTATTGCTGTTTTGCGAAAATGCAGGAATACTGATTCTGTTTGTTATGCTTTTTTCTGTTTCTTGACGAATTCCCTGTCCTTCATTTCCAATGACAATGATTGCTTTTGAAGGTAAGTTTTCGGTGTACATATTTTTGCCGTCCATAAAAGATCCAAAAACAGGAACACCTGTATGCTGTGTCAGCTTTGCCAATGGCTCAATCTCAGTGGAAGTTAACTGAATGCGGCAAAAAGAACCCATTGATGCCTGAATAACTTTCGGATTGAACATATCCACCGTGTCAGGAGAACAAAACAGTTGCTTTATTCCAAACCAGTCGCAGGTGCGGATAATCGTACCAAGATTTCCTGGATCCCTGATTCCATCCAGGTAAAGTGAAATATCAGTGATTTCAGATGGAAGCTGATTTTCGGAAGGAAGTTCGCAAATGGCCAGGCAATTTTGCGGGTTCTGCAGCAGACTTGCTTTTTTTAATTCTTCTTTGGTTAGAAGAGTAAAATTCCGGCCGATTGAAAATGTTGATTTATGTTCATGAACAAACTGTTCGGTAACAAAAAGTTGTTTAACAGGATATCCCGAATTTAAAGCATCAAGAACATTTTTATCGCCTTCGATTAAAAACAATTTCTCCTTTTCCCTGTACTTTTTTACAGACAGTGATTTAATTAGTTTTATTGTACTTTTACTAATCATTTTATTGGGATGAACCGGTAAAATAAATATGTTAAAGTTACTGTTTCTAATTAAAACACTTCATTAATTTTGTTGAATTTAAATTTTATCAACTTGAGCAGAAAGGTCATTATTTTTATAACATTCCGGAATATCTTGTTAATCGCATCTGTTGCTTTTTTATTTTCCTGCTCACCTGTAAAGTTCGTGCCCGAAAATAAATATTTACTGAACAATGTGGAAGTGGAAGTTGATAATTCTAAAATAAGTAAGGAAGAAGCCAAAAAACACATCAGGCAAAAAGAAAATTACAAAATTCTTGGATTTGCAAAATTTCACTTATGGTTATACAATCTGTCTTCGAAAGAAAAAAGTAATGATTGGTTGAAAAGAATAGGTGAACCGCCGCAAATTTTTGATGAAGGATTGACATATCAATCCTCTGATTTACTTGAGCAATACCTGCATAATAAAGGTTATTTCCGCGCATCGGTTAATGCAGAAATAAACCTCAGGGATAAAAAACAAAAGGCGAATGTTGTTTACCATATTAATACAGGTGAACAATACAAAATCAGGCGAATTAATTATCATATTTCGGATTCGGTATTGCGAACAATTTATTTTAATGATTCAGCAAAAACATTTGTTAAACCCGGGACACCCTTTGATTTTGATATATTGGAGCAACAACGGAAAAATATTGTTCAGTTATTTCGCAATAGTGGGTATTACTATTTTTCAAAGGATGATGTAAGTTATCTTGCAGACAGCAGCCGGTTTAACAAGGAAATTGTTCTGGATTTGTATCTGGGAAACACAAAATCAGAACAGCCAGATACATTAAAAATTTACAACCGCTACTATTTGAATAATTTTTTTATTTCGGTAATGCCAGCGACAACAACTGTTGTTTCTGAGTTGTATGGAATAAACAACATTTCGGATACAGTTTCGTGGGATAACGTAACTCTTTATCGCGGCAGCCAGATAAATTACAGGCCGGCGCTTTTCAAAAGTTTGTTACAAATGAAAAGTGGTCAGCTTTACCGGCTTTCTGATGCAGAAAAAACTTTTGAAGCTTTCAACAGGTTAAGACAATTTCGTTTTATCGATATTCAGTTTAGCGAACCTGCCCATATAAACGACAGTAATTTGCTAAATTGTTATATACGACTTGCGCCATTAAACAAGCAGGCTATTTCGTTTGATGTTGAAGGGACCAACTCGTCCGGTAATTTGGGAGTTGCAGGAAACATAAATTATACTCACAGGAATTTGTTCAGAGGGGCCGAGGTTTTTCAGATGAACTTTAAAGGGGCTATTGAACGCCAGCAAAGGGTTATACAAAATGAGAAGCAATATTTTAATACGCGGGAATTAGGAGTTGAATCGAGTCTCACATTTCCAAAACTTATCGGGCCAGGAAAAATAGTAAATTCTTTCAGCGAATATTTACCTAAAACTGTTATTTCTATTGGTTCAAATTATCAGCGAAGGCCGGAATACACCCGTACAATTTCAAGTTTTAAATTTGGTTACAACTGGATGACTTCGCCGATTGTAAGACACAATTTGAATATAGTAGATTTCAACATGGTAAATCTTTATCAGTTTGATGCCCAGTTTCTTGAAATAATCAAAGATTTGTACATTAAAAGCAGTTTTACTGATCATCTTATTTTAGCATCAAATTATTCATTTGTATACAACACTCAGGCTTTTTCGCCGAATAAAAATTATACCTACTGGAAATTTAATGTAGAATCGGCTGGAAACCTGTTGTATTTTTTTTCAAAATTGATTAATCAGCCGAAAGTTCAGGTTGTAGATACACTTGGGCTTGAATTTTCTGAATTTTACAGGCTGTTTAATACCCGGTTTGCTCAATATGCAAAATCGGATTTGGAATTCAGATATGGATATTCGATTGATAAATACAATGCTGTGGTTACAAGGGCTTTTATTGGGGTTGGATTACCTTTCGGAAATTTCGATGTTCTTCCTTTCGAAAAGAAATATTTTACAGGCGGGGCAAACGGAATCAGGGCATGGCAGGTTCGGTCATTAGGGCCCGGAACTTATGAAGCACCCAAAAATGCCTATCCCAATCAATCGGGAGATATTAAACTTGAAGCTAACCTCGAATATCGTTTCAGGTTGATTGCTTTCCTTGAAGGTGCGCTTTTTCTTGACGCCGGAAATATTTGGGCAATTAACGAAAAGGATAACCGTCCGGGGGCTCAGTTTAAAATAAACAACTTTTATAAAGAACTTGCTTTAGGAACGGGAACAGGATTCCGGTTTGATTTTAGCTATTTTATTTTTCGGCTCGATTTGGGAGTAAAACTTCGGGATCCCGCACAGGAAGCTGGTAATGGATGGATTATTGGATACAGGCAGTATTCTTCGGATGATTTCAACGTTTCATTTGCCATAGGTTATCCATTCTGATTTTCTTTTGCAAATCGGGTTTTTCAGCTTTTGCAATGAAATATTTTTTTGCATTTTTAAGGCTTCATATTTTAATATAAAAGTTTTGTCAGGAATATTGTTTCAATTTAATACTTTCATAAATGCCTGAGAACAATCAATTGCGTGATTCCTTCGGTTCAAAATTTGGCGTAATTGCTGCAGCAGCGGGCTCTGCTGTTGGTCTCGGAAACATCTGGAAATTTCCTTACATCACCGGTGTTTATGGAGGTGCAGCTTTTTTGTTTGTTTACCTTGCATTTATACTTGCAATTGGTTTACCGGTTATGATTTCTGAGTTTATTATCGGCAGAAAAGCAAGAAGAAATGCTTTTGGGTCTTTTAAACAACTTGCACCAAATTCACCATGGAAACTTGTGGGATTGCTTGGTGTTGGCGCTGCATTTATGATTTTGTCGTTTTACGGAGTTATTGCAGGTTGGAGTATTGAATATGTTTATCAGGCGGTGAGTAACGGATTTTCCGGTAAATCTCCGGAAGAACTTGTGCTTTTGTTTACTTCGTTCACAGAATCGCCATTACAACCTATTTTTTATCAGGTACTTTTTATGATTGCTACCGGTGCTATTGTAGCTGTTGGAGTAAAAGATGGTATTGAGAAGAACGTGAAAATTTTAATGCCGCTTCTGGTAGTAATTATAATTGTTCTGGATGTTAGAGCTGTTACTTTAAAAGGAGCAGCCGAAGGTCTGAAATTTTTATTTCATCCTGATTTTTCGAAGCTAACCGCCGAAGGAATTTTAAGTGCGCTTGGTCATGCATTTTTTTCCCTGAGCCTTGGAATGGGGACTTTAATTACATATGGGTCTTATATTGATCGGACAAATAACCTGGTAAAAACAGCAATAGAAGTAACAGCAGCCGATACTTTAATTGCTATACTTGCAGGAGTTGCTATTTTTCCTGCTGTATTTGCTTTTGGTATTGAAGTTGACAGCGGCCCGGGGTTGGTTTTTATCACCTTGCCAAATGTATTCCAGCAAATGCCGGGTGGCGTGTTTTTTTCTACTTTGTTTTTTATACTTCTCACAGTTGCTGCCTTAACTTCATCCATTTCTATTTTGGAAGTTGTTGTTGCTTTTTTTAGTGAAGAATTAAAAATGAAAAGAAAACAAGCGACACTTTTGGCAACACTTCTGATTACAATTCTTGGTATTATTTGTTCTCTTTCCATGGGAGTATTAAGTGAAGAAAAGATTTTTGGGCTCAATTTCTTTGATTTAATGGACTGGATTTCAGCCAATATGTTTTTGCCGCTTGGCGGATTATTTATAGCACTTTTTATTGGCTGGTATTTTGGCAGGAAGCAAGTTCAGAAAGAAATATCTTATGGTGGAAATTTATCTGGTTTTATGCTGAGGTTATTTATGATTTTTGTTAAAATAATTGCTCCTTTAGCAATTGCAGTTGTGTTTCTACAGGGAATTGGATTCATTAAACTTGGATAATCGGGATTTCTGTTTTTAAATTAATTAACAATCATTTGTTTGGATTGATTCATTTTATTTGGTAAGTTTAATGCGTAAAACTTTGCTTTAATGAATCTAACCAACAGGCATTTATTGAAACAGTACTTCAATTTTTCCCGAAAAGACAGGAATGCAATTTTAATTCTGTGTTCTCTGATTCTTTTAGCTATCTCGGGAAATTTTATAGCAGATCGAATTCAATTGAATTCACGATCAGATTTTACAGAAATTGAAAAAGCAATTCAGGAGTGGGAAAATCAAAAAATGATGGGCAGCAGTTACCGTTTTCTTTTTAATTTTGACCCAAACAGCATTTCTGAGGAAAAACTGGATTCACTTCTGTTACCCGAATTTGTAAAAGATAATATCGTAAATTACCGCGAAGCAGGTGGTCGTTTTAATACACCGGCCGATATCCAAAAAATATATGGAATGACAGACAGCATCTTTTTCGTCATAAAAGAATATGTTAATGTGCCGGATAAATCAAACGTTAAAACACCAATCAAAAAAGAAATTAAAAAAACTGTTGAAGGTACATTCGATCCAAATGAGGCAGAAATGGAAACTTTGACTGAATTTGGTTTCAATCGCTTCCAGGCAGAAAACATCATTAAATACCGTGAAAATGGTGGTGTTTATTATCAACCTTCAGATTTACTGCGGATATATGGTATCGATACAATTTTCTACAATGGAATTGCAAGAAATGTATCAATTGGGGCACAACCTGAAAATAATATAAGTAACGTTAAACCGGCAATAATCTATGTTGAATTAAATTCGGCTGATTCTGTTGAATTAATAAAGTTAAATGGAGTGGGGCCGGTTTTTGCCTCGCGTATCATTAAGTACCGCAATTTACTGGGCGGATTTTATTCAAAAGAGCAATTACTGGAAGTTTATAATTTTTCGGAGGAAACTTACTCCATGATTGAAAATAATATAACTGTCGATACAACGATGCTTAAAAAAATCCGGATAAATTTTGCCGAGTTTGGTGACTTACTGAGGCATCCATATTTTAAAAAAGATCAGGTAAAAGCAGTTATTGATTATCGGGAGAAAAACGGATCATTTACTTCTGTTAATGAGCTGTCCGAAAAAAAGCTTCTTGATAAAAAAAGTTTTCGCAATATAAAACCATATTTAAGCTGTCGTTAAAAAGCTTTAAATAGAATTCTTCATTTAGGAATTATTATTTTTTTCCTTTAAATTTGATATACTATGAATAATTTCTAAATTTGCGCCTCAATTTAAAAACGGCGTAGAAAAATGATTGTTATTCCGGTAAAAGAGGGCGAGAATATAGAGAGGGCCCTAAAGAGGTTCAAGAGGAAGTTTGAAAAGACAGGCGTAATCAAGGAATTGCGTGAACGTCAGAAGTTTACGAAGCCTTCGGTAAAGAGAAGGGAAGAGTTAAAAAAAGCTGCATATATTGAAAAGTTGCAGCGTCAGGAAGACTAAGTAATTAGTGATTCCTGAAATTTTGAATGTGAATGAAATATCAGGAATCGTTTATTAGCTATATGAAGTATGAGAAGAGGTATTCTTCACATACATTAGTCGCATACAAAAAAGACCTCGATCAATTTGTGCTGTATTGCATCGAAATGATCGGGGAATTTAATGTTAAAGCGGTTGATTCTGGCGTGCTTCGAAACTGGATTGTATATTTAATGGAGCAGCAGCTTACTCCACGATCAGTAAATCGCAAAGTTTCAACTATAAAAGCATTTTTCAGATTTTTAATGAAAAATGAAGTTGTTGAATCGAATCCGGCAGTAAATCTTACACTTCCTAAAATTAGGAAAAAGCTTCCAAATTTTGTTGAAGAAAATAACTTGCATCATTTACTCGATGATGGGTTTTTTGAAAATAATTTCAGAGGAGTCAGGGATAAACTAATAATTACTTTATTATATGGTACTGGAGTCAGGCTTTCCGAATTGCTGAATTTAAAAGACAGGGATGTTGACACAAAAGGATATCTGATTAAAGTTTTGGGAAAAAGGCAAAAAGAAAGAATAATTCCTTATCCGCGAAGCATAAATATCTTATTTTTTCAATATATTGAATTAAGAAACCAGGAGTTGGGAAATAGTCATGAAAAACTGCTTGTAACAGAAAAGGGAAAACCAATTTACGAAAAATTAATATACAGAGTGGTTAAAAAAAATTTGGAAAAGGTAACATCGCTTGAACAAAAAAGCCCGCACGTTTTACGTCATTCCTTTGCCACACATTTGCTGAATAAAGGCGCCGACCTGAATGCGGTAAAGGAGTTGCTCGGACATTCGAATCTGGCGGCTACACAAATTTATACGCACACCACTTTCGAAAAACTTCACAATATATATAAACAAGCCCATCCAAGGGGTTAAAATGAGCTAATATGGAAATTACAATTAATTCGGTACATTTTACAGCAGACAAAAAACTGGTGGATTTTGTAAACAAAAAAGTAAATAAGCTCGATACATTTTTTGATGGTATCATTAATTCTGAGGTTACTTTAAAAGTTTTGAAACCTGAGGCAACCAGCAACAAAATAGCTGAAATAAAGTTGTCAATTCCTGCCAATGGTTATTTGTTTGCTAAAAAACAGGCAGATACTTTCGAAGAAGCAGTTGATTTGGCAATTGATGCCATGAAAAAACAATTGGATAAATATAAGCAAAAACTTAAAAACAAATAAAAATAAAATTTGCCTTCATTATTTTAGATTTTTAAAATAATATTTTTACATTTGCACACCCATTTTAGGGGCGTTCAGGAAACAACTGAAATTAAAGTAGTTTGCTTATTGGGATTGGATTTTGGACAGATTGCCCAAAATCTTTTCAGTTTAAAAGCTGAAATAAAAAGGATTCGGATTTTAAATCCGGACTATTTGCTTTGAAGTTGTTTTTAATATATTTTGTAATTTTGCACGGCATTTTTGCTAAGATAATGTATGCGGGAGTAGCTCAGCTGATAGAGCATTAGCCTTCCAAGCTAAGGGTCGCGGGTTTGAATCCCGTCTCCCGCTCATTTTATGAGACTGGAGTTTTGAGAAAAATTTCTTTAAGCTCCTGTCTCATCATGTATTAATGCCGGAGTAGCTCAGGGGTAGAGCGCATCCTTGGTAAGGATGAGGTCACGAGTTCAATTCTCGTCTTCGGCTCAATTAATTTAAAGATAATAATTAAAATTTGGAGTTATGGCTAAAGCAACATTTGTAAGGGATAAGGACCATGTCAATATTGGTACTATTGGCCATGTTGACCACGGTAAAACAACTTTAACCGCCGCCATTACAATGGTATTGGCAAAAAAAGGTCTTTCTGAAATCAAGTCATTTGATTCTATTGATAATGCGCCTGAGGAAAAAGAAAGAGGTATTACAATTAATACAGCTCACGTTGAGTATCAGACGGAAAAACGTCACTATGCTCACGTTGATTGTCCGGGACACGCCGATTATGTGAAGAACATGGTAACTGGTGCAGCCCAGATGGATGGTGCTATTATTGTTGTAGCAGCTACTGATGGCCCTATGCCTCAGACTCGCGAACACATCCTTTTGGCACGTCAGGTAAATGTTCCTAAATTAGTTGTATTCATGAATAAAGTGGATATGGTTGATGATGAAGAACTATTGGAACTGGTTGAAATGGAAATTCGCGAATTGTTGGATTTTTATGAATTCGAAGGCGACGAGACTCCTGTAATTAAAGGTTCGGCACTTGGGGCAATGAATGGTGAACCAGAATGGGAAGATAAAATTATGGAGCTGATGGATGCTGTAGATAGCTGGATTCCACTTCCTCCGCGTGATATTGATAAACCTTTCCTGATGCCTGTTGAAGATGTATTTTCAATCACAGGTCGTGGAACAGTGGCAACCGGTCGTATTGAAACTGGTTTAGTTCATACAGGTGATGAACTTCAGTTAATTGGATTGGGTGCTGAAGGGCGCAAAACTGTTTGTACAGGAGTTGAAATGTTCCGTAAAATCCTGGATGACGGACAGGCTGGTGATAACGTTGGTTTATTGCTTCGCGGTGTCGACAAAAAGGAAATCAAACGTGGACAAATTCTTGCAAAACCAGGTTCAATTACACCACATACAAGATTTAAAGCAGAGGTCTACGTATTGAAAAAAGAAGAAGGTGGGCGTCATACTCCATTTCATAATAAATATCGTCCACAATTTTACGTGCGTACACTTGATGTAACGGGTGAAATTCATTTGGAAGAAGGTCGCGAAATGGTAATGCCAGGTGACAACGTTTCAATTATAGTGGAACTGATTTACCCGGTAGCACTTAATATTGGTCTTCGTTTCGCAATCCGTGAAGGTGGACGTACTGTTGGTGCAGGCCAGGTAACTGAGATTATTGAATAAGCAGAAACAATCAAGTTTGCAAAATAAAAAAGTCCCGGAGGCCATTTTGGTCCCCGGGACTTATTAACGGAAGAAACTCAGCTTTTGGGAGTTGCTTAAAGTAAGTTCAAGCCTTACCTTCCGTACAAAAATAAGAACAAGTTAGATGAAATTAATGGTATACTTACAAGAGGCTTACGATGAACTTGTACATAAGGTAACTTGGCCTACTTGGAAAGAACTGCAAAGCAGTGCTTTGGTTGTGATGGTTGCTTCCTTTATTATATCACTCTTAATCTTCGTTATGGATTTGTCTTTCAGAAACATAATGGAGTTTGTTTATGGATTGTTCTATTAATTAAAATCCCTTAATCAAAATGAGCGAAAATACTAAAAGATGGTATGTTCTTCGGGCAATTGGAGGAAAAGAAAAGAAAGTTAAAGAATATATCGAAAATGAAATCGCTAATGGAGATCTAAAGGGTTTTGTTGATCAGGTTTTAATACCAACTGAAAAGGTTTATCAGATTCGGAACGGGAAAAAAATCAGTAAGGAACGAAATTTTTTTCCAGGTTATGTTTTAATTGAAGCTTCGTTAGTAGGTGAAGTTACACACACACTTAGGAACATTCCTAACGTGATTGGATTTCTTGGCGACACCAAAGGTGGGGATCCGGTACCAATGAGGCAAAATGAAGTAAACAGGATTTTGGGAAGAGTTGACGAACTTGCTGAAACCGGTGAAGAATTGAATATTCCTTACGTAGTAGGAGAAACCGTAAAAGTAATCGACGGACCATTTAACGGCTTTAACGGAACCATTGAAGAAATCAATGAGGAAAAGAAAAAGCTGCAGGTAATGGTGAAGATTTTTGGACGTAAAACTCCTTTGGAACTTAGTTTTATGCAAGTTGAGAAGGAATAGTAACGCTTTAAGTAAAAGTTATGGCAAAAGAAGTTGCTGGATTAATTAAATTACAGATTAAAGGTGGAGCGGCAAATCCGTCACCACCGGTGGGGCCAGCATTGGGTGCCAAGGGAGTAAATATAATGCAGTTTTGTAAGCAGTTTAATGGCCGTACACAAGAACAGGCCGGAAAATTGCTGCCGGTAATTATTACCGTGTACGGCGATAAGTCGTTTGACTTTATTATAAAACAACCTCCTGTGGCTGTTCAGTTGCTCGAAGCTGCAAAAGTAAAAAAGGGTTCATCAGAACCTCATGTCAGCAAAGTTGCATCGGTTACCTGGGATCAGGTAAAACAAATTACCGAAGGTAAAATGTCTGATTTGAATTGCTTTACAGTAGAATCGGGAATGAAAATGGTGGCTGGAACTGCCAGAAGTATGGGAATTACTGTAAAAGGTACTTCACCATTCAATAAATAAATTAAATGTTTTAAGATGGGCAGAATTACGAAAAATATGAAGGCTTCTCTTGAAAAGCTCGAAAAAGGGAAAGTTTACACCATCGATGAAGCATCAAAGCTGGTAAAGGAAATTACCACAAGTAAATTTGATGCATCTGTGGATGTAGACGTCCGGCTTGGAGTTGACCCAAGAAAAGCCAACCAGATGGTTAGAGGCGTAGTTTCGTTACCCCATGGAACTGGTAAAGAGGTTCGTGTTTTGGCACTGGTGACTCCTGACAAAGAGGATGAAGCCAAAGAAGCCGGAGCAGATTATGTTGGTTTAGACGATTATATCGAAAAAATCAAAGGTGGCTGGACTGATATCGATGTGGTTATTACAATGCCTCCTGTAATGGGAAAGGTCGGCCAGCTTGGCCGAATATTAGGCCCACGCGGCTTAATGCCTAACCCTAAAAGCGGGACAGTAACCATGGATATTGGAAAAGCTATTTCTGAGGTGAAACAAGGTAAAATCGATTTTAAAGTAGATAAATTTGGTATTGTACATACTTCAATTGGCAAAGTTTCATTTACTCCTGAAAAGATTAAAGAAAATGCTGCAGAGTTTATCAATACAATTATCAAACTTAAACCAATAGCCGCAAAAGGTACATACATCAGAAGTATCTATTTATCCAGTACTATGAGCCCTGGTATTAAAGTAGAACCAAAGTCAGTTTCTGACAAAAGCGAGTAAAAATGAAAAGTTCAGAGAAACAAGTTATAATCAGCAACCTGCAAGAGCAGATTGATTCTTACAACCATTTTTACCTTACTGACATAAGTGGTTTGGACGCTTCAGATACCAGCGATTTAAGGAGACTCTGTTTTAACCAAAATGTAAAACTGGTTGTAGCAAAAAATACGCTGTTGCGTAAAGCCCTTGAAAGTTCGAATAAGAACGCCGAAGGACTTTACGATGCTCTTAAAGGAAATACATCGGTAATGTTTACCGAAAATGGTAACACTCCTGCAAAACTGATTAAAGATTTCAGAAAAAAACATAAAAAGCCTGTATTAAAAGCAGCATTTGTGGAAGAATCAGTTTATGTTGGAGAAAATCAACTCGATGCACTGATAGCAGTTAAATCGAAAAATGAGGTTATCGCTGATGTTATTGCCCTTTTACAGTCACCAATGAATACATTGCTTTCGCAATTAAAATCAGGTGGCAATATAATACATGGTGTTCTTGAAACACTGAAAGAAAGAGAATAGTTTTTAAGAAATAATTTTATAAATTTATAGAAATGGCAGATTTAAAACAACTTGCAGAAGAGTTGGTAAACTTAACTGTTAAAGAGGTTAACGAATTGGCTGGCATACTTAAAGATGAGTATGGCATCGAGCCAGCTGCTGCAGCTGTTGCAGTTGCAGGACCGGCTGCAGGTGCTGGCGATGCTGAGGAAGTTGCTGAACAAACTGAATTCGATGTTGTTCTTAAAGCAGCGGGCCAGTCTAAACTTGCAGTGGTAAAACTCGTTAAAGAATTAACTGGTCTTGGTCTGAAAGAAGCCAAAGCAGTTGTTGATGAGGCTCCTAAGGCTATCAAAGAAAAAGTATCCAAAGACGAAGCAGAAGCGCTTAAAGGTCAATTGGAAGAAGCTGGAGCAGAAGTTGAAATTAAATAATCGCAATCAGACCTTATGCAATAAGGTTATTTGGTTTAGAATCCTGCCAAAGTGGGATTCTAAACCTTTTTGTGTATTTATGTTTTATATAATTTAACTTGTATAAATAAATACATGTATAAAAAATTAAAAAAAGAGAGGATTAGTTTTGCCTCCACACAAACCAGGTTTGATTATCCTGACTTCTTGGAAGTCCAAATTAAATCATTTGTCGATTTTTTTCAGTTAAACACTACGCCCGAGAAGCGGAAGGAGGAAGGATTGAACAGTGTATTTGTAGAGAATTTTCCCATTACAGATACACGTAATAATTTTGTCCTTGAATTTATCGATTATCAGGTCGATCCTCCCCGTTACAGCATTGATGAATGTATTGAGCGAGGTTTAACATTTAGCGTGCCTTTAAAGGCTAAACTAAAGCTTTATTGTACCGATCCGGAACACGAAGATTTTGATACAGTTGTTCAGGATGTATATCTGGGTACAGTTCCTTACATGACCGATAAAGGTACCTTTATTATTAATGGTGCCGAACGTGTCATTGTATCGCAGCTGCACAGATCGCCCGGTGTATTTTTTGGCCAAAGTTTGCATGCCAATGGTACTAAGCTTTATTCAGCGCGTATTATCCCCTTCAAAGGGTCGTGGATAGAATTTGCAACCGACATTAACAGTGTTATGTTTGCATATATCGACAGGAAAAAGAAATTGCCTGTTACCACGCTTTTACGTGCTATTGGATATGAAAGCGATAAAGACATTCTTGAGATATTTAATCTGGCCGATGAGGTCAAAGTTTCAAAAACAGGGTTAAAGAAAGTTGTTGGCAGAAGATTGGCTGCCCGCGTTTTAAAATCGTGGGTGGAAGATTTTGTTGATGAGGATACCGGCGAAGTAGTTTCTATCGAACGTAATGAAGTGATTATCGATCGGGAAACCATAATCGAAGAAGATCATATCGATGAAATCATTGAATCGGGTGTAAAAACAATTTTGCTTCATAAAGAAGATCAAAATCAGCAGGATTTTGCCATCATTTATAATACCCTTCAAAAAGATCCATGTAACTCCGAAAAGGAAGCAGTTCTGCATATTTACAGGCAGTTACGGAATGCTGAACCTCCGGATGAGACTACAGCAAGAGACGTAATCGATAAATTGTTCTTTTCAGACAAACGATACGACCTGGGAGAAGTTGGCCGTTACCGGATCAACAAAAAGTTAGGTCTGAATGTCGATTCTGATATTCGGGTTTTAACAAAAGAAGATATTATTGAAATTATCAAATATCTTATCCAGCTGGTCAATTCAAAAACTGATGTAGATGATATCGATCACCTGAGTAATCGTCGTGTGCGAACTGTTGGAGAACAAATGTATAATCAGTTCGGTGTTGGTTTGGCCCGTATGGCCCGTACAATTCGCGAAAGGATGAATGTGCGTGACAATGAGGTATTCACACCAATTGATCTTATCAATTCAAAAACATTGTCGTCTGTTATTAATTCCTTTTTCGGAACAAATGCGTTGTCACAGTTTATGGATCAAACCAATCCACTGGCCGAAATGACGCATAAACGGCGCATGTCGGCTCTCGGACCTGGTGGTTTATCCAGAGAGAGAGCAGGATTTGAAGTGCGCGACGTTCATTATACACACTATGGCCGCCTTTGCCCAATTGAAACACCCGAAGGTCCAAACATTGGTTTGATTTCTTCATTGTGTGTGTTTGCAAAGATTACAGATCTTGGATTCATTTCAACCCCATACCGTAAAGTTGAAAACGGAAAAGTAGATCTTTCTGATGATGGTGCTGTTTATCTAACTGCTGAAGAAGAAGAAGGTAAAATTATTGCACAGGCAAATGCACCAATCAGTTCTGACGGAGAATTCCTGAATCAGAAAGTAAAATCGAGACTGGATGGTGATTACCCGTTGGTTGACAAGGAAAATGTTGATTTAATGGATGTCGGTCCAAACCAGATTGCTTCTGTTGCAGCATCACTAATCTCTTTCCTTGAACACGATGATGCCAACAGGGCATTGATGGGATCAAATATGATGCGCCAGGCAGTTCCCCTGCTTCGTCCGGAAGCTCCAATTGTTGGAACCGGTTTGGAAGGCAGAGCTGCCTCCGATTCAAGAGTGCTTGTAAAAGCTGAATTTGACGGAGTGGTGGAATATGTTGATGCCAACCAGATTATTGTGAGGTATGATGTTACAGAGGAAGATCGGTTTGTAAGTTTCGATCCTGAAGTGGTAACTTATAAACTTCCAAAGTACGCGAAATCAAACCAGGGAACAACTATCGATTTGGTACCGATTGTTCGTAAAGGTCAACGCATTAAAAAAGGTGAAATTCTTTCACAGGGATATGCAACTGAACAAGGTGAACTGGCTTTGGGCCGGAATCTTATGGTAGCATTTATGCCCTGGCAGGGTTACAATTATGAAGATGCAATTGTAATTTCCGAACGTATCGTACGTGAGGATGTTTTCACTTCTGTTCATGTTGACGAATATACACTCGAAGTTCGCGATACAAAAAGAGGACTGGAAGAATTTACTTCTGATATTCCAAATGTTAGCGAAGAAGCAACAAAAAATCTGGATGAAAACGGATTAATCCGCATTGGTGCCGATGTAAAACCAGGAGATATTCTCATTGGTAAGATTACACCAAAGGGAGAATCTGATCCATCACCGGAAGAAAAATTGCTGCGCGCTATTTTTGGCGATAAAGCGGGTGATGTGAAGGACGCTTCATTAAAAGCTTCTCCCTCATTATCCGGTATTGTTATCGATAAAAAATTATTTTCCAGGGTTGCAAAAGAAAAAAAGGGAAAACAGGGTACAAAGTCACTTCTTGATCAGATTGATGAGAAATTTGAAAAAGATGTTGTAGCTCTGAGACAAAAACTGGAAGATAAACTGTTTACACTTGTAAGTGGAAAAACTTCACAGGGTGTTAAAGATTACTACGGTACTGAAGTAATTACAAAAGGTGTTAAATTTACCTTGAAACAGCTACAGGAAGTTGATTACCTGACAGTGAATCCATCAAAATGGACGACTGATAAAGATAAGAACGACCTTGTTTTCAGGTTAATTAATAATTACATAACAAAATACAAGGAAGCGGAAGCAATTTCACGCCGCGATCGGTATAATATTACAATTGGCGATGAGCTACCTGCCGGAATTATTCAGCTGGCCAAGATATACATTGCCAAAAAGCGGAAACTCCAGATTGGTGATAAAATGGCCGGGCGCCACGGAAACAAAGGTATTGTTTCGCGGGTTGTGCGTCAGGAAGATATGCCATTCCTTACCGACGGTACGCCGGTTGATATTGTGCTGAACCCGCTGGGTGTTCCTTCCAGGATGAACCTTGGGCAAATTTATGAAACTGTTTTAGGCTGGGCTGGAAAAGAACTCGGAGTTAATTTTGCAACTCCAATTTTTGACGGTGCAACTCTTGAACAGATTACAGAATATACTGAAAAAGCAGGTATTCCAAGTTACGGAAAAACTTACCTGGTTGACGGTGAAACCGGTGAACCTTTCGACCAGCCGGCAACAGTGGGTATCATTTACATGATGAAACTGGGCCACATGGTGGAGGATAAAATGCATGCACGTTCTATCGGTCCGTATTCATTAATCACGCAGCAACCTCTTGGTGGTAAGGCACAATTTGGTGGTCAGCGTTTTGGTGAGATGGAAGTATGGGCACTCGAAGCATTTGGCGCTTCACATATCCTTCAGGAAATCCTGACTGTTAAATCAGATGATGTTATGGGAAGGGCAAAAGCATACGAAGCCATTGTTAAAGGTGAGCCAATGCCACAACCTGGTATCCCTGAGTCGCTCAATGTATTGCTGCACGAACTCAGAGGCCTTGGCCTTAGTATACGTATGGAGTAGTATTGCAATATCTTATATGAACAGGTTCTGTTTTAATGATTTTTAAATAAAATTATGGCATTCAGAAAAGAAAACAAAGCAAAAACCGGGTTCTCCAAAATTTCTATCAGCCTTTCTTCTCCGGAAGAAATTCTCGAAAGATCGTTTGGTGAAGTTTTGAAACCCGAAACAATAAATTACAGAACATATAAACCGGAAAGAGACGGCTTGTTCTGCGAACGTATTTTTGGTCCGGTAAAAGACTACGAATGCCATTGCGGCAAATACAAACGTATCCGTTACAAGGGTATTGTTTGCGACCGTTGTGGTGTAGAAGTTACCGAAAAGAAAGTACGCCGCGAAAGAATGGGGCACATCTCTCTGGTTGTCCCGGTGGCCCACATCTGGTATTTCAGATCGCTGCCAAATAAAATCGGATATTTACTGGGATTGCCAACTAAAAAGCTTGATTCAATCATTTATTACGAACGTTATGTCGTAATTAATGCAGGAATTACTGCTTCAAACGGGGTAAAACAACTCGATTTTTTAACCGAGGAAGAATACCTTGACATTGTTGATGCATTGCCAAAAGAAAATCATCTGCTGGATGATGATGACCCGAACAAATTCATAGCCAAAATGGGCGCAGAAGCATTGTTCGAAATTCTGAACCGGCTCGATTTGGATGATTTATCCTACAATTTAAGACATAAGGCAAATACCGAAACTTCGCAGCAAAGAAAAAATGAAGCGTTAAAACGTCTTCAGGTTGTTGAAGCTTTCAGGGCAAGCAAAAACCTGAACCGGCCCGAATGGATGATTGTCCGCGTGGTTCCGGTTATTCCACCTGATTTGCGGCCACTTGTTCCGCTTGATGGAGGAAGGTTTGCAACTTCCGATTTAAATGACCTTTACCGCAGGGTGATAATCCGTAACAACCGTTTGAAACGACTGATTGAGATTAAAGCTCCTGAGGTTATTCTTCGGAATGAAAAACGAATGCTCCAGGAAGCTGTCGATTCGTTATTCGACAATTCAAGAAAGGCAAATGCTGTAAAAACAGAAAATAACCGTGCACTGAAATCACTTTCCGACAGTTTGAAAGGAAAGCAGGGACGTTTCCGTCAAAACCTTTTGGGAAAACGTGTCGATTATTCAGCCCGTTCGGTTATTGTGGTTGGTCCAAAACTGAAAGTTCATGAATGTGGACTTCCAAAAGATATGGCTGCTGAGCTTTACAAACCTTTTATCATTCGTAAATTAATTGAAAGAGGTATTGTAAAGACTGTAAAATCAGCGAAGAAAATAGTCGATCGCAAAGACCCTGTAGTATGGGAAATTCTTGAAAATGTTTTAAAAGGGCATCCTGTAATGTTGAACAGGGCACCCACACTTCACCGTTTGTCTATCCAGGCTTTCCAGCCGGTTTTAATCGAAGGTAAAGCCATTCAGTTGCACCCCTTGGTATGTACAGGTTTTAATGCTGACTTTGATGGTGACCAGATGGCAGTGCATCTTCCTTTGGGAAATGCTGCAGTTCTGGAAGCGCAATTGCTCATGCTTGCATCCCATAACCTGTTGAACCCTGCAAACGGAGCGCCTATTCAGGTTCCGTCGCAGGATATGGTACTCGGGTTGTATTACATGACAAACGCACGCAAAGGTTCGCCAAGGGAAGGAATGACATTCTATTCTCCCGAAGAGGTGATTATTGCCTATTCTGAAAAAGTAATCGGCCTTCATACAATTGTAAAAGTGAAAGTTGAAGATGTCGATGAAAACGGCAAATACTTTAAACATATCATCGAAACGACTGTTGGCCGTGTACTGTTCAATGAATATGTACCACGCAAAGTTGGTTATATTAACCAGCTGCTGACAAAAAAATCGTTAAGAACCATCATTTCCGATGTTTTTAAAAGATGCGGAAATGCTGAAACAGTGACTTTCCTGGATGCAATTAAAGATTTGGGTTACAACATGGCTTACCGCGGAGGTTTGTCATTCAACCTCGATGACGTAATTATTCCAGGAGATAAGGAAAGTATTGTCGGAGACGGTTATGTTGAAGTTGAAGAAGTTATAAATAACTACAACATGGGATTTATAACCAACAACGAACGCTATAACCAGGTAATTGATATCTGGACACATGCCAACTCAAAACTTACCCATTCGGTAATGAAAACTTTAAGTACCGATAAACAAGGGTTTAACTCAATATACATGATGCTTGATTCCGGAGCCCGTGGTTCAAAGGAACAAATCAGGCAGTTGTGTGGAATGAGGGGATTGATGGCAAAACCACAGAAATCAGGATCAACAGGTTCGCAGATTATTGAAAACCCGATTCTTGCCAACTTTAAAGAAGGTCTTTCGGTTTTGGAATATTTTATTTCAACTCACGGTGCCCGTAAAGGTTTGGCAGATACTGCCCTTAAAACAGCTGATGCAGGTTATTTAACCCGTCGTCTTGTTGATGTTTCGCAGGATGTTATTATTTCGGAAGAAGATTGCGGTACTCTCCGTGGTTTGGTGGCAAGCGCCATTAAAAACGATGAGGAAGTTGTTGCTTCCCTTTTCGACAGGATTATCGGCCGTACTTCAGTTCACGATATCTATCACCCGTTAAATGCAGATTTAATTGTAAAATCGGGCGATACTATTAGTGAAGAAGTTGCACTTGCAATTGAAGATTCTCCGATTGAAACAGTGGAAATCCGCTCAGTTTTAACCTGTGAATCGAAAGTTGGAGTTTGCGGCAAATGTTATGGTCGCAACCTTGCTACCGGAAATATGGTTCAGAAAGGCGAAGCAGTTGGTGTTATTGCCGCCCAGTCGATTGGTGAACCCGGAACCCAGCTGACATTGCGTACATTCCACGTGGGAGGTATTGCAGGTAACATTTCCGCCCAGTCAACTGTTGAAGCCAAATACGATGGTTATGTCGAAATTGAGGAACTTCGCGCAGTTGAAAATAAACCAGAAGGCGGATCAAAAGTTGATATTGTTGTCAGCCGTTTGGCCGAATTGAAAATCATAGATAAAAATACCCAGATTCCGCTTTCAACCCATACAATTCCTTACGGTTCGAAACTGTATGTGAAAAACGGGGATGAAATCCGAAAGGGTAAACTTATTTGCGAATGGGACCCGTTTAATGGTGTTATTATTACAGAATTCGATGGTAAAATTGAATTTGAAAACCTGATTGAAAATATTACTTTCCGCCAGGAATCGGACGAACAAACCGGCTACAGCGAAAAAGTAATTATCGAAACAAGGGATAAAACCAAAAACCCGACATTGAAGATCATGGGCAGCGACGGCAATTTAATCCGTTCCTATAACCTTCCTGTTGGTGGTCACATTTCAGTAATGCAGGGCCAGGAAGTAAAAGCCGGTACAGTACTGGTGAAAATTCCGAGAGCTGCGGGTAAAGCAGGCGATATCACAGGTGGTCTGCCTCGTGTTACAGAACTTTTTGAAGCTCGTAACCCCTCGAATCCTGCAGTGGTCTCTGAAATCGATGGTGAAGTTTCACTGGGTAAAATCAAACGTGGTAACCGCGAAATTATCATCACCTCGAAATCCGGTGATGTGAAGAAATACCTTGTTCCGCTTTCAAAACAGATTCTGGTACAGGAGAACGATTATATCCGTGCAGGAATTCCACTTTCTGATGGTGCAACCACTCCTTCCGATATTCTGAGTATTAAAGGTCCGACAGCCGTTCAGAGTTATATTTTGAACGAAGTGCAGGATGTTTACCGGATGCAGGGTGTGAAAATCAACGACAAGCACTTCGAGGTGATTATCCGTCAGATGATGCGTAAAGTTGAAATCGACGATCCGGGTGATACCCGTTTCCTTGAAAAACAGGTGGTCGATAAAAACGAATTCCTTTCCGAAAACGACTGGATTTGGAATAAAAAAGTGGTTATCGAACCGGGTGATGCAGAGGGATTGAAAGCTGGCCAGATTATTTCTGCCCGCCGTTTGCGCGACGAAAATTCACAGTTGAGAAGAAAAGATAAAAAACTTGTTGAATCGCGTGATGCAATTTCTGCAACTTCAAGCCAGGTACTGCAGGGGATTACAAAAGCCGCTCTGCAAACAAGAAGCTGGTTGTCGGCAGCCTCATTCCAGGAAACAACAAAAGTACTGAATGAAGCAGCTATTAACGGTAAAACTGATTACCTCGACGGATTGAAGGAAAACGTGATTTGCGGTCACCTCATTCCCGCCGGTACAGGTTTAAAAGAATACAAAAACCTTGTTGTTGGTTCAAAAGAAGAATACGACAGGTTAATTGATACGAAAAAGAATTTTTAAGCTGAAAAATCATGGAAGATAAAACAAAACAACAACAGTTGAACATCGAACTTAATGAAGAAGTGGCACAGGGGATTTATTCAAATCTTGCAGTGATTACCCATTCAAGCTCAGAGTTTGTTGTTGATTTTGTCCGGATTATGCCGGGAATACCAAAAGCGAATGTGAAATCGCGGATTATTCTCACACCGGAACATGCAAAACGTTTGTTAATGGCCTTGCAGGATAATATTAAAAAATATGAATCCTTACACGGACCAATAAAAAATGTAAAGCCCGGTTCCGATCCGATGATGCCACCCATGAATTTTGGTGGCCCGGCAGCGCAGGCTTAAACTTTTCAAAAAAGAATTTAAAAAAAGGAAATCATTTACTGGTTTCCTTTTTTTATGATTACTATTCTTAAAAACATTTGGCATTAAACAGATTAACCTCTGCAACTAAACTAAGCCTGTTAAACGGCATTGGAAACGGTAAATTGTATGAGTAATATCAGATTGCGTGGTAGTCCTTCAATTATTTTTCTTCAAAAAATCTTAAAAATCTTCATTAAATACATAGCCCTGAGCCCGGCGGGTGTAGTTCAATCCCGCCCAGGGCGGGACTGGGTACTGCGTACCGCTCATATTCCTATTTATTGCCAACCGTATTTTTTATAGTTTTAATCCAAATCCAATCATTAAATTGTAATTTTTCCAATCTTTGGCTGAACTATTATTTCCTAAATCATTCGTTAGTACATCTTTGAGTCCATAATTAAATCGTGATAATATTACTCCCTTTAATCCATGGCTCAAACTAATCTCATAATCAAGTTGTATTGATAAACCATAATCAATTGAAGTATAATCCTTTTTTATATCTGTGTCATATTTTTGTGTTGGTTCAATTTGTATTATTGGGTCAGGTTCTGCAAATATAAGTCCCGCAGTATCAATATAGGAAGTTCCTTTCTCATTGGCACTAATTAACAAACCGAGATATGATCCCGCGGAAATTGTAATTGGCATTATATCAGATAAACGAAATTTAATCAAAACAGGAAAGGTTAGGTAGGAATTTGTCAAATTACCTTTATTCTCAATTAGACCTATTTTATCATTTATTTTAAGAGATGTCAGATTGTAATTCAGTCCAGTGCTAATCGAATATTTACTGTTTAAATTATAAGAAATCAATGCCTCAAGAAAGTATCCAGAATTTGTACTATAATCTGTCTGTGGATGACCTGCAAACTCAGGCCAAATCTCAATCGTTTTTTTATAAGGAATTGTCAAGGTAGTTCCAAAATCCAGTTGATAATTAATCATTTTAAAATCTTGCGAGTAGATTTCTCCTAATGAGATTAGTCCTAATATTAGAATCAATAAAATCTGTTTCATATTGTCTGTATGTTCGTTTTTAATATGGTTGGCAACAGTTGGTGCAAGTTGTCGGGGCGGATTTCGGAGAGCGTTCCTGTCCGAAGGACACGGAACTGCGAAACGAGAATCCGCAGTTGGCGAACCACCAAACCCGCCCTGCAATATGTAATTTATTACAAACTGTTTTTATTCTTTTTTCTTTCTATTTATCTTAAAATTATAACTTATCGATGCAATAAGTCCTGTTTCCAGTATTGAAATTTTGGAAGTATCTGTACCAAAATTACTTTTTTCATTCGGCTTTTGAAATGTATTCTGAATAGTTGCAGCAATTCCAAGTTTAAATCGTGGACTGAGAGTAAAAGAATATCCAGCGGAACCAGAAATATAGGGCAAATTAAAGTATTCGATTCTTTCATAATTTGCTCCACCAGGGGAAGTACTTTTTGTAACTTCTTTAGAGAGTCCAGTTCCCGCAGCAACTTCTATAAAAGGACTATTTTTTTTATTTAAAAAGTAATATCGAAGAAATAATCCTGACAAAATATTCCAATAATTTTCTTTAAAAGAATTGAAATTATCAGAATATTGAAAATCTATTCCGACTGAAGTCTTATTACTTAAAAAATATCCCATTCGCGGAGCAATTGAGAAATAAGTTATGTTATAATTATAAGGTGAAAACAATTCCTCTTTACCATCTCTTTCAGTAAAATGTCTATGTTGCCAATATGAGATACCACTGGTACCAACAAAAGTGGGTGTATAATTTCTTCCGCCAAACAATGTGACTCCTGTTTCGATAAAAAATCCGCCTTTGTCATTTTGTGCCAAACAAAATAATGGGAATAAAACTGTTAAGATTAAAATTGATTTTTTCATATCAGGTTTTTAGTGTTTAAGAATATTTTTATTTCTGGTCTTATTTTGCTTTTTTTCTTGGTTTAAAATTGTTTGTAACGGTCACTTGCAAGTTGTCGTTGCGGATTTCGGAGAGCGTTCCTGTCCGAAGGACACGGAACTGCGAAACGAGAATCCGCAGTTGGCGAACCACCAAACCCCGCTCTGAAATATGTACTTTGTTACCAACTGGCTTTTATTCATTTTTTAATTTATATCTAATTCCAAGTTTAAAATTTAACCATCCAATAAACCAGGGGTCTGCACTACCCATTGCACCAAATTCTTCAAATCCGACAATTTCAGGATTAACAGAAAGAACTGTTGAGATTCTTTTTGATATCACCTCGTCCAACTGAAATTCTAGTAAAAAACCAATTCCAAGCTTATTGTTTAACCAGTAATCATCATTAAAACTTCCACTTTCAATTTGTCCGTTTGCAATTCTTTCCGTTTTTTCTTTTATCCTAAAGTAATTTAAACCAATCTCGGGTCCCAAATACAATTTTGATTTTGGATTATTAACAAGTCTAAATGCATAATTTAATCTTAAAGCTAATCTTTTATTATTTGCGTCAGTTTGTGTAATACTTAATGATGAAGGGTCATAATTTGGCGTATATATATTGTCATAATTAGCACTATAAAAATAATGAGAGAATGTAACCCCCAATTTATTTTTTGTTTTTACAATTTTGTTAAATCCCAAAGAATAACCGAAACTACTTTTAAAGCTTTTTGAACTACTATTTGCAAAAATACCGCTTAATTCAATGTCCTGTCCGTAAAGTGAAGAAATGATAATTAAAAATAGGAATGAGGAGAAAACCTTTTTCATGTTTGTTTTATATTTAATAGTTAGTTGACTTTCTTTTTAAGCTTGTTGGTAATGGTTCGCAAATATGATTAGGTGCCGATTGCGGGTTGCTTTCCTGTCATGCCACGCAAAAGTTGCTGCGGGCTAAAAAAGTAAGTTGTCCGAACGAAAACGGCAATTAATTATATTTTGCTGTGTGTGCCCAGCATGAGCATGTGCACACACTACTGAAAGCTCAGAAAAAATGTTGAAAATACAAATTTTTGGGATTAAACAATAGTGTGTAGCATGAAATTATTCCAGAGGGTGTAAGTCCCTTACGGGCGGGGGTAACGCCCCGAACCGTTAGCAAGTGGCAAGCTGGTTTACCGTGAGGTATGCAGTGAAGGAAGCCAACCGGCAAACTCCGGTACTGACAGCCTGTCCCGTACCGAAGGTCGGGAAACAGAAACTGGATATGAGGCTTGATAAACCGGATGAGCAAGCACATCATTGTGAAGTCCAAAAGCCTGAAAAGGAGTGTGTTTATTAAGTAGATTCAGCAGAGATTGGAGGAAGGAAGATGCTCTTACCTGGGGAGGTCTCATCGGTTGCAAGATTGATGAGAAGTCAGCAGAAGCCATAGTAGGTTTAGGAAACGAGCCGTTATAAACAACGGAGGACTCACAGATAAACTGAAGGGCTGAACGTTAAGTTGTTCCAAAAGCTGTAAGGAAGCTTTCGAAAGATTCTAGCCTTACATTAAGCGGGACAGGGAAACAATAAATTGAAACTAAAATGATTGAGCAAATTTTAACACGGAATAACCTGTTACAGGCAATGTATAAAGTCCGGAAGAACCACGGTTCGGCTGGAGTTGATTATATGCCTGTGACCAAACTGCCGGAACTCCTGTCGATTGACAAGGAAGAACTGACAGCAAAAGTTCGTTCGGGGAAGTATTTGCCGCAACCCATTTTAGGGGTAGAAATCCCGAAAGGGAACGGGAAGACCAGATTACTTGGGATTCCCACTGTAACCGACCGGTTGCTTCAACAAGCGGTTTTGCAGGTAATTAATGCACGGTTCGAATTTGAATTTTCGGATTCCAGTTTTGGTTTCCGCCCAAACCGGAACGTGCATCAGGCAGTTTTAAAAGCACAGGGATACATCAACGAAGGGTTTCAGTATATCGTAGATATAGATTTAAAGACTTTCTTCGACGAAGTTGACCATTGCCATTTGCTGCAACTGCTTTACCGTAAAATCAAATGTCGCGAAACCCTGCGCCTTATCCGCAAATGGCTGCGTTCCCCGATTCAAATAAACGGGAAACTGGTCAAACGCAGAAAAGGTGTACCACAAGGTAGTCCACTCAGCCCGTTACTGTCGAACATCATGCTGCATGAACTGGACAGGGAACTGGAACGGCAGGGGGTGCGGTTCGTCCGCTACGCCGATGATTTTAGCATTTACGTTAAAACCAAGGCAACCGCCCGGAAAGTTGGCAACAATATCTACAAGTTTCTGAAAACGAAACTGAAATTGTCAATCAACCGGGAGAAAAGCGGTATCCGCCGACCTGTACAATTCACCTGTTTAGGGTTTGGGTTTGTACCTACCTATGTGAAAGGCGAACGGGGCAAGTATCAACTGGTGGTATCCAAAAAGAGTTGGGAAAAGCTAAAGCAAAAGCTCAAAACCATCACCCGGAAAACTACTCCAATGAGTTTTGACGAACGAATCGAAAAACTCAACGAAGTTCAGCGGGGTTGGGTAAATGCTTTCCGAATGGCAAGCATTCAAAACAAACTCAATGAACTGGATGGATGGTTGCGAAATCGTCTCCGCTACTGTATCTGGCACCATTGGAAGAAACCCGAAAAGAAAAGGCGCAGTCTTATTCGTTTGGGAATTGAACAGGGGCAAGCCTATACATGGAGCCGGTCACGGATGGGTGGCTGGGCAATTGCCCAAAGCCCGATTCTTGGTACTACCATTACGGTTGACCGGTTGAAACAGCGGGGTTACATCCCTATGCTGGAACTCTACAATAAAATTAAACCTGTTAAATGGGATGGGAAACTGTCCCTCGGATTTCCCATGACTTAACGAACCGCCGTATACGAGACCCGTACGTACGGTGGTGTGAGAGCTTCTCCCTGTCAGCGTTTGC
>CAWFMB010000010.1:0-78281 GCA_963816685.1 uncultured Prolixibacteraceae bacterium | reverse complement strand
AAAAGGTGTTAAGTTTGTTGGCGAAGTATTGAGGCGTAAAGCTGGTAAAGCCGCATCTAAATAATTTTTTGAAAAATCAGGCATTATGGCATTAACAAAATTTGAAAGGCGAAACAGAATAAGAAAGCGGGTGCGTAAAATCGTTGCCGGCACAGCTGAACGTCCACGTATGAGCGTGTTTAGAAGTAACAAACAAATTTACGCTCAAATTATCAATGACGAAAACAAAACCACACTGGTAGCAGCTTCTTCAGGCGAAAAAGATATTATTTCGAAAGACGGAAATAAAACAGAAAAAGCCGCGATGGTTGGTAAATTGATTGCCGAAAAAGCTCAGGCTGCCGGAATCAAGGAAATTGTATTCGACAGAAATGGTTACTTATACCATGGCAGAGTGAAACAGTTAGCTGATGCTGCCCGCGAAGGTGGCCTTAAATTCTAAAATAATTATGGCGAAGATTAGCAATAAAATTAAAACAACGGACCTCGATTTAAAAGACAGGTTGGTAGCCATTAATCGTGTTACTAAAGTTACAAAAGGTGGACGGACATTTAGTTTTTCGGCCATTGTTATTGTGGGTAACGAAGAGGGTATTGTAGGTTGGGGCCTTGGAAAAGCAAGCGAAGTAACAACTGCTATCTCAAAAGGAGTGGAAGCAGCTAAAAAGAACCTGGTGAAAATTCCGGTTATCAATGATACAATTCCGCACGAACAATCTGCCAGGTTTGGCGGAGCACATGTTTTACTGCGGCCTGCATCATCAGGTACCGGCGTAAAAGCAGGTGGTGCCATGCGTGCAGTACTCGAAAGCGTTGGTATTAAAGATATTCTGGCCAAGTCAAAAGGCTCGTCGAACCCACACAACCTGGTAAAAGCTACAATGGAAGCTTTGCTCGAACTGAGGGATGCTTACACGATAGCCGAACAGAGAGGTGTTTCAATGGAAAAAGTATTTAAAGGATAACACAGTTATGGCTAAAATAAAAATTACACAGGTAAAAAGTAGCATTGGTTCAACCAAAAGCCAAAAAGCAACAATGGAATCACTGGGCCTGAAAAAAATGCACCAGACTATTGAACATGAAGCTACTCCTCAGATTATTGGAATGGTCAATAAAATGAGACATTTATTAAGTGTTGAAGAAGTATAAAAATATTTCAAATAACTGAAATTATGGATTTGAGTAAATTAAAACCTGCATCAGGTTCTACAAAAAGCCGGAAAAGAATCGGCCGGGGACAAGGTAGCGGGCATGGTGGTACATCCACCCGCGGACATAAAGGCCAAAAGTCGAGATCCGGGTATTCCAGAAAAATCGGTTTCGAAGGTGGACAAATGCCATTGCAGCGTGTTGTTCCAAAATCAGGATTTAAAAACATTAACAGGGTTGAATACAAAGCAATTAACCTTGATGTTTTGCAAAACCTGGTCGAAAAACGGAACATCACTGCAGTTGATTTGGCACTCCTGGTTGATGCAGGTGTCGCTTCTAAAAACGATAAAATTAAAATTTTGGGAGGCGGAACATTAAGCACCAAATTGGATGTGAAAGCACACGCGTTCTCGCAAAGCGCCAAAGAAGCAATTGAAAAACTAGAAGGAACCACTGAAATACTGTAAACTATAATGAAACGATTTATAGAAACCCTAAAGAATATTTATAAGATTGAAGACCTCAGGATGCGCTTGGGAACAACAATGTTTTTACTGCTCATCTACAGGTTGGGATCATTTGTTTCGTTACCCGGAGTTGACCCGGCCCAGCTGCAAAACCTGAAGAATCAAACTTCAGATGGTTTGCTTGGGCTGATTGATATGTTTTCGGGAGGAGCATTTTCCCAGGCTTCTATCTTTGCTTTAGGAATTATGCCATATATTTCTGCCTCCATTGTAATCCAGTTACTTGGTATTGCAGTTCCCTATTTCCAGAGGTTGCAGAAAGAGGGGGAGTCAGGAAGAAGGAAAATCAATCAGATTACACGGTATTTAACCGTAATAATTTTGGTTTTCCAGTCGCCCGCATATTTAACCAATTTGCATATGCAGTTGCCCGCTACAGCGTTCGCGCTTCCGGGAGCAATGTTTACGGTTTCGTCGGTGATAATTCTAACGGCAGGTTCTATGTTTGTCATGTGGTTGGGCGAGCGCATTACCGATAAAGGAATTGGTAACGGAATATCGCTGATCATTATGATTGGTATTATTGCCCGATTACCGCAGGCAGTTGTTCAGGAATTTGCTTCCAGGATAAACCAGCAGGGCGGTGGGCTTGTTATGTTCATTGTAGAGTTTGTGATTCTTTTCGTGGTGTTTATGGCATCTATTCTGCTGGTTCAGGGAACACGCAGGATTCCGGTGCAATATGCAAAACGCATTGTGGGAAACAAACAATATGGTGGAGTACGTCAGTACATTCCTTTAAAAGTGAATGCTGCAGGAGTTATGCCTATCATTTTTGCCCAGGCAATTATGATGGTGCCAATTACCCTGGTTGGGGTTGCAAATTCAGAAAATCTTCGTGGTGTTGCGGCTGCATTATCTAACATCACCGGTTTCTGGTACAACTTTATGCAATTTACACTGGTAGTTGCCTTTACTTATTTTTATACGGCAATTACCATTAACCCAACGCAAATGGCGGAAGACATGAAGAAAAACGGTGGGTTCATTCCTGGAGTTAAACCTGGTAAAAGAACTGTCGAATTTCTGGACACAGTGATGTCGCGAATTACATTACCCGGATCTATTTTTCTGGGTTTGGTAACCATTCTTCCGGCCTTCGCTATGATGATGGGAATTAACCAGTCGTTCGCCTATTTTTACGGCGGAACTTCGCTGCTGATTCTTGTGGGAGTGGTGTTGGATACATTGCAGCAGATTGAAAGCCATTTGTTAATGCGCCATTACGACGGACTGATGAAATCGGGCCGTGTGAAGGGCCGCGCAGGTGGTGGAATTTAACAGAATGTTCTGTTTTACGAGTGAATGAATAAATTATTGTTACTGAGTGGAAAATAGCTGTTATCTTTGTACTCTAAAAAAAACGGGTAAAAATAAATCAGCTTTTAAACTGCTTTTAATCGAAGATTATTAAAATTTGAATTTTTTATGGCAAAACAGCCTTCTATAGAACAGGATGGAACAATAATAGAAGCATTGTCAAATGCAATGTTTCGTGTGGAATTGGAAAACGGGCACGTTATCACAGCGCACATTTCCGGTAAAATGCGAATGCATTACATTAAAATTTTACCAGGCGATAAGGTAAAAGTTGAAATGTCGCCGTACGATTTAACAAAAGGCAGAATTACATTCAGGTATAAAAACTAAAGAAGTTATAAATAATGAAAACTCGAGTTTCGGTAAAAAAGCGCAGTGCGGATTGTAAAATCGTTCGCCGGAAAGGACGCTTGTATGTGATTAATAAAAAGAACCCTAAGTTTAAACAACGTCAGGGGTAACGTTAATCTGAAAAAAATAAAAATTATATGGCACGTATTGTAGGTGTTGATATTCCGGATAACAAAAGAGGTGAGATTGCACTTACCTATGTTTACGGTATTGGCCGCAGCAGGGCAAACATGATTCTTGAAAAGGCAGGTGTTGATAAAGATCTGAAAGTAAAAGAATGGAACGACGATCAGTTCTCAGCCATTCGCGAAGTAATTGGAAACAATTACAAAGTGGAAGGTGAATTGCGTTCGGAAGTACAGATGAGTATTAAACGGTTAATGGACATAGGTTGTTACCGTGGCATCCGCCATCGTATTGGTTTACCGGTAAGAGGCCAAAGTACCAAAAACAATGCCCGTACACGTAAAGGAAAGCGTAAAACTGTTGCTAACAAAAAAATGGCCACTAAATAAGGATTTTAAGTTATGGCAAAGAAAACAGTATCAAGCAGAAAAAGAGTGGTGGTTGTTGAAGCCAACGGAATGGCTCACGTGCACTCTTCGTTCAACAATATTATTATTACGCTGACGAATATGAACGGTGAAGTGATATCGTGGTCGTCGGCAGGAAAAAAAGGATTTCGCGGTTCAAAAAAGAACACACCGTATGCTGCCCAGGTAGCTTCGCAGGAGTGTGCAAAAACTGCTTACGATCTGGGCCTCCGCAAAGTAAAAGCTTTTGTAAAAGGACCGGGCAACGGCCGTGAATCGGCTATAAGAGCGCTGGCAACTGTTGGCCTTCAGGTTACCGAAATTGTTGATGTTACTCCATTGCCACACAATGGTTGCAGACCTTCAAAAAGACGGCGTGTTTAATTTTAAATCAAAAAGGTAATGGCTAGATACAGAGGACCAAAATCAAAAATTGCCCGTAAATTCGGTGAACCGATTTTCGGACCGGATAAAGTGTTCGAACACAAAAATTATCCTCCGGGAATGCACGGTATGACTTCCAAAAGAAGGAAAAAATCGGAATACGGACTGCAGTTAAAAGAAAAACAAAAAGCAAAATATACCTACGGAATTCTTGAAAAACAATTCCGCAACCTCTTTGAAAAAGCATCATCAGCGAAAGGGGTTACCGGAGAAGTATTATTCCAGCTGCTCGAATCGCGGCTGGATAATGTTGTTTTCAGAATGGGTATTGCTAAAACACGGGCAGCTGCCCGTCAGTTTGTAACTCACAAACATATAATAGTAAACGAACAAGTAGTTAGTATTCCGTCGTATATCGTAAAACCCGGCGACATTGTTGGCGTCAGGGAACGATCAAAATCGATGGAAGAAATCACAGACTCATTGCATTCGCGCAGGAGCACACGTTACGAATGGCTGGAATGGGACGGCGATAAAATGGCCGGAAAATTCCTTAACCGCCCTGAACGCGAAGAAATACCTGAAAACATCAAAGAACAACTTATCGTAGAGTTGTATTCAAAATAAAAAAATTACTTAGGTTATTATGGCAATATTAGCATTCCAGAAGCCTGACAAGGTGATAATGATAGAATCCGATGATAAATTCGGAAAGTTTGAATTTCGTCCGCTGGAGCCCGGATATGGTATTACAATCGGTAACGCTCTGCGCCGGATTCTGCTGTCATCGCTTGAAGGCTATGCAATCACCACGGTGAAAATAGAAGGGGTGGACCATGAATTTTCTACGATTAAGGGAGTTATTGAAGATGTAACAGATATTATCCTTAATCTGAAGCAAATTCGGTTTAAAAATGAAGTGGAAGATTTCGACAGTGAGAAAGTAACAGTTTCGATTTCGGGACAGGAAGAATTTACTGCCGGCGACATCAATAAATACATGACCGGCTTCAGGGTATTGAACCCCGAACTGGTAATTTGTCGCATGGAGCCCGATGTTAAACTCCATATGGAAATTAACATCAGCAAAGGGCGCGGTTATATTCCGGCTTCCGAAAATAAACCTGTTGACGCAGAATTCGGTGTAATTCCAATCGACTCGATCTATACACCGATTAAAAGAGTAAAATACACTGTTGAAAATTATCGTGTTGAACAGAAAACCGACTACGAAAAGCTGGTTCTCGATATTTCAACCGATGGTTCCATTCAGCCCAAAGATGCCCTGAAGGAAGCGGCCAAAATATTAATCTATCATTTCATGTTGTTCTCCGACGAGAAAATTACCCTCGATACGGACGAAAAGTTTGCAAATGAAGAGTTTGACGAAGAAGTGCTGCACATGCGCCAGCTTCTGAAAACAAAACTGGTCGATTTGGATCTCTCGGTACGTGCGCTCAATTGTTTGAAAGCCGCCGACGTAGATACTCTGGGCGATTTGGTTACGTACAACCGCAATGATTTGCTGAAATTCAGGAATTTTGGTAAGAAGTCACTTACCGAACTCGACGACCTTCTGGACAACATGGGGCTGAGTTTTGGAATGGATATTTCAAAGTATAAATTGGATAAGGATTAAAGGCAATGAGACACAATAAAAAATTCAATCATTTAAGCCGCACCAGTACGCACCGGAAGGCGTTACTTTCAAATATGGCAAGTTCGCTTATCGAACATAAGCGGATTACTACAACTGTGGCTAAGGCAAAAGCGCTGCGTATGTACGTGGAGCCGCTGATTACAAAGGCAAAAAACGATACCACGCATTCACGCAGGACTGTATTCAGTCACCTGCAAAATAAAGAGGCAGTATCCGAATTGTTCCGCGAAGTGGCCGAAAAAATCGCTGACCGCCCGGGTGGATACACGCGCATCCTGAAAACAGGAACACGGCTGGGAGACAATGCCGAAATGTGTATTATCGAACTGGTAGATTACAACGAAGTAATGCTGGCGGCAAAAGAAGAAGCTGCAAAACCGAAACGCCGCCGTTCGCGCCGTGGCAGCAGTAAATCTGCTGAAACAACTGCAACTGCAGCAAAAACCGATAAGCCAAAAGCTGAGGCTAAAAAAGAAGCGAAAAAAGAAGAAAAACCGGAAAATGTAGCAGCAGAAGCTGAAGCAGTACCCGCTGATTCTTCCAATGAAGAGCCAAAAGCTGAAAAAGCAGAGGATAAAGCTTCCGAAGAAACAAAAGAAGATAAAAAAGAAGAATAGTCTGATTTTATCATACAAAAAAACCGGCCTGATTTACAAGCCGGTTTTTTTGTGCCTTGCCGGCAGGTGAGCGCCTACCTGCTGTCTTTTTCCGGTTGGCCTTACAATTCCTGCACTTTTGAAAAATCCAATTAACCTGAAACAGCTTTTCAAAAACATTTAAAAACGGGTTCTTAAATTTTAATCCTGAAATTTTCTTATTTATAGGTGTAAAATCCGAGTCCAATCACCTGTCATCACCATACCAAAGCTATACCAAAGACGGATTAAATTCGGTTCGAACCGAATTTAATTCGAATTTAATTCGAATTTAGTGCGACTTTAATACGTCCCTGGTATATTGCATTTCACTTCTTCCAGGAAGGTGAATCAGGTGGACAAGCAGATCCAGCCGAAAGGAGAATCTGAACAATCATTATCGCGATTGGAAAAGATGAGCATGGAGTCGCCTTTTGACAAAGAAAAATTGTAAAGTTCATGAAATGCTCCATCTTTCCAATAAGAAATAGTATCACCACTTTGGTGCAAATATTCGTAACCTAAAGCAACCGAACCTTCGCGCGTAAATTTTCTTTTTTGGATTACTTTTACCAGTTTCCCATCAATCGTTGAATCTTTAACTGAGGTATGTTTTACATAATTAGCTTGTGGCGGACGCAGACTCACATGTTGTGAATAGTACCATTCGGCGCCAATTGGTGCAAATTCCTGTTGTGAGAAAACTGCAGTCGCCCAAAATGCGAAAAGAAAAGAGAAGAATATTTCATGAATGTGTTAATTTTCAATTTTATTTTTTTGGGCTAAAGCCCGTTTAAACAGTACTTTTTCACTAACCCCGGCATTAATGCCGGGGTTAGTGAAAGCACCAGAGTGTCCGGGCTTCAGCCCATAAATCAATTTCATTCCTTTATTATCAGTTGTGTATTCGTTTTTCCTTCTGAATCTACTTTCAGGATGTATGGTCCCGGTTTCAAGCCATTTGTTTTAATTGTTATTCTTTGATTTGTGGTAGTTTCATGAATTAATGTTCTACCACTTATATCCGTCAGTTCTATGTTTTTCATGTTTGAACCGGTATGCTCAATGATTAAATAATCTGAAAATGGATTGGGATAGATTTTTACCGAAGGTTGAATTCTGTTTTCAATCCCGGTAATCGTAAAGGTTTTACAAAGCGTATTATTATCTGTTAGTTTCTCCAGCTTTGAATTTGGGGCCAGACATTCGAAACACAACTGATTGTGGTTCATCCCTTCCTGGTAAGCTCGTTTTAATTTAACTTTTTGCGTTTGTCCAGGAAATATTTCAAGTCCGGAAAGCTTCTGGTAGAAATAATTTTGGAAGCAATTCATACCTCCGTATAAATCAGAAAATACAGAAAATGTATGGATCGTATCCATCCCGTTGTTTTTTATTGTCAGTTCGCTATTAAAATGGAATCCCCTTGCAAAAGTCATATCCGGGGTAGTAACATATTCCAGGATAATACTGTCAATTTCAAAATCTACCAGTTCAATATCCCGTAAATTCGATGTAATACTTGTCAAAGGTGCCTGGTAATTATAAAGTCCAATTTGGCCTGTAAATGAATTTCCGATAAATGTATAATTGTTGTCGGCGATAATAAATCCTTTAACATCAGACAATAAATCAAAAGTTAATGTGTCTGTGATGTTGTTATTTTTTACGCGTATCAATTTAATGCTGTCCGAATCATTCATTCGAATCCACAGGTTTTTATCGTAAAATTCCATATCCTGAAATCCGGTCGAAGTTTCAATCAGCGTATCGATGACATTCAGGCTGGTATCGAGCCGTACCAAAGCGGAATCCAATAACGTGAAAACCGTGTCGTTTTTAAGAAGCAATTTATTTATGCTGCCGGAAAAACGAAGGGAATCGGAAAGAACAAATGAGCTGTCTGATTTATAAATTCTGTTTTGAGAATGGATGAACCAGGTTTCCGGATTCAGGGAAATTATTCCACTAATATCCGGCATATTAGTTAATTGATATTCCTGAATTTTTGTGCCATTCACATCAGACTTGATTACCGATTTATTGGAGCTGACCAAAATGGTGCCATCACTGGCAATATCAATGCTTTGAGGTTCAAATTCAAAATGTTCATCATGGGGAATCTCAGGATATCCGATGCTAAAGATTTCATTTCCTTCTTTATCATATTTGGCAATTACAATCTGTTCTATGCCTGATATATCATCAATCGGGGTATATCCTGCAGTATATATATAATCGGAACCGGCATAAATTAAATCAAAAAAACCACCGGTATCCCAAAGTTTTTGCCCCTTGAAATTATAAGCAAACAGGCTGTAATGGGGGCAGGAAGCAGCACTTACAAAACCGCTAACCAGAATGATGGAATCCTGGAATAAAGCTTTATCTGTTACATGTGATTTATTAAACGTATAATCATCTTCCACAATGCTCCGGAAATTTTCTGTACCAGTTGATATGCTATCTTTTATTTTTTCAGTTATTTCTGAAATTATCAACCCGTCATTCGTGCCGTTTTTAATTTTCAGAAAATGTTTTCCACATGTACCTTCCAAATAAAAAGTATCGCGTTGAAATTCATAAGTGTAGTATGTTGAGAGGGCAAGTGCCAGCGTATCTCCCTTTTCAAAAACAGATAATTGTTCTCCGCAGTTGGCGCCACTCGAACCTAATACTTTTATGGTATCCCCAATTTGCGATTTGCCGGATTTAATTATATCCGTTACAATAAAATAGCCGATTTGGATATTTTGCTCCCCTATATTTTCTATTGTAGCTGTTTCAAATGTATCGAAAACAGCAATGCAGTTAAAACCATTCTTATAAACATTTTTATAGAAATCAGCTTCATAAAAATCCACAGGAACAGGTTATTCCATTTTTTACGGTGAAGAATACGAGTATTGACAGAAGGATGTATTTCATAATATCAGTATTTTAAATTTTCATTTTTGATCATATTAAATCAGAAATCAAGGACAATCATGAATCGTTTCGTTTATTATTTCCAGTTCTGCGCCTAATTCCAGAGTAAAACCAAGTTCTACCGGGTTAAATTCCTTAATGTCACTTGCTGGTATTAAATATTTATCTGCAAAATCCGCTTTGCTTAATTTTTTAATCCGGGTTTTCAGGAATAACCACCTGCCACATATCCCGTATCCTTACATGTAAATATTATTTTACTGCCTGGATATACTTGAGCTACTTCATACCAATTTAATCCATAATCATTGGTTTTATAAAGCTTTCCTGATTTGTTAATAAAACCGGTTCTTGATGATGTAAAATGGATATCGAATATGCTAGAAGTCCACCCAAGTTCTCCAATATCTACCCATGAGTTACATGAATTGGTTGATTTATATAATGAATATCTTGCTGTGTAAACCGTGTCCTTATCAATTCCAAATATTGACATAAATGACGCTTTAATTCCAGTATCAAAAACCTGCCAGTTTAATCCTCCATTTGTCGTTTTTAAAACAATTCCCGTATCACAACTCATAAATCCAATTTCAGAATCTACCATATGAATATCAGTAATGCTATTACTTGTAGGTGAATTAACTTCCTGCCATTGAGCATGCAATGTAGTTAAAGACATAAAAACAATCACTGTAATCGTAATAATTGATTTCATAGGGTAGCTTTTTTGGATTATTTAAATTCCAGTTCAGAGCCCAATTCTACTTCAAACGGGAAAAAATTTACTTTAAAAAATATAATGCTACTAATAGTCGCCCCACTCGGAGCAGGGCGACTACTTTGTTTAATAGTTAAATAATTTATATACCATTTTTTGTTTGGAATTTTGAATTGAAACTAAATACAACCGTTTAGGTTTTAGTCCTAAATTGTCCAGTCTCAAGTTCCAGGTATTATAATTTCCTGAATGGATTATTTTCCCGTCTAATGTTGCAATCGACAGGTTATACTGTGGATTATCTGTATCGCGGAACTTTAGCACGAGGCTTCCATGGTTTAAATAACACTGTATTTCAGGATTGCCTTTAATATTATTTGCAACCGTGGTTGAATCATTATTAGTCCAAATCAATTCCATATTCGAAACGCTGCTTTCAAAATCAGGGCACGTGTTTCTACCGTCAAAACCACCAAATTCACAAATTACATTTCCATCACAGTCATAAAACTCTACCAATCCATCTGGACAGCCAACACATCTGTCGATAAGAAATCCTTCCTGATAATTGTAAATACATTTATAAATCTCAATCTTAACTGGATTATCTTTAATAACTTCAACTAGTTCTGTTAACCATTTAAGTTCTTGCAATGGATTATTAATACAATAAGTCGTGTCTTTATTTAATACATAACAATTATTGTATTTCGGATTCTGGTAAATCAGATTCCCATTTTCATGAAAACAAAGTAACTCAACAACTGCACCAACTATATCTATTTCTGTCGAACGAACAAAATACCCGGTTTGACCAATACCTTTAATCCATACGGTTGTAGTTGGGGAATATCCATCTAATCTACTTAAATACCAGTGTTTTCTTAAAGATCCTCCCCAATTTTTATCGGTTATTGAATCTACCTTTAAACTGAGGAAATCGTCAACTACAAATGTGTCCCCAACATCAATATTAAAGTCATAAATAAGGTCATCCTGGCTTGACAAATAATTATATTTATAAACACTATCATTATTTTCGTACCACAACGAATTTAAACTCCGGTTTTCTTGATCCAAATCAACTGATTCATAAAGTTTGTGATACGTTTTTCCATTGAGAACAGAATCCCCTGAAAATTGATAAGTACTCGTAAAATAGTCTGTGGACTCAAACATTTGAGAAACAATAGCCCATTGTTTTATTTCGTCAATAAAATTTTGAGAAAACACGCCAACGGACAAAAACAGGTAGATAGATGTCAGGCAAAATTTTAATATTATTTTCATTGTTCCAATTATTATTGAATTACACCACTGTTAAAAGTTAATATTCCACCAATTTCAACTGAGAATTCAGCATCGCCTTCCAGGTTTACTATTGCTCCATTAATAGTAAGGTTTCCGCCGTTTTTAACTATTACATCGCCACACTCGGTAGTTGTACTTTGCCATGTTTCTGTGGATGTTATTTCGTGTGCCGGTGGGGTGTAGGGCGATGAAATTGGTGTGCAATTTCCATAAGCATCCATGGGGCCAAGACTTGAATTTGAATCGTCACCATCCGGAGTGTCGGGAGCACATATTGGACAGGAAGCAGGTTTTGATCCAGTACCCCACCAGTAATATCCATCATGGTCATTATCAATACAATTTTGAACATAGGAAGTTGTGCTATATGGCATTTCAGTAGTATAAGCATATATTTGACTAACACTTTGAACAAAAATATATACATAACCTCCATTAGCGTGCCAATGAGGCTGTCCAGCTGACGGAGTACCGTAACTATTTTTAAAAATCCAATATGTAAGACCTACAAGTGGATTGCCAGCGCCTATTACACTATCAATCATTGCATGATTATAAACATAT
Organism: uncultured Prolixibacteraceae bacterium; assembly: GCA_963816685.1. GTDB lineage: Bacteria > Bacteroidota > Bacteroidia > Bacteroidales > Prolixibacteraceae > CAVYUC01. The sequence continues at coordinate 66,192 of CAWFMB010000010.1, read as the reverse complement.
TGAATAGTATCACCAACACATACTTCATTATAGCCTACTAAACACATAGCATGGCCTATTGATGAAACTGCACCTGCTAATGGGCCAGTATTTATCAAAGCGTGTTTTAATCCATCATTTGTACCAGAAATATACTGTGTTGATGTAATATTTATTGTCTCATCTGGATTCGAACAATTATTCGAACATAATGGAGGACCTGAGTCTACATAAGGGAAACATCCTTCATTGACAACACCTGTATTTAATATATAATTTACAGCAGTTTGTAAAGCCATTCCATAGACACAACTACCCCCACTACATGAAAATACCTCTTGCTCAGATAAGTTCAAATCAATATTATAATTATTGTAAAAAATATTAAACACAGCCTCTGTAGCAGCTACTGCTGAGAAAGCGCTACAAGCGCCGCAATTACCTTGATTTTTAATACTTGTCATCCAATTTTGACCGTGCCTGTTTCTCCAGTCAAATTCTGAAACATAATTTGTGGTAGTGACCGATTTTAAAGCATTATTTTCTTCCGGATCAAAATCTTCCAATGAAAAAATACCTCCAGCATAATACTCAAACCCACCAATATTATAATCATCCTTTCCACCAAAAAGGTTTTTCTTTTCTTCAAAAGGTAATTTTGATATTATAGTTGTATCTGCCAACCATGTTCTGTTCTTCTTTGAATTGTTGTAATTTATCTTTGATGTTTTATACTTTTCGATTTGCCTTTTAGAATCGTTCTGTAGCTTATAGTGATTATATTTCTCATCGTCAGTTAATTTTCCATTAGATATATGAATTTGTTTCAATTCAATTTCTGCATTTTTTACAACTATGATCAACTCCAATGGTTTTTCATCATTTATTAAAGATGTTTCATCACAATACTTGTTAAACGAAAATTCCGTCTTATCACAGATTAAAGGATAGGCTTCCAAAACCAAGTACTCATGTTCTTCTGTTATTAAAATAACCCTGACAAGACTTGGATAATCATTTAATTTTATTTTTCCACTAATTGAAAGCGACGAAACAGAATTGATATCATTAATTGGCATGTATGCATCAGAAGTATAAGTTTCATTTATTGTCAATTTCTTTGTTTCCGGTTTTTTCATCTGAAACAGATCTTCTGTTTGTGAAAAAGAAACAAACGAAAAAAGACAACAACAGATAAATAAGATTAAATTTTTCATTTTTCTATATTTATTCAGTTAATAACATCTGCTTCGTATCCACAATTTTTCCATCGCAAACCAGGCTGTACAAATACGTGCCGGCATTAAATTCGTTGGCCCTTTGATCTCTGTTTTTGGCACACATTACAAATGTGCGCATGCGCCAGCCAAAATTTGAGGAGATAGATTGTTACATGCGTAATTTGTTGTTAATTTAATTACATTCTGGATTTATTAAAACACTAAGCTTTCCTCCAGACTGAACTTCGAATCCAGAATTAAAAGTGACTCCATCGCATTCCAAATAAACAGTTTTTCCGGAGACAATGGTTGCAGATGAACCTGATACTGTAATATTTTGAGCTACATATGCCCCAGAATTATTATTAAATGTGGTAATGTTAAGAGAACTTATTTGATAATTACATTCTATGAAATTTAGTTTTGCATTGTTTAATTCAGAATGAATACGATTTAGCTGATCCGGAGTAATACTTGACTCATCAGCATTATAATCCATAAGATTATTTGAGCAAGTGTCTGCATTCCAGCAACATGGAGATGGTAATCCCAGACTATCCATTTGCGGGATTGACGGAGTATCGTCACACAAATCATCACAACTTGGACAGCACAGACCTGTATTACTTGTAAATACAGTGTGAAATAAATTTAAACAGTGGCCAATTTCGTGATTTATTAGCTTTGCTGAAAAACTGTTAAACCAATCGTTATTCTCATTGACACTTTGTATATACTTTGCATAGGGGTTAAAAAGTAAAACAGTTTTGTCACCAACATTTCTTGCATAACCGCCGGTTAAGCCTTGTTCACTGGTTATAAATATATTTATTGCACTATTGGTTGCTTGACCATAATTATTGAATAATGTCGTTGCTGCATTGTAATTATCATACAGAGTTGAATTTCTCCAAAAGAAAACTCCAGAAAGTTTATACCTGTATCCCGGGTCGTAATTAGGTACCTCTCCAAATGGTTGTAGCCTCATTGGCTGATTATTTTTTAATAGATTATTTGCATAATCTACTATATACTGGGCAAAATCATAACCATTAAAGTCATGGGAAGGAGACATTCCATCATCATTCTCATTAAAATTACCAGTGCCGTCGTTCTTTTGTATAAAATGAATAATTACTCTTAAGTATTTAATTGGTCCTCCGGGTTCGTAGTTGACTGTTGCGCTTTTAAGATTACCCATTGTGCTATCTGCAATAAAGCAATATTGAGAAAAGCAAGGATAGCTGCTAATTAAAGCTAATATCATTAGATATTTTTTCATTGTCTATTTTTTTATGAATTTTAAATATGAAATTTGGTCAGCAAGAGAAAGTTTTAAGATGTAGTAACCTTGCTTTAAAGATCCGACAAAACACTTGTCTGGATTTTCAAAAGATCCAACTTTCGTACCTCCCAGGGTATATATCTCCACCTGTGCAAGATTGTTTATCTTATCGCCATTCTCATAAAAAGGGTTTATATAGTCTTCTACCGGGTTGGGATAAATCCTAACAGCGCTGCGTTTTAGATTATTTACTGCGGTATAATTTATCAATTCACTGCAATCACAATTAATCAATTGACAATAACCTACTTTGTAAGTTCCAATAACACTGTCTTCATAACACCTTAAACTTCCTTCTTCCTCAGGAGAATCTAAAAGGCAACCATCTGATTTGGGTTTTAAATGGGTTATATTTCCAATCCGTTCTAAAATCACACCTCCATATCGCCAGTCTGAAGTGCTGTCGGGAGATGTATAAATTGCTTTTAATTTTTGGCTGTTAACGGTTAAAGTAGCCACTGAATCAACTACAACCACTCCAAGTGAATCATACCCACAGAAATCTGAGTAAGGGCTTGAACCAAAAACAGTCCATTTATCACCAGTTTGGGCGCTAAAGTCATAAAGGGTGTAAAAATGCCCGTTTCTCCAATAATACACTACACTGTCTTCTGCGTAAGTATATTCATCATTCAGGGGTGAAACATCTTTACCATTAGAATGAAAGTAGGTCCTGCTAATTACTTTCACTTTTTTATCCTGAATTATGGTATCCCTGTTTACTTCATATAGAATATATCCCACATTACGTGGTGCAAGGCCCTCTATTTTTGAGATATACCATTTTGCACCCATAGGAGCCCATTGGATTTGTGCAAAGCATGTCAGGGATAATAATATAAATAGAAAAGAAAATACAGCTTTCATGGTATGTACTTTATTATTTATTCAGTTAACAAAATCTGTTTCATATCCACAATCTTACCGTCGCAAATGGTAAATTCGCTTAGTAAAAGAAGCCCTACGTTTAAATTGCAAACAAACAGGGTGAGCATCCTTTTTTTTCATTTTGATAATGTTATTTTTTACATTATTTCAAATTCACCACCTAATTCTACTTCAAAACCTGCTTCAAGATATACGTCGTTGGTAGCATCGAAAACAACGTCTGCCCCATTTTTTATTTTTACAGGGCCTTGTATTCCAGATGTCACATTCTCACCGGCATAAATGTATTTGCCAACAATATTCCGGTCTGAATATATTGACTCATTTTGGATATACATATAAACCGGATTTATCAATGGGATGTAATTGTGTTTTCTTATTGTAACCAAATAAGGTTTAGGCACACTGGAAAATGAAGCCGATGTTACGTTTGGTTCCACTTCATAAAAACTAGCTCCATCATCATCTGCACTCATTACACAAATGGTTGAACTACTAACTCCTCCGGTGTTAACAGTTATGTTGCTGCTATTTTCTGAAACCGAAGCACTTGTGTAAAGAGATGGAGTGGCTGTCCATATTTCTGTTTCCGCGCAACCAATAAGGTTATGGGAGAAGCGAAGATATCTGTTATTATAATTCTGCTTAGAAGTTGCTTCGACCACACCTAAATTAAACGATGTACCCGAAGTTATTACATTCGCAAATTGGACAAAAAGATCTCTTGAACTCGAAATCAATCCGTTCCTTGTATTACCTAAATAGGCAGGGCCTCCTCCACTGCTAATACAGGTATAAGTTTCGCCCATATTATGGTCGTCTACTGGTACATCCAAATTATCAAAGGGCATGGTTTCGCAGGAAATTGAATAATTTATTGTCGGGTAGTGAGTATTGGTCATATTATCAAATCCGTTTCCTGATTCTGCAATCCAGCAACATCCACCTGAACCATTATCAAAAGAAGTAACCTTATATTTCGAATTGGGATCGTCAGTATTAACTCCTTTTGTGGCAACAGCAATGTTTGTTGAACCACCATGCGCCATAAAACTACAAAACCCGTAATGGTTGTTGAATTCGGAAATAACATCATTTCCTGTTGGAAAAGGAGGTGTAGAACTAGTATTATAACCTCCCTGTTCTTCATCTACTTCCGAAGTACACCATGAAACTGCATTAGAGATAGTGGAAGCCCAATTGGCATTTTGCATTTGATCAGCTTGTGTATAGTAAGCCCTTGTCAGATATGAATAATTGCCATTGCCGGGGTTTAACTCATATTTCAGGATTTTATTTGTCCAGTTTTGTACTTCACTGGCATTTGAAACCATTACCCTGCCTACAGAAATTTCGGGATTGAAATCGACATTATCACTTGGTTCGCCATATTTTCCATCATTATCTGTTTCCCAATCTCCATCAAAATCAGCAAAGTATAAATCAGCAGGTATTATATTATTAACATCGGTTGTATTGTTGATGTTATATCCAAACCGAATTGGCAAAACAGTGTTATCGCCTCCTAAAAGGGCATATTTTATTCCATTACCATTATCATAAGCTTCTGATAAAAACTGGCGTAGTTTTCCGGCATTGTCATTGATTCCTGAAATGTTGTCGCCTGTATAATTTGCGTAAATATCCTCTATAGTCACCAATTCAATACTGATCCCCTTTCGACGTTTCCATGCCATAAAATCGTTAAAAGCAGAAGCAAGGTTTTGGCTCGTAACCACAATGTAATCGCAATCGACTGTTATTCCACTTGCCACTGCGCTTTTTAAAGTTGAAGTTTTACTTTTTGCCGATTTTAATCCGGAATTTTCTTGAATGTTTGAAAATTGCTCAATATCCGAAGTATTATCAACGAGGTGTTCCAGTATTTTTCTTTGATTTTGCTTGTCCTTTTCTTTAATATGATCATCAACTTCTTTCCCATTCGCCAAATAATTTAAAGTAAGATCAACAGAATTGCAATACTCTAATTCATCCTTTTTTGGATAATACCTACAGGGAAAGACAGTTATAGTTACAAGTTGGTTTCCTTTAAAATACCCGGTTTCAGTTATTTTAGCCGGTTCAGCCGGATAAGGGGCATTCGAATTGTATTTCTTCTTGTCTGGTTTAACAAAATCGTACGCATCATAAAAGCCAATAGGAACGGGTTCCTGCAAAGGTTCAACTTTATATTGCAGATCATATTTTTGTGTTTTCGGGTTGTTAATTACAACCTTAAAATCGGTTGCATCAGCAGGTACAATTAATTTTATGTACTTTACGGGAAGAGAAGGAAAACCTACACTATCCATTTGTACCGTTCCGGGAATTTCCACCCGGGTGTAAGTTTCACCATCATCAAGTGTCACTTCCGTAATTTGTAAACCGGAAGAAAATAATACTTGATGATTGATTTGCCCCTGAAGAACTATGCTGTGACAGCATAGAAATATCAAAGAGCAAAATATAATTTTTCTAATCATAATATTTAGTATTAAAGGTTAAATAAAATTTTACTGCACAACAAACTTTCCGGTAAGTATCCGGCCATTATTGTTTGTCGCTTTATAAAAGTAAATGCCGGGTTGATACTTCCCGATGGATAGATTAAATTCCTGCAGCAGTTGAACATTAAAATTTCCACATACCCGTCCATTGCAATCCATTATTTGAATTCGTTCTAATTGCTGAATCCCAAAGCTGAACCTGATGTTATCATTTGCCGGATTTGGGAAAATATTAATATCCGATAAACTGTTCTTCTTAATTTCAATACCGGTTAATAAAGGAAAACAGTCTGAATAATTTTTATTGAAATATAAGGTTTCTCCGTTTTGCTGAAAGCATATTAGATCTCCTGATCCACAACTACAAGTAGGCAAACTTCCAGAATTAAACAATAGTCCATTGGTATTTCCAATACCTTCAATCCAACTAACCCAGAAAAAATCCTGAAAATGTATGCTTTTTCTATATTTATTTTTTATCATAATAGTGTCTATGTAAGATACAATCAGAACATCATCAGGAAATCCATTAATGCTTTTTATGGTATCACCAATATTCACCGAAAAATCATATAACACGATTTCATTGTATTCGTACATCCAGTTCATAGGTTTGAATTCGTGAATAAACGTATCGCTTTTAAAATAAACCCGTTTATTTTCATCTTCCCTGATTCCACCTATACAGGTTGCCTCGGATTTAGTAAAAACAGAATCGTAAAACAGGTATAGTTTTTTATATATGATATCATTTATTGTTGTATCCTCACCGCTAACTGTGAATCTTTCATAGCTGGGTGGTTTAACTATTGTATCCGGCCATCGTGGTTCACCAAAAGAATACACTTCACTCCATACTGCACCTGAATCGGGTAATGGAACATATTCGTATTCCTGTGCGAATATAATTTGTGGTATTACTGCTGCTATTAGAATTATAATTATTTTCATTTGCTTTTTCTATCCATTATTCAGTTAACAACATTTGTTTCGTATCCACAATTCTTCCATCACAAACCAGACTGTACAAATACATTCCGGCAACAAATTCGTTAGCATTTACTAATTCGTTTCCTGAACCTCTTTGGTTAATTGTGATTGTTTTCAAAAGTGTCCCGGTCATATTGCAAATATGCAATTGAGCACTTTGTACTGTTTCAGGTAGCTCATATCGTATAGTAGTTTGTGTGCTAAAAGGATTTGGCGCATTTTGGTATAGCCTGGCTTCACCGGTTTGTGTTCGCGCATCAGTTCCTGTTATTGTGGCACTTTTTGTGTCTGAACAACAATCTTCAATTTGTCCCTGTAAATCTTCAATCCTGGTTTGCTGCGCTTTTATCGCTTCCAGCAAAATCGGGATCATCCCATCATAATTTATGGCTTTTGTCATTGAAATTGAATCGAGCCTTACAAGTTCAGGAAATTCATTTTCAAGTTCCTGGGCGATCAAACCGTAATGCTCGCCGGGTGAAAAATTTGGCACAAAACCAAGCTTGTTGTTTTTAAGAATGTCTTCCAATTCCTGTTTGGTTTTAAATTCATATTTTTTGCCACCCATCTTCATTAATTTTGCTAAAACTTCATTACCATCGAGGGCTTGAATGTTCTTTTTATACACTTCATCAGATGATGTCCAGGTTCCTGTAGCATAAGCGTCGCCACCTAAATACAGTTCGTACTGAGTGTTTTGGCTGGCACCTCCAATCAATACCGTTGCCAACGATGAAGGTCCCGTAAACTTGGCACAATGTTCAAGGTTAGGGTCTGAATTATTAACTTCTAATTTAGCGCCCGGGCTTGTTGTACCAATACCCACTCTTCCGGTACTCACTACTTTTAATTGTGAAAATCCGTTGAAGGAAAGTGTTGAAAGTAAAAACACTGATATAATTATAATAAAAGTTTTCATTGTTATTAATTTTTGATTTTAAAATGTTGTAGTTTTGAAAATTCTTGCAGGATTCCCCGCGCTTGCACAGCGAAAAACCTTTTGCCTCCCCGGGTGGGGAATACCGGGGAGGCTTTTAAACCAGCCTTTTTATTTTTTGGAAAAGAATGAAATACATGGAGAGTTAGCTGTTAGTTAATTAATATTTTGGTTTTTTGTAGTTTGCCTGTACAGAGTTAGTAAAAATATTTTTTTAAACCAAAATTTTTTTATGTACAGGTGCTGTTTTTTTTTTTTGATTTATTGTATTGGATTTCAATGTTTTGGTTATGCATTTTGGCAGTGTATGTTTAAAAACATACAAAAAAGAGGGTTACCTGTGAAATTCGGCATAAAAAGAAATCCTTTTCCAAAGTTCCGAACTTTGGGAAAGAATAAAAACACAATAACAAACCGGAATAACACAACCAACCAGCCAAAATTAATCTGCACAGCTTTATAACATATTTATTTTTTTGGCTAAAGCCCCCCTCAACAGGACTTTCACTAACCCCGAGATTAGTGACCACACCAGAGTGTCCGGGCTTCAGCCCATAAATCTGTTTTATTCCTTTATTATCAGTTGCGTATTAATTTTTCCATCTGAATTTACTTTCGGAATGTATGGCCCAATTGAATTTTTACCTGATTTCTAAACCAATTTCCAAATAAAACCTCTATTTTTAATTCGCTTAAATCAACAATTACAAAATCATGAATAGAAAATTAAAATCAAACACCGGCATTTCGCGCCGGAAGTTTATCGGATCTGCTGCAACTGCAGCGGCTGCATTCTCTTTTGCACCATCTGTTTTTGGCAGTGTTTTGCCGGGTTCCGGAAAGCCGGATTCCAAGTTTGGCGGCGTTCAGATTGGCGCCATTACCTACAGTTGGCGCAGCATGCCCAGCTCGGCTGAAGATATTTTAAATTACTGCCTTGATGCGGGAATCAGTTCAATAGAACTAATGGGCAATGTGGCTGAGGAATATGCAGGGATTCCAGAATCGCCTGCACGGCCGCCGCGTGGCGCAACACTGTCGGATGCGGAACGGGAGGAGTACCGTAAAAAAGCAGAGATTGCACAGGAAAAGCAACGCGACTGGCGGCTGTCGGTTTCAATGGATAAATACAAGCAATTGCGTAAAATGTATGACAAAGCCGGAGTGGGCATCCACATCGTAAAATTTGCGCCGGCCAACTGGAGCGATGAAGAAATTGACTATGCTTTTAAAGCGGCAAAAGTTTTGGGCGCGAAGGGTATTACCAACGAAATTGGAGAAGAAGCGTGCCAGCGGTTAGGGAAATTTGCGGAAAAGCATAACATGTACGCCATTTACCATAATCATTTGCAACCCGGCGAACCGGATTTCAGCTTTGAGAAATTCCTTGCATATTCGCCTAAAAACATGCTGAACTTTGATGCCGGACATTATTTTGGCGCAACAGGCAATCATCCGAATCAAATTATTGAAAAACTGCACGACAGGATTTTCAGTATTCATACAAAGGATAAAACCGGTAAAAACGGCAATCCCCCCAATACCAACATGCCTTGGGGACAAGGGGATACACCCGTTGCCGATATGCTGAAACTGGTACAGGATAAAAACTGGCCCATTTATTTCGACATCGAACTGGAGTATCCGGTGCCTGAGAATTCAACCGCACAGGAAGAGGTGAAGAAGTGTGTTGAATATTGCAGGGAGATTTTGGTTTGAAAGAAATGCATGAATGCATGCATGCTTTAATGCATGAATGTTAGAAGAAATGCAGGAATGCAGGAAAGAAGAAATGCATGAATGCAGGAATGCTTTAATGCAGAAATGGAAGAAGAAATGCAGGTATGCAGGAAAGAAATGCAGGAATGCTTAAATGCATAAATGTTAGAAGGTATGCATGAATGTTTGAATGCATGAATCTTAAGAGAAATGCAGGAATGCCTGAAGTGGAGAATACATAAGTCAAACAGATATTGATGGTGCTCACCGGTTGATTAAATTCAGCCGGTGTTTTTTGCTGCATTTTGAATTGCAGTGCATTATATAGTGGCACTTTGATTCTTTGGTAGAGTAAAATAGTTTGTACCTTCATCTTCCTTCTTTTTGATAAAGTAACGGTACTCTCTTCCATTTTTTCCTTATTTTGGAAATACTTAAGTTATTTCAAAATCGTACTATATTCGTACTTAGTTCGAATTTAATCCGGCGAAGTTCTCCCAAAAGGGGTAGGGTTATTATGAGAAATTCGTGAGTTATTGGATGAAAATTGGCAGGAACAAGATGATTTCGTCCGGAAAAGCTCTTATTTTTTGTATTCCTTTAAATAGCAGAAAAAAGCAGTTCCTTCGCCGGGTGTACTTTCCACTTCAATGTAACCTCCGTTTTTCTCCACAGTATTTTTTATGATGTACAGACCGATTCCCGTACCTTCCGCTTTTTTTGGAGTGAACCTTTTAAAGGGATAAAACAGTTCCTTCCGGTGTTTTTTCAGATCGATTCCAATACCGTTGTCTTTTACTGTCATCAGTATAAATCCGTTTTTGTTTTCAGTACTCACTTTAATTTGTAATGGTACATTTTCCCGGCTGTATTTTATTGCATTATTAATCAGATTTTTCATGATGCTGGTAAGGAATGGTTCAATGTAATAAATCGTTTTTCTTTTGAAATCAGACTCCAGGGCCCCCGGCCGGAGGCTTTCCTTATGCTCAAGCAAAATGTCGTTGAGTATGCTTTCAAAATCGAGTTTAAAGGCAGCAGAATCATTGGTTTTCTGAACCTGTAATAAACCTGTTACTCCTTTGATGGTATTTTCCACCCGCTGCACGAGAGGCCGGAACATTTCAAGCATCCGGATCTTTTCCTGCATTTGCTGAACCGAATCAATCAGGTTTAGGGCCATGTACATATTGGCAATCGGACCTTTCAGATCGTGTGCAATTATGTAAAGGATGTTTTCGAACAAATCATTAGCCTTCTGCAATTCTTTCAGTTGGATATTCAATGCTTCTTCCAGTTTCTTTCGGTGTGTAACATCGCGCATAGCGGAAATGATGCCGGTTATTTTCTCTTTATCATCTTTCACCGCCGATACCACAGACTCAATCCATAGTCTTTTTCCTTTCGCTGTTTTATGAATATTTTCCCCTTTCCAGGTTCCGATTTTTTCCAGTTTGCTATAAAGTTCATTTTCTGAATTTGTACTATCCCACTGTACTGTAAAATAATCTTCCGGTTTGCTGCCAAGAATTTCCGAATCTTTTTTGATTTCATACAATTCGAAGGCAGCTTCATTTAAATAAGATATTTTACCATCATTATCCAGTCCGATAATTGCATCCTGTACCTGGTCCAACATGCGGTTCTGGTTGCGCAAAAGTTTTTCTGACCTTCTTTGTTCTGTTATATCGGTATTGGTTCCAAACCAACGGATAACATTTCCTTTTTCATCGTGGACAGGTACAGCACGGGAGAGAAACCACCTGTAACTTCCATTTTTTCCGCGAATCGGGAAAATATCTTCCCATCTTTCTCCGGAATCCAATGATTGCTGAAATTTTTTAATCACCCGATCTGCATGATCCGGATGTTGTAACTTTTTCCAACCCCCGCCTTGCATCACATCCAATGTGGTTCCGGTGTAATCATACCACCGCTTGTTGTACCAGAAAATTGAGCCTTTTTCATTGGCCATCCATGCCAATTGAGAGATGTTATCGGCCAATGTCCGGAATCTTTCTTCGCTTTCGCGCAGGGCCAATTCCGATTTCCATTCTTCTGTAAGATCATGTACCGATAGGAAAATCAGCTTTTCGTCGTTGGCTGTTTCCACCATTGAGCCTGAATAGGACACATATTTTTCCCACCCCTGATCCAGGCCGGCGCAACCGGAGTTCGTAATTTCGCACATTTTTTCGCCGCGTTTGATTCGGCGCATTGGCCACTCATCGAGTTCCAGCAGATGATGGCCATCGGGTGTACAAAGTTGAAAAGTAACAGAAGTATCTACCAATGGTTCTATTCCTTCGGCAGGGTGAGTAAAACCATGCATTTCCCTGGCCGCAGGGTTCCAGTAGATTACCTGCTCGTCTTCGGTAGCGATGATTGCCCCTTCAGCAAAATTTTCGAGCGCCAGGTTCCATCGTTCTTCACTCCTCTGCAATGCTTCTTCGGCCTGTTTCCGCTCGGTTATATTTTCAATAACGGCAATCTCGGAGTCTGGTCGTCCACGATCGTCTCGAATAAGTGAGAGTGTGAGACGTGCCCAAATGAAATGTCCTTCTTTGTGAATAAATCTTTTCTCCACTGAATAGTTATCCAGCTTGCCTGCTGCCATTTTTTTGAATGGAATCAAGTCAAGATCGATATCATCAGGATGAGTAATTTTGGGCCACGGAATGTTTTTAAGTTCTTTAGCTTCATAACCAACCATCCTGCAAAATGTGGCATTAACATCAATCCACTTCGCATCGTCAAAATTAACCCGGCCAATTCCGATTGCGGCCTGTTCGAAAACAGCCCTGTATTTTTCTTCATTTTTGAGCAAGTTGAACTCCGCTTTTTTTCGCTTGGTAATATCATCGGCCATACCCAGCCATTCCAGTATTTCTCCCTCTTTATTCAACAATGGTACTGCTCGTGAATGGGTCCATCCAAGAGAACCATCCACCTGGGTTACCCGGTGTTCCAGGTCGAAAACCGATTTGGAATCGATTGCTTCCCTGATTTTGCTTGCAACCATAGCCTGGTCAGATGGATGAATGTATTCATCCATCCATTCTTTACTGGGTTCAAGCATTTCGGAAATAAAATTTTTGCTGTTGAGTTTCCGCATTTCCGACCAGTCAGCATTCATGTTGTATATGACAGAAGTTGCAGCATTTAATAGCGCCCGGAAATTTCGTTCGCTTTTACGCAAAGCTTCTTCAGCAGCAATTTTATTGGTTACATCGGCTACAAATCCAATGAGTCGGATTGGGTCTCCATCAGCGGATAATTCAAAATTGGAATAATATTCAATCCATCGCCATTGCTGGTCGTTACGCCTTTGAATACGGCATTGAACTGAAAAACGTGAGCCTTTTTTCATTCCTTCATCCATCGCAGTTTCAAAACGCGGCAGGTCTTCCGGATGAATGAATTCTTTTTCCAGTTCTTTTTTTGTCACTGGTTTTTCATCGGGTGAAAGTCCGAAAATATCATATATCCGCTTGTTTTCCCAAATGGGTCTGTCTGACTTTGCATCCCATTCGAAAATTCCGAATTCTGCGGTGTCGGTAGCCAATCGAAACCGTTTTTCACTTTCGGCTATTTTAATTGTGGTATTCTCTGCTTTTTTTCGGCTCAGCACATAGGGAGTGGTTTCGAATGACCACACCAGGATACCTGTTATTTTATCTTTTTCTCCCCGGAAAGGAAGGTAGCTGAATGAAAACCAGGCTTTTTCCGGGCCTTTTCCACGTTCTACCGTAAATTCAGCATCGGTGGCATGATGTGGTTCTCCGGTTTTGTATACCTTCGTCAATAAAGGAAGGATTTGATCGGCTACTTCCGGCCAAACATCTTCCACCTTTCTGTTTATGATATCGCCTTTACCGTAAGCAAAGTCGTAGTAGCTTTTATTGACCACAGTTGTAATGAATTCAGGCCCTTCATGTAAGGCCACTCCCACGGGAATATCATTCAGGATTTGTTCCAGCAGTTGTTTTTGCTTATGGTCAACCTCGTGTTGTCTTTCCTTTTTTAGCTGTTCCAGTTCCGCCTTTAACTGCCGGTTCTTTTTCTCCAACTCTGCTATTCTTTGTTCAGAATTCATCTTTGTTTTTTTGTGTATCAAGAATTTTTTGATTGTACCTGCCAATATTACCGTCACCAGGAATTTCCCTGATTAATAAATTTGGCGGTAACAGTTTTTTGAATTCAAATTTACATTAATAACTCATACTTTACTTAACAATGCTAATCCGCTTACGTTTAAAATCCTGATATTAATTGATGCATTTGTCATGGAGCGAATAAAGTTTAAGCAGATTAATATGTCCGTCACTTATGGTTTTTAAGCCGAACCATTGTGAGCTTACCGGGGCTAACTCCTGTACACCGGATTTTTGTGTAATTCTAGCTGCAATATATCTTCCGGGTTTGTCCGAGGGATAATTCCACGTTTCCGCAACGTTCGGAGGTTTCGCAGAAAGGCAATTCCTTCGTGCCGAAGCTTTCGGAGGTATTGCCGACAGACAATGCTTTGGCGCCAAAGCTTTCGGAGATAGTTCCGAAAGATAATTCCATTTGGAATGATAGTAATTCTCTATGGAATTGAAATAATTCTTTAGAGAATATCTATGAATCCGTTGCCGTAAGATGATTTTTACACGAATCCTGTGACTGAAAACTGAGACTGCGATTCATCACGCTCAAAACCGTTTTCCCCACCAGTTTTTCAATCGCTCCAGAATTTTAGATTCCAGTGGATTATTCTGCGGATGATATATCCGTTCATTTTTTATCTCTTTCGGAAGGAAATCCTGTTCGGTAAAATTGTTTTCGTAAGAATGGGCATATTTGTAGTCTTTCCCGTAGCCGATTTCTTTCATCAGTTTGGTGGGAGCGTTACGGATGTGAAGTGGTACGGGTAAATCACCTGTTTTTTTCACCAGAGCAATTGCTTCATCAATGGCAGAATAGGCCGAGTTGCTTTTAGGTGAAGTAGCAAGATATATGGTGCATTCCGAAAGAATAATCCGTGCTTCGGGATATCCAATCTGGTGCACTGCATCAAAAGTTCCCTGTGCGAGCAGAAGTGCATTCGGATTGGCAAGACCAATATCTTCAGCAGCCAGAATCAGCAGTCGCCGGGCAATAAATTTCACATCTTCGCCACCTTCAATCATTCGTGCGAGCCAATATACCGCGGCATCGGGATCGCTGCCCCTTACACTTTTGATAAATGCCGAAATGATGTCGTAGTGCATTTCGCCTTTTTTATCGTAAAGAGCCAGGTTCTTCTGCAGGCGATCAGTTACTTTTTCGTTTGTAATTTCAATTTTCTCACCTTCTTCGGAAATCGCAACCAATTCAAGAACGTTCAACAACTTTCGGGCATCGCCACCGGAATAACGTAACAGCGCATGATCCTCCTTAACTTTAATTTTTTTTGATTTCAGTTCAGTGTCTTTTGTTAATGCCAAATCAACTATCTTCAATAAATCCTTTTTATCGAGAGATTTCAGAATATACACCTGACAACGTGAAAGGAGCGGGGAGATGACCTCAAACGACGGGTTTTCGGTTGTAGCGCCAATTAGTGTTATTGTTCCGTCTTCCACGGCGCCCAGCAGCGAGTCCTGCTGAGATTTGCTGAACCGGTGAATTTCGTCGATAAACAGTATTGGATTAGGACGGTTAAAGAACTGTTGCTTTCTTGCTTTTTCAATTACTTCGCGGATATCCTTTACGCCCGAATTAATAGCGCTTAAACTGTGAAACGGCCGTTCCAGTGTATTGGCGATAATCCTCGCCAGTGTGGTTTTTCCGACTCCCGGGGGGCCCCATAAAATCAGTGACGACAGGTTGCCCGATTCAATCATTTTTCGCAACACCGCATTTTTCCCCACCAAATGTTCCTGCCCGATGTAATCCTCCAGGGTTTTCGGGCGCAATCGTTCTGCCAGCGGCTGGTTACTCATTTTTTTCTCCTTCAGTTTCTGTTCAATTAAAAGTCAAAGCTAAAAATTAATTTTCGGAGGGTAAGTTCTTTTCGCGATTGAATTTTTCGAAATCGAACAGGTAAATCCCGCAACCTGCACCCGCAGCCGATCCTGAAACCGATGCCTGGAATGCCATCATTTTACCGTCATCGCGCACAACAGGGTTTGAAGAGCGGTAACCTTCCACATTGCTGAAATAAGTGAGCCGTTCGAAATTTTTGCCGGTACCATCGAGTTTCAGTTTGTAAATATCGATATGGCTTGTCCCTTTTCGTTCGTGCCGGTCACATTCGATCAGTGAATATTCTCCATCAGGGAAAATTCCTTCCGGCTCGTCGTATTGCCCGGGTGCTTTGGAGTAGTTGACCAATTTGCCCGTTTGCAAATCTACGCCCATTGTTTCGCTTGTAAAAACTCCGCGTTCGTCGTTCCCATATTGCGACCAAATCAGTTCGTTCTCCTCCGGCGGCCTGAAATTCTGCGGTTCGAGAATGTCTTCGTATTTTACACCATCCACAACCACATTGGTATTGTCCACGATTTTCTTTTTGTTTTTGAACGCAGGAACATTGTTTTTATAAACAACGTCGGCTATCCATATTTCTTTTTGATGGGGTGTCCAGGCAATTTTCATGTTCTTACGCGAAACAGCAGGACCTTCATCCACCGGTTCATCAATAGTTACCGGCGGATTTTTCAGGCTTTTATCCAGTACCTGAAAATAAAGGGTGTGTCGCTCAGGGCCACAGGTGAGCAGCAAATCACCGTTTGCCATCATTACTATCCGGTAGTATCCGTGCCCTTCCGGCCGATATTCAGGTTTTGTAATTTTTACCGGCTTTTTTGTTTTGATATCCACCATCCAGGCATCGCCACCGGCGCTGTCAACAAAAAATACTTTTGTGCCATCCAGCGACCATTCAGAACGTTGTCCAAAATCAGTGAGCGGTGTAATATAATCCGGCAGTTTGTCTTCGGGGAAACATCCGTTTGGAGAGGGTACTGAGCAGCTTACCCAAATAGCTGAAATCAACGAAAGGAGCAATAAATTTTTTTTCATGATTTAGTTTTGATTTTTTATGTAATCGATATCTGCTTTAACATCATCCAGGAATTCCGACCAGTGAAAGTTATCGAAATCCGGCCAGCGGGGTTCATGGTGACCAAAGCTTACATAAGGCATTGACTTGTATCGACCGGCAGTTAACGCAACAACATTTTTCCAATGGGTAAATCCCTTTTCTGCAAATTCAATGGCCTGCTGTTTATGCTGGCAGTTTCCTGTAAGATTGTACATTTCAAGGGCAACACCTGCTTCCAGTTTGTCAGCAAAATAATAGCCAAGCTGGCACCAGGTTGCCAAATCATCCAGTTCCGAATCCAATGTTGGGGAATTGCCCGGTAAGCGCAGTTTTTCAATAATGGCCAGTGCATTGGTGCAGTTTTCATTTACTTTCAGCGCCAGTTCCGGCGGAGTGGTATATGTATCAGCAATCGGTTGACCTTCATTTTTAAGTTTACAATATTCGCTGATACTTAAATAAGCGGGTTCGAGTGTTTCATGTTTGATGAATTCTTCAATGGAAATGAACGGCGATTTTTTGTCGTCGAAACCATTTTGCCACGGCGCCAGGAATCCTTCGCTGTACAGTGTAAAATCCCAGGTTCCCTTATAAAACGATGCGATTTCCAACGGCACCTGCGATGCAAGTGAATAGGCTTTTAACAGGCTTTTCGGATTGATATTTTTATACCGGTTTGTAATTTCTTTGGCCAGTGTTTTGTCCGAAGCATCCGGATTGTAAAGCAACCTGCCCCACAGATGGTAGAACATCCACTGTTTTTCGAATGCATAATTCCATGTTTTTTCAGGGCCGGGAATTTGAGAATAATCTTTTGCAGGGATGTATCCTTCGGAACCTACAAAATAACCATCCACATAATCGTGGTTGTTAGTTGCGATGTGATTGCGGATAAAATCGGGTTCACCCCAGCGCAGCACAAAAAAGTCCTCGTTCCGGATAGTCCACGCGATAAAATAATTATCCGGTTTTGGTTCCCACAGATCGCTCATAATTGTTCCTTCATCGTTGGCATGGGTAATTG
Organism: uncultured Prolixibacteraceae bacterium; assembly: GCA_963816685.1. Classification (GTDB taxonomy): domain Bacteria; phylum Bacteroidota; class Bacteroidia; order Bacteroidales; family Prolixibacteraceae; genus CAVYUC01. Next base: position 48,514 of record CAWFMB010000010.1, on the reverse strand, counting down.
CAAGGTTGGGTGTGGAGTGCCCGTGCGACCAGTTAAATTTCACTTCCACAATTGTTTTGTCAGGTAAACCGGCATTGTCGATTACCCGTTGCATTTCTTTTGGATCGCCGGCAAGCACCGCCCTGTGAATGAACTTTATTTTCCGGTTGGCTTGTTTCATCCCTTCCACAAATGTTTGCTCAATCCAGTCTTCGCGTTCTTTTGGCGTCATCAGGTTATCGCCCCAGTTGCCCATCCAGTCGGCAAGGGTAACGCCCATTCCGGTGAGGTTAGGGTATTCATTAATAAGCTGAGTTACCGATTCGCGGGTATATTTTTTAACCAGTTCCGACCGGTCGTCATGAATTTCTGCACCGTAGTTTTCTGCAAATTCGGGTGAGACCACAATGTTCCAGTTGACAAGGTAAGTTTCAATGCCGCGTTCTTTTGCCATTTTGAACAGTGATTTCCAAAACGTTTTCCATTCCTCCAGTTCGGCATCGTTAAATGGAGTTGCTTTTGGAAAGTTTTCAGTCCTTATCATAAATGGAAAAGGATGGGTATTCCAAAGTGTTAATGCATTAAAACGGTTTTTCACCATCATATCGAGAAATGCTTCCCAGAAGTTTAAATCACGGCAGGTTTCAATGTGTAGTTCAGTTGCAGGTCCCGGCCGATAAGGCGACCATGGCAGGTTAAATTTTATTGCACGGAACGACAGTGCAGGATTTACATGCCTTTCTTCCAGGGTTGTTAAATCACATTCATTTCCAAGTTGTTCAATCAAGTCCATAATCCCGTACAAACAACCTTTGTCGTTTTTACTGATGATATTTACGGAACGCTGACCTAAAATTAATTTATATCCATTCGATTCAATTCCCGTATTATTATCAGAATACAATTTCTGAAGTTCCGGATTTGAATTTTCGCCTGAAGTTAAAATGCGGACTTCAAAATTGTTTTTACTGCTGTTGTTTTGTAAAACGGTAATACCGGCATTTTCGAGGTGATTACTCAATCGGTTAACCCCGTATTTCAACACCGGGGATTCGCTGGTATAAATAAGATTTACATTTTTATCAGCAGAAAAAGCAGTTAAACGGATTACTATAAAAAGGACAGACAAGGACAGTAATTTTATCATTTATTCTGATTCGTTGGTTCAGGATGCAAATTAGCAATAATTCCGATTATTCATTTTTAATTTCACCGGACAGCAATGAAAAATTTATTTAAATTCGTTACATAAACAGAATTAATAAAGAAGTTAAATTATGGAAACACAATATAATACTGATGCTAAAGGAAATAAAGTATGCGTTATTTTGCCAGTTAAAGATTACAGGGATAATAGAAGAGGGTATAGTTGCAGAAGAGGCTTTTAAAGAAATAGAAGCAAAACGCAATGACATATAGAGTTAAAATTTTACGTAGCGCAATAAATCAAATACAAGTTTTACCTCCCAAAGATTATCAGGCTATAAAATCTAAAATTATTAAAACTTGCTAAAAATCCTCGCCCACATGGATATGAAAAATTGAAAGTAAGGTCAGGTTATCGTTTAAAACAAGGTAATTACAGGATTTTATACGATATTCATGAAAAGATACTTACAGTAAGAGTAATTAGAATTGGGCATCGTAAAGATGTCCACAGATAATCAGACTTCAGACTATCCAAACTCCAAACCGCTTTTCAAGTGCCGTTTTCCGGTAATCGAAAATTTCCTTCAGCTGGTTTTTGATAAGTAACGAGTTGGCAATTCGTCCCAGAAAACCAAATGGTGGTTTGTATGAAACAATATCAGTCATCAGCACACCTCCTTCAACAGGTTCAATTTTATGCTGGTGGTGCCACATCGAATAGGGGCCGCTGCGTTGTTCGTCGATAAAATATTCTTTTTCTTTTACTTGTGTGATTTCAGTAACCCAATTCATTTTAATCCTAAAAACCGGGCTCACCTTGTAACTGATTATCATTCCCGGATACATTTTTTCGGGAAGGTTTTTCGAAACAATATCAAAACCCATATATTCAGGAGTAATCACTTTTAGATTTTGAGGCGACGAAATAAATTCCCAAACTTCATCAAGAGGAGCCGGAATTTTTTGTTGGGTGTGCAACTGGTAAAATGCCATATTCTGTTTAATCAATTTGCTGAAATAATTAAACAGAATAGGGCGTAAAATGTTTTATGTGTCAGTTAATACCATCAGAATGTTTAAATTTCATCCTGTAACTGGATATCTTCTGAAAAAAGCATGGCTGTTTCAATTAATCCCAGGTGCGAGTAAGCCTGCGGAAAGTTTCCCAAAAGGCGTTTGCTGTCGAAATCGATATCTTCGCTAAATATTCCCAAATGATTACTGTATGAAAGCAATTGGTCGAACATCGTTTTTGCTTCTTTCCTTTCACCAATGTTAAACAGAGCCTGAATCATCCAGAATGTACAGATAGTAAATGATGAAGTTGGCAAACCAAAGTCGTCGCGGTTTTTATAGCGGTACATTAATCCGTTGCGGCAAAGTTCTTTTTTCGTAACTTTTACTGTGCTGATATAGCGTTCATCGGTTGCATCAATAAATCCAAATGAATCCATTAGCAAGGTAGATGCATCCAAATCGTCAGAATAATATGCCTGGGTAAATGCTTTTAATTTTTCATTCCATGCGTTTTTAAGAATATTTTCGCGGATATCTTCCCGTAGTTTTGTCCATTCTTCCACATATTCCTGCCTGTCGATAAGATCGGCTACTTTAATTGCCCTGTCGACAGCTACCCAGCACAACAACTTTGAAAAAGTAAAATGGCGCTGTTCGTTTCTGATTTCCCAGATTCCCCGATCAGGGTTTTGCCAGTTATTACCTACAATTCTGACAATACTTCGTGTAATTGTCCACAATTCCTCGCTGTTTTGCAGTGACACATCAAACAGGTTAAACTGCTGGTAAATAACATCCATTAAAATGCCGTAAATATCGTGCTGTTTTTGTTTGTATGCAGCATTTCCAACACGCACCGGGGCACTGTCGGCATAACCTGAAAGGTGAGTCAGGATTCTTTCCTTCAGATTTTTCTCCCTGTTGATGCCGTACATGATTTGTATTTTCTCATCCTTGTCGGAAACTACATCGATGATAAAATTCATAAATCGTGCTGCACTTCGCCAGTGGCCTAATTTGGTAATTACTTTTATTACCATCGAAGCATCGCGGAGCCAGCAGAACCGGTAATCCCAGTTACGGATTTCGCCAAGTGATTCGGGTAGCGAAGTAGTGGCAGCAGCCAAAACAGCGCCGGTTTTATCATAGCTTAATAATTTAAGTACAAGTGCACTGCGCAAAATCTCCTTATTGTATTTGTTGAATTTGTGGGTCTCTTCGGACCAGTTCAACCAGTAGACTTTGGTACGCTGCAATTTCAAATAGGCCCGGTCAAGTGTTTGTTTCAGCAACTTTTGATTATAACTTACAAGGAAAAATAAATTTCCCGACAAGGTTATTTCGTCGCAGTTTATAATTTTTCCTTTATCCATATTTGTATAAAGATAAAGTGAATCGTACGTACCGTTGCTTGTATAGCTTTTAATGTATTCCTTATGTTCTTTTGTTATTGTTTTCTTTTCAGCATATTCCAATTGCGGATTGTATTTAACCTTAAATTTAGGGTTTCCGGCCTTCCATTTTACGTACCGTACCAAATCGGGAGGTGAATAAATACTGTCGCGCCGGTTTTGATAATAATAGCGCGGCATAAAATCCAACACCTCAAATTTATCTGTGCCGTTTGAAAACTTTGTAGCGAGTATATTCGTGTTTGGCAGATATCGCTGCGAACTTTCGTAACTTTCGTCAGTAATGATATCAAAACTGCCACCTTTTTCTTTATCTAACAGTGAAGCAAAAACTGAGGGAGAATCAAATACCGGGAGACAGAGCCATTCTATTGCTCCTGATTTTGAGACCAATGCTGCGCTTTTGCAATTTCCGATAATTCCGTAATCGAGATTTGTCATTAATGAACTGATGTTTTTTGGAAATTTATTTTTTGACTTCCGGTTAATTTTACGTATTATAGTTAGCAAACAAATATAAAAAAAGTATGAAGCGATTTCTAATTATTTCCAATAGATTACCGGTTCAAATTTCAATTTCAGAAGATTCGGTTGATGTAACTCCCAGTGTGGGAGGTCTTGCCACCGGTATGGATTCTGTTAGTAAATCTTCGGACAGCCTGTGGATTGGATGGTCGGGTGTGGATACGGAAGAACTTTCGCAGGAGCAAACAGAAAAAGTAAATCAGGAACTAAAAAAAGAAGATTGTATCAATGTAAACCTTACAGAGGAAGAAGTGGAGTTGTATTATGAAGGGTTCAGCAATAAAACCATCTGGCCGCTTTTTCATTATTTCACTCAATTTGTTAAATATGAAGAGGAACAATGGCAGGCATACAAGAAGGTAAATCAAAAGTTTGCCGATGTTATTGCTGAAAACATGGAAGACGTGGATAAAATCTGGATACATGACTATCACCTGCTACTGTTGCCGCAAATGATAAAGGAACGCTTCCCTGATGTCACCATTGGTTTTTTTCTGCACATTCCTTTCCCCTCATACGAATTATTTCGAATACTTCCCTGGCGTATCGAAATAATTAACGGAATGCTGGGTGCCGATTTGCTGGGCTTTCATACTTTTGATTATGAAAGGCATTTTATGAGTTCTGTGCGCCGCTTACTGGGGTACGATATCAACATTAATGAAATCAGCCTGCCACAGCGAATTGTTAAAGTCGATAACTTCCCGATGGGAATCGATTATGACAAATTTCAGGAAACTGCTATTCGATCGCAGAAACAATCAATTCACGACAAATCGGAAGTGCGCAAAGAACTTGAACGTTACTTTCTGTTGTATCCGGAGACAAAATTTATTCTTTCCATTGACCGGCTGGATTATACAAAAGGGCTAATTAACCGGTTGGAGGCTTTTGAATTTTTTCTTCAGGAATATCCTGAATACCGAGAAAAGGTGACATTGGTTCTTTTGGCTGTGCCGTCACGGGTTGGAGTGGAGCAATATCAGCAAATGAAAAGCGAAGTGGATGAAATGGTTGGCCGCATTAACGGTGAATATTCTTCCATCAACCGCACTCCAATCTGGTATTTCTACCGCTCAATGCCATTTGAAAATCTTGTTGATCTTTATAATTATTGCGAAATTGCTTTAATCACTCCCATCAGAGACGGAATGAATCTGGTTGCCAAAGAATTCATCGCTTCAAAAACCAATGGGCGCGGAGTACTGATTTTAAGTGAAATGGCGGGCGCTTCAAAAGAAATGAGCGAAGCACTGATTATTAACCCCAACAACAAATCACAGATTGCTGCTGCCATAAAAACGGCTATTGAAATGCCGGTGGAGGAGCAAATAGAGCGAAATTCGATACTTCAGCAAAGATTGAAAAGATATGATGTTACAAAATGGGCAACTGATTTTCTGAACGGGCTTGAGAAAGTAAGGAAGAATGAAGCAAACTACCTTGCCAAAAAGATTACTCCTACTTCGCGGGATAAAATTGTTGAAGATATTTGCAATTCCAACAACCGGATATTTTTTCTTGATTATGACGGTACTCTTACCGGTTTTCAGAACAATCCGAAGCATGCACGACCCGATGATGAATTGTATGCTATTCTGGATAAACTTGCCTCCAATCCAAAAAGCAGGGTAGTCCTTATAAGCGGCCGCGATAAACAAACATTTGAAGAGTGGTTCGGGCATAAACCGTACACTTTGATTGTTGAACATGGTGTTTGGGTAAGAGCTGCCGGCAGTGATTGGCAAATGATTGAAAATCTGGATGCAGAATGGAAAGAAAGTATTAAGTCGGCCCTGGAGTTTTATGTGGATCGTACACCGGGTTCTTTTATTGAAGAGAAAAATTACAGTTTGGTATGGCACTATCGTAAATCGGATCCGGAACTGGGAATGAACCGGGCCATTGAACTCAAAGATGAACTGACCAGCCTGGTTGCGAATCTTAATCTTGAGATTTTGGAAGGGAATAAAGTCATCGAAATTAAAAACAGGGGTATAAATAAAGGGCGCGCTGCCCTTAAAGTTTTATCGGATACTCCGGCCGAGAACATAGTTGCAATTGGCGATGACTGGACGGATGAATTTTTGTTTTCAGAAATTCCAAACCATGCTATCACAATTAAAGTGGGAATGGCAAAAACCAAGGCCGGTTATAAAATGGAAAATGTTTTGGAAGTCCGTGAATTATTAAAAGAATTCGCCTGCGGAGAATAAATCTTTTAATTCTAAATAAACAGGGGATGCCGGATTGCCGACACCCCCTGTTTTATTTAATGCGTAATGAATATTAAAAATCAGTATCTGCTTTTTCCAAATCGAGTTCTTTTATCCAGATATTCCTGTACAAAACATTATGGCCTTCAGCCTGAAGCTTAATGCCTCCCGGGATATCAGTGATTGTTTTGCCGTCATTGTTTCCACCATCGATACCTGAGTTGGGGCCACCCCAAACCTGATTAATTTGAACATTTTCGTGTACTTTTTCGCCGTTAAAATACATGGTAACCAAAGCTTTTTCGGTACGTTCGCCATTTTCGAAACGGGCTGCACGGAATTTAATATCGTAGGCATTCCATTTTCCAACGCCATTGTACGCGTAATACGGCGATTCAGTTTCATTGATAACAGCACCCAATCCGTGTTTGGTTGAGTCGCCGTCCAACACCTGGATTTCGTATCGGTTCTGCAGATAAACACCACTGTTTCCTCCAGGTTCCGAAATTAGAAATTCTACGTGCAGTTGGAAATCCCTGAATTTTTCTTTTGTTACAATATCTGCGGTTCCGTACAATCCACCTTCGGCAGAAGGATCGTTGCTGCTAACTACAGTTCCTTTATCCACAGGGTCCTCCACAATTTCCCACTTTATCGGTAATTCTGAAGAAAAACGGGGTCCTTCCCAGTAGGTCCACTTTTGGTCGAGCATTTCACGGGAGCCATCGAAAAGCATTTCTGCACCTGCCGGTGCTTTTGCACTTACTCCTAAACGTGTTTGCGTGCAGGAGATAACAGCAATCGTGGTGACACATAAAGTTAAAATTACGAAACCCGGGGTTGAAATTTTTAATTTGACTTTCATTAAGTTTAGTTTTAAAGTTTTACGGGAAATAAATATACAAAATATCTTTCGGGGTTCACTTTTTTAATTGATAATAAATTAAATGTTGTTTTAATTAATGATTAAAACCGAATGCAGTTCGTATTGTTCTAACTTTACTGATGAACATTAATAAAACACCTAAAGTTGCATAAACCAGGAAATTTGACAGTTATTATTGGACTTGTTGTTGCCGGCGAAATTATTTTTGGTTTACCGTTTCATATTGCCCGTTTTTTCCGGCCTACAATGCTTGGTGTTTTTGGACTAACAAATGCTGAACTTGGGGATGCCATTGCTGTTTATGGAGTCACTGCTATGATTTCCTATTTCCCGAGCGGATTGATAGCTGATCGTTTTTCAGCACGCAGACTGATGAGTTTTTCTCTTTTTGCTACTGGGCTTGGCGGTGTCTGGATGTCCGCTATTCCCGGAAAATCTGTGCTTTTTGTTTTGTTTGGATTTTGGGGAATAACAACCATCCTTTTATTTTGGTCGGCAATGATACGCGCTACGCGTGAATGGGGCGGAAAATTTGCACAAGGCAGGGCATTTGGATTTCTGGATGGCGGCCGGGGATTGGTGGCTGCAGGAGTCGCCTCACTTGGAGTATTTTTGCTGACTGCGTTTTTGCCGGAGCAGATTGTAAATATGGCAAGTGACAAGCGAACGGATGCATTTAGAATGGTTATCTGGTTTTATACTGCTCTCACTTTTGGAGCTTCGATTTTTATTTGGATTGTCATTCCCGATACAAAAGCTGAATCGCTAAATCCGCATCCGTTCAGGGGAATAAAAAAGGTATTAAAAAATAGCTCTACCTGGTTAATTGCATTGGTTGTGGTTAGTGGATACTGTGGATTCAAAGCTCTCGATTTTTACGGACTTTATGCTGTCGATGTTTTGGGAATGAATGAAGTGGAGGCTGCGCGTTTTGTTTCAAATGCAAGTTATCTGAGGCCTGTGGCAGCAATTGGCGCTGGCTTTATTGCCGACAGGTTTACAGTGCGTAAAACAATTTCAGGTTCATTTGTTGTTTTAATACTTGCTTATTTGTTGCTCTTGTTTTTTACCGGGAATTACTCCGGCAGGTTTTTTATCATCAGTAACCTGTTGTTCACATTTGCTTCGGTTTACGCTTTACGTGGTGTTTATTTTGCATTGATTGAAGAATCGAATGTGCCGCGCAGTATTACCGGTACTACGGTTGGTGTTGTTTCCTTTTTAGGATTTACTCCCGATATTTTTTTTAATTCTGTTGCAGGTCGAATTTTGGATTCTTTTTCAGGCATGGAAGGTTATCATAATTTATTTCTGTTTTTAGGAATTTGTGCAATTGCCGGATTAATAGTTTCACTTTTAATGATGTCGAAAAATAGGAGTATAAAAATCAAAATTAAAAATGCAGGGGGTTAACTTTTTTACAATTTATTCAATTCCTGTTCGGTTTGCTCTTTCCCCCAATTTGGCCAGATGGAAGATTCAGGTTGAAAACTATCGAATTTTTCTTTCGCTTTTTCAAGAAGTGGTTTTGCAGCTTCGGCACCCCCACCAAATTCAGGAGGCATATTAAGTACCGTTACAGCACGCAGGTAGTATGGCCGCGGATTTTCAGGGTTCAGTGCTATAGATTTTTCTATTGCGCTGTTGAGCGATTCTATGTACATCATTCCGCGGTTCATTGGATCGACAACTATTTTTGCGGGATACAAAAAAGCCTGCAACGCGAAAAGTTCCGATTCATTCGGTGCCAATTTAAATGCACTATCAAGAAATTGTTGAGCTTTATCTGTATAAGCATCTTTTTTTTCAGCTTCCGGAATAAAAAAACTCATAATGATGTATGAATAAGCAGCGTAATATTGTGGCAGCCACTCCTCTTTTTCTGTTGTTCCAATACGTTCAAAAGTATTGGCAGCATTCTGGAAATCATCCACTGTTGCAGAATTGTTCAGCTTTTCGATAGTGCTCTGCATTGCATTTTCATATCTGTTTTGGGCGCCGGCAGAAGTCAAAATTGTGATCGAAATAATTAGTGTAATTAATGTTTTCATGATGTTGAGTTTTTTATCGTTTATAATTGAAATGATATCAAAATAACAGCCATCCGTTTTGATGGTGGTGTAATGGCTTCGGCTTCATAAACTCCCTGATTATTGGGCAATTCATTAAAATGATAACCATATATGTTGTTGAAACCAAAAACATTGTTCACAATCAGGTGAACGACTGATTGCGTATTGAAAAGGTACATAATATGTGTGAATCCCATACTAAAATCATTATATGGTTTTGTATGGTCAGACATAAAAACCGGATTGTTTGGATTGAAATACGGCCGGCCGCTTGCAAATGAATAAGTGGTAGAAATGAACGAACTGATTTTTGGAAAGAATTTTTTATATACTATTGATAAATTATGTTTCGAAACATAATGTGGTGTGGCTTGTATTTGGTAGTCACGGTAATTTCGTTTTGAATCGTTCCACGAGTAGGAAATCCAGTAATCGCTTTTTCCAAATTCCTGCTGATTGCGCCAGAATATATCCAGTCCGCGGGAATACCCGCTACCCAGATTATTATAATTTCCCGGTTCCATTGAGAATTCTTCTTCAAATTTCACCAAATCCGAATAGTTTTTATTGTATGCTTCAATTCGCAGGGTTTTTGTCCCCTTTTTATATTGCCAGGTCAAAATGGAGTGAGTCGATTTTTCGGGTGCCAGTGCTGTGGTGAATTTCAGGTAGTCATCTTCAGGGTTCTGTACAAAATTTCCGTAAGCTGCAGAAAGCTGGCTGCTTTTACCTGTTTTAACTGCTGCCGATAACCGGGGCATGACATTTGTTTTTTGTATCAGTGAACTGCGCTCTGCCCGCACACCGGCACGCAGTGCAAGGTCAGGAGTTATTTTGGCTTCCGATTCAGCAAAAACTGAAAACTGCCGGTTACTAAATGGTAATTTAAATTCGCCGTTCATATTGATTTCCTGTGCATAATCATAATAAATAAAATCGCTGCCAAGTTTTGTAGTTACTTTTTTGAAAGTGGTGTTGGTGAAAGTAGTTTTTACCTGCGAGCTTTTTCTTTTTGTGGAGATTTGATTTTCACCCAATAAAGTATTTTCACCATCCGTATTAAAGGCGATTCCGCTGTTTAACATCCAGTCGGTGCTTAATTGTTCGTTGTAAGTAGTGTTGAAATAGATATTATTGTTTTTCAAATCAACATTTTCAAAAGATGATTCCCCGAAATTATTGTATAGCATACTGCTTGAATTATAGCTGAAGCTACCAAATGATTTTATCATTCCGGTTTCACTGGTTTTGTGCCTGAACATGAATGTTGAACCTGTAATCACCGGTTCTCTCAACCATTGTATGTTTTGCTGAAAGAGTTTATTACTCAGCCCGGTATGCAGGTATTCACCGGTTAAGGCAAGTGAGCTGTTTTCCCACCTCTCGGAATGTGAACCCTGAAAGCCAACAGACATTACTGAAATACTTGATTTGTCTTCTGCTTCAAGGGCAACTGTATTCAGCGCCACAATCGACGAAAGCGCCTGTCCGTATTCAGCTGAATATCCGCCGGTGCTGAAAACTGCACCATTAAAAAGCAGAGGGGAATAACGTCCCCTGGTAGGTAAATCCGGCATTTTTGAAAAATAGGGAGAATTGATTAACATGCCATCCATGAAAGTTTTGGTTTCGTAGCTTTCGCCGCCACGAACAAAGAGGCGACCTTCTTCGCCCACACGGTGGGAGCCAGGCAATGTTCCGAAAGCGCCGAAAATATCGCCGTTGGCACCGGCAGTCAGCGCTACATCCAACGGTTTAAGAATTACCGACTTCTTTTTGTCACTGGCCTCAAACGCTCCGGCATTAATTACCACTTCATCCAATTCGCTGGCTGCCTCCTTCATTATAATCTTCAAATCTGAAATATCAGATTCAAGGTTCAGTTCCATCGCCTGGGTTTCAAAACCGACATAACTTGCAACTAATGTTTGATTCCCGGGTTCCTCTGTTTTAAAATTAAAAAGTCCAAGGCTATCGGTGGTGCTGCCATCATAACTTCCCTGGATGAATACATTTACCCCGCCGAGTGGTTCTCCTTTTGGAGTAAAAACATGTCCTGATATTCTTACCTGTGCCTGACTAACCAATATCAGCGATTGAAACAGGAGGAATAAAATTGTTTTCACTGTTTTCATAGTTATTATTGTTGTCATTGTTTGGTTCAAATATCAGACTGATTAATTTGGTATGAAAAAAAAGAATGACCGATAGTGATAGCAGATGCATGAACCGTTAATATTTAGGAACGGGCGGAAAAGGAATTTTATGGGATTTGGTTAAACATGGCAAAAATTTAAATCTGACTCCTGTATTTCCAAAATTAAAATTGGAGGAAAAATCATTATCTTTGTTTAAATCAATTCTAAAATGTTATGGAATATCGGTTTAGTGAAATGGTGGAGAAAATTTACAATTTGCCACTTTCGGATAAAATGGAATTAAAAAATCTCTGGAACATAATATTGCAGAAGAAAAACGAAATGAAATATATGTCAGTTTCAATAAATCAAAGGAAGAGCATAAATCAGATGAACTTCATTTTACTTCGGACATTAATAATCTGAAAAAAATGCTTTAATGGAAGTTGCTTTCAGTACGACATTTAAAAAAGCATTCAGGAAAAAAAACAAAGGAAGTGACATTGAAATCCAGTTTTGGGATAAACTTGCATTATTCATAGAAGATCCATTCGACGCAAGATTTAAAAACTTATAAATTATCAGGTAAATTAAAAGGATTATGGAGTTTTGCGGTTGATTATGATATACGTGTGGTATTTTATTTCACAAAAGATAAACCTAAAAAAGCCGTTCTCGTTGATTTAGGAACACACAATGAAGTTTACTGATTTTAATAAATTCTTGAAATTTCCCTGTTTCAATGACAATACACCCAAATCATCGGAATCAACAAAACGGTAAGCCACGATAAAACACGGTGTACTATTTTTAATTTATAGGAGGTTGTTTTATCGAAACTGAGAAGTGCGCCGGTTGTAAATGCAGCTATAAATAGCAAATCGGAAACGATAAAGAGAAGCAATCCCCAACCGGAAAATCGAATCAGAGTAAAATGACCGGTATAAATTAAAATCACAAACACAGTAACTGCAACAACGGCCAGTTTGTGCAGTGTGAAAATTAAAGTTTGATAGGGTTCGCCTGATTTCCTCAGCCAGATTCCACTTAAGATTATCAGTAAGCTAAGAACTCCCGAAATGAAGGTTTTGGTTAGTATTGTTTCCATGATTTGGTTTTTTAGCAAAAATAAAAGTTTATACAATTTTTACAGGCGAAAATCCCACAGAATTGCGCTATTATTGCAATCTTTATACGGAGAAATCCAATTTCCGTAAAATGTATTCATTCATAAAAAGTAAATAAAACAGCATGAATTTAATCAAAATCGTTTGCAGCTTGCTGATTTTTCTTATTAGCAGTGTATCAGGGTTTACACAGGAAAATCCCATCATCATTGAAACACAAAATACAGCGCTCGTTTTTAAATCCAACAATCAGGATAAACTGGTACAGGTTTATTGGGGGCAGAAACTAATGCATCCGGAGGAATATAAAAACCTGTCGGGTAATGAAGCATATGTGCCCGCAGGGATGGACAACCTGAATGAACCGGCCGTTCGCATATTGCATAATGACGGCAATCCTTCGTTGTCATTGAAATTCGACAAAACAGAACAAAAAACGGAGAGCGATAATGTAAAAACAACTGTCATTAATCTGAAAGACGACCAGTATCCGGTGCAGGTAAAGTTATTTTTTAAAACATTTTACAATGAAGATGTAATAGAAACCTGGACGGAAATCAGCCATAAGGAAAAAGAGCCGGTGCTGATGACCAACTTTGCCTCCTCCATGCTGCATTTTAATGCACGGGATTACTGGCTCACGCAATTTCATGGCGACTGGGCAAAGGAAATGATGATGCAGGAAAGCCAGCTTACCAGCGGAATTAAAATTATCGACAGCAAACTGGGTACACGCGCCAATAAATTCGAGGCGCCGATGTTTTTTATATCACTGAACGAACCTTCCTCCGAAACCGAAGGGGACGTAATGGCCGGAACACTGGCATGGACAGGGAACTTTCAGTTTGTTTTTGAACTCAACCAACTGAATGAACTTAGCATGGTAGCAGGAATGAATCCTTATGCGTCGGAATACCATTTGCAGCCGGGGGAGGTTTTCAAAACGCCGGAATTCATTTTTACGTTTTCGAATAGCGGAAAAGGACAAGCCAGCCGCAACCTTCACAATTGGGCGCGCAAATACCGGGTGCTGAATGGCCAGGGTGAGCGCATGACGCTTTTGAATAACTGGGAAGCCACTTATTTCGATTTTGATGAAGACCGGCTGGTGGAATTGTTTGACGGCGCCAAAAAACTGGGTGTTGATGTATTCCTGCTCGATGATGGCTGGTTTGGAAACAAATTCCCGCGGAATAACGACCGCGCCGGACTGGGTGACTGGCAACCCAACAAGGAAAAGCTGCCGCATGGAATTGGCTATCTTGTTGAAAAAGCAGAAGAAAAAGGAATTAAATTCGGCATTTGGATTGAACCTGAAATGGTGAATCCCAAAAGCGAATTGTATGAAAATCATCCTGAATGGATTTTAAAATTGCCCAACCGGCCGGAACATTATTCGCGAAACCAGTTGGTGCTCGATATGGCCAATCCGGAAGTGCAGCAGTTTGTATTTCATTTGGTAGACGAAATGCTGACGGAATTTCCTGAAATTGGTTTTATAAAATGGGACTGCAACCGTGAAATGACCAATGAATATTCGCAGTACCTCGGAAAAAACCAGTCGCACCTGTACATTGATTACGTGAAAGGATTTTACAAAGTAATGGAAGATTTGCGCCAAAAATATCCTGACCTGCCCATCATGTTATGCTCGGGTGGTGGCGGACGTACGGATTACGGTGCGCTGAAATATTTTACCGAATTCTGGGCAAGCGACAATACCGACCCGGTCAACCGCATTTACATTCAGTGGGGGTATTCCTTCTTTTTTCCTGCCAATACCATCGATAACCACATTACATCCATGGGTGCCCAGTCGCTGAAGTTTAAAACCGATGTTGCAATGATGGGAAAAATGGGCTACGACATTCGTGTGGAGGAAATGAACGACGATGAACTGGCTTTCAGTCAGCAGGCATTAAAAGATTACGAACGGCTGGACGATGTCATCTGGCATGGTGACATGTACCGGCTGGTTTCACCGTATGAAGAAAGCCGTGCAGCGTTAATGTATGTTAACGATTCAAAGGGAAAAGCAGTATTATTTTGCTATACACTTGATGCATATCGCGAAAATATAACCAATCCGGTAAAACTGCAGGGCCTCAACCCGGATAAAACCTATCAGGTAAAAGAAATTAATATAATGCCAGGGCGCAGTGGTTACCGACAACCGGACCATGAATTTTCCGGCGATTACCTTATGAAAATTGGTTTAAACATCCGCAGTTTCATGGGATTGAGCAGTAATGTATTTGAAATTTCAGAAATAAAATGAACAGGATTGGCGATTAGAAAATCACCTTTTTTATCCTTTTGATTCCTCCTGTTTTCCTTGTAATTTTGAAGGAGTTGGAAATAGTACAACGAATTTCAAAAAACAGGATTATGGATTACAGAATTGAAAAAGATACACTGGGAGAAGTAAAAGTTCCTTTAAATAAATACTGGGGGGCACAAACTGAGCGGAGCCGAAGCAATTTCAGAATCGGGCCTGAGGCAAGTATGCCAAAGGAAATTATTCATGCATTTGCCTACCTGAAAAAGGCGGCTGCATTTACCAATCAGGATTTGGGCGTATTTCCAATGAAAAAGTCAAAACTCATAGCGGATGTCTGCGACGAAATCCTCGACGGGCAACACGATGACCAGTTTCCGCTGGTTATCTGGCAAACCGGCAGCGGCACACAGAGCAACATGAATGTTAATGAAGTGATTGCCAACCGCGCACATGTTTTAAACGGAGGCCAACTCAGCGATGAAAAAAAGGTGATTCACCCAAACGATGATGTAAACAAAAGCCAGAGCAGCAATGATACATTCCCCACAGCTATGCACATTGCCGCATATAAACTTACCCGTGAATGCACAATGACAGGTGTCAAAAAATTACGCGATGCCCTGGCGGCAAAAGCCGATGAATTCAGAGACATCGTGAAAACCGGACGAACACATTTTATGGATGCCACACCACTAACACTTGGGCAGGAATTCAGCGGATATGTGCAGCAACTTGATAATGGATTGCGTGCGGTTACAAATGCAGTGGAAATGGTGGGCGAACTGGCTTTGGGCGGAACAGCTGTGGGAACGGGTTTGAATACACCAAAAGGTTATGCGGAAGCTGTTGCCGAAAAAATAGCAAAGCTGACCCGGTATCCATTTGTTTCGGCGCCAAATAAATTTGAAGCGCTGGCTGCACACGATGCAATGGTGGAATTGAGCAGCGCATTACGACGGCTGGCAATCAGTCTGATGAAAATAGGGAACGATATCCGGATGCTGGGCAGTGGCCCGAGGTGCGGGATTGGCGAAATTCAGCTTCCGGCAAATGAACCGGGTTCAAGTATTATGCCCGGAAAGGTAAACCCGACACAGGCCGAAGCACTGACCATGGTTGCCGCACAGGTAATGGGGAATGATGTGACAGTTGGTATTGGTGGCAGCAATGGCCAGTTCGAACTGAATGTGTTTAAGCCGGTAATTGCATATAACGTACTTCAGAGCGCCCGCCTTATTGGCGATGCCTGCATGAGTTTCAGTGAAAATTGTGTGGAAGGCATTGAAGCCAACAAGCCTGTGATTCAACAACACCTGAACAATTCGCTGATGCTGGTAACCGCACTGAATACACATATTGGATATAATAAGGCTGCTGAAATTGCCAAAAAAGCCCACAAGGAAGGCAGCACCCTGAAAGAAGCCGCACTTTCACTGGGCTATGTAAATGAAGAAGATTTCGACAAGTGGGTCGATCCGAAGAAAATGGTTGGAGAATAGTTGGCAGTGATCAGTCGCAGTAAATGTTGAATTGGGCAGTCATGTAAATGTTTATTACTGCAGGCTTTTTTGAACTCGTTTTTTAAAACAACAAGATCAAATTATTTTTTGGAGACGAAATCCACGCAAATTGCTCCACAATATATTTTATGGAGACGAAATCGGCAGAAATAACTCCACAGAATATTTTTTGGAGGCGAATTCCATGAATCTATGTCAACAAAACATTTTTTGGAGGCAAATTCCGCAGAAATTGGTCAACAAAACATTTTTTGAAGACGAATTCCATAAAAATAACATTACAAAACATTTTTTGGAGGCGAAATCCATGCAAATCGATCCACATGGAGCTTCAGTTTAAAAAACCAGGAGAGATTAATTTTGCTTAGGTCTAGGAAGGGATAAGGTCATTTGATGAACAATCATCTGAAATCGAAGTTTTAATATTGATGTGCAAACAGTATTGAAACAATATACTTTTGGTATACTCCTCATTATTGGTTAAAAAGTCTTCATTAAAAGGAACAAGTCATGAAAACAGCATTAAGGATTTTATTGATTGGGATTTTGTTCTATATCTCCGGTTGTTCAAAAAATGATAAAGATCCCATTCCGCAGATAACTGCAAATTTCTCGTCCGACAATACAACGGTAGAACAAGGAAAACGTGTTCAATATACAGATAAATCCACAGGAGAAGTTATTTCGTGGAATTGGAGCTTTGAGGGGGGAGAACCCGCTGCTTCAACGGAGCAAAACCCTTCGGTTAAGTATCCGACGCAGGGTGAGTTTGATGTAAGCCTGACGGTTAAAAGCGCAGTTGCGGAAAATAACAAAACTTCAGAAAATTATATAACAGTGGTGCCACTTACAGTTCCTGAAGAATTCAGCATAATTGGAACCTGGGAAAGAGTGGAGAGCAATAATCCTTCACTGAATGGAATGCAGGTTACTGTAAACAATGAAGAAACTGAAGGCGAAATAACAACCAGCCGCTCTTCATTTTCAACAGGAGATATTAAATGGAAAGACCTGGTTAAGGTTTCAGAACATGAATATGTGTTTAGCGATTTGTTTACTGACGGAACTTATCAGGATAGTATTGCCATATTTATTATTGCCTATGGAAATGAACTCATCATTGGTAATTTTGAAAGTTCAGGTTCCGGTTCATTTCAACGGTGGCAAAGAGTGGATTTTCAATATCCCGAAGATGAGGACTATGAATTAACCGGTGATTGGGAGAGGACCAAAAGCAACAATCCGGCATTGGATGGTATGATGGTAGAAGTTGATTCTACTCAGTCTTTTGGTAAAATAACCGATACTCCAGACGAAATTAATTTTCCTGTCGGTACCAATAAATGGAAAGATATAGAAAAGGAAAATAAGAACAACCGTTTTGTCATTCATGATTTAAACGAAAGCGGTGTTTATACTGAATCACGTCTTTTTATCACTGCCAAAGGAAAGGAGCTTGTTATCGGAACATTTAATACAAATGCAGGTTCCTTTCAAAAATGGACCCGGCAGGAATAAAACATTTGCTGAAGTGCCTGTTAAAAATGAATTAATTGCAATACCGTTTGATAATATTGTAAGCTCCGTCTATACCCAATTCTCCCGCTTTGCTCAGGTCGAGCGCACCGCCCTCAATATCATTTAAAAAGATTTTTGTGAGTCCGCGGTTAAAATAACCTTCGGCAAATTCAGGTTCCAGTTGAATGGCGCGGTTTAAATCTTCGATTGCACTTTTATATTGTTTCAACCGGAGTTTGATGAAAGCCCGGTTGTAATATCCGAAAAAGAATTTCGGGTTCAGGAAGAGCAGTGTTTGATAGTCGTCAAGTATTTTCTCATATTCGGGCATGGCAAGGTTAACATCCCGCGACGGATCCAGATCAGGTTTATCAAGTGAAACCGATAAATCCTCCTGGTTTTCCCCAAGTGTTTCAATTTCTTCCAGCATTTTATAACGGCAGTTGGCACGCGAAAAATAGGCAATTGCATTTTTATCATTCATTTCAATTGACTTGTTAAAATCTTCAAGTGCTGCATTGTATTCTTCAGTGAGGCTGTAAAAAATCCCGCGGTTCAGGTAGTTGTGGCTGCTCTTTTCAATGTTGAGCCGTGCATTGAAATAAAGTACAAAATTCTCAAACACCTCGTGGTACTGGTTCAGCGATTTATTGGTAATCGTAAGCAGCGGGTTGTAATTGTTTTTTTCATTCAGCTCGTCGATAGCAAGATTATAATATTGAAACCGTTCATAATCGACTGCATTTTTTTCAAAAGCAGAAACGATGAATATCGGTTGCAGGTCGATTTCAATGTTCCGGTTCTGAATCAGGCCATCATCCACTTCTTCCTCTTCCGAAGGTAAATCACGGCTGTCTTCAATAACGAGGTTCATACGGCGCCTGCGCTGCTGGTTGTTATCCTCGTCTTTTTTTGAATCATCTTTTTGAGCTGTGGCCTGATTGTTTTGCGGGTTATTATTTTGACCGGCCGTATTTTGGGATGCAGACGATGAAGATGAATTGTTTGCACTTTGTTTATTTGCTCCCGGAGTTTGATTTTGCTGCTGTTTTTGTTGATTTTGTGCAAGCTGTTCTGCATCCAGCCGCTGGCTTTCCAAATCAAACTTCGAATCAAGCTGAGCTGCGATCTGGTAATCATTTTCATAACCCGGTCGTTTAAGGATTTCCCGTGCCATCGCCCTGTTAAAATAAGCGCTTGCCATTTCAGGATTTAGCCGGATGGCCATGTCGTAATCCATAATCGCTCCCTGGTAATCTTCAAGTTTATGCTTTACAATTCCCCGGTTGTTATACGCAAGGGCATTTTGCGGATCCAGTTCAATACACTGATCATAATCGCGCAGCGCCGAAGCATAATCTTCCATTTCGAACCGGGCGAGACCGCGGTTCAGGTAAGCTCCGGCAAAATGGGGACGGATGATGATTAACTTGTTCAAATCACGAATTGCTTCCTTAACATCGCCCTGTACAATGTGCGCGTTGCTCATGTTCATCAGGGCATATGTCGATTTCGGATTAATCTCAAGCGCCTTTTGGTAATCAGCCATGGCACCTTCAACATCTTTTAAGGCCAATTTTGCAATCCCACGGTTGTTGTAAATGTTATCGTTTTCGGGGTCAAATTCAAGGCCGCGGTTATAATCTTCAATGGCCTTTTCATATTCTTTCAGGTTGTGGTATGCCATTCCGCGGTTCATGTAAGCCTGCGGATAAAAAGGTTTTATTTCAATGGCTTTGTTGTAATCCAGAATGGCGCCGCGGTAATCTTCGAGCTGATGTTTTGCAATTCCACGGTAAAAATAAGTCTCTGGTAAATAAGGCTTAAATTTGATAACAATATTGAAATATTCAATGGCACCGGTATAATTGCCAATTTGTGTGCGGGTTTGCCCAACCCTGATGTAGTGGTTGATATTCAGCTGAGCTTGCGCTATTACGGAGGTCAACAAAAAAAATAATATAATAGTTCTCTTCATTACTTTCATTTCCAGTGCAGCAAAAATAACATTTTATAAAAATTGATACTGAATGATTAATTTTATTTAACTTTTTGCGCTGAAAAATAATTACTTTATGAAAAAACGATGCAACTGGTCTACCTCCAACGAAATTATGATAAAATATCACGATGAAGAGTGGGGGGTACCGCTTCACGATGACCGAAAATTATTCGAATTCCTGGTGTTGGAGGGTTTTCAGGCCGGGTTGAGCTGGCAAATTGTACTGAATAAAAGGGAAGCATTCCGGCAGGCTTTCGATGACTTCAATCCTGAAAAGATTGCAAAGTACAATGAAAACAAGATGCAGGAACTCCTTCAAAATAAAAATATCATACGAAACAAACTGAAAATTGCGGCTACAATTAACAATGCCCGGCGTTATCTTGAAGTACAGAAAGAATTTGGAAGCTTTGATAAATACATCTGGGAATTTACAGGCTACCAGCCGGTTGTTAATTCATTTAATGAATTAAAGGAACTCCCTGCAAAAACTCCCCTTTCAGATAGAATATCAGCCGATTTGCTAAAGCGGGGCTTTAAATTTGTTGGTTCTACCATTGTTTACGCCCACATGCAGGCAACCGGAATGGTAAACGATCATTTGATCACCTGTTTTCGTTACAATGAAATAATCACCTGATTTTTTAACTTTATTTCATTTTAGGCTTTTTTAACAAACTTGAATTCTGCTGTAATCCTTTACATTGTTGGCCGGTTTGGTGTAAAATTCAGAATGTTTCTAAACATTAAAATCTTTTTATAAGAAATTTTAATTGCTATTTTTGGCAGTAATTCAATCAAATTCTTTAAGGAAATATATTTAAAATGAAGTTGCGCTATTTATTACTTTATGCAGCAGTATTGATTTTTTCGGGTTCAGTATATGCAAGCGGAGATGATGGAAAAAAAGATAAGCCCGATGAAGTCTATAAATTTGAAGATGTAGTGATTTTACCTGCCACCGATGTGAAAGATCAAAACCGTACAGGCACTTGCTGGTCGTTTTCGGCGCTGTCTTTTCTTGAGTCAGAAATGATTCGCATGGGAAAACCAAAAGCCGACCTGTCTGAAATGTTTGTGGTCTGGCATACTTATTCGGATAAAGCAGTAAAAGATGTAAGATTGCATGGCAGCCTCAATTTTGCAGCCGGCGGCGCATTTCACGATGTAACCAACGTAATTTCTGAATATGGAATGGTTCCTGAAACTGTTTATTCGGGCCTGGCTTATGGCGAAGAAAAACATGTTCATGGCGAAATGGACAAAGTGTTGAGTGAATTTGTTGGAGCAGTTATCGAAAATAAAAACCGTAAAATCAGCACATCGTGGCACGAAGCTTTTGAATCAACCCTTGATTCCTATCTTGGGGAAATTCCGCAAAAATTTAATTACGACGGAAAAGAATATACCCCGCAAAGTTTTGCCGATAATTTTATGGGATTAAACATGGATGACTATGTAGAAATTTCATCATACACCCATCATCCTTTTTATTCGAAATTTATACTTGAAGTTCCGGATAACTGGGCATGGGGGGAAGTATATAATGTTCCGTTAAACGAGCTGGAAGAAATTATTGATTATTCGCTGAATAACGGATACACCGTTGCATGGGCTGCCGATGTAAGCGAAAAGGGTTTCGTAACAAGTAACAAGGGAGTTGCTGTATTACCTGCTGCACCTGAAATAGACATGAGCGATGCAGAAATCGCAAAATGGGAAGCGCTGGACGAAAAAGAAAAACAACAGGAATTATACAAGCTGGATAAAATTGTTCCGGAACTGAAAGTGACCCAGGAAATGAGGCAGACAGCATTCGACAATTATCAGACTACCGATGACCATGGAATGCATATTATTGGTTTAGCGAAAGATCAGGAAGGAAGGACATTCTATAAAGTAAAGAATTCATGGGGCGAATACAACAAATACAAAGGTTATTTCTACGCATCAAAACCTTATGTGAATTACAAAACAACATGTATCCTGGTGAATAAGGATGCAATACCACAACAAATAAGAAGTAAATTGGGACTATAGAACCAAAGGCCCTTCAGATTGTCCGGAGGGTTTTTTTATCTTTGGGCGGTTATAAAAAGCAACATGAAATTCCGTCTGTTTTCTGTATTACTGGTTTTTTTTTCATTCACATTATCTGCACAGAATAAAGTTGCAGATTATGGCTGGTGGAATTTGTTACATGGCTGGGAAGTTGGTGATCCGGGCTGGCGGAACTGGATTAAAATTACCCCCGGATATCTGGGGCCAAATGCACTGCCCGTTCCTGAGGTAAAAAAAGGAATCATTTCTTCACAAACTGAAATCGAAGTTACTGCTGTCAGCCATTTTCACCCGGGAGATCCCACTCAGGATATTTCAGGAAAGGTGTATATTCCATTTGCAAAAAATAAAATAGCCATCGAAATGTATGGCGTGGTTGCTGAACATTATGCTTTTTCAGAAAAAATAAGAAACGAACGTTTTGCACGCGATGAGGATGGAAAAGGTTTTGCCAACGGCGATTTTTATTTCAGCACCCTTATTCAGATCACTAAAAACCGCAAATTTCCAAATACACTTTTCCGCTTTGCAGCAAAAACAGCCTCAGGGAATCAATTGGAAGCTGCCCGTTATACTGACAGTCCCGGATATTTCTTCGACCTGAGCTTTTCAAAAAATTTAGGTGAATCAAGTACAGGAATTTTCAGGCCTTTTGGATTAATAGGATTTTACAGCTGGCAAACCAACGACGAACTTAACCTGCAAAACGATGCACTGCTTTATGCTGCCGGGTTCGATTATGAAAGAAGCAACTGGTTGTATTCTGCCTCATTGGCTGGATATTCAGGATATAAAAATGAAAGGGACAAACCCGTACTGCTTAATTTTGATTTCAGGAAAGATTTCAGCAAAACAGCTTTGCGGTTACAATATTTGCACGGATTACGGGACTGGGAATACAAAACTGTTAAATTCTCATTTATCTGGAAACTGAAACCGGTAGAATAGTCCTTAAAATTGAATCTGAATTGTGTACCTTTGCGGCAATATTTTAGAATGAGTTCAGGAGACTCTAATATTCAATAATATAATGAAGAAACTTTCACTGGTTATTTGTGTTTTTAACGAAAAACCAAACATCAGACCCCTGTCGGAACAAATTATAAATGCCCTCAATAAATATGATTTTGAAGCTATCTTTGTTGATGACGGTTCGACAGATGGAACCCGCAGCGAAATCAGAAATATTAACGACGAAAGGTTTATTCTTGTCGAATTAAAAAGAAATTACGGTCAGAGTTCAGCATTACAGGCAGGAATAGATCAGGCCGATGGAGAATATGTAGTTTTGCTCGATGGCGATCTGCAAAACGATCCGGCAGATGTTCCGATGATGCTGAAAATGATGGAAGAAGAGGAGTGGGATATGGTTGCCGGAGTCAGGGCAAACCGGCAAGACGGAATGTTTCTCCGTAAAATCCCTTCGAAAATTGCCAATTACATGATTCGCAAATCCACCGGTATTCACATGAAGGATTTGGGATGTACTCTTAAGATTTTCAGAAACGAAATAATTAAAACCATTCACATTTACGGAGAATTGCACCGGTATATTCCTGCATTAATTACACTGGAAGGTGCAACCCGTATTACGCAGGTGAATGTTAACCACCGCCCGCGCCAGTTCGGAAATTCAAAGTATAATTTAAGCCGTACCACCCGTGTGATGAGTGATTTGATTCTGATGGTTTTCTTTAAAAAGTACCTGCAGCGGCCCATGCATTTCTTTGGCGGAATTGGAATTGTAACTTTCGGAATTGGAGCATTGATTAACTTTTACATGCTTATCCTGAAGATTTTGGGGCATGATATCTGGGGAAAACCACTTTTACTTCTTGGGATTCTTTTGGTAATGGGAGGTATTCAGTTTGTAACTACCGGCATTATTGCCGAATTGCAAATGCGAACCTATTTTGAGTCACAACGAAAAAAACCTTACCGAATTAAGAATGTAGGACCTGCAAAACCGCTTCAGTAAAACATGTTTTACAACCACTTTTTTAGTTTGGATAAGTGGTATGGAAATTGCTAATTATTAGCTAATATTGTATAAGTCAACCATAAAACAAAAATCCAATGTATAAAAAATTAAAACTGTTCGTATTCACAGTCTCAGCTGTTTTAGTTGTTACATTTTCAAATGCTCAGGACAAAGTAATTCAAGGAATAGTTACAACTTTCGATAGTATTCCGGTGATTGGTGCGCAGGTGAAAATAAGCAGTTCAAAACAAACTGTACAGACCGATACTCTTGGTCGGTTTACAGCTCAGGTTGAAGATAATGACAAATTAAAAGTAAGTGCCGAAGGCTTTTTTAAACAAAAAGTAAAGCTAACTGATAAAGTTAAATTTGTTGCAGTAAATATTAAGTTGAAACCTGGTGAGAAAAACAGGGAAATCGCAATCGGATATGGCCATGTTACCGACAGGAATAAATTAAATGCACTTTCATCGCTGAATAACGATGATGTTGATTTTTCGCAGTACAGTACGATTTATGAATTGATAAAAGGTCGGTTTGCCGGCGTACAGGTATCAAATGGTGAAATCATAATTCGCGGAATAAATTCAATAAACAGCAGCAGCGCTGCATTAATTGTTGTCGATGGTGTACCCACAAACGAAAGTGTTTTGAATTCAATTCCACCATCGCAGGTAAAAAGCATCGATGTAATAAAAGATGGCAGTTCTGCAATTTATGGTTCGCGGGGAGCCAACGGAGTTGTGTTAATTGAAACAAAACGCGGAGGTGATCAATAAGATCCTTCAGCTTGGTTACAAAGATACAGGAGGGGAATCTGGTAAAAGCAGGTTTCTCTCCTTTATTTTTGCTGAAGGAGTTTGATTTTATGGTGAATATTTTCAACTAAAAATGACACTGTGCCTCCTTTCAATTATTTATATTCGTCACTTCAACCTGAAATCTTTTAAAATGAACAAGTTTATCTTATTAATAAGTTTTGCATCTGTGATTTTGCAATCGTGTAATTTTGCAAACAGTGAAAAGCAGCGGGAATTAAAATTGTGGTACACAAATCCGGCAAATGAATGGACAGAGGCGCTGCCATTGGGAAATGGCCGGCTTGGTGCGATGGTTTTTGGCGGCACAGCAACAGAGCGAATCCAGCTCAACGAAGAGTCGGTATGGACTGGTGGTCCCATCGATCGGGCAAATCCGGAAGCGCTGAATTACCTAAACGAAGTCCGGCAACTGCTTTTTAATGGAGAATATGCAAAAGGCGATAAGCTTGCACAGGAAAAAATAATGGGCAAAAGAGTTGGCGGTCACACATATCAAACACTGGGTGATTTGCACCTTCAGTTTGAAGATATTGGTGAAGTCAGCAATTATAAACGTGAACTTGATTTGCGTACTGCAGTTTCTACCACCGAATTTGAATCAGACGGCATAAAATATACCCGTGAGGTTTTTGTTTCGTCTCCCGATGAAGTCATTGTTATCCGGCTCTCTTCTTCAGGAAAAGATAAAATTAGTTTTTCAACCTGGATAAACCGGCCTGGAGATGCTGAAACTGTTTCTGTTGGTGAAAACCAGCTGCTGATGACAGGGTTCGCCGAAAATCAAAATCAGGGAACTCATTTTGCATCTGTTGTTCACCTTAAAAACATCGGTGGCGAAATTTCATCTACCGACAGCAGTTTGGTTGTAAGAAATGCAGATGAGGTGGAAATCCTGATTTCGGGACGCACTGATTTCTGGAAAGATGATGAAGTTAAATTCTCTGCAGATGACATCAAAAAAGCAGTGCCGGTTGATTATAAGACATTAAAATCAAGACATGTAGCAGATTACCGGGAGTTGTTTAATCGTGTTGATTTGGTACTGAATCAGCCGGATACAATGAACCTTCCAATTGATAAACGGCTTGAGCAGATTAAAAACGGAACAACTGATTCCCACTTTACAGAACTTTACTTTCAGTTCGGCAGGTACCTTTTAATCAGTTCATCGAGGCCGGGAGGATTACCTGCAAATTTGCAGGGAATCTGGGCAGAGTCGCTTTATCCGCCATGGAATGCAGATTACCATATCAACATTAATATTCAGATGAATTACTGGCCCGCTCTCGTGACAAACCTTGCCGAGTGCCAGGAACCGTTTTTTGATTTTATTGATGAATTGCGTGAAAGTGGTGCAGAAACGGCGAAGAATGTTTACGGATGCCGTGGTTTTGTGGCACATCATACAACTGATGTCTGGAAATTTACAGCGCCAATCGGGCAGACACAATATGGAATGTGGCCGATGGGCGCTGCATGGTGTTCCGATCACTTTTGGGAAAATTATGATTTTACAGGCGATACAACTTTTTTAAAAACCAAAGCTTATCCTGTTTTAAAGGATGCTGCTTTGTTTTTTGTTGATTTTCTTGTTGAAAATCCAAAAACCGGTTTGCTTGTCTCGGGACCGGGAATGTCACCCGAAAACAGGTTTATTGCCCCTGATGGCGAATCAGTTTCGGTGTGTATGGGACCTGCAATGGATCATGAAATTATAAGGGAACTATTCGGAAATTTCATTAAAACTACCGAAATTCTTGGAGTTGACAAGGAATTGGCAGATACTGTAAAAACAATGCTTGCAAAGCTTACTCCGTCACAAATTGGCACGGATGGAAGGATACTTGAATGGTCGGAAGAACTTCCGGAGGCAGAGCCGGGACACCGGCACATGTCGCATTTGTACGCACTTTATCCCGGCGAAGAATTTACAAACCCGGATAATCCGAAATGGATGAAGGCAGCCCGGAAATCAATTGAAACAAGGTTGGCAAATGGTGGAGGACACACCGGCTGGAGCCGTGCCTGGATTATCAACTTCTTTGCCCGTCTGAAAGATGGTGAGAAAGCACATGAAAATCTGCAGGCTTTATATGCAAAATCTACTCATCCCAATTTATTCGACAATCATCCGCCATTTCAAATAGATGGCAATTTTGGTGCAACAGCCGGAATTGCCGAAATGTTGTTGCAAAGCCATAATGGTATTCTTCAAATATTGCCGGCTTTGCCATTGGAATGGAAAAGCGGTCATGTTAACGGCCTGCGCGCCCGCGGAGGTTTTGTTGCCGATATTTCATGGGAAGATGGGAAACTGACTGAACTGGTGGTTACTTCTCTTCTTGGAAGAGAATGTAAAATTAAATACGACAACGAAATCATTCAGTTAAAAACAGAAAAGAATAAAAAACTGCACATAAACGGTGATTTAAAAGAAATTTAATTTCGTATAATAATAAACTTAACAACAGACATTTAGTCTATAACATAGTTTGGATTTTTACGTAAATCTCATTTTAATCAATTGTGTCATGAAAAAAATAATAGGTTTTGTTGCATTTGCAGCTGTTGTTCTGCTTTCAAATCTTGTTTACGGACAGGATAAAACACTGGTTGGAAAAGTGACCACCTTCGACAGCATTCCTCTGATTGGTGCAAATATTAAGGTTAAAAGCACGGGTCAGGAGGTTAAAACTGACTCATTAGGCAGATTCCAGGTTTTTTGTGATCCGGAAGATAAAATAAGGGTGGAAGCCGAAGGTTTTTATCCCGAAAAAGTAAAAGTTGAAGAGGGAATTCGTTTGGTTTTTGTTAACCTCAAACTTAAAAAAGGAGAAAATAATCTGGACAAGGCAGAACGTTATGTTCAGGTTGGATATGGTCATGTAAGTTCAAAAGAGCTTTTAAATGCAGTTTCTTCCCTGAATCAAAAGGATACCGATTTCTCTGTTTACCGAAACATGTTCGATTTAATCCAGGGGCAGTTTCCCGGAGTAACTGTGGAAGGCAATAATATTGTTGTACGAGGTGCAAAAACTTTTTATGGCGCCGAAGGAAATGCTGCATTGCTGGTGGTGGATGATATCATTGTCAGCACTCAGGATTTCGCAAATATCTCTCCGCTCGATGTCCAGTCAGTGGATGTTCTTAAAGATGGAGGATCTTCAGTTTACGGCTCCCGTGGTGCAAACGGAGTAGTAATTGTGCAGACAAAAAAAGGCAATTAATCAAAACACTGTATTTTTAATTAAAATCAATTTGAGGCCCCAAATCCAACTTTTTATTATCCGTTACAGCTTTTTGATCTGAAAACTTATACTTTTGAAAAAAAGAACGGATAATGAAAAATCTAAAACGTTATTATACATTACACGCAGATCCAAAAGATGTGTATAATGCACTTATTAATAAGGAAATCATTGAAATATGGACCGGCGAAGAAGCAGTGATGCAGCCGGAAGCCGGCACAGAATTTTCGCTTTGGGAGGGAAGTATTACAGGAATGAACCTTGAATTTGAAGAAAACAAAAAAGTAGTCCAACAGTGGTATTTCGGAGAAATTGAAGAAGATTCTGTGGTAACTATATTACTTCACCCCGATAAGAAAGGTACTGCAGTAGAACTGCGTCATACCAACATTCCTGATGAGGCATTTGATAACATTTCTGAAGGATGGGACGATGACTATTTCGGCGCCCTGAAAGAATTATTCCTGTGATGAAACCAGCCAGCTACTGGATCGAAAAGCTGAATTTAAAAAAACATCCCGAAGGCGGATGGTTCCGCGAAGTATACCGTTCTGTGGATACTGTTCCTGTAGGTGTTTTACATTTAAATTTCACGGGAACACGCCATTTTTCCACTTCCATTTATTATCTACTCGAAAACCAGGATATTTCTGTTTTGCATCGAATCAAATCAGATGAATTATGGCATTACTACACAGGAAACTCAGCAGTTGAAATCATTTCTGTTGAAAACGGTGAATTGAACTGCCGGTTATTGGGCAATAACTTTGAACAAAACGAACATTTTCAGATAGTGGTACCCAAAAATACATGGTTTGGGGCTAAACTAACAAATATGAACGGTTATGCACTTGTTGGCTGTACTGTGTCACCTGGTTTCTGTTTTGATGATTTTGAACTGGCAAATAAAAGTCTGCTGAAAGAATTTCCCTCTCTGGCTGGTAATATCAACCGGTTTATAAAATAACAACATAAATGAAAGTAGAAATTCCGGAATTAATTAACCAGAATAAAATGAATATAACAATCCGAAAAGCCGTTGAGGCTGATTACCCGCAGATTATTGAATTGTTTAAAGAGTTTGCTGCCTTTGAAAAGTATCCTGAAAAAATGGTGAACTCAATAGAAAGAATGACTGACGAAAGTGAATATTTTCATTGTTATGTTGCTGAAGACAACGAAGGGAAAATTGCAGGTTATGTGACCTGTTTTTTCTGTTATTACACCTGGACAGGTAAATGTCTGTACATGGATGATTTATATGTAAAACCTGAATTTCGGGGCAACGGACTTGGCAAAAGATTAATAAATGCAGTGGTGGAATATGCAAAAAACACACAATGTCACAAATTACGCTGGCAGGTTTCCGGATGGAATAAACCGGCAATTGAATTTTATACGAATCTTGGGGCATCTATTGATAATGTTCAGTTGAACTGCGATTTAAATCTGGATGAAACGAATAACATAATAGTTCCTGCCGGCGGTTAAGAATTTCCTTTTTCAAACTATTTCCTGTATTCAATGTTTTATAGTGACTGATAAATTGAGTCACCAGACCACTTAAAATACAGAACATGTCGCATCAGAATGCATCAAAAAAATCTATTTTATTTGCTTTACTTGCAAATCTGGGTATCGCCATCACCAAATCGGTTGCTGCAGTAATAACCGGTTCAGGCGCTATGCTTGCAGAGGCCATTCATTCTTTTGCTGACTGCGGAAACCAGGGTTTGCTGTTTCTTGGATTGAAAACTTCGAAAAAAATGCCGGATGCCGAACACCCGCTGGGTTATGGTATGGAAATTTATTTCTGGTCATTTATCGTGGCGCTTATCTTATTCAGTATGGGCGGACTGTTTTCAGTGTACGAAGGAATACATAAAATCAGTTCGCATGAAGGATTAAAAAGTCCGGTAATTGCTATCGTTGTTCTTTCGGTAAGTATGGTGCTCGAAGGCGCCTCACTTTATGGTTGTGTAAGACAAATAAACAAAATACGGGGGAATACAAAGCTTTGGGAATGGTTGAAAAACACCCGGCAAAGTGAACTGGTTGTTGTTTTTGGTGAAGATGTCGCCGCTTTGCTTGGATTGTCATTTGCGTTGCTTGCAGTTATACTTACCTTTATAACAGGAAATCCGGTCTTTGATGCTGCCGGCAGCATTACAATTGGCGTTTTACTTGTAGTGGTTTCCATTTTTCTTGCTGTAAAAGTGAAAAGCTTGTTGATTGGTCAAAGTTCGGATGTAAAAACCCGTTCAGAGATTAAATCGCTGCTTGAAAGCCGTCCGGAAATCGAAAGTATTCTCAATCTGATTACAATTCAGCTTGGACCTCAAATTATGGTTGCTGTAAAAGTAAAAATGACCGGCACAGATTCATTGGATCAACTGGTGAAAAATATCAACATTTGCGAAGCATTTCTTAAAAAACAAAATCCCTCAATCCGCTGGGTCTTTTTCGAACCCGATGTTCAGAATTAATCTGCTCATTCATTTTACCATGCATTTCATACATGGCTGTTTACATTTAATTGCTTTGCAATTGTTTTGGCATAAATAACCGGAAAGGTTGAATTTTGAATAGCCATGGGTGCAACCTATGGTATACAGGTGTAACTTCGAAGCGGCACAGGAAGAATGGAAGAGGGTAAAAAGCTGTTCGTAAATTTTCCTGAATTCGAATCGGATGTACCTGTGGAGATTGAGGACGTGGAAAAACACAGCTATATTTCTTATACATAGGATTGTGAAAATCAAAAGCACTTGGTGGAAATAAAGTTAACCAACGGGAAAAGTGATTCTGCTCTGGTTACAGTTACTAAAAATGGTGCTGAAAATAAATGAATCCGGAATCCGGTGGCTCCGGCAAAATACTGAAGGGTGGATTCCGGCTTGAGTATGGAATTAACCTCCGGAATGGATCTTTTGATTTTATTTGAGATGAATATTTTTCCTGAAAACAACAAAATAAAAAGTGCAGGAAGTTCATTGAACTTCCTGCACCAGTGAATTATTACCAATAGTTATTGTTTCCCCGTCCGTAGAATCTATCCTCGTCAAAATGTTCCGAATTGTAATATTCGTCATCCGAAAGGTCACGATCAATTAATTGTCCATCCTTGCTTTCGCGGTAACGTTTTTGTTTCATGCATTCTTCCATCACTCTTCTTTCGTAATCAGGATGTAATTCAACATTTTCCCGGTAACGGTACGAAGGGAAATTTCTCAGAGAACCCTGATCAATTCCATCAGCAATCACTTTCTTACCTTCCCTGTCGATACGGGCAACGCCAATCGGAATAATCATGTGAATATCACCCTCTTTGTCCTGATACTCATGTATTCCGTCATTGTGTCGTGCATCGAAAGGATCGTGGTCATGTGAAACAATCTCATCCAAAACATCAACATCAAGGTAGACTACTCTTTCTTTTGCAGGATCTGCAAGAAGTCCTGAAACTGTACCAACCTTATCCCTGTTTGCATCATGAACCGGCCATCCTCTGACATCCGGGTCGTGGCTGGCTACCTTATAATCCTTTAAATCCTTCAGGTAAGCCAGCCTGCGGCGTTTTTCTTCTGCCATAATTTTAAATAATTAATTTGTGTGTTAATAAATATAAAATCACCGGAAATTAAAATCCGGTTAAAGTTTCAGCACGATTCAATTTCTGAATCCGGTGGAATTGTCATTCAAATCGCTGTTTTTCATTTTTTCCAAAGCATCGGCAGCTTCAGTAAAAAATGATTGAATAGCAGCTTTCTGATTGGAAGCCATATCCTGTTCGTTAATTCTACGGGCAGCTTCCATCACCTGCGAGGCTTCATTGTCCATTCCGTCATAATTGCGGCTTTGCATTTGAATAATGTTTGCTGCATCCATAAAACTGCTTTTGATGATTGAGGCCTGCTGGTTTGATAACCGGTTATCCTTAAGCTGATCGGCCTGTTGTTTTAACCGGTTTAGTTCCTGCTGCATGCTTGTGCCGGTGCTGTCGGTAGTAACTGCAGATAACGCCATTGCAAGTTTGTTAATGCCTTCATGTGTTCTTCTGCGGTTCAGGTTACTTTCATTTGTCTGTTCAGCAAACGAAATAAAATTCTGGATCCTGTTCGACCGCATGACATCATCCGGAGCATTTGCATCTGTTCCCAACGCACCTGAATAATCACCGCCAAAAGTGTTGGAATCATCTTCCTGCCGAATATCCCGGCGGGTTTCACCTGCATCTGAATCATCACCCCAAACTTCTGTGTCGTTGTTATTTAAACCGGAGTCGCTTTCAGGAACATCTGAATCATCACCCCAAACTTCGTTTCCATTCCATTCTTCTGATTCTGCAAAACCATTTTCGTTTTCATAGGGCTCATTCAATTCTGTTTCGTTTTCGCCCATTACATCTGTATTGTTGTCATTATCATCAACAATAATCCATACGATAACGGCAATTGCAATTATTCCCAGTATCATCCAGATTACCGGAAATCTCTTCTTTTTTTCAATCTTTAACTCTGACATACTTATGTATTTAATTAATAAATGGGTAAACTGTATTGTATAACAAACCGAAGATCTAAAATGTTTTTTTTTCGGATACGCTGCATGAAACGGGGAGAAATGTTGAGAAACCGGTAAGGCGGGAAACTCACTGCGAAAGCTTTTAAGTGTCAGTATATTGTGAAAAGTAAACATTACCGTGTCAGATTATGCAATACCTGGCACTTTAAATCCGAAGGCATATCTGAGCCCGGTCAAAATATAAACACCGGAGTGTATCTGGCGTTGTGGGTTAGCCATGTAAATCAAAAACCTGAAAGTGTACGGATATCGGAATGTAAATATTGCGGTGGCGCGGAGAAAAGGCTGATGCTGAAAACAGGAACAAAGATATACCATCGCTATACCAGAAACGGATCAAATTCGATTCGAATCGAATTTAATCCGTTCCAGATAAGTCTTTGGTTACTGCATGTTTGCTTCATGCTCTCATCTGTCTGCTCTTTGCTCCATGTCTCCTGCTATCAGTTCGCTGCTCAAAGCTTACTGCTCAAAGCTTACTGTTTTGAACTTCTTCCGTAGAACCGATCCTGATTAAACTGTTCTGAATTGTAGATTTCGTCATCCGACAATTCAAGTTCAACCTCTTTCCTTTTAGTGCCTCCCATGCAGGCCTGAACCACTCTTCTTTCGTATTTTGGATGTACGGGAATATCTTTGCGATACCTGTAGGATGGAATGTTGCGAAGCGAATCGCGATCAATTCCATCGGCAACCACTTTTTTATGATCTCTTTCAACACGGGCTACACCTACAGGAATGATCATGTGAATTTCACCTTCCTTATCCGAAAATTCATGAATCCCATCTTCATGTTTTACATCAAACGGATCATGTTGCTCTGATAGCAAATCATCATTTAAATCTACATCCAGATATCTGACTTTTTCTTTTTCCTTATCGACAAGCAGACCTGAAACCTTACCAACAGGTTCGTTATCAGCATCAAAAACTTCCCAGCCCCTGACGTCGGGATCATTATCTGCCATCTTGTACTTACTCAAATCTTCCAGGTAATTTAACCTGCGATCATTATCTTTTTTATCTGCCATTGTTTTTAATTTTTAATTTCAACTGTTATTTCATTCACAGAATTTGTACTACTGCCGTGAAGCAGTTTGTCCTTCTGCTTCCATTTTTTGAAGGGCATCGGCAGCTTCATCAAAAAATGATTTAATATCCTCCTTTTGATTTGTTGCCAATTGCTGCGCATCAATGTCCTCTGCTGCTTCCATCACCTGATTTGCTTCTTCATCAAGGTCCGGATAATTATCTTTTTGAATGTTTTCAATAATTTTTGCCGCACTGATGAATGAATTTCTCATGATGTTTGCATGTTGTTCCGATAAGCGATTATCAAGCAACTGATTAGCTTCCTGTTTGAGCGCGTCAACATCGTTCTTTACATTATCATCGGGTACACCATCCGGTGTAACAGCTGCTAAAGCTTCGGTCAGTTTTGTTATCCCTTCGTGGGTAACTTCATGATCCATGCTGATGCTGTCTGTTCCATTTACAAATGAAACAAATTCCTGAACTTTTGCATCCATATCCGAATTCTCTGCATCATTTTCTCCCGGAGTCATTGCTCCTTCATCCTGATTTGGTTCCATTATCTGTTCGTTGTTTTCACTTGTCATCACTTCGTTATCATTATTATCAACAACAATCCATACTATCAAAGCAATTACAACGAGTCCCAGAATTATCCAACCAACCGGAGATTTTCTCTTTTTCTTTACATTTAATTCTGCCATAGTTGTCTTTTTTAAATGATTAATAATTTTTGTGTGTTGTATTTATAACAAGTTGGCGGAAAACAATGTTTATGTTTTTTGTTTAATGGCTTGATATATTGATTCTTATTGAAGGATTTCATATTGTTGTTGTATTTTTATGTCTGAATTTAAAGACATTTGATCCTGAGTTTTTACTGAAGCAGTTAAACTTTGAAATTCATTCTAAACATATCCTTGTTTAAAGCTGTTTTTATTTTAGCACATAAAAAAATGAACCATGGAATCATTTATTCAAAGAATAATTAATGCAGGATTTGGGGCCGCTTCTTTTGCAATGAAACGAACCGCTGAAATTATTAACGATTTAATGGAAGAAGGTAAAATCTCCGAAGAAGAGGGAAAACGGATTCTAAATGACCTCAGGAATGAAGGAGAAGAGCAGCGAAGCGAATTTGAAAAGGAAATGCGCAACCTGATGGAAAAAATCCTTAAAAAAATGAATATTCCTTCCCGAAAGGACTACGAACTGCTGGAAAAAAGAATTGAAGCACTTGAAAAGTCTCAGACAGGTGCATCTCCGGTGGTGTAAATTTATTCAAATCAAAAACTGAATTGTTTGTGTCTCCTGAATTTTATTTCAATTACAATATGGTGTTTTCATAAATTCAAAAGCCTGTTTTTCCTGAATAAAACACCCGAGAGTATTTTATTAATATTTTATTAATGTAACTTAGTTGACATTGTCCACTAAATTGATCTATTTTTGGCGGAAATAATAAAGAAGACAAAATTGGAGAAACCTTTGGGATATATGCTTGGCCAGACCAGGCGCGTATTTAAAAACAAACTGATGGCCAGATACAGGGAAAACAACGTGGAACTCAGCCTCGATTTGTTTATCATTTTATTTCATATCAATTTAAACGAACCTTTAACATTGCAGGAACTTGCCGGTCATTTGCAAAAAGACAAGTCAATTGTAATGCGGCAAATTAATGTGCTCACTGAAAAGGGATACATTACCCGTTCATGGGACCGGAAGGATAAACGAAAGAAAAATCTTGAGATAACCCAAAAGGGCCTGCAAATGCTCGAAGTTTCAAAGTCGATGGCTAAAAAAGTTTCTGAAGAATTGCTTTCCGGGATAAGTGATGAAGAGCAGCAAACCTTTGAGCGGGTAATTCAGCAAATACTGATAAACGGCAGTTCCGAAGGATATACAATAAATGACAAATTAAAGCAAGAGTTAAAATCATAAGATGAAAACATTCAGGCAATTCAAAAATTTAGGATTTGTTTTTATGCTGATGGCAGCTGGTTCATGTGCCGATTCGCAAGGTGGAAGTCAGCAGGCAAATAATCAGCCAAAATCGTACAGGGTTATTGCGTTGCAGCCGCAGTCCACAACTTTGTACAAAGATTATCCTACAACTTTGCAGGGGCAGCAAACCGTGGAGATTCGTCCAAAAATTGCAGGTTATATCGATGAGATATTGGTGGATGAAGGTGCACATGTTAAAAAAGGAGAGGTGCTTTTCCGGCTTTTTGCAAATGACATTCAGGCAAGCATGCGCTCTGCAGAGGCGCAGGTAAAAGTTGCCGAGGCAGAAGTTGCATCTGCAAAAATCAATCTTGAAAAAACAAAGCCGCTTGTAAAAAAAGACATCATCAGCAAGTTTGAACTGGAGTCGGTGGAATCTGTTCTGCAGGCCAAACAAGCCCAGCTGGCGCAGGCCGAAGCAATGCTTGCAAATGCAAAAGCAAACCTGCAATACACGGTTATTACAAGCCCCACCAGCGGAATTATCAGCAATTTCCCTTATCGTGTGGGAAGCCTTGTCAGCAGTACCATTCCGCAGCCCTTGACTACTGTTTCAAATACATCGAAAATGTATGCCTATTTTGCAATGAACGAAAAAGAGTTTTTTGTACTAACAAAAGAACTGGAAGGTAACACCCTTCATGAGAAACTTGAAAAATTGCCTGAAGTATTGCTGGTTTTACCGGATAATTCAGTATACAGCGAACCTGGAAGGATTGAAACTGCAAGCGGATTGGTCGATCAGCAGACCGGATCCATTAATATCCGCGCAACATTCCCAAATCCCGATGGAATTCTGCGCAGCGGCGGAAGTGGTTTGGTCCGGATTCCCGCACATTACGATTCAAAAATTATTATCCCGCAAAAAGCTACCTACGAATTGCAGGGGAAACGTTTTGTATATGCAGTAGATGATGAAAATAAAGTACATAATACTGAAATTGAAGTTGTGACAGGCAACCTGAAAGATTCTTATGTGGTAACCAGCGGATTGGATGCCGGTGATAAAATTGTGATAGAAGGAATTGCTTCTTTACAAAATGACCAGGTTATTCAACCTGAAGTAGTGGAAGCTGAAAATCTTTCGGAGAACAGGGCTAATTAATCAAATTCATGAAAAAATTATGTTTAGGAAATTTATAGAACGACCGGTTTTATCCTCTGTAGTTTCTATTATCATTGTGATTTTGGGATTACTGGGGCTTTTTAGCCTTCCTATTGAGCAGTATCCCGACATTGCCCCGCCAACCATTCGTGTTTCGGCACGCTACACCGGAGCCAATGCCGAAACTGTACTTAAAAGTGTAATTACTCCTTTGGAAGAACAGATTAACGGCGTGGAAGACATGACCTATATGACTTCAACGGCAAGTAATGACGGAAGTGCAAGTATTGAGGTATTTTTCCGCCAGGGAATTAATCCGGATATGGCTGCAGTTAACGTACAAAACAGGGTAGCCCGGGCCACAGGTTTGCTCCCTGCCGAAGTGTTGAGGGCAGGGGTTATCACCGCCAAACGCCAAAACAGCATGTTGATGGTTTTTTCGTTGTACAGCGAAAACGGGGAATTTGATGAGACCTTTCTTCAGAATTACAGCAAGATAAATTTACTTCCGCAAATCCAGCGGGTAAACGGAGTGGGCGAAGCAATGGTTTTTGGTGCGCGGGATTATTCAATGCGCATCTGGCTCAAGCCCGATATTATGGCTGCCTATAAACTTGTTCCTTCCGACGTTATTGCCGCTTTAAATGAACAAAATCTTGAAGCGGCACCCGGACGTTTTGGTGAACAGAATGAACAGTCATTTGAATACGTGCTGAAATATACAGGGAAACTGTCCCAGCCAGAGGAGTTTGAAAATATTATTATTAAAGCTGACAAGGAAGGAAATATCCTGCGGCTGAAAGATGTGGCAAGAGTGGAACTGGGTTCGCTGAGTTATTCAAGTTCAACAAAGGCGATGAATAAACCCGGTATTACCATGGCAGTCTTTCAATCGCCCGGGTCAAATGCAAGGGAAGTAATTATTGAAGCCAAAAAGGTACTGAATGATGTGGCGGAGAGTTTTCCGGAAGGAGTAAAATACCACATTTTAATTGATGCAAATGATTTTCTCGACAGTTCCATCGATAAAGTATTGCATACCCTGCTCGAGGCCTTTATTCTTGTGTTTATCGTGGTTTTTGTGTTTTTACAGAATTTCAGGGCAACATTAATCCCGGCTATAGCAGTGCCGGTAGCCATTATCGGTACCTTCTTTTTCCTTGGACTTTTTGGTTTTACCATCAACCTGCTCACCCTGTTTGCACTTGTACTGGCTATTGGAATTGTGGTGGACGATGCAATTGTAGTGGTGGAAGCCGTTCATGCAAAACTCGATCAGGGGGCTAAAAGTGCATTGGAAGCTGCTGTTTCAGCTATGGATGAAATATCAGGCGCTATTATTTCCATTACGCTTGTAATGGCCGCTGTATTCATCCCGGTTACCTTTATTACCGGAACTACCGGCGTGTTTTACAAGCAATTCGGGATTACTCTTGCAGTTGCCATCGTTTTGTCGGCAGTGAATGCTTTAACGCTGAGCCCTGCTTTGTGTGCTGTTTTTCTTAAACCACACCACGAAAGCAAATTGCATCAAAAAGGCTTCATGCAGCGGTTTTATTCAGCGTTCAATACCTCTTTTGATTATATGACAGTTCGTTATAAACGGACTACAAACTTTTTTATATCCCGGAAATGGATTGCTGTTGGTTTGATTCTTATTTTTTCGGGCGGATTATATTTTCTGATGAAAAGCACCCCCACCGGATTTGTACCTTCCGAAGATCGGGGAATTATGATGATCGACATCAGCCTGCCACCGGCAACTTCACTTGAACATACAAAAGAAGTGGTAGATCAGGTGGATCAAATGGTTGCAGATATTCCTGAAATTGCCGGACGTTCAATGGTGGTTGGCCGTTCAATAATCAGCGGGCAGGGAAGTTCCTACGGAATGCTGTTTTGCGATTTGCAGCCTTTTGCCGAAAGAACCGGCGATGATCAGGACATTAACAGTGTCATCGGAAAATTGTATGCTGTAACTGCACAGATAAAGGATGCTAAAATCATCATATTCACTCCGCCAATGGTTCCCGGATTCAGTATTTCGGGAGGGGTTGAGCTGAAGCTGGAAGATAAAACCGGCGGGGATATTAAAGATTTCGAACAAATAGCAAATCAGTTTCTTGCAGCCCTTAATCAGCGGCCCGAAATTCAGTTTGCAATCACTTCATTCAATACAAATTTTCCGCAATACCAGGTGGATGTCAATGTTGCCCGCAGCAAACAATCAGGAATTCCGGTGAGTTCTGTTCTGTCTGCATTGCAGGGATACATCGGTGGATTTTATGCATCCGATTTTAACCGGTTTGGGAAACAGTACCGCATTATGGTGCAGGCTGAACCCGGTTACCGCGGAAACCCTGAGGATTTGAACAATATTTATGTCCGCACATCAACCGGTGAAATGGCGCCAATTACAGAGTTTATTTCCCTGAAACGGGTTTACGGGCCGGAAAATATTACACGTTTTAACATGTACACTTCAATTGGAGTGAACAGTTCGCCAAACTTTGGGTACAGCTCGGGTGATGCAATTCAGGCGGTAAGGGAGGTGGCTGCTGAAACACTGCCACCAGGCTATGATTTCGAATTTTCGGGATTGACACGCGAGGAAATTTCATCGGGCAACCAGTCCATTCTTATTTTTGCCCTGAGTGTAATTTTTGTCTACTTCCTTTTGGCAGCGCAATACGAAAGTTTTATTCTGCCACTGTCTATCCTGTTTTCGTTACCGGTTGGTATTGCAGGTTCATTTATTTTCGCCCGTATTCTGGGAGTCGAAAACAACATTTACCTTCAAATTTCGCTGATAATGC
Organism: uncultured Prolixibacteraceae bacterium; assembly: GCA_963816685.1. Classification (GTDB taxonomy): domain Bacteria; phylum Bacteroidota; class Bacteroidia; order Bacteroidales; family Prolixibacteraceae; genus CAVYUC01. The sequence continues at coordinate 9,017 of CAWFMB010000010.1, read as the reverse complement.
TTATCGGGCTTCTTGCGAAAAACGCGATTCTTATTGTTGAATTTGCATTGCAGCGGCGCCACCGCGGAATGAGCATCATGCAGTCGGCAGTTGAAGGTGCAACTGCACGGTTACGCCCGATTTTAATGACTTCTTTTGCATTTATATTTGGCTTGTCACCCTTAATTATCGGCGGCGGAGTGGGAGCCAACGGTAACCGTTCAATCGGGGTGGGCGCCATTGGCGGGATGATTATAGGAACGTTAATTGGAATATTGGTTATTCCTGCGATGTATGTAATCTTTCAGACTCTTCAGGAAAAAGTGAAGAAACCGGTAAAGGAAGAAATTTCGGAATTCAACACAATGGAAGAATTTCCGGATAAATTATAGTGAATTATGAAAAGCATTTCAGTAAAAAATATCATCCTGTTTGTTGGAATTGCCGGAGTTTTTATTTCGTGTAGTTCGCAGCAGCATTTCCAACGGGAGGAAGTAAACACCGACGGACTTTTCGGAATTGAAAGCGCCGACACCACCAATCTGGCGGCTGTTCCGTGGCAGGACCTCTTTACCGATCCGTTGCTAAAAAATTATATTGCAGAAGGGTTGGCAAACAATCCCGATTTGTTAATAGCCATTCAGCGGGTGAAAGAGGCCGAAGCCTATTTTAATCAAAGCAAGGCGGCACTTTTTCCGGCAGTTAATGCAAGGGCAACTGCAAATTATACACTCAATCCTGAATCGGAGAATTCGAACCGGCCGCGCGAAACTACACTCTATCAACTAGGAGTTGAAGCGGGTTGGGAAGTGGATTTGTGGGGAAAACTCAGCAGTGCCAAACGCGCTGCCTACGCTGATTTGCTTGCCACAGACGCTGGTAAAAAGGCCGTTCAGACCCGGTTGATTGCAAATATTGCAAATGCATATTACAATTTGTCGGCACTGGATGCAAAGCTTGAGATCACGCGTCAAACGGTGGAAACCAATATTAACCTTGTGGAAACGATGAAAGCGCTGAAGGAAAGCGGGAGGGTCACCGGCGCGGCTATTGTGCAGAGCGAAGCAGCACGTTATGCTGCCGAAGTAACCATCCCCGGCTTGGAACAGCAAATCCGGGAAACACAGAATGCGTTGTGCCTTTTACTGGGACGGACACCCGACAGTATTCAGCGTAATCAGCTTCCGGAAACAGTTGATGCTGATTTGCTGCAAACCGGAGTTCCCGCTCAGTTGCTGGATAACCGTCCGGATGTTATGCAGGCCGAATACGATGTAATCAGCGCTTTTGAAATGACAAACAGTGCGCGGGCTTATTTTTATCCGGCGCTTACTTTAACTGCAACCTCGGGGTTTGCTGCCGGCACACTGGACCAACTGCTCGATCCTGCTTCGTTTGCTGCAAATATAATAGGAGGACTGGCTGCTCCTGTTTTCAATAAAAAGGTTAATGTTACCCGGTTAAAAGTTGCAAGGGCACGCCAGGAAGAAGCGTTGCAAAATCTGCGGTATACTCTCCTCAACGCAGGTCAGGAAGTAAACAATTCATTGGGTTTGTACGAAACCGCAGGAAGAAAAATGAACCTCCGGCAGCAACAAATTACCGCACTTGAAAAATCGGTGGAATATACAGGGGAGTTGCTCAATTATGGCTCCGCTTCTTACATCGAAGTTTTAAATGCACAACAAAGTCTTTTGTTTGCTCAACTGAATTATGTAGATGACCATTTGCAGCAGCTTGATGCTGTGGTTGCCCTGTACCGTGCTTTGGGTGGTGGTTGGAAATAGGTGCCCTTGTTTCGGAAAGGTTAAATTTTGCTTTTTTATGCAGTAGAGTTTTTTCAACTTTGGATTGACGTATTGCCTTTTATTCCCTTGTTTCCCCCCTGTGTTTCTCATGTTCTGAAAATTAATTGCGAACCTGAACAAAACAAAATTGTTTCATAGTAGCAGAGACAGCAGCAGAATTTCAAAACCCGGAATATGGCACACTCAAAAATTACTGTTTACGGAGCGTTATCTGCCAACATTGCCATTGCAATACTGAAGTTTTTGGCAGCCGGATTTACCGGCAGTTCAGCCATGCTGTCCGAAGGAATTCACAGTTCGGTGGATACTGCCAACCAGTTACTTTTACTTTTGGGAATCCACCGAAGTAAAAAGCCACCCAATAAGGAACATCCTTTTGGTCATGGCAAAGAAATTTATTTCTGGTCGCTTATTGTTTCTATCCTGATTTTTGGATTGGGGGGCGGAATGTCTATTTACGAAGGAATAAAACATATTCAGCATCCCGAAGAATTAACCAACCTCATTTGGAATTATGCAGTTTTGGGTGGTGCATTTTTATTTGAAGGAACATCTTTTCTGATTGCTGTACACAATCTGAACAAAAACAAAGGGATAAAAGGAAGTTTTTTTGCCCGGGTACGAATCAGCAAAGACCCTACTTTATTTGTTGTAATTTTTGAAGATGGCGCTGCTTTAGGCGGATTACTTATCGCCGCGGCAGGGGTGTTTTTGGGAAGTCATTTCGATCTTCCGGTTGCAGATGGGGTTGCATCAATATTTATCGGATTGTTGCTTGCATTTGTAGCGGTGCTTCTAACCATCGAAACCCGCAACCTGCTGATTGGTGAAAGTGTGCAGCCTTATATTGTTGACCACATTGAGGAACTTGTAAAGCAGGATAAAAATGTGGAAACCCTGAGCCGTCCGCTTACGATGCACATGGCGCCAAACGATGTGCTGCTTGCACTGGATGTGCAGTTTGTGCGAAAACTCAGCAGCACCGAACTCTCCGATACAGTTAAACGGCTTGAAGGTACAATTCGTGATGCTTACCCTGAAATAAAACGTATTTATATCGAAGCAAATAAATTGTAACCGGAACAGAATCCGGAGTTAGAAATAACTGATTCATCCGCTAAACAAATTTTATGCATAAATGCTTTAGTTCAATGAAGTTTATCCTTTGCCGTCCCTTTCAAGGGGCGGATAGATGAATGCCCAAAACCCCGGGGCTTAAGCCCCAGTCTTATCTGGTTTCATCTATCCGTTGGTTAAAACCAACGGCAAAGGATATCTCTGAAACAACAACTGTTTTAAAATCTGCAGAGCAGCGAAATATAAATTTTGTGTCCCCGGCGTCCACAGGCAGAGACGCGATGCATCGCGTCTCTTCCAAATGCCAGCCCATGAAAATGTCCAACAATTAATAATGATTTCAGGAAGTTTATCCTTTGCCGTCCCTTTTTTTCAAGGGACGGAAATATGAATGTTAAAAACCCCGGGGCTTAAGCCCCTGTCTTATCTGGTTTCATCTATCCGTTGGTTAAAACCAACGGCAAAGGATATCTCTGAAACAACAGCTGTTTTAAAATCTGCAGTGCAGCGAAATATATATTTTGTGTCCCCGGCGTCCACAGGTTGAGACGCGATGCGTCCCGTCTCTGCCAAATGCAGCCAATGAACATGTGCAACAATTAATAATGATTTCAGGAAGTTTATCCTTTGCCGTCCCTTTCAAGGGACGGATAGATGAATGCTCAAAAATCCGGGGCTTAAGCCCCAGTCTTATCTGGTTTCATCTATCCGTTGGTTAAAACCAACGGCAAAGGATATCTCTGAAACAACAGCTGTTTTAAAATCTGCAGAGCAGCGAAATATAAATTTTGTGTCCCCGGCGTCCACAGGCAGAGACGCGATGCATGGCGTCTCTGCCACATGCCAGCCCATGAAAATGTCCAACAATTAATAATGATTTCAGGAAGTTTATCCTTTGCCGTCCCTTTTTTCAAGGGACGGATAAATGAATGCCCAAAAATCCGGGGCTTAAGCCCCAGTCTTATCTGGTTTCATCTATCCGTTGGTTAAAACCAACGGCAAAGGATATCTCTGAAATAACAGCTGTTTTAAAATCTGCAGTGCAGCGAAATATATATTTTGTGTCCCCGGCGTCCGCAGGTAGAAACGCGATGCATCGCGTCTCTGCTAAACCACCCCCAGCTATTTTCATTTAAATTTTCACACCTCATCCTAAACCTTTATTTTTAACACGCCGCAAATTATTGTTTCGCGGATAGCTAAATCAACATAAAAAAATAAATGATGAAATCGAACCACTTGCTTTCCATCTTCCTTCTTCTTCTTTCAATTTTATGTTTAAATGGCACCGGCCATTGCCAGGTAACAGTTTATCCTGCCGTACAGGGTTTAACAAAAAGCCCCGATTTTTCGGTAACCGTTAACGGGCAGGATATCTGGACAGAGAAATTTACTTCAAACCTTGATGTGCCAAAACTTCCTGATTGGTTCAGCGATCCATACGTCCTCGAACCGCAGGTAATGCATCTTGCAGGTTTCGATGGCACCGGCAGCCTGAAAGTTACAGTTACAGTCAGCGGAAAGATGGGCGATGTGCGCATTCGTCCGGTCAGCCGAAATATTCAACCCGAAATCAGCGGCAATAAAATTTCATTCAACTGGAATGGTCCCGGGCAATTGGTGATTGAAGTCGGGGAAAAGGCGCCGCTTTTTCTGTTTGCCAATCCCGAAGAAACCAATAAACCCTCTCCATCAGATGACAACGTCAAATATTTTGGACCGGGAGTACACCATCCGGGATACATCGAACTGAAAGACAATGAAACGCTGTACATAGCTGCCGGGGCAGTGGTTTACGGCGGAATCAGGGCAACAAATGCTTCAAACCTTACGGTGAAGGGGAGGGGAATCCTCGACGGCAATTATGAATTCCGCCAGATGGTGCAGATTGAAGACAGCCGCAACATACGGGTCGAAGGGGTGACAATCCGCAATGGCAGCGGCTGGACAAACACACTCATTAACTGCCGGAATGTTGAATACAACTATGTTAAAGTGATGGGATTTGGCCCAAGTTCCGACGGCATCAATCCTGCAGGATCGCAACAGGTTCGGATTACAAATTGCTTTTTGCGCAATACCGACGATTGTGTGGCTATTAAAGCACCCGATTACAAACATCCGGTAAAAGATGTTTATGTGGCCCACAACATCATGATTGGCTTTGCCTATGCCGACGGTGTGACTATCGGGTATGAAACAAACGCCGAAGAGGTGAGCAATGTAACGGTCACCGACTGCGATATTTTAATGGCACGCGGTGGCAGCCGGGTAAACGGGCACAGCGGGTTTAGCATTATATGCGACGGACCCGCAGTAATCAGCAATATTCTTTTTGAAAACATCAGGGTTGAATATGCTGAAAGCAAACTTTTCGAGCTGAACATCACCGACGGCACTTTGTATGGCGATGACCTGCCCGGACATATAAATAATATTACCATCAGAAATGTGGAATGGTTTAACAAAGCCCCCATTGTATTGCAGGGTTTTGACGAGGAACACCGGGTTGAAAATGTTGTTTTTGAAAACTGCACTGTAGCAGGAAAACCAATGCACGAAGTTCGCCCTGAACTATTCAGCGTAAACGAATTTGTAGAGAATGTGAGGATTAACCCGTAGGATACATTCCCCGGAAAGCCCGCTGTTCAGCCGGACAGGCTTTGAACTCCCTTTTTTTGAAATTTGAATCCGGAATCCGTCTGTTCAGCCTGGAACCCCATATTCCGCGAATTCGCCTCCAAAAATTTACCGGACAACACGAATTCCGCGAATTTGCCTCCAAAAGTTTACCGGACGACACAAATTCCGCGAATCTGCCTCCAAAAGTTTACCGGACGACACGAATTCCGCGAATCTGCCTCCAAAAGTTTGCCGGACAACACGAATTCCGTGAATTCGCCTCCAAAAGTTTACCGGACGACACAAATTCCGTGAATTCGCCTCCAAAAGGTTTCCGGACAACACAAATTCCGTGAATTTGACTCCCGGATTTCCTGTATCTGTTTTCCGCAGACAATGCCTCTAAAAATTTTGCCCCTGTTTTCCCGGAAAACGGCTTCTGAAAATTGCCGAATCAATTTTATATTTATTTTTATACCACCAAAAACTAAAAATTGAACCAGTTACCGAAAATAACGCTCAAAAAAGGAATCCATAGAAACCGGGATATAATTCTCATTGAGTTGGGCCACGAAAGTTCTAAAACCACAGAAATTTACACCCATGTTTCAACAATAAATTTTAACAAATTCAAAAATCCGCTGGATGAATTATTCTCGCACCCGAAAAGTTAAAGGAACTACCTATTTTTTCCATATAACGGGAATATATGTAGTTTTATATAGCCGAAATATAAGTAATACATATAGCACAACGTTGTGCTTCATGCTGAAAAACCGATGAATAAACTGATAACTATATTAATAGGACTAATTTTCGTTTCATTTACAAATAATGACTCGAAAGATTGCATTTCTGACCTATACTCAATGATTGATAAAACGTTGATTGATAAATATGAGAAAGTCGCGACTAAAAATGAATTTGGGATTAGACATTCGATTGATTCAATGAACTACCAGATAATCAGACGATGGAAAGATGACATGACACCCATAATTGAATCTATTTCTAATGAATTGACAAATATTGACCATTGGAAAGAGTATCACGAAAATGGACAACTAAAAGTTATTGGATTTATGACAACTTCAGTTCATACATATATTGGAGAATGGAAATATTACTCAGATTCAGGTAAATTGGACGGTATCGTGGATTATGATAAAAAATATAAAGTTCCATTTTGTGAGTTTTATCAAATTGCAAAAGAAAGAGGACTGACAGGAAAGACAAGTTCAATTAATTTTGATACGGAACGGAGAAAATGGCGAATCGAAAAATGGAATTATGGAGAAGAATCAGCATCCGCAATTGGAATTGAATTGCAAGTTGATTCAATGAAAATTGAGGAAATTGAATTAATCGGAATTTACTAATGAATAAAAAGCACGAAAGCACAACAAATTGCAAATTGCATTGCGGGTACAGTGGTGTGCGTTGTCTCCGCTCCTTTCTTAACCGTCATGTCCTATCGGACACTGACGCTCTTCGAAATCCGCAACGACAACTTGCAAGTGACCGTTAACGGCAACCTTAACAAAACTGACAAATGACTAACTCAACAGAAAATATTGATGAATTATTTTGGGAACACTATTATTCTCTTGATGAAGAAACAATTATTGAGATAAATAACAGAAATTATTCTGGTGAGATTAACAATGTGGTGGTGGGGATTAATAGACATTGTTATGCGCTTCAGTCTGTTGACGAAGAAAATGTGAAATATCAACTATTATACATAAATGGAGAAAATCGATTGCAAGGAGATATTTTACAATTACTATTAACTAATTAATCTCGTGATGAATTGCTTTTCTATTTTGTAAGGTACCTCTCTGAAAAATATAATAATCTTGATATAATTGATGTATTCAATACATTTCAAAAATTTACTCAAGGATATCTAGAAAAAATTGGTTTTAGTACAATTACATCAATAGAGTATAAAAAACTAATTGACCCTAATCCTGTAATTATGGCGAAAAGGGTTCGCGGTATTATACCAATACGTTTGCTTGACAAGACTGAATTTTATTCGAAATTTATGAATGAGAATAAGATAAGCAAAGAAAACTGTGATTCAGCTCAAATTTATCTAATACTCAATAAAAAAAGTGGAAATATAAAAATAGGACGGAGTAAAAATCCAAGTCTTAGAGAAAAGACACTTCAAGCCGAACAACCGGATTTAGAACTTATTTCTGTATGGGAAGCACCAAAAAAAGTTGAAAACGAATTGCATAAAAAGTATTCAGACAAAAGAATACGAGGAGAATGGTTTAACCTGACATTTAATGATTTAAAAGAAATCAAAGACAGTATGAAAAAATAAAATAATATGCAGCCGTTAACAATTTGCAAATTGCATTGCGGGTGCAGTGGTGTGCGTTGTCTCTGCTCCTTTCTTGACCGTCATGTCCTATCGGACACTGACGCTCTTCGAAATCCGCAACGACAACTTGCAAGTGACCGTTACCAGTAATTTTAAAAAACAGAAAATGACATTTATAGCAAGCTTAAAAGTTAAAAATGGAATACTACAAGTTTCAGATAGTTTAGAACTTCAAACAGGTGCAATAGCTAGATTTGACGATTTTAAAAAACTATTAGATTCCAAAAATATTGATGAAGAAAATGAAGAAATAAAATTGTCTGCTAAAGAGATTTGGCAAACTTTTAAGCCTGAAAGAATTAAGAATATTGATGGCGCCAAAAAGACATTTAAAATTTTTGACTATGGTTGCATTCAAGTTGCTGGCAGTGTTGTAATTAATGGGACTGAAGTGAAAGATATTGTACAACAACTCATTGATTCAATTTCGCCAAAATTACCTATGACACATCAGCAAATTGTTGATGACCTGATGAATATTCTAAAACCTAATTTCCCCGACAGAGAAATTAATGAAATTGAGAACCCAAACCAAAGGGAAAATTTTCCTTCAACAGACTTCATCTATTCACATTATGAGCCTGATACAAATGAAAAATTCTTTCACAAATTAACCTATTCGCTAAACGGGATACACAAAAAATATATTTATTCAGACCGTTACGATTGCATTGAGGATTGGATATATCAACATTCTGGAATGTCGGGCTTAGCTTATAATTTTTCCACTCTAAATCAAGGAAATATTGTTAGCGAAATAAATTTCAAGAATGGTTTTAAATTATTGAATCACGCAATGGATTTAGCTATACTAACAGAAAAAATAAATTCTGATGTACCAGGAGTTGGAGGAGCAATTATTTTTTCAATTATTGATAAAAATGGATTTAGAATTGTAAAAACAATTGACGAATTACCTGAAGATTAAAAACCATCACTTATTTAATGACTTATGGACAAATTTAAATATTTCAAAATCAGTGAAAAGCTAAAACTTCCATATAGATGTCCAATTCTTGACATTTGTGAAAGACGATTTCTGAGTATATATTTTAACTCCTATTCAGATATAGATAAATCAGGAAAAATTTTTGATTGCTTGCAAGCTAATGGAATTATAAATGAGGAAACAA
>CAWFMB010000009.1:0-10651 GCA_963816685.1 uncultured Prolixibacteraceae bacterium | reverse complement strand
GTGGCCAGAATTCAGAAAAGGCAAAACCTTTGCAGGCAGCCTTTGCTTCTGCATCTTCATTTTTGGCGGCGGAATGATTTTATCCAATCAGATTTACCGGTATATCGTCCGGTTGATTTTATTGCACGATTCAAATAAATGGTTTTTTTAAAACGAAACAAACTTCTACCAAGTTGTATTTCAAACTAAGCCTTAAGGGCAATGTATTTTTCCAACAACTAATCAAAATTCATAACCATTTGTGTTCTCCGGAAACCGGATTAAAAGGTTTATAATCCAATTAAAAATATCATGAAAGAAAACACGGACAAAAAGAAACCTGTTTACAGTTTTTTACCGCAAGATCAAAAAGAAGTCAATGATCTTTTTGAACTGGCGCTTGACATGCGGTGGTCGTGGGACCATTCCGCCGATGAAGTCTGGCGCCAGCTTGATCCTGAACTGTGGGATACTACACGTAATCCGTGGGTAGTTCTGCAAACAATTTCCCACAAACGTTTTCAATTGGTAACCGATGATCCGGCATTCCGCAAAAAAATTGATTTCCTTTTGAAGTCGCGAAAAGAAACAAATGCAGCGCCCGCCTGGTATCAGAAATATCATCCCAAAGAAAAATTAAGCTGCGTGGCCTATTTCAGTATGGAATTTATGCTGAACGAAGCGCTCCCGATTTACTCAGGTGGCTTGGGAAATGTTGCCGGCGATCAGTTAAAAGCGGCAAGCGATTTAGGTGTTCCCATTGTTGGCATCGGACTGCTTTATCAGCAGGGTTATTTCCGGCAGGTGATTGATTTCGATGGAGGTCAACAAGCACTTTATCCTTTTAACGACCCCGGACAACTGCCCGTAACGCCTCTGCGCCAAGATGACGGAGAGTGGCTGCGATTGAAAATCGAACTTTCAGGTAACCTTGTATGGCTGCGTGTCTGGCAGGTTCAGGTTGGCAGAATAAAACTCTATTTGCTGGATAGTAACGATGCGGCAAATTTTCCTGTTCACCGCGGAATAACAAGTGAATTATACGGCGGAGGTACCGAACTAAGGTTTAAACAAGAACTGATTCTGGGAATTGGCGGGTGGCGTTTACTCGAAGCGCTCGAAATTCACCCGGAAGTTTGCCATCTCAATGAAGGCCATGCTGCCTTTGCCATTTTGGAACGCGCATACAGTTTTATGAAGGTGGCCGGGCAACCTTTTGATGTTGCACTGGCCGTTACCCGGGCTGGTAACCTGTTTACCACCCACACTGCTGTACCTGCGGGATTTGATCTTTTTCAGCCCGAAATTATTGAACAATACCTTGGCAATTATGCAGAACAGAAATTGGGAATTACGTGTCGGCAACTGCTGGCATTGGGCCGAAAAAATCCAGATGATGAATCTGAAAAGTTTAATATGGCATATCTGGCTATCCGTGGAAGCGGAGCTGTAAACGGCGTTAGCTGGCTTCACGGGAAAGTCAGCCGGCAGATTTTTGAACCCTTGTTTCCGAAATGGCCAATACCGGAAGTTCCGGTAGCGCATATTACCAACGGGGTGCATGTGCCCACCTGGGATTCAAAAGAGGCGGATGAAATATGGACGGAAGCCTGTGGCAAAGACCGGTGGCTGGGAACAAACCAAACGCTGGAACAGGATATTCGCAAAGTTTCCGATAAACGGCTTTGGGAAATGCGCACAAACGCCAATAAAGAGCTTATTCAGTTTGCCCGCGAACATTTTGCGCGGCAGTTACTTGGTGCCGGACATTCGGCTGATACAGTTGAACAGGCAAAACAGTTGTTCGACCCCAATGTTCTTACACTGGGTTTCGCCCGCCGTTTTGCTACGTACAAGCGGCCCAATTTATTGCTGCACGATCCGCAGCGTTTACATCGTATTTTAACAAATTCAACGTTTCCTGTACAGCTTATCATCGCCGGAAAAGCACATCCCGCAGATCAACAGGGACAGCATTTAATTAAGGAATGGATGCAGTTTATCAAACAGCATGGATTACATCCTCACGTAATTTTTCTTGGTGATTACGATATGCATGTTTCTGAAAACCTTGTGCAGGGTGTTGATGTGTGGATAAACACTCCGCGCCGGCCTTGGGAAGCCTGCGGAACCAGTGGCATGAAAGTGCTGGTAAACGGCGGCATTAATCTTTCGGAACTGGATGGCTGGTGGGCAAAAGCTTACAATCCCGAAGTGGGCTGGGCGCTGGGAGACGGAAACGAACATGGCGACGACCCCGGATGGGATGCCCGTGAAGCTGAACAGCTTTACGATATCCTGGAAAACGAAGTGCTTCCTGAATTTTATAACCGCAATGAACAAGGAATTCCTTCTGCATGGATAGCACGGATGCGCGAAAGTATGGCGCAATTAACACCGAGGTTCTCAGCCGACAGAACAGTACGGGAATATACCGAACAACATTATCTGACCGCCGCGGCTGCCTGCTTGGAACGTTCTGCCGGTAAAGGGGCGAAGGGAAAAGAAATGCTCGGACAATTGCAAAACCTTGAAAAGCACTGGAATTCAATGCACTTTGGCGAAGTAAAAACTACCACTTCTGATAAACAGCATGTTTTTGATGTTCAGGTTTTCTTTAATGAGGTTGACCCTGACCATGTTTGTGCAGAACTTTTTGCCAATGGATTAAACGGCGAAGATCCTGTGAGAATAAATATGAAACGCAATGAAAAACCGGAATCAAGGACCGGGGATTATCATTTTACAACTTCGGTTGATAACAATCGTCCTTCAACGGATTACACACCACGGATAGTCCCAAAAATTCACGGAGTTTCGGTTCCGCTTGAAACAGCTTTGATACTGTGGCAGCATTAAATTTAATAAGGTCAAACATTTTATAAAACGATATGTTCTTGCATGAAGAATGAAATTTTAGGGAAGCACCAGTATGATGAAAGTGAGTTATGTATAAGAAAATTTGCAACCGGAGAATGTGTGAATGGTGTAACTTCTTTCAATTATTCCGTTACAATTGCCTGTTCTTGAGGCTTAACTTTGTTTTCTCATAATTTACTCAACAAACATGAAAACCAATATTGTTGCCAAAAACTTCCCTGTTGTTTGTGTTGGCGGTTCTGCCGGCGGACTTGACTCTTATATCAGGTTGTTAAAAAATTTACCTGCGGATATGGGTGTTGCCATCGTCATTGTTAATCACCTGAGAAAAGTGGCCACACTTCTGCATGAGATTCGAATTGATAACAGAAAAGTTAGACATCGAACCCAACCATGTTTTCATTATCCCTGAAAAGCGGGATTTACATATTTTAGATGGAGAGTTCCGGTTAAAACCGATATCAAAACCCTGGGGATGGCCCGATGTGATTACTGTTTTTATGCGTTCAATCACAAAAAACCGGGATGGCAAACTTATCGCTGTAATTGTTTCCGGTTATGATGGTGATGGAGTAGATGCGCTGTGTGGTATATAAGAGGTTGGGGGAATTACAATTGCGCAGAAACCCGAAACAGCCGCACAGCCGGATATGCCTGAAAGTGCAATAGACAGCGGATGTATCGATTTCATTCTTTCACCTGAGCTGATTGCCCGTAAAATCATAAAAATTGCACAAATGGAATCAGAAACTTAGATTTTATATTGCCATCCTTCTGCTCTTTGCACCTTGCTCTCCGCCCTTTTCCCTCTGCTCTTTGAACTCTAAAATGTGTGAATGATGTAACCCTTCGTGAAAGTTGTGTAATACTTGTCCTGTTAAAGATCCCCAACTTTGTTCTTTCAATATTCACGTTAATAAAAATAAGCTATTATGGCAGAAATTAAAATTGAACAGAAAAAACAGAACTGGCCGTGGATGATTGCAGGCCTTGTTATAATTGCAATACTTGTTTATTTCTTTGGATTTCGTAACAACAACACGAACGGGGAAGTAACTGAAGAAAATGATGTTTCCGGCACGAATGACACCAACCTTTTGGGAGTAAAGGAAAACAACAGCACCGTAGCTGCTTTTGTAAGTTTTGTGGAAAACGATACCACCCGAATGAGACTGGATCATGCTTATACAAGTGAAGCGCTTTTAAAATTAACGGCTGCAACAAATGCCATGGCCGGTGAAGTTGGTTATGATATTCAGGTAGATTTGGAAAAGGTAAATGAATCAACGAATCAAATTGACAATGAACCTTTCGAAACTTCACATGCCAAAAACATCAGAAATGCGACTGACAAATCGACCAAAGCATTGCAAAACATACAACTGGCTAAATACCCGTGGTTGTCAGAAGAAGTTGATGCATTAAAAAATGCCTCAGCAGCAATTAATCCGGAGGTACTCACACTTGATCAGAAAGATGTGGTGAAGAATTACTTTGCTAAAGCTGCTGACCTACTTGAAAAAATGAATTAATAAATCTTAAAAACTTTAAAAATGACAAATACAAACAGGAATCTTTTTAATCTGGATGAATTATCCGGTTACAAGGTGGCCGAAAATTACAACGATGTAAGAGGATGGGATGTGAAAGATGCAAACAACCGTATCATTGGTAAAGTGGATCACTTGCTGGTAAATAAAATTGCTGAACGTGTGGTTTATCTCGATGTTGAAGTTGACGAAACGTTGATAGAGGAAGGGTTTAACACGTATCAAAATCGTGCGAACAGCGGTGTGCATGAGTTTTTAAACAAGGATGGCGAAAATCACCTGATTATTCCAATTGGAATGGCAAGCATTGATGAGAAAAACAAATTGGTGAATACAAACAAGATTGACAGTTCAACTTTTGCGAAGACAAAACGGTTCAGAAAAGGAGATGTGCTTGATTTTAGGTACGAATTAAATTTAGTACGGCATTACAGAGGAGATAACAAAATTCACAATTCGGATTCAATTGATGGATTTTATGACCGTGAAGAGTTTAACAATTCATTTCATAAGAGAGATTTGGAGTAAAAGGATTAAATGCAGTACATGTTAAACTGGCCTGGTTTACAAGATATCATCAATTAACATTTAATCCCGTGTTTAGCGGGATTATTTTTTGCTCTGATTCCGGGTGCGATGTAAAAAATTTTTCATATGCCTGCAATAAAGATCAACCGCAAAACCAGAGTTTCCGTCCTTGATCATTTGCATGGTTTGGGCTATGTCCGTGAATTAAGATAGAATTCAAAAAAGTTTAAACTGCTTTGAAATCACTTTTACCTGCTTTTTTAGCAGCCTTATCGGCTCTCTTTTCTTTCAGGCTTTTTACTGCTTCCTTTTTTACATTCTTTTTCTCTTTTCCTTCTTTACTTTTTGCCATGACATTTGTTGTTATGTTGTGTATTTATTTTTGCTTCTATACGCTGTATTTATTTTTTTGTTCCAAAGGTCAGGGAAGGTTTCTAGAGTAAATTTCCTTCATACCCGCTTTTAATTACAGTCGAAATCATTTTAAACCTGCCGTTCGCCCGCACAACATTCGATGTATGTGCAGGAACAATTATTCCCTGTCCTTTTTTAATGATGTTTGGCTGATCATCAATAACCACTTCGGCAGTTCCTTCTATAACCTGAAGAAATGTGTCGAACGGGGAAATTTTTTCAGCCAGCGCCTCACCGGCATCTACCGCAACAATACTTATATTCCCGGTGATTTTACGTATAATTGTTTTGCTAACCACCGAATTGGGAACATACTCTATTATTTGGATGAGAATATGTATTTTAGATTTTTCTGTTTCTTTGGCTTTCATCATTTTCTACATAAGTAAATCTTGCCAAATTTACCCCCGTCCAGATTTGAAAGTATTACACAATTGACTTTTTAATTTACATTATTCACACATTCCGATATTTTAAACCGATAAATGACGGAGCCCGTATACAGTTCTGAAATGATAACCATAAACTGAATAAGTGATGGCTTCAACCAGTAATTGTGGCTTGTTGAAAAGTGTCCAGATAATAAATTTCCAGTATTCGGTTCTGCCCCTATCCCTGAACCCAATGACATAAACCGATTTAATAAAAGCAACCAGCAGTGAAAATTTTACCTTACTTTGTCCTTTTGTCAGCCGGTTGTAATTCTGCAATAATTTTCTAACCCTTTTATAATAAGGTTTAACGGAGTAAATGTTATGAATTATTTTTTTATATCCTTCCTGCAATTCATTGTAATCCATCTTTGGAATAAAATTCATGGATGAATCTGTATTGTTTCCGGTAGCTTCTGTAGTCAGCCGGTTTTCTGCTTCTAACTGACGGTAGAGTTTGGTATTTTTAGGTGCATTCAATAATCCAACCATTGCCGAAACTATTCCACTTTGCTGAATAAAATCAATCTGGCGTTGAAAGACTGTTGGAGTATCACTGTCGAAACCAACAATGAACCCGCCTGAAACCTGAATCCCTGCCTGTTGTATCTTTTTTACGCTTTGGATAAGGTCCCTGTTTTTATTCTGAACTTTATTGCATGCCTGAAGAGATATTTCATCGGGTGTTTCTATTCCTATAAAAGCAGCATTAAAACCAGCATCAATTAATTGCGTCATAAGCACCTTATCGTCGGCAAGATTGATTGAACTCTGGATACTAAAGTTAAAGGGGTATTTATGACTTTGCATCCATTTTTTCATTTCAGGAAGAAGGTTGTTTTTTATTTCTTTTATGTTTCCGATAAAATTATCATCTACAATTGAAACAGGCCCTCGCCATTTGACTCTGTCATACAAAACATCCAGTTCATTAATAATCTGGGCAGTGCTCTTCATTCTCATTTTATGCCCCAGCAAGGAAGTTATTTCACAAAAATTGCAGGCAAACGGGCACCCGCGTGTGACCTGAATATTCATTGTTACATAATCTTTCACCGACAACAAATGAAAATCGGGAACCGGTGTTAGTGTGAGATCTGCAAATTCTTCAGTAATATAAACACGTTGTGGCTGGCCTGCATCTAAATCAGCCAGGAAAAGGGGCATGGTTATCTCTGCTTCATTTAAAACAAAATGATCCACATCCGGATAATTAGGATATTCCTGTGTGAAAAGAGGGCCGCCTGCCACAATCTTTTTATTCCATCTTTTGCTTTCAATAATTACCTTATTCACCGATTCCTTTTGAATATACATTGCGCTGATAAAAATATAATCGGCCCATTGAATATCGTTTGTCTTGAGCGGGGAGATATTTAAATCCACCAGTTTCTTCTGCCAGGTATCCGGCAACATTGCCGACACCGTAATTAATCCAAGTGGCGGAACTGCAGCTTTTTTTGAAATAAACTTAAGGGCATGTGTGAAACTCCAGAATGAGTCGGGGCATTTCGGATAAACTAATAATACATTCATTGGTAACTTTTGTTGATTTTTAATGAGCAAACAGTTGTAAATACAAATTCAAATCAGTACAGTATTGTTAGTGCAGGATTATTTTTACATAAACTACAGGTTAAAGGTCCTGTACCATTTTTCCTTTTTTCCCCTCCCCGGGAAGGTTAGGGAAATTTTACAACTTCTAATTTCGGAATTTGAGTTTTGGAATGTGTTACATTATTTTTAAAAATATTTACATTATTCACACATCTTCAAGTGTTCCGCGCTTTTTATTTTTGAGATTTTTAAAATGGGTAGGGGTGAGCCCGGTGAATTTTTTAAACTGATTCGAAAGATGGGCAACACTGCTGTAGTGCATCCTGTAAGCTATTTCGGAGAGGTTTAGTTCATCGTATACAATCAGTTCTTTTACCCTTTCAATTTTATGGGTCAGGTAAAACTTTTCAATTGTAATCCCTTTCACTTCCGAAAAAAGATTGGCAAGATAGGTATAATCGTAGTTGAGTTTTTCGCTCAGATAATCCGAGAGGTTGATTTTAATCTGTTCTTCGGAATAATGCACCAGTTCAATAATTGCACTTTTAATTTTTTCAACAAGAACACTTTTCTTATTGTCCATTAAAACCAAACCAGCCTTTTTTAAGTCTGTTTTTAACGTTTCAAGTTGTTCCGGCCGCACTTCTCCGGGAATACTGGCTTCACCGATTTTTACATAGTCATACTGAAGCCCGAGTTTTTCAAGCTCCGCTTTCACCACCATCTGGCAGCGAATACAAACCATATTTTTTATGAATAATTTCAAATCCGGATCATCTTAAGAAGTTAAAAATACACCATTAAAGTTACGATTTGATTAATAAGTTGTTTATTTCATAATCCTGAACTTTTAACTCAAAGCAAAACGATTATAAAAATTAACAGCGTAAAACTAAATAAAAACTATCCGAATATAGCGTAATCATTATGAAAGTATATAAGTTCCCGTTTTATTTACCCGATCGGAACAGATTCCACCGGTTTTATCCATTCATGCTTTGAGCATTGACTTTGCCGAGGGATAGTTGCTCCATATTTCATGAATCTTCACTGTAAGTAAACCGAAACAGGACATCATATTGATTTAGAGCAGTTGAAAATTGAAAAAGCATGACATGAAAAATCAGGTAACGCTAATGTTCGGTTACGATCTTCACATTTTTAAACAGATATGGATTATCGCTAATCCTCAGAGTCTTTTTGCTTTTGGTTGTCACCTTCCTGAGTATGACCTCCTTTGTTTTTACATATGGAAACTTCTCCACATAGGAATCATTTGTATTGTCGGGATTGAAATTTGCAAATATTGCCGGACCGTTATAGTTTTCCGGAGTATTGGAATCATCGATTTGAAGATTTTCGATGGTAATCCGTTCCGGCATATAACAGGTGTATCCGAAATCGTGTTGTCCTGAATAAAACCCGCCGATCAGGCTGGCGCTGGTTGTTTTGCCACCTGCAGGAACAAAAATGCAGTTACGGATAATAAATTCTCCCTGCCATGTGCTGCCATAATCGTTGCGAAGGTTGATAAGGTTTCTTCCGTAAATGGTGGAATTCTCCACGGTAAAGGTCCCGCTGCCGATTGCATTTATCCCCTGGTGCCCCAGTTTTGAATTGCGTATTGTTGCATTGGCTACACCCATATGGGCATCGAACCTTGAAAAGGTGCAATTATCATACAGAAGGTTCTTGCAATAGTTCGAACCCATAATTCCCCAATACCTGTTGTCGTTGATGTCATTTATCTGGCTGCAGTTTAAAAACGAAACATTAAGGGCCCTGTTAACTAAGATGTCGTAACTGCCCATGGTAACCGAAACTCCAGCGGATCCTATGGTACTGTAAATTTTGCGTCCGGTCAGTAGTGTATTCTGAACTGTTACCTGCGAACAGTCACTGATATGGATAAAGCCACCATAAGGTGCGCCATGCTCTCCTTCGCCGGTTACCCGGTGTTCAAGTCCATCCACCAGAACATTGGAACGCCTGATGGCAATGCCCCGGCTGTAATAGGTATATTTCGATTCGGCTCTGTTGGCAATGGTGGTAAAAATTCCTCCGGTGATGGTCAGCGTCGTTTCGTCGATTGGAAGGGCAGTAATATCCGTGATTTGATCAAAATCCCAGATGATAGGTGCATCCTTATCCACATTGCCGTCTTTGTCTGCGATAAAGATATCCGTCTGTGGCGTTCCATTGTTTTGATTTGGTCCAAACCTGATATAGCGTCTAACGTTTGAATCTGTGACGGTGAAAATACAGGTTCCCGGCAGTGAGATATTAACTTTTTCCTGGTTCCTCTTAAGGGAAGTTATTCCCTCAGGTTTAAATGATTTCTGATTTGAGCTTACGATGAAAATATGATCTTTGTAATTTTGAACATCGGTATCGTCAATAATAAAATCAGCTGTGCCAAAATCAGTATTGGTTTGTATAATTGCCACACGATTTTTGCCACCGATATAATAGGAAGCTCCATCGCCGGCTTTTACCGGCAGGCCGTATTGATTGGCAAATGCATGGGTGGCAGCAATGGCATCCATATCATCTGTTTTGCCATCGCTTACTGCGCCGAAATCACTGTAGCTGACAAATCCCCTGGTTTTAAACTTTTGAACATCCCCTGGAGATACATTTATAATGAATTCCCCGTTTTCAGCTGTGAGTACCTGTGTTTTCCCCCCGGTTGATGTTAGTGTAATATTATCCGGAGAGTTTGTAGTCTGTCCGTGCGCCATATATAAAACACCTGAAAACAGGAAGAAGAAGAAGAGTTTGTATTTCATAATAATGCTGTTTTTTATGTCTTTCAATATACAAAAGTTAAAGATGAATATAAACAAAGAGATTTTTTGGCAAAAACAAAAAAATACAGGGGAATTCCTTATCCTGATTCAGTCTGTAATCCGTAACTAACTTTCTTTATCATCTGTGAATCTGAGACTAGTATTTTTTGCCACGAATAACACGAATAACACGAATAACACGAATGGCCACGGATTTCATTTTTGAATAATAAGAAACACCGAATAAGAAAATATCAAAATCAGAAAGTTGAAGGAATTCTTTATCTTAATTTACCCGTGATATATGAGACTGATTTGCTTTATGATCTGTGAATCTGAGGCTAGTATTTTTTTGCCACGAATGGCACGAAAAGGCACGGATTTCATTTTTGAATCATAAGAAACACCGAATAAGCCCGTCTGGCCGAACGGACAGGAACATCAAAATCAGAAAGTTGAAGGAATTCTTTATCTTAATTTACCCGTGATATATGAGAAGATTTGCTTTATGATCTGTGAATCT